>NZ_BAKF01000020.1 GCF_000614025.1 Prevotella aurantiaca JCM 15754
CGTTCTTTGTTAGGCAGAAAACAGCAAAGCCAAGTAGCTCGCTCGTTTCCAAATTGTTACCTATTCAATTTTACAATCAAGGTAACTTCTTTGTTTTCAATTAGATACAATTTAATAATTATATTATCGTGTAATAGTACCTGTTTTGCGTTGCAAAAGTACCTGTTTTTGAAAGTGAAATAATATCTCTTGAAATTACATAATTTTATTTTGACATTTTAGTAATACCATCTTGCCTGTTCAATCAGAGATTTGAGCTGAAACATTTTAAGGCATTTGTATGCGAAAAATCTCTTTTTCTTAGTTTTATCAAGCATCTTTTTCACTATAATAACTGATGTGTGGAATATTAAAACTTATATCTTTAGAAGCTTATAACATTTGTTGCCACCTACAAGTAATGGATAATAAGACAGTCAGTGTATTTTCAATATGGTGCTTTACTGACGATGATAAGAGATAGAATCGGTTTTAGTTCTACTTATAACAATCCTTAAAATACTGATTTTTTTCGTTTTTAGTGGTTTGTATGTCGTTTTTATTTTGTACTTTTACAGCTTGAAATTAATACCGAAAGCTCTTAAAACGAAAATAAATGCCGTTTACGGCGATTTTCATTGAAAAGATAAGACTTGAGGGATGCGACTATAAAAGAAGATAAAAAACAATATAAAATGGATGAAAATCAAACAATAGACCAGGACCGCATTTTGAAAATAAACATTGAAGAAGAGATGAAGAGCTCTTACATCGACTATTCTATGTCGGTGATTGTGGCTCGTGCGCTTCCCGATGTGCGCGATGGTTTTAAGCCAGTACACCGCCGTATTCTTTTCGGAATGCGTGGAATAGGCAACTTTAGTAACCAACCTTACAAGAAATGTGCACGTGTTGTTGGAGAGGTACTGGGTAAGTACCACCCACACGGAGACTCTTCCGTGTACGGTGCATTGGTGCGTATGGGGCAAGAATGGAACATGCGCTACAAGCTTGTGGATGGACAAGGAAACTTTGGTTCTGTTGATGGTGACTCACCAGCCGCTATGCGTTATACAGAGTGCCGCTTAGCAAAGATGGGCGAGCATGTAATGGACGACATTGAGAAAGATACGGTTGATATGGTGAATAACTTTGACGATACGTTAAAGGAACCAGCTGTGATGCCAACCAAGATTCCGAACTTGCTTGTTAATGGTGGTAATGGTATTGCTGTAGGTATGGCGACAAACATTCCAACCCATAATTTGAATGAAGTTATAGATGGTTGCTGCGCATATATAGATAATCCAGATATCACTGTTGATGAATTGATGCAGTATATACCAGCGCCCGACTTCCCAACAGGTGCCTATATCTACGGATTGCAAGGTGTTAAGGACGCTTACGAAACTGGTAAGGGTCGTGTAGTAATGCGTGCAAAGGCAGAGATAGAAAGTGATGAACAGCACGATAAGATTGTTGTAACCGAAATACCATATGGCGTTAACAAGCAACAGCTGATTGAATACATTGCCGACTTAGTAAAGGAAGGTAAGTTGGAAGGTATTTCAAATGTAAATGATGAAACAGGACGTCAAGGTATGCGTATCGTAGTTGATGTGAAACGCGATGCAAATGCCAACATCATTTTGAATAAATTGTTTAAGATGACAGCCTTGCAGAGCTCGTTCTCTGTAAACTGTATTGCACTCGTAAATGGACGTCCACGTTTATTGAGCCTACAAGAGTGTGTGAAGTACTTTGTAGAGCATCGCAGTGACGTAACTATTCGTCGTACTAAGTTCGATTTGAACAAAGCAAAAGAGCGTGCTCATATTCTTGAAGGATTGCTCATTGCATGTGACAACATCGACGAGGTTGTGCATATTATCCGTGCAAGTAAAACACCAGCTGAAGCACAAACCAATTTAGAGAAGCGTTTTGAATTAGACGAACTACAGTCAAAGGCAATTGTAGATATGCGTTTGTCGCAGTTGACAGGTCTACGTATGGATCAATTGCATGCTGAATATGAAGAGTTGATGCAGACTATAAAGGATTTACAAGAAGTTCTTGATAATCCAGAACGCTGCAAAGAGGTGATGAAGGAAGAACTACAAGAGGTAAAGGAAAAGTATGGCGATTCTCGTCGTACAGAAATTATTCCAGACGAACATGAGTTTAATGCTGAGGATTTCTATCCTAACGACCCTGTAGTTATTACTATTAGCCATCTTGGATACATTAAACGCACTCCGCTTGCAGACTTTAAGGAACAGGCACGTGGCGGTGTTGGTTCGAAAGGTGCTCGTACAAGAGATAAAGACTTTACAGAATTCATATATCCAGCTACGATGCATCAGACGATGTTATTCTTTACAAAGAAAGGACGTTGTTTCTGGATGAAGTGTTACGATATTCCTGAAGGAGATAAAACATCAAAGGGACGTGCTATTCAGAATATGTTAGCACTTGATCCGGATGATAGTGTGAATGCATTCTTGCGTATTAAAGGATTGGACGATGAGGAATTCCTTGATTCACACTATGTAGTATTCGTAACAAAATGCGGTTTGGTTAAGAAGACATCGCTGCGCCATTATTCACGCCCACGTACTAATGGTGTCATTGCAATCAATATAAATGAAGGTGATGAAGTGGTAGACGTACGCTTAACGAATGGTCATAACGAACTTATTATAGCTAATCGTAATGGTCGTGCTTGTCGTTTCAACGAAGACGCAGTACGCACGATGGGACGTGTTTCTACTGGTGTGCGTGGAATGCGCCTAGATGAAGATGGAGATGATGCTGTTGTTGGTATGATTGTAGTTGATGATGCTGAAACCGAAACTGTAATGGTTGTATCGGAAGAAGGCTACGGAAAACGTTCTGTTGTAGAAGACTACCGACTTACAAATCGTGGTGGTAAGGGTGTAAAGACCTTGAACATAACAGAGAAGACCGGAAAATTGGTTGCAATAAAGAATGTAACTGATGAAAACGACCTTATGATTATCAATCAAAGTGGTATTGTTATCCGTCTTTCAGTTGCTGAATGCCGTGTTATGGGACGTGCAACTCAAGGTGTTCGCCTCATAAATCTTGCAAAGAAGAATGATGTAATAGCATCAGTATGCAAAGTAATGAGTGCTGAAATAGAAGAACAAGTGGAAGAAGAAAGTCGTTCACAATGGAATAAAACGAACGAAGATTTTAAAAACGAACTTGTAGGAGGCAATGAAGAGGCTGTTGATAATAATGAAGAAACGGCTGCACCATCGGTTGATTTCGAATAAAACAGAGAGATATTTAAACGTTATTGAAGCATAGAATCAATAACTTGATAAAGAGTATTAATCTTTAAATTATAAACTAATATGAAAAAATTAATCTTGGCAGTGATGTTGTTAGTAGGTACATCTGCTGCATTTGCTGGTGACAGCGAACCATTGAAAGCGATTTTGAAGGCTCAGAGTTATGCTGAGGCTGCTAATCTGGTACAATCAACTTTAGACCAACTCGCAGGTAACGAGGAAAAGGCTAAGGCTTATAATCGTCTCTACGAATTGGCAATGAAGAAAGTAAATTATGAACAAGGCATTCAGCTTGAGAATGAGACTCAAAAGCAAATGGGTAAGGAAGGCAATAAACCTGTAGACGAAAAAGGACTCTACATGGCGTTAGGTGCTGCTTTCAATTCTGGTGTTGAGGCTATTAAGTTTGATAATATGCCAAACGAAAAGGGCAAAGTTAAGCCAAAGTTCTCTGCTTTGGTTGAACGTGTTTATAAACTTCGTAACGATCTTATCAATGGCGGAGTTTACTATCAAGGAAAAGATGATAAAATGGCATACAAGTATTTGGCAGAGTACGTTGAGTCTGCAGATTATCCTGCATTCGTTAAGTTTAAGGACCAAGACCAAAACTTGTCAGAAATAGCTTACTTTGCAACTGTTTATGCTTATCAAAATAATGATTTTGCTAAGGCGTCAAAGTATATTGAATATGCTATGAATAATAAAGAACGTGCAAAGGAAGTACAAAACTTGAAGCTCGCAATCATGGGTTCACAATTGAAGACACGTCAGGATTCTCTTGCATACGTTAACAAACTTGCATCTATCTATGAGCAAGACCCAACAAATGATGCACTTCTTTCAACATTGACGTCTACTTATAACTCACTAGGTATGGGTGATAAGGCTATGCAAATTATTGATAACCACCTAGCTAAAGATCCTAACAATTACAGTGCACTTGTATTGAAAGGTCAGTTTGAAAGTATTAAGAAGAACTATGATGGTGCTGTTGAAGCATTAAAGAAGGCTTTACCGTTGGCAAGTGACGAAAGTGCACAGATTGCTATCAATGCTTCAATCGGCCAATGCCTCTTCTATAAGGCTCAAGAGCGTGTAATGGCAGTTAAGAATCTGACCAAGGAAGCACGCGAGCAGTTTAACATTGTTTACAATGAAGCTATTTCTTATTTAGAAAAAGCTAAAGCACTTGATACAGGCAAACAAAATAAGAGCTTGTGGGCATATCCTCTTTACGGAAGTTACTACTTTGTTAAGGGAGCTACAGCACCTGAAACAAAGGCACTCGCTGCTGACGCAGGTTACTCAGAATAATTTATAGTTTCCCCCTTATTGGCATCTTTGCATGCTAATAAGGGGGAAATCTTTTTAAATTCCTATTTTAGATATCCTCTTTTAATTTTTATTTAAAAATATTGTGAATGGGTACTGAACTAAAAATAGGATGTGTATAATTAATATTTAGGCTTATGAGGAAGTACATAACTTTTATTTTATTTTTATCTTTTTGTTTCTTGTCAGTACAAGCGCAAGATAATAAAGCAGAAGCGATAAAGTTTAATAAGCAGGCTCAAATTGCTTATCATCGAGTACAAATAAATACGAATAGGGATTCGCTCACTATTTACCGAGCAGTGGTAGATGGAACAATATATTCGCTAAAATGCGATGAATTCGATCGAATGCCTAATCGTAAAGGAAAAGTGAAGCCAGAATTTGAGGAGGAGAATAAACTGCGTATAAGAGCATTGTATCCAATGTTGATAGATGCTGGTCAGTTCTTGCTAAAGAGTAGCTATACAAAAACTGAAGGGCAGAAGGCTTTAGAACTTTATTTGAACTCAAGAAAGAATCCAATGGTAGCAGATATACCAGATGAAAGTGGTATAGCAGCATATTATTTAGCTTATGATTATTTAAAAATAAGGAATTTCAGATTGGCAGAAAAATATTCGGATATAGCTTTAGAATATGAAGAAACGGCGCAAGCATCAGTAGAGGTGAAAGCTGAATGTATGCGTGAACAAATGAAAAATGCTGAAGATTCGTTGCAATATCTTACTGTTCTTGCAAAGTTATATGAGACAGAACCTACTAATCCTAAATATTTTTCATGGATAATGAAGTTCTATCAACATTCTACAGCGCGCTTTAATATAGAGAGTTTCATAGATTACCAACTTGTAAATAACTCGAAATCATCTGTTCCGTGGATTCTAAAAGGAGAAATTGCCATGCAGGCTGGTAGATGGGATGAAGCTATAGAGGCTTATAAACAGGCTGATGAACTTTCACCTGACCTTATTCCTATAGCATTCAATATAGGGGTATGTCTGAATATGCGAGGAATTGAAATAAGGAATGAGGTGTTAGAAAAGCAGAAAAAAGGAGAACTGATATCTGAAAATGATTATATGATGTATTTTGCTGATGCGCGAAACTATCTTGAAAGAGTGAAGGCTAAAGACCCGCGACGCAATAAAGTGGATTGGGTAAACCCTTTATTTATGGCTTATACATTGCTTGGCGATAAGATAAAAGCACAAGAATTGGAAACACTGATTAATAAATTGAAGAAGTGATAAGGAATAATTTGAAGAAGACGATATTACTTTTACTCATATTTTGTCCGTTGTTAGTATTTGCACAAAAGAAGCAGATAGCTGCAGCACGAGATTTACTTAAGGCTGGAAAAGAATTAAAGAAGGCTGAGAAGTCCATGCGAACTTTATTGGAAGACTCTGTCGATCGCACAAATATAAAAATTTGGGTTGTGCTTTGCGATATTTTAATAAAACAATATGAGCAAGGTAATGAGAAATTATATTTAAAGCAGAAATACGATACAGCTGCTTTCTTTTCTGTAACAAAACGAATGTATGAGATAATGGCGAGTTTTGACTCTATTGATGCTCGCTTATATACACCTACTCCTGTACGTCCTAAGTATCGGGAAAGGCATGCGCAGCTACTTAATTCTATTCGGCCGAATTTGTTTAATGGAGGTACATACTTTATTCATACAAAGGATTATCAAACTGCTTATGAATATTTTGATAACTATATAAAAAGCGATAAGCAGTCTCTCTTTACAGGTTATGACTATGAACATAAAGATGTGTTGATGCCACATGCTGCCTATTGGGCAATGTATTGTGGATATAAATTGAAAGATACAGAGAAAACCATGCGTCATTTGCGATTAGCAGAACGTGATACGTCAATGTTGAACTTTGTAAGACAGTATGAAGCTGATGCTTATTTGGTACAGAAAGATACTATAAAGTATGTAAAAGCCTTGCAAGTAGGTTTCAAAGAGTATCCAAACTTTGAGTTTTTCTTTCCCCGTTTAGTGGAGTACTATGCCAAGAAAGGCGACAATGAAATGGCACTTCGTATAACAGAAGATGCGTTAAAAGCTGACTCTACAAGTGTATTATTTCGTTTTACAAAAAGTACAGTATTGCTAAATTTAGGACGTTATAAAGAATGTATAGACATCTGTCTACAGATTATAAAAGAAAACGATAAATTTGCTGATGCTTTTTGTAATATAGGATTGGCTTACTTCGATCAGGCCATTGAGTTAGCTAAAGTACAACACAGTCGTTCTAATAGAACGAAGATAATAAAGCTATATGAAACAGCAATGCCTTATCTTGAGCGTTATAGAAAGATAGCACCAAAAGCAAAAGATAAATGGTTAGCCCCACTATATACCATTTATCTGAATTTGAATAAGGGAAAAGAGTTTGATGAAATAGATAGATTACGAAATGGAGATAAATAAAATAATAGAGAAGTTGGGAATAGAACTAAACCCGATGCAAGAAGCTGTTTCAGAAGCTTTTTTACGTTCTAATAAAGATATTATAGTGTTGTCCCCAACGGGGTCAGGAAAGACTTATGCTTACCTATTACCCTTGATACAATTGTTAGATGTCGCAATTGATGAGGTTCAAGCAGTAGTCGCGGTTCCTGGGCGAGAATTAGCTAAGCAGTCGGCTAATGTGGTTCTAGATATGAAATCGGGCTTAAGACCTATGGCAGTTTATGGTGGTAGACCTACGATGGACGAACATCGAGAAATGCGCAGTATCAAGCCTCAAATTCTTTTTGCCACTCCAGGTAGATTAAATGATCATCTTGATAAAGGCAATTTAATAACTGAAAGTATTAAATGGCTTATAATCGATGAGTTTGATAAATGTTTGGAAATGGGGTTTCAAGATGAAATGAAGGAAATTGTTGATAAGTTACCTATAGTAGAACGTCGTATTTTACTTTCAGCCACTGAAGCTGAGTCTATTCCAAAGTTTGTCAACATGGGGAGAAGTATACGAATTGACTATCGTGACAATGAAGAGAAGGTTCCCAATCGTGTTCAACTATTTATCGTTCGTAGCCCAGAAAAAGATAAGTTAGAAGTACTTTCTAACTTATTAAAGTGTTTAGAAGATAAAAGTAGCATTGTTTTCTTAAACTATCGTGATGCTGTTATCCGTACAGCTTCATATCTAAAAGAAGAAGGTTATACAGTTTCCATGTTCCACGGAGGATTGGCACAGAAAGAGCGTGAAGCAATGTTATATCTTTTTGCAAATGGTTCGGCCAACATATTTGTAAGCACAAACTTGGGAGCAAGAGGTTTGGATATTCCTGATGTAGACAATATTATTCATTACCATCTACCGAGAATGATGACGAATACGTACACAGGGTGGGTAGGACTGCGCGTTGGGATAAGCAAGGAAAAGCATTTTTCGTGATTGGGCCAGAGGAAAAACTTCCAGAATATGTTCAACAGAAAGTAGAAACAATGGAACTTCCTAAAATACTGCCTACTATAAAGCCTGCTCGTATGACCACATTATATATAGGTAAGGGTAAGAAAGATAAAATATCTAAAGGTGACATAGTGGGCTTTTTGTGTAAGAAAGCGGGATTAAAGCAAACCGAGATAGGTAAAATAGATGTTATGCCACGTTTTACTTACGTTGCCGTTCCCCGTATACGAATATCTCAAATTCTGAAAATGACTAAAGGAGAGAAAATAAAAGGGATAAGTACCGTTGTGGAAGAGGTTCGGTAGTACCAGTGTTATAATGTTGGGTAATTTGTAGTTTGTTGGTAAAAAGGAAAAAAAATCATAATAAAATATATTGTGAAAATATGCTTAAATATTTGTCCATATCAAATAATTTCTTTAATTTCGCAAACGTATGATTAAGTCTATACACACTTTTAGAAAATAACAATAATATAATAAATAAGTTCAACTAAAAAATTAATATCATCATGAAGAAGTACAATTTTGGTGCTGGTCCATGTATCCTTCCACGTGAAGTAATCGAAAAAACAGCAAGTGCTATCTTAGATTTTAACGGAATTGGTCTTTCAATTGCTGAAATTAGCCATCGTTCAAAGGATTTCCAACCAGTTTTGGACGAAGCTGTGGCTTTGGTAAAGGAAGTTTTAAATGTTCCTGAAGGCTATTCAGTGCTTTTCTTGGGTGGTGGTGCATCACTTGAGTTTTGCATGATTCCTTTCAATTTCTTGGTAAAGAAGGCTGGCTATTTGAATACTGGTGTTTGGGCAAAGAAGGCAATGAAGGAAGCTAAGTTGTTTGGAGATGTTGTTGAAGTTGCCTCATCAGCAGATGAGAACTATACATACCTTCCAAAGAACTTCGATGTTCCTACAGATTTGGATTACTTGCACGTAACAACCAATAACACAATTTATGGTACAGAGTACCACAAAGATTTGGACGTACCAGTTCGTATGATTGGTGATATGTCTTCAGACATTTTTAGTCGTCCAGTAGATGTTTCTAAGTACGATTGTATTTATGGTGGTGCGCAGAAGAACCTCTCTATGGCTGGTGTTACATTCCTTATTATTAAGGACGAAGTTCTTGGTCGTGTACAGCGCGAAATACCAACAATGTTGGATTATCGTACACATATCAAGAAGGGTTCTATGTTCAATACTCCTCCTGTAGTACCAATCTACACAGCAATGGAGAATCTCCGTTGGATTAAGGCTAATGGTGGTGTAGTAGCAATGGAAAAACTTGCTAAGGAGCGTGCTGATATTGTTTATGGCGAAATCGACCGCAATAAGTTGTTCCGTGGTACAGTTAAGTGCGAGGAAGACCGTTCATATATGAATATTTGCTTCGTTCTCAACGATGAGTACGCTGAACTTCAAGATGAATTCTTCAAGTTTGCAACTGAAAGAGGTATGGTTGGTATCAAGGGACACCGCGATGTTGGTGGTTTCCGTGCAAGCTGCTACAACGCAATGACAGTTGAAGGCTGCAAGGCTCTTGCTGAAACAATGAAGGAATTTGAAGCTAAGCACTAATTAAAGATATTAAAGCAAATGCACGGATAGACCCATAAAAGGTTATATCCGTGTAATTGCGTTATAAAAATTTATTACTATGAAGGTTTTAATTGCAACAGAAAAACCATTCGCAGCAGCAGCTGTTGAGGGTATCAGAAAGGAAATAGAAGGTGCAGGACACGAACTCGCACTTTTAGAAAAATATACAGAAACAGCTCAGTTGTTGGATGCAGTCAAAGATGTTGACGCTCTTATCATTCGTTCAGATAAGGCTACTGCAGAAGTATTTGACGCTGCAAAGAACTTGAAGATTGTAGTTCGTGCAGGTGCAGGCTTTGATAATATTGACCTTGCTGCAGCTACTGCACACAACGTTGTTGCTGAAAATACTCCAGGTCAGAACTCAAATGCAGTTGCTGAACTTGTTTTGGGTATGCTCGTTTATGGCGCACGCAACTTCTACAACGGCAAGAGTGGTTCTGAATTGATGGGCAAGAAGCTCGGTATCCTTGCATTTGGTAATGTTGGTCGCAACGTTGCTCGCATTGCTAAGGGCTTTGGCATGGAAGTTTATGCTTACGATGCATTCTGTCCAAAGGACGTTATCGAAGCTGCTGGTGTTAAGGCTGTTGATAACCAAGAGGCTTTGTTCGAAACTTGCGACATCGTTTCTCTCCACATTCCTGCAACTCCTGAAACAAAGCAGAGCATCAACTACGCTCTTGTAAACAAGATGGCTAAGGGCGGTACCCTTATCAACACTGCTCGTAAGGAAGTTATCAACGAACCAGAACTCATCAAGTTGATGGGCGAACGCGAAGACTTGAAGTTCATTACCGACATCAAGCCAGACGCAGACGCAGAGTTCGCTAAGTTTGAAGGTCGTTACTTCAGCACACCTAAGAAGATGGGAGCTCAAACAGCTGAAGCAAACATCAACGCTGGTATTGCAGCAGCAAAGCAAATCAATGCTTTCTTCGCTACTGGCGATACCAAATTCCAAGTAAATAAATAATATTTAAACCCATATTGCAGATTATTAGAAACTATGCTTATATAACAGCAAAAGCCCTGATAGTCTGCTTTTATTTTATATCTACAATATATTATGGCAATAGTAAAACCATTTAAAGGTGTTCGTCCTCCAAAGGAGTTCGTTGAACAAGTAGAAAGCCGTCCATACGACGTATTGAATTCAGAGGAAGCACGCGAAGAAGCTAAGGGCAACGAAAAGAGCCTTTATCATATCATTAAGCCTGAAATCGACTTCCCAGAAGGCACAAGCGAATACGACCCACGTGTTTACGAAAAGGCTGCTGAGAACTTCAAGATGTTCCAAGACAAGGGTTGGTTGGTACAAGACGACAAGGAACAATACTATATCTATGCTCAGACTATGAACGGCAAGACACAGTATGGTATCGTTGTCGGTGCTGCTTGCCAGGACTACGTAGACGGTGTTATCAAGAAGCATGAACTTACACGCCGCGACAAGGAAGAAGACCGTATGAAGCACGTTCGTATAAACGATGCCAACATTGAGCCTGTATTCTTCGCTTATCCTGATAATCCAGTGTTGAAGGAAATAACTACTCGCTACGCAGCTACTACTCCAGAATACGACTTCATCGCTCCTATCGATGGTTTCGGTCATAAGCTTTGGGTAGTTTCTGACGATAAGGACATCAAGACCATCACTGAAGAGTTTGCAAAGATGCCAAGTCTTTACATTGCAGACGGTCACCACCGTTCAGCTGCTGCAGGTCTTGTAGGTGGCGAAAAGGCAAAGGCTAATCCAAACCACACAGGAAAGGAAGAGTACAACTACTTTATGGCAGTTTGCTTCCAAGCATCTGAGCTTACCATCCTCGATTACAACCGTGTTGTTAAGGACTTGAATGGTATGACACCTGCTCAGTTCCTCGAAGCATTGAACAAGAACTTCATTGTTGAGAAGAAGGGGGCTGCTATCTATAAGCCAGCTGCTTTGCACGAGTTCTCACTCTATTTGGAGGGTGAATGGTACTCTCTCACAGCCAAGGAAGGTACATACGACAACAACGACCCTATCGGTGTACTCGACGTTGATATCTCAAGCCGTTTAATTCTCGACGAACTTCTCGATATCAAAGACTTGCGTTCAAGCGATCGTATCGACTTTGTAGGCGGTCTTCGTGGTCTCGAAGAACTCAAGAAGCGTGTAGATAGCGGTGAAATGAAGATGGCTTTGGCACTCTATCCTGTTTCTATGCAGCAGATTATGGATATTGCTGATAGCGGAAAGATTATGCCTCCTAAGGTACTTGGTTCGAACCAAAGCTCCGTTCAGGTCTTATCATTCACAAGCTTTCATAAGTTTATGACATTATAAGGCAAATTCTAACAAATCCACATTAGGTAGAAGCATTACAATAAAGTTCTACTTAATGTGGATTTTTGCTTTTAGGAGTTTGCCTTAATATCAATATTCTATCAAATTTATTTAATGACAGATAAGTACAAGACTGTACATAAGAACACAATAGGCGAGGGGTTTTATTCCGAAAAGAGGAGTAAATTCCTCGCCTTTGTGCATCATATAGACTCTGCGGAGGAAGCTTTAGAGATAATAAAGCACTATAAGAAGAAGTATTATGATGCCCGTCATTGTTGCTACGCTTATCGTTTAGGTGCAGATGGAGCAGAATTTCGTGCTAATGATGATGGTGAGCCATCATCAACGGCAGGGAAACCCATTCTCGGCCAGCTTGTTAGCAACGAAATTACAAATGCTTTGATTTGTGTTATCCGTTATTTTGGAGGTGTGAAACTCGGTACCAGTGGTCTCATTGTTGCCTATCGTGAAGCAGCTTCAGACGGTATTGCACATTCACAGATAGAAGAAAAGTTTGTAGAACAAATTGTTCGATACACCTTTTCTTATCCAATGATGAACGATGTTATGAAGATTGTGAAGGAAATGAATGCCAATATCGTTGAACAAAACTTTGATAATACTTGCGAAATCGTTCTTTCCATTCGCCAATCGCTTGCCGACCAACTTGAAACACGACTAAAAAAACTTTCGTTTGCTTGATTTAAGTCGTTTGCATGCGCCTATTTATTTGTTATAAATGCACTTATTTCGATAGTAAACGTACTTCAGAAAGCAACAGCTTTCAACTCTTTTATTTGTATAAATTCTTGTTCTTTACTACCTTATCACTTCTTTCTATTTCATATTTTATCCTCTTTTGCTAATCGTATCAATAAAGTACGACAATCGAAAAAGGCAATAAGAAGTTTCTTTGCGTTTTGTATAATATTTCGTATATTTGCCAAAGAAAACGAAAATACTATGGTAAGACAGAAAAAGAGCCCTCTCCACGTAACCATATATCCATCAAATTTCAATGGCAAAAATGGGAACAGAATGCTTTACGTATCTTCTAACACCCATGATGAAATAACCATTGACGAGCTTGATGCCCTATGCCATGAATACGAAAGTCTGCCTAAAGGCTATGTCTCACGTTGTTTTGATGCACTGATACACATTATTCCCCAGTTGATAGGCGAGCATAAGCGAGTTCATACTCCACTTGGTAGCTTTTACATTAAGCCTCAACTGGCGCGTACTATGACCGATGACGAGAAAGTTATATCCTCCGATATTAGTCTTAGCGGAATAGATTTCCGTCCTACAAAGGCATTTCGAGAGGCTGTAGAAAGCCAGTTTCAAAGCATAGAGATAGGCCGTCGCAAGCATGCAATGTCAGTGGAATACTACAGCCAACGTAACGAATCGTTGGAAAATTGCCTTTCTGCTGATGATGGCGGAAATCGGTTTGTTACGATTGAAGAGTACCGCCGAGAAACAGGTCTTAGTTATAAGACATCGAAAAAGTGCCTCGATATGATGACCGAAGGCGACAATCCAATCCTCCGTAAAACCCGTATAGGGCATACAAACGTTTATACTGAGGTATAAGAATATTTTTTTTCGTTTTAAAATCCTACTTATTACACCAATATTTCCTGCGTAGTATGAGATATATTCCTACGTAGAAAATATTCTTTTCCTATAGCTTTCCAACTTATTTTTCGCTTCTTTTGCCTCGTAATTTAAGTACTATTACCTTGTCAATTCCTATTTTTTACGTTGCGGAACAAGTTGAGTAACAAGCCACAACCCCATTAACCAATTCTGAATATATTCGAATCAAAGATATAGAATAATCTGTATAATGCGCTTATACAAGTAAGAAGTGCTGCAATAAGGTTACGTGTACTGCCAAAATCCCACTATTATATCGTTTGTTATGCGATGCTTGTATAAGTACATTGCACCATATCCGAGAATGTAATTCCCCGTAATCACTCCATCAGGATAGTAGTCTTCGTCTATCTGAAGTAAGAAATCGAACCCTTCTTCCTTTAGTTTCTCAAAGTAATAGTCCTCATCTTGTATCAGCTGTGGGCTCTTAGCACAAGTAATAAAGCCGAACTCATCGTCTTCAACCTGCTCAAATCCAACAATAGAAGATTTACGAAGTCCTTCCAAAGTATAGGAATCATTGTTACTTTCCTCTGAAAATGAATGTTCAAAAACCTTCATCGAGCAGTTAGGATAGATATTATTATCAATCATTGTGTCGTAACTTTCAGGCACAAAGATAGATAAGTATTCGTTTTTAGCATTTGGATTTTCAATCGTTAGAAAGTATTTGTAATGCTTTAAGTCCTCTGTATCTTTTAAGAAACAAATAGGAATATTTCCTCCAATCCTGCCTATTCCACTGCAAGACACATCTGAAGAGATGTTCGCAATCTTATTCATAGTGAGCTATATTTAATTTTCTTTTATTCGTTAGCAATCATCTTTTAGTGTAAACCTATGATGGTGAAAGTTGTAAATGGCAAAGACAAACTATTTTTACAAGGGTGTTGGCATCGTCTATGGTTTGATTTGAAACTATGATGTAAGTTGTTCTGTATCATATTTTTGACAATTTAGAAACGCATATCCGCTTATTCAGACCCTGAAAAGTCAATTGCCTCCTTGATTACATAAAACTCTTTGTGCTCTTTAGGTAATGAATCTATTAGCTTTTTAAACTCCATATCCCCCAAGATACACCTATAATCGTCTAACATAACGTCTAAATTACCCTTGAATTTTGCTTTTAGTTGAGGGTCTCCTTGTAGGTAAAACAAGTTGATATACCTTTTAGCCTCATCAGCATTTGCATGTAACAGCAGTTCAAAAGCCTTCGCTTCAAAAAAAGAATCGTTGATAATAGAAAGTAAAGCAGCAGAATCTGCACTATTAGCAGCCTTATTTATCTCAACATTTGACAAGCAATCTTGTAGCCTTTCCCTGCTTTCAAGATACTGTTTTATAGCTAATCTTAGTTCTTCCATTGCTTCTATATATTACCATTATTTATTATTCTATTTTTAAGAAACCTGCTGCAAAGATACCATTTCTTTCGTAATATCAAATAAGGCAAGTTTACTAATTTAGCAAACTTATTCAAATAGACTTAAAAGATAAGTTGCTAAGAATTAAATAATCAGGAAAAATTCAGTACCTTTGCCCTCGAAATGCACAAAGAAAATAGAACATCGTGCACTTCTCAATACCTTTATTTATAAATAAGAACTATTTAAGATAAGACAAATGGACTGGAAGAAACTGCAGAATGGCTCGGATATTAGAGGCGTAGCACTCGAAGGAATAGAAGGCGAAAGCGTAAATCTTACCAACGAAGTAACAACTGCTTTGGCACAAGCATTCGTTGCTTGGTTGGGCGAAAAGAATGGAAAGACGGCTCAAGCAATAGCTGTCGGTAGCGATTCACGTATTTCCAGCCCTGCACTTTGTAAGGCCTTTGCCGATGGAGCCGCCGCTGTTGGTGCAACAGTGCTTAGTTTTGGCATGGCATCAACGCCAGCAATGTTCATGGCAACAGTCGATGAGCAGCTTCATGCAGATGGTGCCGTTATGGTAACAGCAAGCCATTTGCCTTGGAACAGAAACGGATTGAAGTTCTTTACAGCCAAAGGTGGATTGGAAAAAGCAGACATTGCACGCATCTTAGAGCTTGCACCACAGTTCATGGGTGCCGAAAAGAAAGACAATGGCGAGGTAAAAGCCGTTGATTTTATGGCTACTTACTGCGACATACTTGCCAATTATATCCGTCGTGGTGTGAATAATGGCGACCAACCATTGCAAGGTATGCACATCATAGTAGATGCAGGCAATGGCGCTGGTGGCTTTTTTGCTAACAAAGTGTTGAAGTCTTTGGGAGCCGATACAACAGGAAGTCAGTTCCTTGAGCCCGATGGCCATTTCCCAAACCATATCCCTAACCCAGAAAACAAAGAGGCAATGGCTTCTATTTGCAAAGCCGTTGTAGAACATAAAGCCGATTTAGGTATTATCTTCGATACCGATGTAGACCGCTCTGCAATTGTAGATAGAACAGGAAAATCAATCAATCGCAATGCACTCATTGCATTGATAGCAGCCGTAATATTACGCGAGCATCTTGGAAGTACTATCGTAACCGATTCAGTAACGTCAGATGGTTTAGCAAAGTTTATTGCCGACCGCAACGGAAAGCATCATCGCTTCCGCCGTGGATACAAGAATGTCATTAATGAATCGCTACGTTTGAATGCGAATGGTGAAGAATCGTGGCTCGCAATAGAGACTTCTGGACACGCCGCACTACGCGAAAACTACTTCTTAGACGATGGAGCGTATCTTGTAGCAAAGCTAATTGTTGAGGCAGCATGCTTGCGCAAGGAAGGAAAAGAGCTTCAAAACCTTATCGCCGACCTGCAACAACCTGTTGAAAGCAAGGAAATACGCTTTAAAATTGGTATCGATGACTTTAAAACTTACGGCGAACAGGTGTTGGAACACATTAAGATGGCAGCAGAAAAAGAGCAAGATTGGCAGCTGGTATCGCCTAACCACGAAGGTGTGCGCATTGCTTGTAAAGGAGAAGAAGAGCAAGGGTGGTTCTTGCTTCGCCAGTCTTTACACGACCCAGTGTTGCCTTTGAATATCGAATCGAATGTAGAAGGAGGTGTCAATCGCATCACCGAGCGAGTTCTTAACTTGCTTTCCGACTTTATAGCATTAAAGCAATAATATACGAAATGAAGGTAAGAGTAGTTTCGGCACGCCTTGAGCAGTCAGCAATCATAGCAGAAATGATAATGGAAGCTATGAATCATGAATGCTGTCAATGGTTTGCAGGACCGCAACATACGTTAGACGACTTCTTCAATCTGATGAAAAAGCTCGTCGAACATACCGATTCTCAATACTCTTACCTTAACACCCTTGTCGCCATAACGCCCGAAGATGAAGTTATTGGCGTATGTGTCAGCTACGATGGAAGTCAGTTGCACACGCTTCGCAAAGCATTTATAGAGGGAGCAAAGGCTACTTTCGGTCGCGATTTCTCCGATATGCCAGACGAAACAGCGGCAGGCGAACTTTACATCGACTCGCTTTGTGTAAGAAAAAAACATCGCGGTAATGGCATAGCCAAGCTGTTGCTACGTGCAACAATAGAAAAAGGTAAACGCATGAACCTACCTTCAGGACTGTTGGTAGATACAAATAACCCTAAAGCAGAAGCTCTTTACAACGCAGTAGGCTTTGTTTACAAAGACGATAACCAATGGGGTGGCCACGCTATGCGCCACATGGTATATGCATTATAATGAGTATGAAGTAACAGAAGAATTAAAATTGTAGTTATGAGATTATTGTCATTAACTTTACTTCTAGCCCTTGGAGTGAGCACAAAAGCAGAAACAACACAGAAAGATTCTATTCAAACCATCAAAGGAGTAGAGATAACAGCGCGCCTTACACAGCGTGAAATCGTTCCAGCACAAAGCTTAAAGAGCATAGAACTGCAACGTCTCAATAGTCAGTCGGTGGCCGATGCTCTTCGATATTTCTCTGGTATTCAGTTAAAAGACTATGGTGGAGTAGGTGGAATCAAGACAGTGGATATCCGTAGTATGGGTACGCACCACTTAGGCATATTCTATGACGGCATAGAACTTGGCAATGCGCAGAACGGACAGATAGATCTTGGACAATTTTCGCTCGACAATATCGATGAGATATCGCTCTATAATGGACAAAAAAGTGCTATTTTTCAGCCAGCATCCGACTTCGGAAATGCTGGTAGCGTGTATATTCGAACACGCAAACCCCGTTTTACTGATGGCAAAACCTATAATTTAAAGTTGAAAGCAAAGTATGGTTCGAGCGATTTGGTGCGCCTTTCTGCTTTGTGGGAACAACGTCTTTCGTCTGCTGTCTCTACTTCGCTGAATGCCGAACATCTTACTTCAAGTGGTAAATACAAATTCAATTATCGCCGTGTAACACCAAGTGGAGATGTTGCTTACGACACAACAGCAATACGTCAGAATGGTGATATACGTGCAGACCGTGTCGATTTCAATGTAAATGGTATCTTGCAACGCGGCTATTGGAACACAAAAGTTTACTTCTACAATAGCCAACGCGGCATTCCTGGAGCCATTGTGAATAACGTTTGGCGCAGAGGAGAACGACAAGGCGACCTCAATTTCTTTGTGCAAAATCGTTTTCAAAAGGATATTACCGATCGTTTCTCAACACAATGGTTGGCTAAATATGCCTTTTACCGCACGCATTATATAAACAAAGATACTACACAGCTACCTGCCGATAATCGTTTCTGGCAGCAAGAGTTCTATCTTTCTTCTGCCAATGCCTACGAAATATTGCCCAACTGGAGTGCTTCTATAAGCTATGACTTCCGTTGGAACAAACTCAATGCAGATACTTATCGCTTTGTTTTCCCCACACGCTTTTCTAATTTGATAAGTCTTGCCACTGCTTTTGAAGCTCGTTTCATACGTATTCAAGGTTCAGTGCTGGCTTCGTTCATACACGATAAACTCCATCCTAAGACTAGTTTAATGAACGGAATGAAGGCAAAAGATAACATAACTAAAGTCACTCCTGCACTCTTTATTGACTTCCCGTTGGTTGATAAGTATGAAAACGGTGTATCAACAAAGTTCTCTCTGCGCACGTTTGCTAAGCGTAGCTTCCGTATGCCAACGTTTAACGACCTGTATTACACCGATTTGGGAAATTCAAACTTAAAGCCAGAGAGTGCAATGCAGTACGATTTCGGCATGGTTTTCAGTAAACAATACAACCAACAAGGCATTGTTCGTAACTTGTATTTGCAAGCTGATGGATATTATAACACCATACACGATAAGATTATAGCATACCCTAAAGGACAGCAGTTCCGCTGGACAATGCTTAATTTGGGTCGAGTTCACATTACAGGAGTAGATGTTATGGGCTCTATAACGCTTAAACCGCTAGCTTCAGATTTCTTGATTACAGGTCGTTTACAGTACACCTATCAAGATGCAAGAGATGTTACTGATCCTTCTGATAGCTTTTATAAGCATCAGATTCCGTACATTCCGTACAACAGTGGGTCGGCTATTGTAAACCTTGCGTACCATAACTGGACACTTAATTATAGCTTTATCTATTCGGGAAAGCGTTATAATCAGCAAGAAAACATACCGAACAATTATATGCAACCATGGTATACGAGCGACGTAAGTTTGCAATACGACTTCAAAGCGTTCGGTTCTAAGTGCAGAGCATTGCTAGAAATAAACAACATTCTTGACCAAAAATACGACGTTATCCTCAATTATCCAATGCCAGGCATTAACGGTGTGATTGGATTACAAGTAGAATTATAATAAAAGAGATTAACTAAAATGAAATTAAAACATATTCTTTATGGCTCATTGGTAGTTCTTTTAGCTGCCTCTTGCCGCGAAGACGATATCATTATCTACCCTTCTGAACACAGTATAGGCGAAGAAACGAAAACGAAATACGCAGGTCTTTACATCTTAAACGAAGGAAATATGGGGTCTAATAAGGCTACATTAGACTTCTTAGACTTAGATTCTGGAAAGTATTATCGCAATATCTTCCCCTCACGCAACCCAAATCAGATTAAAGAACTGGGCGATGTAGGCAACGATGTTCAGATTTATGGAAACAGTTTGTGGCTTGTTATCAACCAATCCAATAAGGTTGAGGTTGCAAATGCCCGCACAGCGGTAAGCAGAGGACATGTAGATATACCTAATTGTCGCTATCTTACATTCCAAGATGGCTATGCTTACGTTAGTTCGTACGTCGGAAAGATAAGCGAGAAGAGTGTTTTGGGCGCTGTTTATAAGGTAGACACAGCCTCATTAAAGGTAGTTGACAAGTGTACGGTGGGCTTTCAGCCCGAAGAACTCCTTATACAAGACGGCAAAATCTATGTTGCCAACAGCGGAGGATACAATGGTATGTCGTCATTAGGCTATGATCGTACTGTGAGTGTGATTGATTTAAAGACCTTTACCGTAACGAAAACCATCGATGTCGGTATAAATCTGTTCCGTCTTCGTAGCGATAAATATGGGAAACTATGGGTTTCGTCACGTGGCGACTATGATAAGACACCTTCAAACCTCTATGTTCTTGACAACGATAAGGTAGAAAGCGAGCTGAATATAGCGGTAGACGGTTTCGATATGATAGGCGATTCGCTTGTAACATATACTAATTTGAATGGCAAACCATTATTTAAGGTCTTGGATATACGCACTCATAAAGTAGTGGACAGCAACTTCTTGAAGGTGCCAGAGAAGTTTCCGATAAAGATTGCTTATGGTTTAATTATTCATCCAATTACTGGAGACATCTTTGTTATGGACGCAACCAACTACGTTTCAAGCGGAAAACTATACTGTTTCGATAAATATGGAAATTACAAATGGCATACGCAAACCGGTGATATACCAGGGCACGGATGCTTTTTATTAAGAAAATAAACAATATATACATGATGAAAAGACTTTATTTATCAATGGCATTTATGTCATTATCGGCACTTTTGAGTGCTCAAAACTCTCCTTATATAAAAGGAGTAGACGAGTATGTGCCTGCGCCAGGGCAGTTTGTAAACAAGTTACCTGAACTTACAGAGAACGATACACCCGAAACGGCAGCACAAGCGTGTACAAATGAAATTGCAGGAAAGCAGCAAGGTGGTCTTATAACATTGGGTGCTTATGGCGGATATATTACCTTTCACTTCGATCATCCTATTATAAATGTACAAGGAGCACCCGATTTTATAGTCTATGGTAATTCTTTTGAGAATAGTTCAGAGCCAGGAATAGTAATGGTAATGAAGGATGTAAACGGCAACGGAAAGCCAGATGACACATGGTACGAGCTATCGGGAAGTGCCGATGTAGATAGTATTGGCAAGGTAAAATACAATTACGAAATTACTTATACGCCTAATCCGATGCAACCAATACCTTGGACCGACAACCAAGGAGGTAGCGGAACGATTGAGCGTTTAACCTACCATACTCAAGAATATTACCCACTTTGGATAAAGAAACCGCTGACTTTTAAAGGAACTTTGCTTCCTTCTGGAAGCTATACTAACGAAAAAGGCTGGTGGGTACAGAATGCTTTGCGTTATGGCTATGTAGACAATCTGCCTAACGATAAGACCGAAGGCTTTAACATAGAGAATGCAGTAGATGCCAACAGAAAGCCTGTAAAGTTAGACCAGATAGACTTTGTACGCGTTTATTGTGCTGTAAACGACCAATGTCCTAAGCCTAATTGGACGGGAGAGCTTTCTACTGAAGTAAAAGGTGCAGAAGATTTGCACCCTACTGCTACAAAGATTGATGCACCACTCAATTCTAACGAGGAAACAACTGTGGTGGCAATTTACACCATTGAGGGTAAGAAAGTTACAGAATTGCAACGCGGTTTGAATATCGTTAAGATGGCAAATGGAAAGGTTAGAAAAGTTTTAGTTAAATAAGACAAGCGAAAAACAATTTAAATAACAAGTTAATAAAGGCAAGTTGCAAAGGAAAACAGCAGCTTGCCCTTTTTGTTTTTCTATTTCTTTTCCTTTAAAGGGGATTGCTGTTAAGAACAAAACACACTAAAAGATAGCTGAATTTGTGAATAAAGAATTAATATAGTACTTATTACAATAGGTATTAAGATAGAAAGAGTACCTTTATATTTGGTTAAAAAATCAGTATTTTTGACTCTGATAAATCATAAGAAAATATTTAGATAGTATAAATAAAATAAAGCAATAAACATTAAACGAACATGAAGAAACTATGTTTGGGATTCTTGGCAATGGGTATTTTGACCCTTGCACCAGCTACTATGGTAGCATCAAACAGCAACAATATAGTGAACGATTGCCCTGAAGGGGCTAAGAAAGTAGACCCAAAGACATTTACAGATAAGCTTGTAAAGGACTTAAATCTTACTGAAAGTCAGACTAAAGACCTTTTAGAACTTAACACAAAGTACGCCGATTTACTGGCTTCTCCGCATGGAAATATCCATTGCAAGAAAGCTGAAGGTCATTGCAAAATGGCTGAAGGACATTGTAAGAAAGTAGATGGCGAATGCAAGAAAGCGGAAGGACAATGCAAGCAGTCAGATGCTCAAAGCAAGAAGATGGAAGGCGAATGCAAGAAAGGCGAAGCTAACCAATGCGACAAAACAAGGCAAAGCAAACTGCAAGAGTGAGGGTGCTAAATGCGATAAGCAGAAAATGGCAATGCATTCAGAACACGCAAAAGAGATGATGGCAAAGCATTCAGCTTACCTTGAAGGTTTAAAGAAGATTTTAACCGATAGCCAATATCAGCAATTACTTAATATGTAATTCGTTTACCCTCAATAAAATAGGGTAAGAAACATAACCCAAAGAAACTGTGTTAAGTGAATAATACGACTTAACACAGTTTCTTTTTATATGGAAGATATGTTGCTTTACTATGCATATGCTTTAGTAAAGATAGTAAAACCTTAATGATAATAACCTGATTTAAGGGCGAAGAAATGCCGGTAAAAATGTAAAGATTTTGCAGGAATGGTACTGTTGTGTAACGTTCTTATTATCAGTGTCTTGTAATAGTGTCTGTTTTGCGTTGTAAAACAGGCACTTTTGTCGAGCAAAACAAGCTATATTGCATCGCAAAACAGGTACTATTGCAATACAAAACAATAATCATCGTTTTGTACTTGTATTTTTCTTTACAAACAGTAGAGGCTGTATTTGATAGTTAGACGGCTATTTTGAAGTAAAAAGAAGATGTATTCAGTTACATTGAAGTACAATTATTATGCCTTGACAGGATTTAGAATACGGCTTTTATTATTCCCTTTTTATTTCCTTTAAGTTGCAATCTAATTCAGGATTGTTTCTGCTTATGTCCATAATTTGGAAAGAATCGCTGTAAGCAATAATAGGGTGGGGAATCATACCATAGATGATTTCGTTCTTTAAATTAACGATACCATATTGATAATCTTTCTTTACAACAAACTTATTTCCACACGAAGGGTACAGCGGCTCGTCGTATATGCAAGGAATAAACACCTTATCGTTTTTGTCAACAAGACCATATTTCCCATTCAGACTTACTGTAAAAAGACTGTCTTCGGTCGATTCTGAAATGTCTTCATATTTAAAAGGAAAGACCAACTCAAGTGTTACTTTATTTAAAAAGGCAGCTTTCCCTTCTTTTTTAATTAAGGCATACGGACCGCTCGACTCTCTTATATGGTCGAAATGCAGCGAATGAAAAATGCTATTGTCTTTCAGTGAGTAAAGCATATACCCCTCTTCGTCTTCTAAAGTAATATGGTCGCGTATGTAAATGTTTGAATACGATTTATATTTAAGTGGGGTTATGACCTCGTTAGAAAGACTGATTACTCCATAGAGCGAGTTATGTTGCACAACAAGATAATCAGTTGTGCCACTCGAAA
The DNA here is from genome assembly GCF_000614025.1 of Prevotella aurantiaca JCM 15754. Lineage (GTDB taxonomy): Bacteria > Bacteroidota > Bacteroidia > Bacteroidales > Bacteroidaceae > Prevotella > Prevotella aurantiaca. The sequence goes on from NZ_BAKF01000020.1 coordinate 23,590, forward strand.
TATTGTAGTATGGAGCCATACTTTCGTATTGTGGACTTACCAATACATTGCCTTCAATGTCTAACAAACCATTTTTTCCGTTCTTATCTTCAAATATAAAATAATTTATGCTCTTAGAATCACCATTTTGTTTTATCCAGTTGGTTATCTTATCTTTTATTGTAATACCTTTTATTAGCGTCTGTTTGTGCTTCATGAGATAGCCTTTTTCGTTACCTTTAATTAAGATTTGGTGTTGGTCAGCATACTTTACTTCATCGTATTCTGGCTGTATCATACAGTCGCCTTTAGCATTAAACATACCATATTTGCCCTTTTCTTTCACAACAAAGTCGGGGTCTAAGTTCCAATCTCTGTACAAATAGATAATTTCTTCGTATTTTGTAGGCAGCACTTTCTTTCCATCAAAGGTATAAATACCTTGTTTTCCATTCAGAAAAACCTTCCAAAAGAAATTGCCAAAAGCCTCCATTCTGTTGTATTTCATTGGTATAACTTCCTCTCCCTTGCCGCTGTAAACTCCTTTCAGCTTGTTTTTAGTAATGATAAACAAGCTGCTTTGTATGCGTTTAATGCTATCAAGATCATTTAAAAGTCGTTTGCCTTCCGATGTGTAAAGCGCAAATTTCCCTGTTTTCTCATCTTTTTTAATGTTCCGATCGTTTACTTCTGTTGCTACTGACACAGCTATTTGAGCCTTAGCACCCAGCCAACAGAGCAGGAAAAGCATGGAAATTATTGTTTTAAGAGTCTTCATTTTATACCCAGTATTACTTGTCTGATAGTTTTAAAATGCAAAGGTAAAGATAAAAAAACAAAGATTCGATGCTACCATATAACAAAAAAGAGAATGCACCTGAATAGATACATTCTCTTGAAAATTAAAACTTTATGACCGTTGCTTACTTAACTTCGCAACCACATTCACTCTTATGGTGGTGTTCAGCAAAAGCAAGGAGCATCCAAACAGTCTTCTCTTGTGCTGCGATGTAACCTGTCATGAGGTCTGCAGTAACGTCATCGTTAGCCTCGCCAGCCAATGCTATGAGTGCACGTTCTTGTGCAATGAGATTCTTGAAGTATCCTAAGATAAGCTCTATTGCCTCTTTACCACATTCAACCTTGCTGAGTTCCTTAATCGTTTCAATCTTTAAATATTCACTAAACTTACTTTCTGGAGTACCGCCCAGCTGCAAAATGCGCTCTGCAATCTCGTCTACTTGTTCAGCAGCGCTATTATACATCTCTTCATATTTAGCATGCATAATGAAGAAACTATGTCCTTTCACGTTCCAATGAAGATTGCGCAAGTTGGTATAATAGATTTGGAAATCAGCTAACAACTTTGCAAGTGCTTCTCTAACCTTACTTACTTTACTCTCTTCTAAACCGATAAATTCTAAATTCTTCATACTCTTTTCTTTTTTATTTATTATTCTTTTGTTTGTTTTCTGATGCAAAGTTAAGCCTTTTCTACATAGCTACCAATCGACTTTATCTATACAGAAATAGATTTAATCAATATCGTTTGATAATTATCTGAATAATAAGAGTTTATATATATGAAAGAAAACTGAAAGCAATGCTGTCTTTTTTGAATAGGGATAGAGCAAGGGGAGTTTTTCAGAAGTATTGATGTGTTGTGGAAATTGCGATTGTGTATTAACTCCAAACAGTAATGAAAAAGGAGAAAGAATAATGTAGGTGCAATGACTTATTACTTGTTTGAATAAAAAAAATCCCCACAAACAAATGATGTTTGTGGGGATTTGTATGCTTTCCGAAATCTTACTTACGAAGACCAAGAGCCTTAACGATAGCACGATAGCGCTCAATATCGCGTTCGTACAAATAGTCAAGAAGCGCACGACGCTTACCTACAAGACGAGTAAGAGAACGAGTTGTAACGAAGTCCTTGCGGTTCTTCTTAACGTGTTCAGTCAAGTGCTTGATGCGATAGGTAAACAATGCAATCTGACTTTCAGCTGAACCAGTGTCTTCTACCTTCTGTGCTTTGCCGTATTGGCCGAAGATTTCTTCTTTCTTTTCTTTACTTAAATACATAATAATTGTTGATTAATGTTGTTTGCAATTACATCTTTCTATTGTTAAAAGCCGCCTTAATCGAAACGGTTCACAATGTCAAATGCATCGGTATTTCCGAAAATGCGTTGCAAAGTTACAACATTTTATTTATTCCACAATACTTTTACGATTATTATTTGTACTTTTGCACGCACATTTTACTTAGGAATTAAGACATAATAAATGCAAGATATAAGAAATATCGCAGTAATTGCGCACGTAGACCACGGTAAAACAACGTTGGTAGACAAGATGATGCTCGCTGGAAAACTATTCCGTGATGGACAAAATAACAGCGACGAAGTATTAGACTCCAATGACTTGGAGCGTGAACGGGGGATAACAATTCTTAGCAAAAACGTAAGTATCAATTGGAAAGATACTAAAATTAATATTCTTGATACACCGGGTCACTCTGATTTCGGAGGCGAAGTTGAACGCGTATTGAATATGGCGGACGGCTGTTTGCTGCTGGTTGACGCTTTCGAAGGGCCTATGCCGCAGACGCGCTTTGTGCTTCAGAAGGCTCTACAGCTGGGTTTAAAGCCGGTGGTGGTAGTTAATAAGGTGGACAAACCTAATTGTAGACCGGAAGAAGTGTACGAGATGGTGTTCGACCTTATGTGCGATTTAAATGCTACAGAGGAACAATTGGACTTCCCCGTAGTCTATGGATCAGCAAAGAACGGCTGGATGAGCGCAAGCTGGAACGAACAAACAGAAAATATAGACTACCTTTTAGACTTAATTGTTAAGGCTATTCCAGCACCACGTCAGTTGGAAGGTACACCGCAGATGCTTATAACGTCGTTAGACTTCTCAAGCTATACGGGCCGAATTGCTGTCGGTCGTGTGCATAGAGGAACACTGAAAGATGGTCAGAATATTACGATTTGCCACAGAGATGGCAGCAAGGAACGCACAAAGATTAAGGAACTGCACACCTTCGAGGGTATGACGCACCGCAAGACCGATGCTGTAGACTCTGGAGATATATGTGCTATCATCGGATTGGAGCATTTTGAGATTGGCGATACCATTGCCGACTACGACAATCCAGAGGCTTTGCCACCCATTGCAGTGGACGAACCAACCATGAGTATGCTCTTTACTATTAACGATTCGCCTTTCTTTGGAAAGGAAGGTAAGTTCTGTACGTCGCGACACATAAGCGAACGCCTTGAAAAAGAGCTTGAAAAGAACCTCGCCTTGCGTGTTTCGCTCGTTGAAGGAACCATGGATAAGTGGTTGGTGAGTGGCCGTGGCGTGTTACACCTATCGGTTTTGGTAGAGACAATGCGTCGTGAAGGTTACGAATTGCAGGTGGGACAGCCACAAGTAATATATAAGGAGATAGACGGACAGCGTTGCGAGCCTATCGAAGAACTTACGATTAACGTTCCCGATGAGTTCTCAAGCAAGATGATTGATATGGTAACGCGTCGCAAGGGCGAACTCTTGAGTATGGATACTGAGGGCGACCGTGTGAACATAATGTTTGAAATACCTTCTCGTGGTATAATGGGACTCCGCACAAACGTGCTTACTGCGAGTCAAGGAGAGGCGATTATGGCACACCGTTTCAAGGAATATCAGCCGTTTAAGGGCGAAATCACACGTCGTATCAATGGATCTATGATTGCTATGGAGAACGGAACGGCATACGCTTACTCTATTGACAAGTTGCAAGATCGTGGTAAGTTCTTCATCGATCCGGGTGAAGAGGTATATGGTGGACAGGTTGTTGGTGAGCATGTACACGAAAAAGACTTGGTTATCAACGTAACGAAGGCGAAGCAACTCACCAATGTGCGTGCATCAGGATCCGACGATAAGGCACGTGTAATACCGAAAGTAGAGATGAGTCTCGAAGAATGTATAGAATATATAAAGGTAGATGAGTACATCGAAGTAACGCCGAAGAGCATTCGTATGCGCAAGATTCTGCTCGATCACCTTGAGCGTAAGCGTGAAAGCAAGGAGTAAACACTTTCTTCGTTATCCCTGCCTGTTCGATTATAGAGCTGAAAAAGTCTGCCTATAATATAATAATAAGGTGAAAAGGTCGTTTTATAAGTAAAACAAAACATACTTATGAAACGATTTTTTTTATTATCTTTATTTGTGCTTTCTGTATTCGCAGTACAGGCACAACCTAAGTGGGGGACGTGGTCGGTGGTACCACACGTCGGCGTTAGCTTTGCTAATCTAACCAATGATGCTATCCATGTTGCAGATGACAGAATTTCGCATTCGCAGACGAGGATAGGTTTCTCGGGCGGTGCAGATGTGTATTACCAACTGACAGATAAGTTGGCGTTGTCTGGTGGTGTTGCTTATACACAGGCAGGTTGCAACTTTGAGGACGTACCTGCCGACCTGTCAACAAAGAGTGGCACCGTTTTCCACGATTCATATTTCAATCTTGCCTATGTTGATGTTCCGTTGCTTGCCCACGTTTATGTATCGAAAGGCTTGGCGTTCTCGGTTGGTTGTCAGCCTTCTTTTCTTACAAAGGCTTCATCGCACACTGAAATGCAAGACTACCAGACGGACGGAAAGGGTGGAATAAAGTACGAAAAGAATGTAGTCAGTGAAGGCGATGCAAAGTCTTTGTTCAAGAAAACCGCCTTTTCCATACCTGTTGGCATAAGCTACGAATATGAAAACGTGATGCTGATGGCTCGCTACAACATCGGACTTTCAAAGGTTTACTACCACGATTTAAGCGATAGCAAAAACAAAATCATTACCGTTTCGGTAGGATACAAGTTTAATTTGTAAAAGGAAACAATAAGAAACGTGAGTTTGATGTAAGAATTAAGTAGTATTTTATTTATCAAGGCAATGCCAATAAAGGATTGATTATGATTTGATATGCTGATAATCGAAAAGAAGAGAGCTGTCTTCGTCCTTATATTCTTACACTGAACTCACGTTATTTTATGAGAGAAAAGAAGGCGATAAGAGTGTAAATATTTTTCACAAGCATAATTATCGCATAACATTCTATATATCAGTATGTTACAAAACCTATTGTTTTGCATTCCAAAAGCGGCTGTTTTGCACGGTAAAAGCGTAGGTTTTGCATCGCAAAACAGCCGCTTTTGCAATGTCAAAGCGCAGTTATCACTTTTTAATGGAATTATCTTTACAAAGTTAAACCTAAAAACTCTCATTATTCTATTAGAGAAGAATGCCCAAAATACCTAAGAGATGCCTATTTGAACCGCTTTCTTATACCGAACGCACATTAACAACAAACCGCCTTGACAGAGGTGCCAAGGCGGTTTGTTGTATTGTCTAAACTATATCTTCGCTTTGTTTTTCTGTGTTTGGACACCATTGAAACAGTTGCCGAATAGAGGCTTTTGCCGTAACGGAGTTGCTCCAATCGTCGTAACTACGTTGCTCTGTTGGTCGTAACTTCGTTGCGATGAATGCCATAACTCTGTTAGGACAAACGGTGTTGTTCCGTTACTTGTCTCTTGTTTCTTATTTCTTATTTTATAACCTTGCGTATTGTGCCGTCGCTCATACGAACGATATTTACTCCACGCTGCAATTCCTTCTGTTTCTTGCCATTGACAGAGTAGATAGTTCTTACGGTAGCGTTGTTCGATGACATGCCTGCCGAAATTCCCGATGGTGTTTTTCTTGTGAAATATCCCGTATCGGGGTTTGCCATCGACCCATCGGTTTTGTTCTTGTCGTATGCCACTGCACCTTTGAGTTTCTCGCAGAAGCTGAACATATCCTTTGCAGTGCTGCAATTCCATGCATCATTACAGTAAATGGTGGTCAGAGACTCGCAATGACTGAACATTTCGCTGAACGATACTGTACCTTTCGTGTTGAAATTTGTCAGGTCGAGCGAAGTCAGTTTCTTGCAGTTCCGAAACATACTCCTCATATGGATTACTTCCTTTGTATTGAAACTCGAAATGTTGAGGGTGGTCAGACTGATGCATCCGTCGAACATATTATCCATAAAACCAACTTTGGCCGTGTTGAAGTTTGATAAGTCAAGCGATTTCAGACTGCTGCAACCACGAAACATATTTGCCATACAGGTTACGTTAGTTGTGTTAAAGCTTGATAGGTTGAGCGAAGTCAGGTTTTGACATTCATTGAACATCTCTCCCATGTTTATTGTATTTGCCGTATTGAAGCTCGAAAGGTCAAGTGCGGTTAGGTTTGAGCAAGCACTGAACATATAGCCCATACGGGTAACTTTTGCTGTATTGAAGTTTGAAAGATTGAGCGATGTCAGTTTGGTGCAACTCATGAACATCTCTTCCATATCGGTTACGTTCTCTGTGTTGAAGTTCGAGACATTAATCGAGGTCATATTGGCGCAGACAGAGAACATACTGCTCATATTTCTTACGTTCTTCGTGTTAAAACTTGAAAGATTGAGCGAAGACAGTGCTTTGCAGTTGAAGAACATGTACCTCATGTTGGTTACGTTCTTTGTGTTGAAACTCGATAGGTCGAGCGAGGTCAGAGCAATGCAGTGCATGAACATCATGCTCATGTTGGTAACGTTTGCCGTGTTGAAGTTCGATAGGTTGAGCGAGGTTAAGGAAGTGCAAGCAAAGAACATTTCCGTCATATCGGTTACTTCAGACGTGTTGAGATTTTCCCAACCCGTGATATTCTTCAAGGCTCTGCAATCGCCAAACCAACAACGTGTGGTTGTCGGGCGGTAGTTCTTGAACGATGTATCGAACACGACCGTAGTAGTCCATGTATTATTAGCTTCGGGAACTCCTGCCCAAGCCGGGCATCTGCCTTGGTATCGGGTTTCCTTGATACCATACACCGTACCCGTTCGGCTCGATTTCTGTGCGTCGTAATAGAACGTGAGCGTTGCGCCGTCGTCGCTTACTACGACATACGCTTCGTTCTTTTGTGCCTGCGTCGGTAGTGCTGCCATCAGCATTATTGCTATGGCAAACAATGAGAAAAGTAGTTTTGGTTTCATAGTCGTATTTTTTTATAATTAGTTAGACAAATTACCCCCGATTGCCTCATACAATGGGACGGAACGGGGGCAATGTTTATGAACGCTTTTGTCAGTGGTAAACGATACCTTTCCGTTTAGTTGCAAATATAATTCTTTTTTTTAAGAATTACAACAATTTGGAAAGTAAAAGTTTTTTTTTATTATTCTTCGCGGAACGGATAGATTAGGTTGTCTTCGGTAATCTTATTCAATACCTCGTCTACGAATTTGCGACTTTCCCAGCGCGCCATCGGCAGGTCGTGAAGCAGATAGTTGCCGCAATCTTTGGGGGCTGCGCCTGGTATTTCGCCCTCGAACGAAGCTACAAACTCGAAGGTGCGGCGCATAAGGTCTACTATCTCTGCCGAATTTAGGTTGCCTTTTAGAATCAAATAGTTGCCCGTCAGGCAACCCATAGGTCCCCAATAAACCACACGTTCTTTCCATTTGCTATCGTTTCGCAGATATGTTGCCGCCAAATGTTCTATGGTATGGAGTGCACCGATGTGCAAAGCAGGTTCTCGGTTAGGCTCTTTCATACGTATATCAAAGGTGGTTACTACTTCGTTGCCTATAAAATCCTGTCGGCTGACGTAGATACCACGCAGCAAACGGTCGTGGTCGATGGTGAAAGAAGGTATCTTGTCCATATTGTTCTTTGTGTTTAAAGTGTGTTGATAAAATGCTTTGTAACCTCGAAACTACCTTCAGCAACCTTGCTCCAGAAGTCATAATACATACTCGCATCGGTGTCTTTGAGCGGAATATCGCTGATGACACGGAACGAAACAAAAGGTACTCCATATACATAGCATACCTGTGCGATAGAACAACTCTCCATATCGACTGCCGTTGCTTCTGGAAAATCGTTCATGATAGACTGCATTTTCTCTTTTGTTGTAACGAAATAGTCGCCACTGACCGTAAGTCCAGCCTTGATGGTGAAGTCGTTTTCGTCCTTCGTATCGTTCAGTGAGAGTGCCTTTTCTACCAATTCTGCAGGCGATACATAGCGTGCAGGCATGCCCATAACCTGTCCTTTGACAGCTTCGCTGCCGCAAGAAACGTCGTGATAGACACATTCTGTCGCCACAACTACGTCCATAACGTTCAGCGTTGCGTCTGCTCCGCCCGCACAACCGCTCGAAACAACGAGGTCGGGCTTATAGTTGTTTATCATTTCCACCGCACCAATGGCAGAGTTTACCTTACCAATGCCACACTTCTGCAACACTATTTCCTTGTCGCCAACCTTTCCAAGCACAAACTCCTTGTGGTTGCGACACACCGTTTCCGTATGTTCGAGAATAGACTTGAGCTGTGTAAACTCCTTGTCCATTGCCACAATAATTCCTATTTTCATACTGCAAAGGTACTAAAAAGTTAGTAGCAGGCAGTTGTAAGTAATGAGTTTTTTGTATCTTTGCACGCATATCACGTAAGAATTAAATAGAAATTGATATGAATACTTTGAAGAAATGTCTGCCCGATGCGATTGTTATCGCACTCTTTGCAGTAATCTCTTTTGCTTATTTTTTAGTGCCTGTATCGCAAGGAAAGATACTTTTCCGCCACGATTCGCAAGCAGGCGTGGGCATGGGACAGGAACTTACCGAGTACGAACAACGTACTGGCGAGGTAACACGATGGACAAACTCGCTTTTCAGCGGTATGCCGACCTACCAAATATCGCCTGCGTACAGTTCCACCGATGGACTTTCGGCAGTTATGGCAGCCTATCATCTTTGGTTACCCGACTATGTTTGGTTCCTCTTTGCCTATCTCTTGGGCTTCTATATCCTGCTTCGTGCGTTTAATTTCCGCCAATCGTTGGCAGCCTTAGGCAGTATTCTGTGGGCATTTTCTTCCTATTTCCTTATTATTATCGCTGCAGGCCACCTTTGGAAGGTAATGGCTTTAGCTTATCTCCCGCCGATGATAGGAGGTGTAGTCTTGGCTTATCGAGGCAAATATCTGTGGGGTTTCATCGTAACAGCTGTGTTTACAGCCTTCGAAGTAAAGGCCAATCACGTGCAAATGACCTACTATTACCTCTTCATAGTGTTGTTTATGGTAATAGCCTATCTTGTACAAGCCATTCGCGAAAAGCGTTTGCAACACTTCCTGAAGGCTTCTGGCGTACTCATAGCAGCTGGATTGATAGGTATAACCATCAATATTTCGAACCTATACCATACTTGGGAATACCAAAAAGAAAGTATGCGCGGCAAGAGCGAACTGACAAAAGCTAATAGTGCCAACCAAACCAGTTCGGGACTCGACCGTGATTACATTACACAATGGAGCTATGGAGTAGACGAAACCCTGACGCTGCTTGTGCCAGATGCCAAGGGCGGCGCAAGTGTTCCGTTGAGTCAGAATTCAACAGCAATGGCAAAAGCCAATCCCGAAGTACAAAATATGTTACCGCAACTATACGAAGCTGTACCTCAATACTTCGGAACACAGCCAGGTACGAGCGGTCCTGTATATGTAGGAGCCTTCGTTCTCTTCCTCTTTGTGCTGGGTTTGTTCATTGTTAAGACTCCGTTGAAGTGGGCATTGTTGGCAGCAACCATTCTTTCCGTACTGCTTTCGTGGGGACATAACTTCATGGGCTTCACCAATTTCTTCCTTGACTATGTGCCGATGTATGCTAAATTCCGCACCGTAGCCAGCATATTGGTAATAGCAGAGTTTACAATTCCATTGCTCGCAGCCCTTGCATTGAAGCGCATTGTGGACGAACCGACGGTGCTGACAAAGAACATGAAGTTCGTTTATACCAGTCTTGCGCTTACCGCAGGAGTCGCTCTCGTAATGGCATTGATGCCAAGTATGATGGGACCTTTCATATCAGAGCAAGAGCGTCAGATGCTTTCAGGCATTCAAGGAATGACACCTGACGTTCAGAATATGATGCTTTCGAGCATTACAACTATGCGTGCTGCAATGGTAAGTGCTGATGCTTGGCGTTCAATCATCGTTATAATCATTGGTGTTGCCATGCTTTTGCTCTTTAAAGCACAGAAGATTAAGGCCATCTATCTTATTGTTGGAATCTCAGCTCTCTGTTTGATAGACCTTTGGCAAGTAGACAAACGCTACTTAAACGACGAGATGTTTGTTCCTAAGAGCGAGCGCGACACACCACAAGAAGCAACTGCAACTGATATAGAAATATTGAAAGACAAGTCTTTATCATATCGTGTGCTGAACTTCTCGTCGGGCGCTTTCAACGAAAATACTACATCTTACTTCCATAAGAGCATTGGTGGCTATCATCCAGCCAAGCTCCGTCGCTATCAAGAAATGATTGATAAGTACATCGCACCAGAGATGCAAGCAGGCATGCAAGCCATTGTAAGCAAGGGAGGAGAAATGTCTGAAGTAGATGGAAGAAAGCTTTTCCCAGTGCTGAATATGCTCAATGCCAAGTACTTTGTTGTTCCTTTGCAGGGCAATGCTACCACTTCTATTCAGAATCCGTATGCGCAAGGCAATGGTTGGTTCGTAGATAAGCTTACCTACGTAGCCGATGCAAATGCTGAATACGCCGAAGTAGGCAAGATAGACGTTAGTCACGAAGCCGTAGCCGACAAGAAGTTTGAAGCTGTACTCGGTCAAACTGCAGCCAACGACTCTACTGCAAGTGTCGTACTAACTAAGTATGAACCCAATAGTTTAACCTATACAATAAACTCAGCAAAGGGCGGAGTGGTTGTATTCTCAGAGATTTACTATCCTGGTTGGACCGCTACCATTGATGGACAGGCTGCCGAACTTGGCCGCGTAAACTATATTTTGCGTGCCCTAAATGTGAAAGCTGGTAAGCACGAAGTAGTGTTAGACTTCCACCCATCGAGCATTAGCACCACCGAAACCATTGCCTACGTGGCACTTGTAGCCCTTCTTCTCGCTATTTGTGCGGCCCTCTTTATAGAGTGGAAGAAGCAGAAGGCTGTGAAAGACTAATATTTACGATACTTTAAAACAATAGAAACGTCGGTACTACGACTTAAGACCGCCCAATAAAAAGGTCTTAATCGTAGTGCCGACGTTCTTATTTTACGCCACGAAAAATATAGGAAAAATAGACCAATTCGCAACTGTCGATAAACCGAAAAAATACTATCGAAAATCAAGAGAAGTACAATTGAAATGTAATAGTGCTTGTTTTACGTTGCAAAACAGGCACTATTGCACGCTAAAACAAGCACTTTTGCGTTGCAAAACAAGCTATATTGCAACTCGGTTTTTAAACAATTGATAATCAGTATATTATAGAGCGTTCTCTTGTAGCTATACCTATACCCAACAAAACCATATAAATCGACTTATTGAATACCGAAATTTAGAACAATCTATCAGCTCGTTAACAACCCTTGTATGCTACTTTGAATTTATCTTCATTAGCTTTAAATTATGTTGCAGTGTAAAGAAGGGATATTGGTTGCTTATATATTATTATAAGAATGATTTTGCCAGTTCGTATATTTTCAGTATTTTTGCATTGTAAATAAGAAATCCACTATGTCAGAACAGATAAAAAAGACCGAACAGGAGTTTAAGGAAATTCTAATCGAATGCCAGTCGCTCTTCTCAAAGAAGTTGCACGACTATGGTGCTTCGTGGCGTATACTGCGCCCATCGTCGCTTACCGACCAGCTTTTTATCAAGGCAAAGCGTATTCGTTCGATAGAAATAACGGGCGAAAATCGTGTTGGAGAGAGTGTTCGACAAGAGTTTATAGCTCTTATCAACTATGGAGTCATAGGACTTATACAGCTTGAACGTCCGTTTGTAGACACTGTGGACATAACGCCCGAAGAGGCAATGGCACTCTACGAGAAGCATGCAAAAGCGACATACGAGTTGATGTTGAAGAAGAATCACGACTATGGTGAAGCATGGCGCGATATGCGTGTGAGCAGCTACACGGACTTTATTCTTACCAAAATAGAGCGTGTAAAGGAAATAGAAAACCTATGCGGACAAACATTGGTGAGCGAAGGCATTGATGCTAACTACATGGATATCATCGTTTACGCTGTATTTGGAGCAATAAAATTGCATAATGAGTAAGCTGAAATCGTTTTTAGTAAACATCTGCCGCTTGTTGCTTGCTGCAACGTTCATCTTCTCTGGTTTCGTAAAAGCCATAGACCCTCTCGGTTCGCAATACAAAATAGGCGACTATCTTACAGCCTTGGGCATGGCGGGAAAGGTGCCTGAATGGGTACAACTCATTCTATCTATCTCGCTTTCAGGTATAGAGTTTACGCTGGGTATCTTGTTGTTGCTGGCTATTCGTCGCCATTTAGTAAGTAAGTTGTCGTTCGTGCTGATGCTTGGAATGACCATCGTAACGCTTTGGCTCACAATTAGTAATCCTATACAAGACTGCGGTTGTTTTGGCGATGCGATACATTTGACAAACAGTCAGACATTTATCAAAAACTTGGTGCTACTTGCAGCAGTCGTGGTTGTTATGCGATGGCCACTTTATCAAGTGCGGTTTATCTCAAAAACTAACCAATGGATAGCTACCTACTTCACTATGGCGTTCATTATTGTAGTGTCGTTGCTGAGTCTTTACCACTTACCGCTGTTCGATTTCCGCCCATATTACATCGGACAAAATATATGGAAAGGAATGCAAATACCCAAAGGAGCAAAGCAAACAAAGTATAAAACCACCTTTATATGCACCAAAGACGGCGTTCAGAAAGAGTTCGACGAAAACAATTATCCGTACGATGACAGCACATGGGTGTTTGTAGATACTAAGCAAGAAGTAGTAGAACAAGGCTATGAGCCACCTATTCACGACTTCTCTATAACCAACTCGAAGACCGATGAGGACCTTACCGAACAGATATTAAACAAAGATGGCTATACATTCTTACTGATTTCACCTTTGCTCGAAGTAGCACAAGACAGGAATTTTGGTGATATTGAAAGCATATACGAGTATGCAAAGGAAAACGGATACGCCTTCTATGGACTTACAGCAAGTACGGAAAAGGGCATAAAGCATTGGCGTGACATCACAGGAGCGGAATATCCGTTCTACACAACCGATGGTACAACGCTGAAAACTGTAATAAGAAGTAACCCTGGACTCTTGTTGCTGTACAAAGGAACAATTATAAACAAGTGGAATCATAACGATATTCCAAAGGTAGAGGAATTGAATGCACCCCTGTCGCTGCTTACAATAGGGCACGAACCAGAGAGTAGTACGTGGAAAAAGATACTTACAATGGTGCTATGCTACTTGTTACCGCTTATCTTACTCATTATTGCCGACCGCTTTTGGGCTTGGACTAAGTGGGTAAAGAAACGAGAAGAGTGGATTAAAGAAAAAGAACAATGGCTTCTTAATAACGAACAGAAACGAAAACTGTATCAACTTTTAAAACGTAAAAGACATATGAGAAAGAAAATTGTAGCAGGTAACTGGAAGATGAACGAGACCCTGCAAGAAGGTATTGCATTGGCAACAGAAATCAATAACGCTTTAAAGGCAGACAAACCTAACTGCGATGTTGTAATCTGCACTCCTTTTATACACTTGGCAAGTGTAGCTAATGTGTTGGATAAGGACTTGGTAAAGCTTGGCGCAGAAGACAGTGCTAACAAGGAAAAAGGAGCCTACACTGGTGAGGTTTCTGCTGCAATGGTTAAGAGTACAGGTGCAGAATATGTTATTCTCGGCCACTCTGAGCGCCGTCAATACTACGGAGAAACAACCGAAATCTTAAAGGAAAAGGTAGAAATGGCACTTGCAAACGGCTTGAAAGTTATCTTCTGCTGCGGCGAAACATTAGAAGAACGCGAAGCAAATAAGCAAAACGAAGTGGTGAAGGCTGAACTCGAAGGTTCTGTTTTCCACCTCAGCGAAGAGGCTTGGAAGAACATTATTCTTGCTTACGAGCCAATTTGGGCTATCGGAACAGGAAAAACTGCAACATCTGACCAAGCTGAAGAGATGCTCGCATACATTCGTTCAATCGTAGCAGAGAAGTATGGCAAAGACGTTGCAAGCGAAACAAGCATCTTATATGGTGGCAGCTGCAAGGCAAGCAACGCACCAGAACTATTCTCAAAACCAAATATTGATGGTGGTTTGATAGGAGGAGCTTCTTTGAAAGCTGACGATTTCAAGGGTATTATTGATGCTTGGAAGAAGTAAAAACAAGTAAACAAAAAGTCCTATGAGCCGCTAATCGTAAGAATTAGCGGCTCTTGGGGACTTTATAAAAGCAAAAGAAATGAAGAAATTCCTTGCCATATTGGTCGTCGCACTCCTTAGCTGTTTAGCTGTTGGTGCACAAGGTACTGTCACTGTAACGCAGAGTGAGGATATAGACGCGTTGGTGAACGGAAAGAAAAATACTAAAGCAAATAAGAAAAAACAGCAAGCTCAGGTACAGTCGCCAGTGAATAAACTAACTGTTCCTTCACCTGTTACCCCACGAATAGAGCCTCGTATCGAAGCGCCAACACCCCCACCGACAGCAAGTACATCTACTAATCAGCGTACAAAACTTGTGCGCAAGAAGGTAAGACGTCCTATTATAGACCCTGTAGATGGTACAATAGTTAAACAAACAGTAACTAAACGTGTGCTGAAAGGCGTAAGAAGAGTGAGGGGATTTCGTGTGTTAGCCTATTCTGGAGGCAATACAAGAGAAGCCCGAAAGGAAGCTGAAAGATGGGGACAGAAGGCTAAACAGATATTACAAACCGAACCAATATACGTTCACTTCTATTCTCCTCGTTGGATGTGCCAGGTCGGAAACTATGTAAGTTACGAAGAAGCACGTAAGATTATGAGGAAATTGAAGAAAGAAGGGTTTACCCATGCCAACGTAATTAGAACTATGGTAACAATAGAAACATCTAAAGTGGTTGGTAATGAGCCTGATGTAATGGATTACTAAATGGCTTTAATTTAAAATTAGATTAAAACTTTTAAATCAATTGAGGAAGCCATTTCAGATAATAAAATAAATCTGTTTAAAGGTGTGAGTGTCCTGGATTTAATTGCGAAGTGAACTGATTAAACTACAAGATACTCCTATTTTAATAGCAAAATAAAGTTCTCTGAATAGTAGAACAACATATTTTTATAAGATAATATTATACGATTTATCAAGAATAATAATGAAGTCAAATATAGAATTTCGTGAAGGCCTAGACGACTTAGCAGGACATTACCGACATGTATTGCAACTTTTAGGTGAGGATCCAGATAGAGAAGGCTTGGAAAAGACACCTACGCGTGTGGCAAAAGCAATGCAAGTGTTAACACGTGGCTATACTCAAGACCCTCATAAGGTGCTTACTGATGCACTTTTTGCAGAGAAATACAATCAGATGGTAATAGTAAAAGACATTGATTTCTTTTCTATGTGCGAGCATCACATGCTCCCTTTCTACGGAAAAGCGCACGTTGCATACATTCCTAATGGCCATATAACAGGCTTAAGCAAGATAGCACGCGTGGTAGATATATTCAGTCATCGTCTCCAAGTACAGGAAAGATTGACACAACAGATAAAGGATTGTATTCAAGATACTCTGCAACCGCTTGGTACAATGGTAGTAATTGAGGCGAAGCACATGTGCATGCAGATGCGTGGAATAGAGAAACAAAACTCTATAACAACAACGAGTGCATTCAGTGGAGCATTTAATCAAGCGAAAACACGCGAGGAGTTTATGGACCTCGTGCACTCTGATAAGATGCGAATATAAAACAATAATTGCTTGAGGCACCCAAAGTTAAATAGATTTAAAAGAAAGGAAACAAGATAATATGAAGTTTATCTCATGGAATGTAAATGGTCTTCGGGCTTGTGTTACAAAGGGCTTTAAAGAAAGTTTTGCCGAAATGAATGCGGATTTTTTCTGCTTGCAGGAAACAAAGATGCAGGAAGGACAACTTGATATAGCATTCGATGGTTATGAGTCGTATTGGAATTATGCTGACAAGAAAGGTTATTCGGGAACAGCAATCTTTACAAAACACAAGCCTTTAAATGTTTCTTATGGATTGGGTATAGATGAACACGACCATGAAGGAAGAGTAATTACGCTCGAAATGGAGAACTTCTATCTTGTTACATGTTATACGCCAAACTCGCAAGATGGCTTGAAACGATTAGGTTACAGAATGCAATGGGAAGACGATTTCCAGGCCTATATCAAGCAATTGGATGAGAAGAAACCTGTTATTGTGTGTGGCGACTTGAATGTTGCACATGAGGAAATAGACTTAAAGAACCCTAAGACCAATCGAAAAAATGCAGGATTCTCTGATGAAGAAAGAGCAAAAATGACGCAATTTCTTGGAAATGGATTTATTGACAGCTTCCGAACACTTTATCCAGAGCAGGTAACTTATTCGTGGTGGTCGTATCGTTTCAAAGCAAGAGAGAAGAATGCAGGCTGGCGTATCGACTATTTCTTGTTGTCAAATCGATTACGTGAGCAACTTGTCGAAGCTAAAATACATACCGAAGTGTATGGTAGCGATCATTGCCCAGTAGAGGTTGAACTGAATTTATAAGCAACGTGCGCGAGCAAAGCAAGATATTCTTATTATTGGTTGCTGTGCTGGCAATCGTTGTTGGTTATGCTATTGTGCCAGGAGAAATATCTTTTGGCAAATTTACGATAAAGAAAATTAGTCTTGCGCAACTGCGAAAAGCTGATAAAAACGACTCTGAAATTGCACCAAAACACAAGAAAAAGAAACAATATAGGAGCAAACAAACGTTTTTATTCATAGGAGATTCGATGGTAGAAGGCTTGTCTCGACGACTCGGCGACTATGCTGAAGAGAACCATCATAAGCTTTATACTGTTATTTGGTATGGTTCTACCACCGAAAAGTGGGCAAATTCGAAAACAATAGAGCATTTTATTAAGGAGTATAAGCCTACTTACATATTACTTTGCTTGGGTAGTAACGAACTATTCGTTAACGACTTAGATTTAAGAGAGACTCATATAAAGACGATAGTAGCCAAGTTGGCCAACTTTCCCTATGTTTGGATAGGTCCTGCGAGCTGGAATGGCGATACAGGAATTATCGATTTGATGAAGAAACATACGAAACAAGGCTGTTTCTTTGATAGTAGAGGACTGAAATTGAAACGTGGTTCCGATCATTATCATCCTACTTGGGAGGCTGCAGCATTATGGTTGAACAATGTTGCTGCCTTTATGAGAAGTTCGAAAGCAACTTATCCTGTAGTACTGAAAGATCCTCTACACCATCATAAAGCAACAAATACAAAACTCTTACAACCTTCTTTCAAAGGATTTTAGTACGATAGATGATAGATTTAAAGCAGACAATAGGCGCATTTTTTTCCTTTTTGGCAACTCCCAATAAGGATTGGTCGTTCTGTACACTATCGTTTATGATTGCTTTTCTTCTGTTTTTTGCTGGCTATATTTATATAAATGGCAGCAGAAAAACATGGATGAAAGCTTATGTTGTACTATTTGGAATGTTTTTTGCCTATAAGGCAAATGGCGCTTTAATGGTCTTGCTGCCTATAACAACATTGCTTTCGTGGTTCTTAACGAAGAAAATGATGCGCTTACGACGTGGTAAACCGCGTAGAGTAGGGGTTTTTATTGTTATTTTAATAGAACTTCTTCCGTTACTTTACTATAAGTACACCAACTTCACCCTTGATATTTTAAATCATTTACTACAGAGTAATTTTGCTCCCTTACAACTAATATTGCCCATAGGTATATCGTTTTATACCTTTCAAGCCATTAGTTACACAATAGATGTGTACAAAGAACGATTTCCTAAAACGACCGATTTGTTAGAATATAGTTTTTATCTTACGTTCTTCCCTTTATTGATTGCAGGACCTATTACACGTGCTAAGGTCTTAATTCCGCAGATAAATACACCGCGTCTTAACGATAAGCATCTTATAAATTTGGGACTATGGCTTATAATTTGTGGTTTGTTGAAAAAGGCATTAGTAGCCGATTACTTGGCACAATATAATAATTGGATATTTGCTGATCCTTTGGCCTACACTGGATTTGAAAACTTAATGGGTGTCTTAGGATTTACGTTGCAAATATATTGTGACTTTTCTGGCTACAGTGATATGGCTATTGGAATTGCAGCACTTATGGGATTCCGACTGCCTAATAACTTTAATTCGCCATATCAGAGTCTAAACTTGACAGAGTTTTGGCATCGTTGGCACATTACGCTTTCGCAATGGTTCCGTGATTATATCTATATTCCAATGGGGGGAAATAGGAAAGGCGAACTGAAAACGTACAGAAACACTTTCATTACAATGATAGTAGCGGGATTATGGCATGGGGCATCAGGTATGTTTGTGCTGTGGGGATTGTTACATGGCGTTGGTTTAACAATTCACAAGTTTGCTCGTAATAGAGGTTTTGGCAAGGTTCAGAATACGATTTATTTGAAAACTATTTGCTGGATAATGACTTTTACGTATATATCTGTTGCGTGGATATTCTTTCGTTCCCACGACCTTAATACAGCATTTAGTATTATTGGTAAGATAACCACAGACTTACATTTCGTCGATATACAGAATTTCATTAATGCACGTCTACTTTGGATAATGCTGTTAGCGGTTGGTCTTGAACTTCATTCTATTCGACAAAGCGATTATAGATGGCTACAACAAAAGTTTATCTCATTGCCATGGTTGACTAAGTTGGGAATATTTTTACTTGTTTTACAGCTTGTTATCAATTTAAGTCAAGATAGTGTACAGCCATTTATCTACACCAGATTTTAAGATTTGGGTAAGTTTACTATTGGAGAATAATGACATTAAAAAGTAATAACAAAACTTTAGTTTGGCGAAAGAACTTGTTAATTAGTCGTCCCTTAAAAAC
>NZ_BAKF01000019.1 GCF_000614025.1 Prevotella aurantiaca JCM 15754
TAGTTTTTAAGGAACGACTATTTATAAGATTACGTTTATCAGGTATGAAACTGTTTGTAATAAGGCTACTATATACTCTATATCGTTCAGAAAGATTGAGTTATCGCATCCCGATGCGAATACTTGAACCTTTTATCAATCGTGTATGCAAACGACTATATTTTTGGAATCCATTCGGCTATATCCAGAAAAATAATCCAACGCTGGAGCACTATATAAGAAATTTGTATAAAACGTTGGAAGTCGTTTTTTATGATATAAATATAGGAATAGGTATTGCACGTGCAGAAGGAACATTAGCTTCTATGTTTGTTCCTTATGAAATGCTTATTCTTTCAGTTTTCAAGAAACTTAGAATACTTCCTATTCAGAATTCCCATTTCCATATATTTCTTATAATCGCTTGTGGTCTCTCCTTATTGTTTACTCACTTCATGGGTCAAAAAGATGACGAGTATATAGGCTATTTTCATAAATTTGAAAGTCATAAGAATAATACAGTTTGGCATGTTATCTCTTCTATATTTTTCATTGGCGCAGTTTGTGCAGGTATAATCTGCATTATGTGGTGGAGTGAATGCTAAAGCAGAATCTGAAAACATGAAAATTAAATGTTTTATTTCAATAGCAGCTTTTATTATGCTGTCTTGCATGGCCTCTTCGCCTCAACAGAGTCTGCAGTCCCAATTATTTGGTACTTGGGCGGCAAGTGGTGATGAGGTTGCTGTGTTCCAAATCAATAAGGATAGTTGTATTGAAATATCAGAATAAATAACTAAATTTGCAGTATGCACTTTTATTTGACAACGTAAATAAATAATAAGCAGTTGCAGTTAATTATGAGCTCAATACAATTTAATTATTTTGCAGATGAAGAAGGAGAGCGAATTATAAGAAATGAACTCTTAGACAGCTTTGAATCTCTTTGTGTAAGGGAAAATTTGGGAAATACTACGAATGTCGTTGAATATTCTATTGAAAAAATATCTGATTTTATACCACCTCTGAATAAGAGGTTATTGATAACATCGGATAAAGTAAAAAAGCATATAATAGAAGATGAGGATAGATTCGTGAGTACATATATCAGTCCTGTTATAGAATATTCTCCTTCAAAAATCAGAGATGAAAATATTTATGTAGCAGGACGTCTTGTCTATTTTGCTGGTAATGAGTTTCCTGAGTTTAAGAAAGAGGTACAATCCTTATTTAGAAAACTCAAAAAACATTGTTGGAAAGATAAACATTGGCAAGGTTTATGGGTATTTGAAACCATTGGAGATAAAGCAACTGTTTTTATTCCCAACAGGGTTGTTTATCTGAAAAAAGAGTGAATTATTTAGCTATCATCTATATTGTGCACTTTTGTTTGACAACGTACAAGTAACATACTATTTCAAACCTGTATTAACAACAAAAAAATGAAGAAGAGTATTTGCATAATAGGCATAGTCTTATTTCTTATTTTCATATGGGTCGATTATAGAAATTATTATATCGGCAAAAGTTTTATTAATTATCACATATTGCCATTTGATTTGAGAACAGAATGTTTGACTTATAAAAAGAAAGTAAATGGAAAATATGTGAGCATAATGGATTTTTCTTTTGTTTATAATAAATCAGAATATTTAGGCAATGGATCGGCTATCCCAAATGATACATATCACCCTCTATTTTATGTTAAATCAATCATTGGTTATTATTATAATAAGGAAGATATGATTATAAAATGTGAGGACACAAAATTCGTGGTTCATTATTTGAGACCAACTTTAAGAAATGGTGAGGTTGCGTTCAATGAGATTACTATTATCAATAAGAAAGAACTTTTAAATTATAAGTATATCTCTACAAGTATGAACTAATAGCCATGAGATAACCTTAATTAGAAACTAATAAACCTGCCAAGGTAAATGGCATCGTAAAAAGATAAGATCGGACAAGAACATCCATATGTTTAAGGCGGACAACACTGAACGAATGAATCGACACAACGCACTAAATCATTTCGTAATAGTACTGCAGAAACACTGCTGCATACGTCAGTAACACTGCAAAGCTGTACGTTGTCAAACAAAAGTGCACAACTGTAAATATAGTTATTTTATTTAGTGTCTCATCATTTTTTCTTTAGTTATCAGATGTTATATATTTCTTATTCCAGTATTCGTTAATAAGTTTATTTTCATATTTCTTTCCAAATCCGAGTACTCTGCCGTAAACTATTTTCCGTTTTAAATTATAGCTCTTAACAAGATAATGAAATACATCTTCTATATTGTCATTTTTTTGAGCTTTATACTTTAATTTTATGGGAGAATACAAAATTAAATCTCTATCTTCAAAACATATTTTTAATTCTACAATATCGTTTCTCGTATTTTTTAAGATTCTCAAATTGTATAGTTTACCTTTTGAGTTTTTATAAACCAATACGTCTTTTTTGTAAAAAGAGATATCATCATCATCAATTTCAATTCTTACAGAATAAAGAAGCATTTTGTATATAAATATAATGGAAAACACTATTAGTCCTCCAAGTACTTTCACAATATGGTATGAATTAGGTCTACCTGGAAAAACAAAATTATATGCGTAAGTGCATAATCCTGAGGCGATAATGAAAATTAGCATAATTTTCCACTTCGACCAAATTGTTATCTTTATATTGAATATCTTTTTCATAGTCAGTATTTTACGATTCTTAGTTTGATGGGTATATATTCTGACAATGTTCTAAAAGCTGTTTTAGTTTATCATATTCATTTCTTTTCATTTCCGAACGTGCCAATATCCCACATAGATTAGAATAAAGAAGTTTCATCAGCTGATATTGTTTCGCTTCTGTTGCATTTCTAAGCTTCTGAGACATTTCTTTATATAGTTCTGATCTATTTTTATTGTCGGAAATATTAGCCAGTTCAATCAAAGAATTTATTATTGTTTTCATAACTAAAAGTTCACTTTTTCTGTCGTATGATAGTTGAATGTATTTTGTCTTACTATTCTGTATTTTGTCTTACTATTCATTTATATAACGTATGTTACATCATGATATTGTTTGGAAAATATAATTACGACTTTCGAATTTGTAATTTTATTCCTGAAAGAATTTAATTATCTCTTCTTATTATTAGAAAATAAGTCGATTGTTTAACTTTTATTTCTTTATGCTTTATGTATAACTACTTAAATATAGATAATCCAGCAACGTTCAATATAAAATTGATTTTATTAAATTAAGGTGATGATTTTTCAGCCAAACTAACTATATTTGCAGTTGTGAACTTTAGTTTTAAAATGCACAAACTATGTTTGTATAAAAAATCAACATAAGAAATGAATTTATTTACAGATAGTAAGTTAATGTATGATGGTAGAACATCTCAACTTTCTGCATTGGATATTAGGCAGTTATTGGGGATTACTGGTGATAAAATAAATAGCTTTATTCAATTTTATCAAACTTACGATGGTATTCTTTTTCCAAAGCAAGCCATGATGTTTAGAAATAAATTTTATTCTGTTGCAAAAGGTGATTGGGATAAAATAGAGATAAGTTTCTTTTTGGAAAACGAAGGAGTAGTGCATCTTAAAACCGACTCTAACTTTCTTTTTACTTATACCACTTATGTTGTTGAAAAAAACAATTTGCCTTTGCTTTTTCGTACCGAAGATTTGTATGGCAATGAAACAAATGGTGCACAAGCGGACAATATTGATGGAGAAACAAAAGAAATACTTGGAATACACACTTATTACGAAAATCAATGGATAGAACGTGGACTAAACATTAAGTATATGAAGTTTAGATTGCCACATAAAGGTGCTCTTGTTGAACCAGAAATAGAAATAGAACTCGATGACTACCGTTCGTTTAAACGCACAAAAAGAAGCGAAAAAGAAACAGCACGATAGTATTCGGTTGCAATAAATGGTGTGATATAAAGGAAATAAATAGTTTTTAATTTCACTGTTACGCAGTTTCGTCCTTTTATAGAACCATATTTAATATGCTTGTTTCCACAGTTTTCATTATGAGGCTTAGTAGAAAGAGTGAAAAATGCTTTGAAAAAGAAGGTAATAGCAAAGAAAGCCATGCAAATAGATAGATTTATATATTTCACTTTTACATATCTTGATACATCTTTAGAGCAAATAAAGAAGTGTATTCTGGAAAAGTGGGGAAGTGATGATAAGTACAGAATAATAGATTCTCCATTTCAGTTTAATCTCTACGACTTATGTCCACCTAAAGGCGGTGCACATTTTGAAAAGCTGTACTTTTTTACCCCGAAGTTGTGTAAAAACAAATGTATAATGTTCTCAAACTATTCTGATGGTTTAAGTTCGTTGATTTATGTACTTACAAACGACTTAAAATTAAAAGCATATAGTTTTAGAATAAGCGCAAACAATATTCCCGACGCATTAAATGAATTTAGCTGTATAGAAAATGGAAAAATGTTGCGAACTGTTTATGCGATGAAAGATCCTAAATGGAAATTTTATTGTGAAGGAGAAATACAACCTTTTGAGGAAAAAGAGTTTTATGAAAGAAAAATAATAAAACAACGATTAAATAAAGAAATTCTTATTTCCTATTGTGTTAAATTAGGAATTGACATACGTGAAGACTCTTTTTGGAAAAGCCAACAATCTTTATTCGTAGAACGAATTTCGTGGTAGTAATTTTATAATCCGCAGAAATGGTTTAACCATCATACATTCTTTAAATACAGCCATTTTATTATTGTTCCTACATAGTCTACTTTACGCTTTTACAGCCGTAATAATGTTCCAACTAAATTGTAATTATAAAACAAAAATTTATAATTATAATTTTTCTATTTTATAATTATATTTCTCCCATTTTTTATTATATTTGCATTGGTGATAAACAGCACCTTTTGCAAATGTATTTATTTGCAGAGCGAAGCGAAACAATAAAGAAATTATCAGCTTGGAGAAAAAAGGAAAAAATAAATATGGCAATGTTTACGAAATAAAGTTGCCTAACGGAAAATATACTTATATTTGTTGGATAAAACAATTCAGCTTTGGAGTATTTAATTACCATTCAGAAAAACCAGTAGACAACTTAGATAGTCTTTTATCTGTTGGTTTTAAAATATACATATCGGGCAAAGAAACCGCAATTAGAAAAAAAATATGGCAGCTAATTGGGCATATCGATTTGGAAAAAGAAAATATAGAATTTCCCGATTTGGCAATATTTATGTCAAATAACAAAGAACATTTTATAGAGCAATCGAGAATAATGAGAAATGGAAATTCTTATTATGCTCCCACAGATTACTATATTAGTCTTTTAAAAAAAGGATATATTGCAGGATTCTTTGATAAACCAAATATTTTTGAATTATGGCTAACAAAGAATTTAGATAATTATCCTGCCAATGAAGAAATTTTTCCTTTACCAGAAAAATATAGTTAGAAAAAAATACTCGCCATTTTTCCCTATTACTGCGAAACTATAATAGGGAGAAATGGCAGTTTTTGCTTTAATCCTAACTTATTCTCTGTTGTATATATTCTCACGCGAAATTACTTCTCCAGTTTCTGCATCTATAACAATATCTTCTGAACCAAAAATAGTTTTACGTTCTATAAACCATTTGGCATTTTTGTTATTACGAGGCACAAAGGAAATTCTGAAAGGTCCACTAGAAACACTTGTTTGTTGTCCTTTTCCTGTTGTTAAATCTATCCAACCTTCTTTTTCTAACCAAAGAAGCAACTCTTTAGGTTTTATTTTTAAGTTTTCAAATTTCTGGTCTTCGTCTTTTTCTTTTATCAGTTTACCCTTTTTATCGTACTCACGCCAAATACCAATTCTAATATTTGAGCAATAAAACCAATCACCTTCGGTGTCTAAAAAGCCATTTTTATAATACATTTTGGCGTTTTTCTTAAAGGTTAATGGCTTTATAGTAACAATCCAATTAACGTCTTTTTCAAAACTAACACAAACAATAGTTCCATCTTCCTCTGTATATTCTTTATAACTTGTATTCGGAGAAAGTTTACTTTTATAATATTTGTAATTAAACTTCTCTGGTTTTTTCATATTGTTTAAATTTTGTGCAGTACACGGAAATATGAATGTTATAACTAAAAAAAGAATAATGTATCTTTTCATCTTATTTGTTAAATTTAAACGGCTATAAAATATGTTTTCTTTTAATAATCTATCGCAACAAAGATAGGAATTGTTTTGCAGAAAATGGGAAAAATTACTATTTTTGTGCTCGCTTAACAAACATTATGCGTATGAACATTAAACGCAATTCTATGATTTTGCCTCGCTTATATTAGTTTTACTAATTGCAGGCTGTAACAATAGTAAGGCCATAATACCCGAAGTTTACAGTTTTGCAGAGGTTTATAAATAGTTAGCAATGAATAGCGAAATGAAAACAATTTTGATGTTGATGAAATAGAGCGTTGAAACAAACGATAATGCAGTTTGCTTAAACTAAAAATAGAACGAAAAATAGAAAATAAACTTATATAAAACCATATTTATGTTGTCGGAGAAAGTAAAAAACTACTTGATAGAAAATGGAATGTACGATGATACAGAAGACGAAACCTATAAAAAAGTAATGTCAGACTTAGGGATTAACCTTGAAACTCCCTTTGCTCAGTTTAATCTTTATACAAATCAAACAACATTTTCTGGCAATCGTGCAGAGTTATATAACGTTTGTTGGTTTGCAATAAACTCAATTTATTATGAACAAATGGAGAGTATGAGGTCTGTTTTCAACTTGCCAGAAGAGTATATTCCACTCGATAGTTTTGAAGGAGAGGGTGGATTTTTCTATAATAGGCAAACAGGCGAAGTATTAGAACTTACACTTGGAAAGGTTTACAACGACTTTCAGCAGGGAAAATTAAAGCCACAATGGCCCAATTTCAACACTTTTCTTGAATGGTTTTTCGACCTATCATAACTTTTTTGTGAAAGAAACGTGTGGAAAATAGTTAGCAATGAATGTAATTGCAATCTTGTAAAAATACTTTTTCGTGTTTAATTTTTTAGATGTTTGTGTAAATAGAAGAATCTTCTTCTATAAGGTTCTTTCTTTTTTAATTAGCAGCTTCACAAAGTTCTTTAAAATTCTATGTAACAATAATATATACTAATTCCTTTCTTTCATTCTTATAATTAAAAAATTTGAATTACTATACGTTGTTAAACCTTAGAATCCAACTGAATTCCCATATCCTCCATACAATTCAAAAGAATGGTACTGATGTAATTTCCTTTATTCCTACTAATACAAGCAGTTGCAAAGGTCATTGGTGCTACAAATGTCTCACCTATATAAGTTTCATCAGTAAGAACAGGCATACTATAATATGCATTTTTCTTATTTTTTAAGTCAATAAACCATTTGCCGCCAATATGTTTT
Organism: Prevotella aurantiaca JCM 15754; assembly: GCF_000614025.1. Taxonomy (GTDB): domain Bacteria; phylum Bacteroidota; class Bacteroidia; order Bacteroidales; family Bacteroidaceae; genus Prevotella; species Prevotella aurantiaca. The sequence goes on from NZ_BAKF01000019.1 coordinate 7,446, forward strand.
CGGAAAGTTTCTCCTATATAAATGGTTAGATAGTCTAACAATTCTTTTTTTGCTATTAAATCGTTATGATGTCTGAAATTAGAAAGAATCCATTTTTCCAAATCATCTAACGACTTAATACTATAATTGAGTATCAGATTGTGTTCTTTTGCAAATTCGTCAGTAAAATATTCCATCTTATCAGAGATGAAGAATATCCATTCTTGAAAGTTCTCTTGTGTATATGCCATTTTTTATGTTGTTAAACTATAGTAAGTAGCTGCAAATATAGTTATTTTATTTGAAGTTTTATATAACCTAAGTGTAAATTATAATGTTGTTTGAAAAACATAATTATAAAACCATAAAAACATAATTATAAATTTTAAATTTGTAATTATATTTTTGAAAGAATTTAATTATCTTTTTTATTATCATAAAATATGTTTCTTGTTTAGCTTTTATTTCTTTATGCTTTATGCATAACTACTTAAAAGATAAATAAATCGGCAACGTGCAATATAAAACTGATTTTATAAAAATAAGATGATGATATTTCAGCCAAACTAACTATATTTGCAGTTGTAAACTTTTGGTTTTACAATGTACAAGCAAGGTGTATATAAATAATAAAAATAAGAAATGAATCTATTTACAGATAGTAAGTTAGTGTATGAAGGTAGAAAATCTCTACTTTCAGAGTCGGAAATAAGGCAGTTATTGGAGATTACTGGTGATAAAATAAATAGCTTTATTCAATTTTATCAGACTTACGATGGTATTCTTTTTCCAAAGCAAGCCATGATGTTTAGACACTTATTTTATTCTGTTGAAAAAGCTGATTGGGATAAAATAGAAATAGGTTTCTTTTTAAAAATCGAAGATATAATTACTAATAGAAAGATTCTATTGGAAGAAGATAAGGAGTTAGAATGTTTTGTAAAAACTCATATTCCTTTTGCTGATGATGGCTGCGGTAATGATGTTTGGATAGAAATTTCAACAGGAATAATTAAGGCTTTTTACCATGAATATTCCATTGAAGAAGGATTAATAGAAATAGCTCCTAATTTTAATGATTTTTGTTCTTCGTTAGAGAATTGGACGCTTAAATAAATCTTGCTATTTAATGCAATAAAACGCTATTTACATTTGCAAATAACAACTACTTTTTTGGGGGGCATTCTTACACGTCATTGATAAAATATTTATGAACTATATAACAAAATTAAAACAAAATGAAGAGTTTGAATATTGGTTAGGGGCTGATAACGAACAAATTCTTAATGTTGAAAACGAACTAAATATTAAACTTCCCAAGCAATACAAAATGTTTTTATCTCAATGTGGAATGTGCAATTTTGGAGATGTAAATATATTGGGTATAGCAAAAGATGAAAATAGTGTTAGTTATTCGGTTGTGGAAGTTACGAAGCAAATGAGAAATGAACTAAATCTTTCAAACAATTTTATTGTACTTAATTACGAAGTGGGCGAATATCTTACTTTATACAAGGTTTCTGAAAAAGAAGAATTAGACGATAGCACTATTTATGGGGTAAACGTGGCATATAATGGTACAGAAAAAATGATTCTTGGAAAACCAGAAAAGCTTTTTTCGTCGTTCGAAGATTATTTTGAAGACTTTATCGAATTAGGTTCTTAAAAATAAGTAGTTCTAATCAAGGCAGTTTTTTCCTACTATCTTTATTGATAATAATAGAAACGGAAAATGGCACAAACGAAAAATAATAAATAGGTTATGGGTAAAAATAAATATGGCAATGTTTATGAAATAGCATTATCCAATGGGAAATATGTTTATGTATGCTGGATAGAACAATTTAGTTTTGGAATATTCGATTATATTGCCGAAAAGCCTATTACAGATATAAATGATTTGTTATGTGTTGGATTTAAAACATATAAAGCATGTAAAGAAACAGCGGTTAGAAAAAAGATATGGAAATTGATAGGATATATTGATTTAGAAAAAGAGAATATCAGTTTTCCCGATTTGGCTGTATTTCTATCCTATAATAAAGAACTTTTTATTAAACAGTCGCAAGTTATGCGACATGGCAACTTAATTAAAATACCAACCGATGAATATTTAGCTCTATTAAAGAAAGGATATATTTATGGTTTCTTCGACAACTATCAGACTTTTGAATTATGGCTATCTGGCAATATAGAAAACTATCCTGAAAATGAAGAAATATTTCCTTTACCAGAAAAATATAGTTGAGACGAATATGCTGAAAATAGTGCGTAATTCTACTTTTATATCGCCTTATAATAGTGTTAAAACCGAACGAAAGACAATTTATTGTTGCTTTTCATCTTCCTATTAAGAAGGCAAAATTCAGCATATCACGCACAAAATACACCCATATAAAGCCATATAAACAGGCGTAAAAATCACCATTTTGTAGCAAATAGAGTTCTGCTTTCTATGGTAATTCTCTTTTAACGAAACATTATTTTGGCAACTCTATTAGTTTAAAAGCACTGTGTAAAAACGATAAAACATTGTTGTTTACATCTAATTTATAATTAAAGCTATTACTTTCTGTGTCTATTTTAATACAATCGTCGCATAATGATATTTCTTTTATAACTTCTTTTATAAACTGTGGTTTGTTTTTTACAACAAAGTATTGTTCCTCTTCGTTAAATATCCTTATGGAATCAATAACGTTATAATTTTTCACCTTACTTATATAAAGATGTTCAAACTTGTTGCCAGTAAAAAATAAGTCTATTTTATCAAGGTCGTTATTACTTTTAATATTTTTCCATTTATCCATTACAACTTTAAACCCCAACATATTAATATGGAAATATGTATTTATGGTAGCTGGAACAGATTTTTCACCGATACTACATATTAAATGTTTTTTATTGGTATCTAAATTAACAAAATCAACAGTTGTAAGTTCAGATTCACCATTTGGATTTAAGTCTACCTTAAATTCATCATTATTTCTTTTTATAAATTTTAAACCAGATGAAATTATAAGTTCCTCAATATTCGGATTATAATAAAATAGAAAATCTTTTGCTTCAATTTGTTTCATAATTTATTTGCAGCATCTTTTTTAACTTCCCACAAAATAAAAGTATTATGTAACCCCATCATTTTTAAGTGTAATTGTACAAAGCTACCGAATATATTTTTTCTAAAAAAATAACAGCTTGGGAATAATGTAAAACTACTTTTCTAACATTAATAGCAATTCCTCTTTTGAACTATTATAAGGCGGTTTCCATACTTTTTCTTCTTGTTCTATTATTTCATCATATTCCTCGTTTGATAATTGTTTTTCCATTGCAATCTGAAGAATATATCTTATATGTGCTAATTGGTCTAGGGTTTTATTCTCTCTAAAACCCAATAACAGTGCTAAAGCTGTCTCTTCTTTACCATAGAAACCAGATCCAATTTTATCTATATAGCCTATTGTTGTATCAAGAATGGACAATATCTCTTTATATTCTTGTTTGTTTAATACTAAGTTACTCATTTGCTTATAATGTTTTACAATACTTTGTTGTTGCTAAAATTTAATTCAACGTTGTTATATTAAAGTTGTATTGTTCGTCTTCACGCGGATCGTTATAACTTGTAAACTCATCAGTATGTTCAAAGTTAAAACCATAACCATAAATGGTGCTATTGTCGGGCATTATTCTTTTTTTATAACCAGATATAGCCACACGATATTTGCCTTTTTCGAGTTTTATTCTGAATCCTTTATATAATGTTTCACCATCTAAAGTCTGATAAGATAAATTTTCTAATGTTGGATTCTTAAATTGGCTTATTTTAAAATTTGCTAAACTCCCTAAAGAACCAATCCAAATGTTATTATCTTCAACATTTAGGTTAAAAGCATCATAGGTAAAAACTTTATTCCAATGGTCTTTTATAATTTCATCACTACCTATCAGAATTTCATAATCTATTGAATTGATGGGCACAATAGGAATCCATACCCCTTTCTTTAATGATTCTATATATAATTCAGAATTATCCTGAAAGACTTTCAAGATATTTTTACTCTTTATTTGTTTACTTGTAAGAAACCTCTTTAAAGTTTCTATACAAACAACATAAATACCATAACTTTCGACTGATAGTGTTCTTTTTTCCATAATTTATTTTTTGTAGAATAATTATATTACTTATAATTAAATACTACAGACTTCTATTAAATCCTTTTCTATTATTAGTTTGTGTTCAATTAGCTTTTCTGTTATTTCTTGGGAAGCAAATAAACAATAGTCTTGTTCAAAATCAAATCCGAACTCTAAATTGCTTCTGTAAAAAGTATTTGGTTTCAGTTTTTGAAACACATCGGCATCAATATACAGAGGAACACTACCATAAATGCCCATATACGAACCGCACTCATTGCATTTATTTTCAAATTCAATGGGACGTTTTGCCTCGTTAAGCATAATTTGTTGAGAACATTCTATCAGATAAAAGTCTTTACTTTTAGGTATAGAATAGAACATAAGCCCTTGCCAATTTGATATTTCATACAAATCTTTAAATTTTTGCGATACCATTTTAAAGCCATCATAACTTCCTGATAAATGATATTTCTTTCTTTTTATCTTATATGTAGGCAAATGTTCTTCTATAAGACTTCTTTTATTCAAAATCATCTTGCAAGTAGGGCAGGTTATATACTTGTGTCTGTCTACTTTGCTAACGTTTAACAAATAACTGTCATTATCATAAAATTGCAGCTCAAAGTATTTCATAATTAACATTCTGTATTTTTTAATTCAGGATCTGTATTTTTTATCTATATGCCCTGCCAATTCCATATTTTTCAAAATCTGTTTAGAAAATTCTCACATATATTTAGGGTCAGAATGATGTACATACGTAGCACTTAATTCGAATATATAAACCTCCATATTTAAATTTTTAACGAAAGTATATAATTATACGCTGTAAAACAGAAATGTACAACTGCAAATGTAGTTATTTACTCTGATTCTTCGTTCTTTTATTATCAAAATTTCTTTATTTTGAATATTTTTTATCCTCTTACCATATTTATATTTCTTTGGTTGTAAAATTATCTAACGATAAGTGAAACCTTTACTCTCACCCATTATTCAATAGCCTTTTCTATTTCAGAGCTACAAAAAATCTACAGTCTTTGGATTGCAAAAAAAGCGGAATTACCTACATAAAAACAATTCTGCAAAGATTTATATGCGAATTTAGTTTTACCAGATAGCTACAGCTAAGAAATTTATTATTAAAAAATAAAAAATTATAATTATAAATTTTATTTTTATAATAATAAACTCGGGTATTTATTATTAAATTTTTTCTAACCAATAATTTCCATTTCCAAACCATACATTTTCTTATTTTGTATAAGAACTATGTTATATTGTTTCTTCTCTCAAACAGTGTCTCTGTAAAAAATGTATTATCAAGCATATCTATGGCAAACATTTACATCTGCAGATGCAAGGAACGATAGAACGATATTACATATTGATGAAAAATGTAATTAAGCTAAATCATTATTTCTGTCTCTCTGAACAGGAATGTGTATTTAGAGTAAGGGGAGAAAATAAAAAAAATACGAGAAACAATAAAGCAAAATTCAATTAACAAAAGAATTTTTAATAATGAAAGAATGAAATATGAGAAATAAATAACTACTTTTGCAATTGTACACTTTTGTTGTCAGTTCCTTTAAATTATGAAGGTTGGGCTGGAAGCAAAAAAAGATGAAACGTTAACTAATAAGGAGATGCTATTAAGACAGCAAATTATTGACATTTAATTGTTTGACAGATGGAAATTATTGTAAGTTCTGTAATAGGCGGGCAATTAAAGCCTGAAGTTGAAATGGAGAAAAATCTGCATCAAATAATAATTGAAATGAGGAAAAATCTAAAAAAGCAGTTTTTAAATATTTCCTTTGAAGGACTTGCCAAAATAAAAATCAATTTATACATAAGTGGCGATGTTTCAGAATATAGTTCCAAATCGGGAATAACAAAATGTAGATACTTTCAGAAAAAGAATGAGTTAGTTTCCGAATTTTGCATTGATAGATATTATTGGAATTCTGAACCAATGCTCGATACGAAAAAGAAATTTCTATTATTTTTAGAGAGTTCGTTTATAAATTTAGGGATTTTGATTAAGGAAAAACTAAAATCTAAAGGATATAAATTTGATAGTGAGATGTTTAAAGAAATAGCTTTAAAAAGTTTAATAGCACTATAGAATGGAAAACGACAATGAATATTACAACAAAAGTGCACAAAACCAAAATAATAACCAAAAAACGGAAGTAAAGAAATGGAATTAGATAAAACAATTAGAGAAAATTTAGATGGAGATTATTTAACAATCCACGTGGAAAATTTTAAAGAAGGTGTGGAATATGCTGCTCAAAAAAAGTTACAACAAATACATTTAATAGGTGGTAGGGCAAAAAATGTTATTGTAGACTTTAAGGAACTTAACAAATTGTCTGAAACGTTGCAAGATATATCTTTCATTCAAGATATTGGAAACGTGATTAATTTTGAATCTATTTACAATCTCAAAGAAATGAGAAAGATATATATTCATGATAAACAGAAGTTTACATTCGATGTCTCGCGATTTACAAAGCTCCAACATTTAGGTGGTGATTATTGGAATGGATTAATTAATTTAGACAAGGCTTATTCTTTAACATCTTTGGTAATTTGTAAGTATCCTTTTCCAAACTTAGTACAATTTTCTGCATTGCGAAACCTCGAAATACTACATATTTATGGTTCAAAAATCCAGAATTTAGATGGTGTGGAGAAACTTTCAATTAGAGAACTTTCTCTTGCGAGAAATAATAAACTTGACGACATACATAAAATTAATGAAGTTTCCAGTTTAGAAAATTTGGAGATTGAATGTTGTAAGAAACTTTTAGATTTCTCATTTCTTAAAGATAACTCCTATATTGAGGATTTATTCATTGACAAACTGGACTCTATTGATTTTGTAGAATCTATGCCTAATCTAAAGAAAATAAACTTTTGGAATTGTAAGGACGGAAATATGACTCCATTATTAAAGTCGCAGTCGTTAGAAGATGTGAACTTTTATCCCAATAAGAGGCATTATACACATACTCTTAAAGAAATAGAAGAAATAAGGCAAAAGAAAGATAAATAATGTGGGGTTAGTTCTTTTATGAAGCATTGGAAGATGTTACACAAACAATTAATAAAACCATTAGTATGCTAAGTAAAGCCATAATTAATTATTTAAAAGAAAATAATTTTTATCTAGAAAAAGAAGAAAAAAACTATACAAAAGCTCTTTTAGATTTGGGAATAAATCTAAACTCTGATTTGGCATATTTCTGTTTACATACAACGGAAATGAGTTTTAAAGGGAGAATTGGTAGTATTGATAATATTTGTTGGTATTTAATATACTCAACGTATGCTCAAAGAATAGAATCTTTGCAATGCTTTTTAGGTTTACCAAAAGAGTATATTCCATTAGATAGCTTTGAAACAGAGGGCGGTTTTTTCTACAATCGGGAAACAGAAGAAGTTTTGGAACTTGAACTTGGACAGAAATTAATTGATTTTCAAAATGGAAAACTCCAACCACAGTGGCAAAGTTTTAATTCTTTCTTGGAATGGTTTTTCGAATTATGAGGCTTTTAGCATGGCTTACTTAGACTTTAGCAAACACCTTTTGGTTGTTAAGTAGCGATATTCAGAAAATTTTAAAAAAATGTTTGTCAGTATTATATAAAAACAAGAAGTTACACCCTAAGAATATACCCTAAAAACTATATATTATGTTTAAATTAGAATTTAAAGCAAAAACTATTGTAGCAACAAAGAATAGCAAAGACAACTATTATATGGTTGGTTTTGCAGATGATAAATATAATTATAAGAATTATATATTGTTTCAAAGACCAATTATGTTAAATAATGATGACGATCCAGATGCTGACTTAAACGGATTATATGCTGAATGTAATGGTGATATATGTTATAATGCTTGTAAGTCTGTGCGAATAACAAATAAAAGTTGCGTATTTATAGTTCAAGATAGTACTATCATCGTAGATTTAGAAAATATAAAAATAAATAAACGTTTTATAGAATATAGCAAGTGTATCTTTAAAGACTTGTTGGTTCTTGATATTTAACCCATTTTGTTTCTATTATTAAGTGCAATATTTTTGTGTTTAGAGGAACGTAAGGAGAGAAAAAATGGTAGAGTAGGGGCAACAATAAATTCTTCTTCATTCCGTTTTTTTAACGAGAACAACAAATATCCAAAGTTCGTTCTATTTTCGTTACTTATGACGTAGTTGCAACCAATGGAAATAAAATGAATTCAAAACAATTTAGTAATTAACATTAGAATTAAAATTATGGATACATCTATTGAAGATACTATTAAAGAGAGATTTGTCTCATTCTATAAGGCTATGAATTATTGGTACCTTTATTGTAATAATTTGGAAGATGACGAAACTCTCACCGATTTAGAGATAACAAATAAACAAAAAGAGGAGATTAAGGCTATTTTTGATAAATATTGCACAAAAAAGGAAAGAAAAAATGGACTTCCAAATGTTATATCGTTTGAGGTTTTTTCTTCTGAAGATGACTTTCCTAAGATGACAATTACCAGTATAAATATTGATATGAAAAAAAGAATTGCTATTCTTGAAGTGGAAATAGAAGATGCCCTTAATTCGAAATATCAATATATTTTAAAAAAATGTAGAGAAGAGTGGTTAATTGACTCTCGAAAGAGATATAGTAACTGGAAAAAGAAGTGGATAATAGAGGGATTATAAAGTTGTTTATCAAAAATATAATATGCAAGTCATAAAGAGACTTTTTGAAACAAGAAAAAGTAATGATTAAGAGAACACAGTTGAAAAATATGATGAAGAGTATATATGAAAACATATATACCAATAAACAATGGAATGAGATATCAAATATGGTGTTTCGTTCAAATTTATATGAGGAAATACCAATAATAGACAGGTATGAAAGGATAAATGTTTTACAAGAGAGTATTGCACGTGAAGATTTTTCAGTGTGTCTGCTTAATTGTTCCTTATTCTTACTATACAATCTGAAACTTCACTTAAAACATACTTTAAATAATATAGAGGCAGACAACTTATTTTTATGTATTACAGTGGTAGATCCTGTAGACGAGATAAACGATGTTGGATTTTCTGTACCAAATATTCTTATTAGCACAAAACTTGTGGCAAATTGTTTGACACAAGATAAAGCTATTAATCTAAAAGAGGAGAAATATTTAGGTGGAATGTATAGAACAATAGTTAATGAAAATATGTTTGCATGTTACAAAGTTATTACTCCAGATAAGTATGGAGATATTATTAGATATTATATTGTTCCCAAACTATGGTAAACTTTACAACTGTAAAGGCTTCTTTAACTTTATATCTTTCCGCTGCCAGTTAGGAAAGTATGAAGACATTGTAAAAGAAATTGGTAACTATTAACTATAGACTTTATTATGTTTTTTAAGAAACTATCGAAATATGAAGTATTAGAAAAGATGGAACAGAGAACGATAGAACTTCGAAAAATAGACAAACTACCATCTTTATTAGACAAGTTCTACCTGTCTTTCGTTTCAAAATACGAAGGTATAGAGATTACGCCAGACATTGAAGTGTTTGGATATGAGAAAGCTTTATGCGAGAACCGCTATTTGGCAACTAATTATGACAATATAAGTAAGAAAGTTTGGATAATTGGCACTTCTGGACAAGGCGATGAATGGTTTATAAACAGAGAAAACAACTTAATTTTATTCTACGATCATAATCAAGGAGAATATTCTAATATTAGCCAATTCAAATGTTTAAACATTTCGTTTTTTTGTTTTCTACAAATGGCTTTTTTATATCAAGACTTAGAAATGTTGTTAGACAAACAAAACTCTATTGATAAACCATTGATAGATGATTTTATTAATGAAGTTAATTCCATTCACCCCTATTTATATACAACTTACCCTTATAAGTATTTCTGATAATAATAAGGTATGGAAGCAGAAACTTAATATCTTCGGTAGAAGAGTAGGGGCAACAATAATTCTTTCTTCATTCCGTTTACCATTAAGGTCAGTACATTATGAGGTTAAATTAAATGGAAAGCCTCATACTGAATATAATGCTCTAATGAAACAAAAGTTAGATGATTTATTTCAGCGGTACAAATATAGAAAAATGAATGCCTGAACGGACAAGAAAAGAATTATTGATTCTCGAACATAATACGAGAATGGGATTGAACAATGCAAGAAATAGTCGTCATTAAATTGTTTTTATGTGGTATTTTTTAACAACAGTAGTAAATAAAAAAGATACACTTATAGAGCTGAATGGTTCTTATGACAAGATGGCAAAATACTTTTTCTCTGATATTGAGGATAAGAGGTATTTTGAAAATGTAAAATTCAGTCGAATAGCTCAAAAAGGATTCACACATAAACTACTTTCTCAAACAGATTATTTAATAAATGCCCGTTTTGGTGGTATTCCTGTGTTTTCAGAAAGATTTATAGAGAGAACAAGGCTATATCTGTCCGATAAAATTAGTTTTTACCCATGTCAAATACTACTGAACAATAAATCTTATAACTTTTTTCTATGCAGAATAAAGCAAATTATGCCTGTGATTGATTATGAAAAATCTGGTTATAGAATTTTATCAGATGGAAATAAAATAGTAGATGAACCTATTATTATTAAAGAAAATGTTGATGAAGAGTTGTTAATAGTACGAGATTCTACATATAAATCTAAAATTATAGTAAGCAATTTGTTTAAAAAGATTGTTGAAAAAGAACAATTGAATGTTGGTTTTTATAATACCTCCCAGTCATTTTGGTAATATCTTATTCTATAGCTGAATAAAATTAGAAATATTTGCAATACCTCTCTAAATAAAAAATGGGCTGGAGTTAAGACAAAACGGAATAGATTTAAACAATTGCAAAAGGAATTTTGTTAGTAGAGACCAAAGCTGGTACTAAAGAAAAGATAATTCGCATTATTAGAATATAAATACTTCAACATAATAAAATGGAAAAGAGTACAATAGAAAAAATCAACGATTTCTTCGCAAATAATATGATTGCAAAAGGAACACCATCTAATTTAGATGAAATAGCCCATGCAGAGAAAGAATTAGGCATTAAGTTTGATAAAGATTATGTTTATTTCTTGCTTAACTTTGGAGGGTCTCTAATAAAAAATAAAGAAATATATGGCCTCCACAATTCCGAACTGATGGGAGAAGATTCAATAATTAGTTTAACCAAAAGATTTCGGGAAGAAGGAAATGAACATTTGGACTGGCTTATTATAGGTACTGATTATGCAGGAAATCCAATTGGAATAAGTAAAGAAGGAAAAGTTTTACTACAAGATTACGATAATGGTGAATTAAATGTTCTTGCCGAGTCTTTTGAAGATTATATTCTTAAATAAGCACATCAATTAATCAATAAAATTCTTTCAGACATAATTGAACAGATGCAAGAGGAAAGAGTTTTTAAGGGACGACTATCTAATGAGAAATATGTTTATGTATACTGAATAGAACAATTTAGTTTTGGAATATTCAAATATATTTCTGAAAAGTCTTTAACAGATATAAGTTGCTTATTATCTTTACTTCTGCTAAAAATGTTCTAAATATCTTGCCATATTTTTTTGTTTATTTAAATATCATAATAGCCAACATTTCCAATGCCAATTGTCCAAAAGAATTTTGCTTTATTTTTTTCAGTTTTCCAAATATTTTTTTCTTCTTCTGTGGCATCTTTTATTTCATATTCAGAAAAATTTTCAGGAATATTCTGTCGCCATATACCAACAGAAATATCAGAAAAGCAGTAACTATATTGTGTTTCTGTATCGTCAATGTTACTTCCATTCTTTTCTTTTAAAAGCTTTACTAATTCATCTGCTTCTATTTCAAAAGGATTGATGCCATAAATTGTGGGATTTATATACTTGGTATTTGGTCCTTGTAGTTCTATAAACTCTAGTTTTTTGTTAATATCAAAATCCAATCTGAACTCATATCTATCATAATAGAGTTGATTTTCTTCTTGAATATTTGGTTTACCTAAGATGTTGATAATAGATTTCATATCATTTCCTAAGTCAATATCCAAATTATCCATTTTTACTCCTTTTAAAGGAATTATTTCTATTGTTTTTTTCATATCTAATATGGTATATTTATGTAACTTTACAAATAGAGTAAATCGCCGTGATCTGTTTCACATAACAAATTTTGGATTTTTAAATCTGTTATGTAATATTCGAAGAAGGAACATTCTCCTAAAATTTTGATAATATTTCTAACTGATAATTTAAATACATGGATTGTTTCTAACTCTGTTATAAGATAACAAACCTCGTCATCATTAAAAAATTGATTAATTCTTTGATATTGAAATTCGTCCTCGTAAGAAAAAGATTTAGGTTTCTTTTTAAAAGCTAACCACCAAACTCTGGGATTTCCAACAACATATTTGTCCATGATAGCAGTTATGATATCATCTTTTTCTTTATTTTGGACTTCTATAATATCCTCTTTACAGTCTAAAGAGTTTATTGCTTCTATCAATTCTGTATATTTTTCATCTGTACTTAAGCACATAATGTTCCATTTTTAATTTAAAGCTGATATGTTTCTCTCGCCTTTTTCAATTTACTATACGTTTTTCAAACAGCGTTTATTGCTGCAAATATAGTTATTTATTTTGATAGCTTCTTATACTATTTTTTGTTTGAATTTTAGTTTGACAACTATAACCCTCTATTTGACAGGAGTTTTTCTTATTCATATTTTTCCCCCAAGTAAGCATCAATTGTTTTCTGTATCATTTCTTTATCATCAAAAATATTGTAATAAACGATTATTAAAGCATTTTTTCTCCAAAAAGTAAAACATAGAGTGGGGGATTCCGATACAACGTCTACGTTTATAGGTTCGTTACCAATCTTTCTTTTTAGATAATTCAATAGATTTTGTTGATTGGACGGAAATTCAAGTTTGTCTATAACGAAATGCGTATTGCAAATGCTATCAATATCGTTTTTGTATGGAGCATTTAAAAAGGAATGCTGACAATTGTATTTTATGTTATTGATTTTTAGATGTAACGATTTTCTATCCCTTTGGGTGAGCGATTCAAAGAAAGGAATAATATATAGTCGATGTATATGTTCTATTTGAGGAATAGCGGTATGTGTCTCCTTAGGATATGCTTTTTTATTCCAAGCATATTCTATGAACTCTAAAACCTTGAAATCTGTTTTACAAGAATCTTTATGCGAAAACTGTAGGGTTGTATTGCACGAACTTGTATCTTTTGCTGTAACAGAAGAAACAAACAATAAGTTAAACAAAACAAAGAATGAAACAAAGTATTTGACTAAGTAAGTATTCTTTATTGTTTGGTTAGAGACAACTCTATGTATTTCTTGTGATTTCATCTTTAAAATTTTTATAGTTACAACTTCTTAGCATACTTGCAAATTTAGGTATTTTGCATGTAACAGCCAAAGAAATAAAAGCTTTTAATAAACGTATTAAAAATTTTGAAAGACGCCTTTCCATGCCGTTATTTTGTTATTATAGATTGTTTCCGAACTGATTTTTCTTTGTTCGTTTTCATGTAGCGATATACCCAATATCTCACTTTGAACGAGCGATTTAGCCCTTGCGTGAGGAAGGGATAATTATGACTTGAAAATTTATAATAAAAAACGCACAAGTTTATTATTATAATTTTTTATTTTGTAATTATAAAATTAAAAATTATAATAATAAAATTTCGGAAGACTATTATAGCCTGATTTTATGTCCTTATTATGAGAATTAAAACCATTCAAAAAGAGAAAGCAAATGGTTGTCTTTTATGCAGTTATCATACCATTCGTTATAATCTATTGGTACTTCGGCACTCATTCCTTTTAGCCAATATTGTTCGCCATAAGCACCCAACATTGCCCAATGATATTCAGTTTCATGACTTATACATATTACATCATCAAAATCGGCTGGCTTTTTATAATAATGTTTCTTTAGAATTTCATCTGCTTCGGCTTCTGTTTTGTGTCCATATTTTACCAAAATACACCTGATAATAAACAGCCATGCGTTATAATACATACCAACTTTTTCGCCAGTCTTGTTGTCCGAAAAAACTAATAACTCTTCCATTTATTTTTTAGTTGTAGCAATTGTAAATATCGTCTATACTGTTTGCGCTCTCAATAGACATTCCTTTGGGCATTATTCCTGCATAAAGGAGCGAATAAGTGTGAGTGCGAAATTCTTCAGTCATTAAATTATAAAAATATAATTGTGCTTCAGTAAGCATCTTTTTATCAATCAACATACCTTTACCAAGATATTCATGAAATAAGATGCTGCTCAAATCTTCTAACATAAACTTATGGGGTGGAAAATTAAAATCTTCGTCAATATTTATTTTTCTTATTGTGTCGTATCCATTCATAATATCATTGATAGTGTTTTTCTGATATCTTGCATCTTTATGTAAACTATCAATCATCATAGCAGATGTTGCTAAAACACATTCATAACCATTTCCCCATACAAATGATTGTTGTTTGGGCGTAGAAAGAGAAGTAATAGCAAGTTCTTTGTCAAACTCCATTCCATTTATACAGAAGCCCAAATTGGTAATACCATCTTGCTGGGTGGTAATATTTAAATCGTGGATTTTTAAATTCGGATTTTTGAAACTCATCAATCCACATGCAAAAAGTATCTCTCTAATATTTTGCAAGTTAGCAAGATGAATCAACGTTTCAAAAGTTTTTTGATTGTTGTTTAATGCTGATTTATAAAAAATAACTTCTGGCGTTTGCGTTTCTATATTGTCAGGAAATACGTTTTTTACAAAGAATTGAAATCGCTTATAAGATTTAAATTCATCGGAATATTGCGAAGATAATTTTTGTGCTGCAATCTGATATTCTATAGGCTGTACCAAAATGGAATTTTCGTCTCGAATAAACTCTTGAAATATATATCCTAAGAAGTTTAAAATTTCATTTTTATATTGATGTTTCCCTTTTTGAAGAATGTTGAACTCTATAACTTCAATTACAGGTTCTATAATATCATATATTTTAAATTGGTGTTTTATGTTGGGAGCTAATTCGTTATAAAGAAAATACTCAATATTTTCTGGCGAGTCATTGGCAGAAAATAAATAATCTAATTGAGAAGGTATTTCTTTAATAGCCTCTTTGTTCGGTGCATGATAATGTTGCCAATCAATATTCATTTTTTCCATCTTATTTTGCAATTTCTTATCCTTTTGGTACTGTACTAAATAACCACATTCTTAAAAAGGAAATATTATTTTCATTTTATTCTCTGCATTGGCATTCCATTTTATTTGCGACAAATTGCCGTCTGTATATTCTAAGATAAACTTGCTTTTATACAGGTTGTTGGGGAAGAAATCTGTATTCTTAAATAACGACTTATCTTTATGTTGCCTGTCAATGGATATTATCCGATTATTTTCGTTGTAGAAATATTCTTCTGCTATAAAATTTCCTTTGTTATCCATATTCAACATACATATCATTTGTCCATCTTTTAATATTGCGTGCTGTATATAATCAATCTGCTCAACAATATTAAAGCTATAAACTATAATTTCCGAACTATGGTATTCAAAGAATATATATTGAGCAGGCAAATCGTAATTGTCGGTATAGCCATAAATAGCAACAACTTTATTTTCGGCATCTAAAAAATGCTGAAACTTACCACTCTTTTTCGATGGTGCTTTGGCTAACTTTCGTCCTCTTTTTATGTTCTTCCTCTCCATATCAAAAGGATATATTTCAAATAGAACAGATGTTCCCCAAATGCAATAAGAATATTCAAATTCTTTCTTCTGATTGAAGAGAGAAGCTGTATCGTTAGAGTACAGATTCTTCAAAACTTTTTCTTGCTCTTCTATATTCATATAGCGTTACATTTATGTTACACCAAAGTTTATCGCTACAAATGTAGTAGTTTACTTTTATATGCCCTTATTTTGTTTTCATAATTTTATCTTCTTAACTGCTTTTTATTTGTTCGGTTGTCTAAGTTTCTTTACTTTTGTATGGTAATGAACTATAACGTGGTAATAAGAATACAAAAATAGTATATATGGATAAGATAGAGGAGATAAAAAAAGAGATAGAAATTATTGATACGATTGATGATTCTAACATAAGTGATTTAGACGCATTGTGTGAAGACATAATAGAATTGAATAATGAAGGTTGGGATACAGCAATACTTATGGACCCACTTTTCAGAATTCTTGAGAAAAATTCTGATTTCGATTTTGGTATGCCTGGTCAAATAGTACACACGTTAGAAAAACATTATAAGAAAGGATTAGAAGAAGAATTATTTAAGTCGTTAAACAGAAAACCAACTTTTTATACGTTGTGGATGTTGAACAGAATAATAAACGGAACTTCTGATGCTAAAGAGAAAGAATGCTATATGGAAATGCTGAAAAGTATTCTGCAGATGGAAATTCCTGCTTATCTAAAAAAACAAGCGCAGCACTTAATAGATTTGCACTCATAATATTATAAAAATATAGAATCGGCAATACGAATATGACCGCAGAAGAATTTGTAAGTAACGTAAAAGATGAAGTTTTTAAGGAAACGTTTGAGTATTATTTTAAAACGCTTCCTAATCCGATTGCAGGAACAGATAAAAATTGGAAAGCGAGCAAGGAATTATATCATAGTTTAAACGAAGAGCAGAAACAACAAATGCAGACTTTTACAAAAATGGTTATGCAAGATGTGGTATCTATGATATTTGGAAAGTTAGATAATATTTCTTCATTTGCTAACCAAGAAGGCGAGTTTGAACTTACAATAAACGGAAATGTGATAAGTGGAGACTTACAAGAGTTATTCTTAATGGGTATGGATAATTAAAGTCTGACAATTCAACCTTAGGTTACGAACGGACAAAGGACAAATATAATAACAAAGTGTTTTTGATTCCCACATACCCAATAATGAAAACGACAGCATTCTTAAACAAGTAAAAGAAATGTGTGCTACAACGGGAATTAAAATATGTATCGAGTAGCAGCAGTATAAACATTAAGAATTGCCTTTATTCCTTTAAGGAACGTTGCTTTCTAAAATATCCTTTTCATATAATCGATTGGTTCACGATTATTACAATTAAGGATTTCTAAGAACTTGCCACCTTTGAAACCATGTTTGCACAATTCTTTTTCAGAGAATAATGCGCCTTTAAACAATGCTATTGTAGCGATTATTTTATAAGTTTATTTGAAAAACGTAAACAGTTATCAAAAATAGGTTGTATATTTGCAGAAATATTTGTAAGGAGCGATAATGAAAGAAGAAAATTTTAAGAAAAATGGTAGAGGTGGACGACGAGAAGGAGCAGGACGTCCTAAAGGAAATCGCCGTTTATTTTCTTTTCGTATAGAAGAACGATTAGCAGATTTTATTGATAGTCATGAAAACCGAACAGAGTTTATACATAATTGTATAGAAAATGCTTTCAGTAGACAGGAAGAAGATAATATATTTCCTTCGCAACAAACATTAGGCGACATATATTCGGCTATGAATGTTCGGTCGTTTACACTACCAATGTTCGACAATGCAAGCTTTGTAGCAGGTTTTCCTTTGACATTAGATACCGACGAACAAGCCCAAAATATAGATATTCTTCGCATGCTTTGTCCAAATCCTGAGGCTTCTTATCTGATAAAAGTAAAGGGCGATTCTATGATAGATGCAGGTATTAGCGATGGAGATATCATTATTGTTGATAAAAGTAACCGTAATCCCACCGAACATGAAGTAGCAGTATGTGAATATAATGGTGAATATACCATTAAACATGTTGTTCAAAATGAAGGAAAAATGTGGTTAGTTCCAGCTAACCCACAATATCCACGTATAGAAATTCTCGAAAAAGACGACTTTTCTGTATGGGGAGTAGTAACTTATACCATTCATAAACCTCGATCGTAAAATAATGTGGGCATTAGCTGATTGTAATAGTTTCTTTTGCTCTGTAGAAAAAGCTTTCCATCCAGGATTAGAAGGAAAGCCAGTTTGTGTATTGTCGAGCAATGATGGAAATATTATTGCACTCACCCCAGAAGCTAAGAAAATGGGAATTAAGCGAGGCGACCCCGTATTTAAAGTTAAAGACATTATTTCTTGTAATAATGTAAAACTTTTCTCTACTAATATGAGGCTCTATGCAGCAATGTCGCGCCGTGTAACCAATATTTTAAGAAAAAGCATTCATCGAGTAGAAAATTATAGCATTGACGAAAGTTTTTGTTGTCTTGATGGTTATGAGCGGCTCTATGATATGGAAAATTTTATGAGGGAAATTGTAGAGAAGGTGCGTTTGTGGACAGAAATTCCAATGAGTGTGGGAATTGCACCCAGTAAAACATTAGCAAAAGTTGGAAGCAAATTTGCAAAACAATATAAAGGTTATCGTTCTGTATGTATGATTGATACAGATGAGAAAAGACGTAAGGCTTTATCTATTTCTGATTTATCTGATGTATGGGGAATTGGCAGACGTACATTAGAAAAATTAGAATATTATGGTGTGCATACTCCTTTAGAATTTGCAGATAAAAGCGAAAATTGGGTAAAAAGTCGCTTTACATTGCCAACAGTTCGTACATGGCGAGAACTAAATGGTATTGATTGTATCGATACGGCAGAAGTAATTGCCAAACAAACTATATGTACGAGTCGCAGTTTTGGTAATATGGTTACCGAACTTGACGACCTTAAAGCGTCAATAGCTCATTTTGCTTCTTCATGCGCAAATAAACTTCGTGGTCAATCTTCTCTTTGTAGAAGCGTAACCGTATTTATAACAAGTAATCGCTTTCGTGATGATTTGCCACAATATAGTAATATTCTTACCCATACATTGCCCATTGCAACAGCCGATACACTTGAAATTACCAATACAGCCATTACAATTCTTAAAGAACTCTATCGTCCAAGTATACAATATAAGAAGTCGGGAGTAATTCTTGGCGATATATCTTCTAACAAAGTTGTTACACAATATCTTTTCGACCCTATTCCTAATCGTCCCGAACGGCATCATTTAATGCAACTGATAGATAAAATCAACCAACGTTATGGAACAAAAACCATTTTACTGGGGGTAGAAGGTGTGGAAAACCAAAAGTGGACAACCAAATGTGAACAACGAACTCCAAATTATCTTACAGACATCAACGAAATAATGACTATCAAGATTTAAAAATTTTATTACGACTTTCTATTCTTTTACCTTACTTACTTTGTTGTATTCATCTTTAGTCATTATTCCCTTAACGGCTTCCTTTGGACTTGTTGCCTCCTTATAGAATATCCAATGAATTATAGATTTAGACTCATAAATAGATGTATATGCTTGAACGAAAGTCCAACCTTTGTTAGACATATAATTACCTGCATCAACCATACTATTAAATGGGATTTCTTCTCCTTTTTCATCAACTAATTTTTGTTTATTTTTGAGTCCACTCCATGCAGAATACACGGGATTGTTTCCAAAGTCAAAAACAATTTTTAATCCAGCTGATAGTTCTTTTTCAATACCTTTGACTTCGCAATAGTATTTTTTGGTTTGGGCTATCATAGTGATAGATGATATTAACATGAGAAAGATGAGGGCAGTTTTTTTCATACAATTCCTATTTTGTTATAAATGTTCGTAGTATTTTCTTATTTTTCTTCTGCAATACTCTAGAAGAAAGTAAGGTGTGATACATTAAATGATACCTAAGTGTTTTATATAAAACTATTTTTCTCCTTTTAATCGTTTTATTTCTTTATCGAAATCAGATATATATTCTACATCTTGTTTATGACGAAAGACCTCATATTCTTGTTCGGCTTTTAATTTAGCCTCTAAAGTGGAGATATTCCCTAATCCTTCAAGCAAAGGACGACCTGCAATAGTTAGAAATCCATCAAGTAGTGTGCTCCAATCGTGCATAGTCATAGGAATTTCTTGTTCTGCACGATCTTCTGCTAAATCAAGATAGGCAGAAACAAGACGATTGATTGCCGTCATGTGCTTTTGGTCAAGGTAATTCTTGGCAATTGTTACATCAGACTTCATAACTTTTCCGTCGGGTGCGTGTCTCCATGTAGTCAATCCCATATGAGGCTGGTTAGCGTCAGCCTTTTTATAAATAATTTCTGCTGCTGTTTGTCCGGAAATAGCCCAATGTAATTTATTTTGCACCGATGCAAAGAAACGTTTTGTTTCTTGTGCTTGCTTGTCATAGTCTACCGACAGCGCATAAATATCTGTAATTTTCTGATAAAAACGTCGCTCACTGGCACGTATCTCGCGAATATCTTCTAATAAATCCTTAAAATAATCGTGTCCAAATTGTTCTCCTTGCTTCAGTCGTTTTTTATCAAGTACATAACCTTTTGTTATGAACGAATTAAGCACTTTCGTAGTCCATCTTCTAAAATGTGTAGCTTGTTCTGAATTGACTCTATATCCTACGGCAATAATTGCATCTAAAGGGTAGAATGTAACATCACGTGTTACTTGACGAGTGCCTTCATTTTGAACTGTTCGGAATTTCCGAATAGTTCCTTCCTCTGATAGTTCTCCTGCTTTGAAGATATTTTTTAAGTGTTCGTTAATGGTACTGATATTCACATTGAATAGTTCTGACATACGTTTTTGTGTAAGCCAAAAAGTACCATTCTCATAACGTACCTGTATGCTTATATCTCCATTGTCGTTAGTATATAATATGATGTTGCTTTCCATTGTGGAATTATTTTATTTTCTCGATACTCTCTCCTGTATATGGCTTAGAAAGGAAGTTATGTGGTTGCTAATTATTGTTTGAACTTAATGTAAACCATTCTCAAATTGGGCCAGTCAGCCATCTATTTGCGATACTTTTCTCTGCCATAACAACGCATAGCCAATTTGGATAATTGCTCATATCCATAGTTTGTATCTATTCTTATACTTATTATACTTAATTTGTGCAAAGATAAATATTTATCTTTAAATATTTGATTGTTTTTTGAAATTATATACAAGCAATAATAGCTTACCGAGAAACGAAATAATGACTATCAAGATTTAAAAAACATAATTACAAAATAAAAATTTGTAATTATAAAAATAAAAAAGGTAATTACGTTTTTGGTGGAACGTAATTACCTTTTTTATAAGATATAAAGCGAAGGGTGTGGCACTACACAAAAAAGTAGTTTAATACACCTTATTTAACCTTTGTGAGTTCATAAACCAGATAATTTCCTGTGAGTGGAATTTTTCCGTATTGTAGGTACTCATAAAATAGTATTGAATATGCATTGTAAGGAAGAAGATAAATTTTAAGCTTTTTTGTTCTTACGTTGAAATAACCATAGCCTTTAAAATAAGTTCTTAGATATATTTTATAGTCAGTAATGTGACTATGGTCTACAATATCAATACTTCCTCGTGTTATTTCAAAACGATAAATGTTATTGTCTTGTTGGTTGCGACTGGTGAAACGAATACCATCAACTCGCAGATATCCCATAGTGGCTAATTTAGTAAATATTTCTGGTATCGAATCGTTTATTCGTGTATCTTTGATATTGTGTAATCTCACATACATGTGGCGCGACAATATTAAATAAGATTTATTTTCTTTATCGAAGACCGATAGAGAGTCGGTATCAACCTTTTGGTCGGAATAATAATTCTTCTTTGTTAAAGGGTCGTAAACGTGCACGTTTCCCATATACTTGCCAAAAAAAGAATTGTGAACTTCAAGTGCTTCTTCACTACTGATAGGTGTAAAAGTAGAAGCGTTGTCGGCTGAATCTTCATTGTCTTTAGAACACGAAGCAGAAAAGCAGCCTACAAGCAGCAAGAAAAGAGCGAAAAGTATGTTGTATTTATTCTTTTTATTCATAATTTATTTTTTGTAGAAAAGTATATCAATTTATCTTATGCTAACCTCTAGTACTTGTTTTTTGAAAAAAATCTTCGTTGTTGCTACAACCTACAAAGACAGACAGCACTGTGCAAGGTAATGATAATTTAATATATGTTCTTATACTTCTCGTATTTTGTTTCGAGTTGTTAAACCCTTGTTTTATCCGTCAAAAAACTATCTTTTTGAATTTATTTTTGGGTTTATCTAATAGTGATACACACATTAGTCTTTTACCTCAATAGGTATTTTAAACTTTGAAAGCCACTCTCCTTTTTTCAGAAGTTCAGGCGAAGGAGTCCAGAAAGGCGATGTTTTGCCGTCTGCATCAAACTTTGTTTTCTTGCCAGAATAGAAGAGACCGAGCGTTAAATCGAACTTTGTGTTTGGTTTTAGGAAGCGTATGAAGCCCGTTATGCCCACTGGTCCTCGTTTTTTTGTATTTGTTCCTTTATATTTATCGGCATAAGCGTATTCGAAAGGAACCTTTGAACGGTCTGTAACCCATTCTTTACTATTGCCATTGTTTGGATAATACAAAAAGAAATTTTGGTATTTATAGTCTAAATCATTTTCCATTAAGAACCAGTTAAAGTGTGCATCTTTATCATCAACGTAATCTATAACAAACAAATAAACATTTTGTGGCTCTGATTTTGCGCTGTTGAATACTAATTTATTCGGCTCACTGGTTTTATCAAATATGATTTTTCCATCTATATCAACCGTAAATTTTATGTCAATATCTCCTCTATAACTAAATATGTTTTCCCAACTTAGGCTATCGTTATATTTCTGCCAATAATTTATATTACCTTTCGTTATTGCTACCCTTAACTTTTTTGGGTTAAAAGGTGGTTTATTATCTTTTATTTCTTGTTTGCTCTCTCCATCTTCTGTTGAACTTTCTTGGCTACAAGCTGTGAAGAGAGCAAGAGCGAATAATCCTAATAACAAGGATAAAACATTATTTTTAAGTCTCATATTCTTTTTTATCTTCATTGTTCTGTATATGTTTAAGAACTGATGTATCGGTTTAAAGATTCTCACGTATGCATCTTATCTTATAAAAAACACATTAATCTTCTATTTCAATTGGTATTTTTATTTTTAGTAACCATTTTCCTTTTTTACTAAGTTCAGACGATGGTCCCCAGAAAGGTGATATCGTACCGTCTGAATTAAATTTCGTTTTATTACCAGTATAGAAGAGACCGATTGTTAAATCGAAATTAGTATGAGGCTTTAAGAACTGCATGAAACCGTAGAAACCAACTGGGCTTGGATTTATTAATCCATCTTCCCAAAAAAGATCAGAATAAATATAGGTGAATGGAAGCTTTGATGGGTCTTTAACCCACACCTCTCTATTGTCTTCATTTATATAATTCATAAAGAAATGCTGAAGTTTATAGTTTAGTTTATTGTCTGAAAAACCTGTTATACCCCAATTTTTATTTCTCGGATACGATACCATCAACCTATACACACAATTAGGTTCAGACTTTAAAGTCTCTACTACGAATTTATTCGCCGAATTATATTTGTCTGGTTTAGGATTTCCGTCTTTATCTAAATGAAATATAAGCCCTATGCCACTAATTTCTTTAACTATGTCTTCTCGTTTTGGATGGTCTTTAAATGTCATTCCATCGGCTAATTTAACCTGATCTAACTCAACTGTTACCTCACGAATGTCAAGATTGGTAGTATCCTCCTTCTCTTCCTTTTTAGGCTCTATTATTTCATCTTCCTTTGAATTCTCTTGACTGCAAGCAGTGAAGAGGCTAAGTGCAAATAATCCTATTAACAATGGCAAAATATTATTTTTAAATCTCATATTCTTTTTCATTTTTATTCTTTTGTATATATATAAGCGAACTGATGTATCTGTTTAAAGGGCTGTCTTTTTTAATTTGCAGATATAATAAACGCCATTCATTTCGGCTTTTATTTTATTATTTTTAATCTTTCTATCGTAAAAGAGAGCACCCTCTGGCCTTATGTAAACAGTCAATTCTTTTGTTTTATTGTTTATAGTACCACAGATACTAAAATACAATTCAGTCAAGTCGTAACGTTCTCTGATATCTTCTACAATGTATGAGTAGAAATAATATGAATCATACAAATTAAATGCTACTTCTAAAGAATCATTCTTATTTCTACCTATGATATTTGTAAGGAATTCATTCATCTTTTCATCCTGATACCATTTTCTGTTCGTGATTATTCTATAAAAATCATCATACGCATATTGGTTTTTCTTTAGAGCATATGATATAAAAGGAAGTGGTACAGGATTTATTAAAAACTCCTTATGGAACATCTTGAGTTCGATAGTTACATGATTATCAAATTCGGAAGGAATTACCTGCTTTGTTTTAGGGTCATAAACTGTTAGAGTACCCTCGTAGGTACCCACAGCTTTTTTCAAAAATTGAAATTCATCTTCTTCATTAATAGGTGTTGAATAATTTATATTGGGTTGCAATATATTAGATGTAAAATTATCTTGTTCGATAGGAACAAATGGCATATGGTCGTTTTCTTCATCTTTTGAACACGAAGCGAATAGAAGTGGAAGTACTAAACAGGCGACCGCTAAAAATAATTTTGTTTTGGGTTGTTTCATTTTTTGTGTTTCTAATTAAATAAATAATAGGGAAGGGGATTTTTCGCACCAACTTTTATTTATTTTTTTGTTAGTTGCTCTAATGCTTTAAGGATAATGTTGCATTATCCTGTAGTTTTATTAGATTACAGAAAAAAGAAGCAGAGCTTCTTGTGTACTTTTTTATCTTTAAAAGTAGATGGTCTTCAATATCTTTAGTCATTAAAACTCCTATTTTGTGTTGCGAAAAGCTACTTGGTTTGTGGGCGCAAAGATACAGATTACTTTTTTTATGTAAAAAGAAATGCAGATTTATTAACCTGCTTTTCTCTTTATTAAATTTATCTAATCCTCTTAATTTAGGCTACAAAAACAAAATAAGGAAGGATAATCAGCTATCCTTCCTTACTTAAAATTGGTTTTAAAAGATTTGTTTTATCGTACGATTACCTTTTCAGACTTAATTTTTCCATCAGACATTCTGACGCTCTTAATATAGATACCCTTAGTTGGTTTTGCAATTCTGCGACCACTTAAGTCGGTATAGAAAGGTTTTTCGTTCGAAACCTCGCTAACGCCATTTATGCTCGAAACAACTGTACCATCGTTGTAAACAATATCGGTAGCAAGTCGTGTGTTTCCATCTTGATAGAATGCTTGTACACCAATGCGTTTTGGATTTTCGTAAAGTATAACTCCGTGAGAGTTGCCATAATTCTCGAAGTCGTAACGGCCCTTTTCAGCAAAATCAATAGGTATATCTACCATATCAGCATTCAACCATGGATATTTAGCAGGGGTAAATGTGTAGATTTTATCGTCAAAATAAATATTGTAATATACCTTTTTGGTGTTCATAAAACTATTGTTCACATTATATCTGTCCACATTAAATACAAATCTTTTTCTGTCGCCCATATCTTGTAATGCATAAATTACAGGATTTTTAGGTTTGCCAACATTTTCTGTCCATGTGCGGAATCCAGGTGTCATCATAACTTGCATTTCTAAAGCTATAAGACGATAACCATAATTGGCTAAGAAACCGCTTTTGTTACAATTGAAAGATTGATTGCTGCGGTCGTAATCGAAACTGATTGATTGTAACGACTTATAATCGGTTGTTCCTTCTTCCGAATTATAACTTACATCGGCAGGCATTACCCATTTATAAGCATTTTTTGTAGGGAAGAGTCCCATAAATTGTGCGTTATTGAAAACGATTTTATCGCCCTTAATGTCTCCTCTTACCCAAGCATCAGGCACATCAGCATCTATATTGTTTACATAAACATAGTCGCCTTCAAAAACTACTTCCGACATGCGCTCAAATTTTTCCTTACCACCGTAGTTGTACGAGAAGATATAATTCTTCATATTCTCGGTAGACGACGGAGCCATATTTTTATAATGGCTAACGGTAGATGAAGAAATTAAATCGCCAATACCATTCCAGCTTCCATCAGAATTAGTCATACCGATAAGAACATCTTTTTCTGTCTTGATTAGCGAATCGTTTCGCCAGATGAATTTTACAGTTTGCGATTTTTCATCTTTTACATATTGGTTGTTACCATCAACAACTTCGAAGTTCATTCTTGTAGCATAGTATTTTACGTCGAGATCGTTGATGAAGATAAGTTGTGGAAGTTCAACGGCAATTGTATCTCCAACAGTTTTATGACCTTTAAGCCAAGAATTTGTTGGGAAGAAAGTCATAGGGTTTTGAATGTAAAACGTACCATCATCAGCAATAACCATGTCGCGTGCTGTTCCGTCTTTCTTGCCATCGAATATAAGTCCCCACATAGAATAAAATCCTTCTGCATAACAATAAAGGTTCTTATAAAGCTTTCCTGCTGGTTGCTTTACAATCATTTCTTCATTATCTGCGGCTTTTGCAATTCTGTTTGGTTGATTAGAAACTTTTCCCCACGCATTTTGGTTTTGGGCTTGCAAACTCATCATTGCTAACAATGAGCCGCAAATAAGAGTAATAGGTCTTTTCATAGAGTTTTGTTTTTAATAATAATAATAATTGTTTTTGCTAATGTAACTTTGTTTGCAAATATAGTTGTTTCATTCTTAACGCTCAAATATTTGAATCAAAAAAATTGAAAAAATTATAGAAAGAATCTTAGTTGCCATTTGCACACGATGTTTTTGTTTTTCTAAAGAAAAAACTAAAGATGGGTAAAGCATGAAACATGGTATTTTATTTTTATTGTGAAAAAAGCATTTGCTGTCAGCCAAAATAAAAAGTTCTGAATAATAAAATAGACAAGATAAAATGCTATGTTTCTCAATGAAAATGTATTAAGTGTTATGTGTTTTAGTGTTTTTTTTATTTTGTCTGTTGCAATTCTCGCTGAAAAAGGTTAAATTCGCAATGATATAATCAAAATACAACAAAGCCAAAATTAGAACATTAATGAAGATATCTGTGAAACACCACACTGCAAGTAAATGCATTTCTTTTCGAAATGTTATAATCCATGCGTTTGGCGTACTAAATGTGTGCTTTTGTTTTTCTTTATGGATAAGCTTTTCCAATGTTTTTGTGTTTCTTGCAGAACGTGCCCCGCCCCTAAATAATATACTCAGAGGTGCTGCCAATAATTTTGCCCTAATGAAGTAAAGCGCAAGTTAAGACCAACCATAACAATCATATTTAGTCAGCAATAATCATTTATTCTAATATTATCATTACAAAGTTATGAAGAAACTATTATCTAAGAAAACATTTGCGGCGATTACCGCATTGTTAGCATTTTTCGTCCTACCTACTATGGTTAAGGCACAAACTAATGAAGCCTATGCAGTAATGGACAATTCTGCAAAAACTTTAAACTTTTATTACGACACTAACAAGGCTTCGCATACGGAGGGTGTTGTTTATACTTTGCCCGATTCTGATACAGGTTATCCAGAATGGTGTTTGGTTTACGACAGAAAAGCCATTACTACAGTAACAATTGATAAATCAATGGCAAAATTCCACCCAGTTACTACAAGACTTTGGTTTGATGGTTTTCAGAGTCTTACCACAATCAATGGCATCGAAAATCTTAATACCGACCAAGTTACCAATATGGGAGGAATGTTCTCTGGTTGCAAAGTCCTGACTTCTCTTGATGTTTCTGCATTCAAAACCGATAAAGTAACTTATATGGACTATCTATTTGATAGTTGCGAATCGTTAAAAACATCGATGTTTCTAAGTTTGATACTCGAAGTGCAACAAAAATGTGCTTTATGTTTTATGGTTGCAAAGGCTTAACTTCGCTTGATGTTTCGAGTTTTAACACACAACTTGTTGAAGATATGAGTGATATGTTCCACGATTGTGAGGCTTTGACTACAATCTATTGTAATGATACTTGGACATGCGAAATGTCTATCAGCATGTTTAAAGATTGTAAGCTGCTAAAAGGAGGAGAAAATGGCAGTATTACTTACGATGAAGATAAAATTGATATAACAATGGCGAACCCTACAACTGGCTATTTTACAAGGAAAGGTTCTACAAATATAGACTTTCAGAAAGCTGAAAACAAGTCTATAAATAATGGTGTTTTTACTTTGCAAGGTGTGCGTTTAGGCGATACTCTCGATAACTTACAAGCAGGCATTTATATTGTCAATGGCAAGAAGGTAGTAAAGCGATAAGATTTTTATAAAACCTGTGCTTAAATGTGAGAAAACACGATTAAGCACAGGTGTATGTTTGCTTTTAAACTTATATAAAACTTATTTTTTTACCTTTCGAGAGATAAGTTTTTTGTGATAGCGCACATCTATTCTTCGGGCATTTTGTCGTAATCAAAAGCTCCTCCGTAGCTATCTATCAATTTCTGAGCATATTCATCAGTATTCTCATCAAAATTTTTCACGGCAATCATTCCCAACGAATATCTTTTATATAGGTCGAATTTAGTGAATACTTTATTTTCGACGATTATATTTTGCCTTATATCGACAAGCTGATTATAAATTGATAAGTATATACCAACCTTTGGAGACATTTCCATTAAGTTTTTGGTCTCTTCAATTGCTAAATCTACAATTTCTCTGTAGTATTTTTTTGTCCTCTTTGTATGTAGTCGAGTGTACATTATTTTTTCCTTTAATAACTTCCTTTCTATGATAACGTAGAAACTCTTGTAAGATTATAATAACAAAATAAAATTTATAATAATAAATTTGCAGTTTTATAATTATAAATTTTTATTTTGTTATTATAAATTTTTTGGTTTGCAATTTCCCTTATCTTTTAGGCGTATTAGAGGGTAGAGAATTTTCTTCCTTTATCGTTTTTCTCTCCTATTTCTAAACGAGGGAGTATTTATATTTCGACAGCGACAAATAGCCGATATTAGTCAAAAATGTTTATCTTTGCACAACGGAACAAGGCTGCAAAGTTTTTACTCGGGATAAATGCAGTACAGCATTTGTCCGTTTATCAACTCAAAATAAGATGATAACGATATGAGAAGACATTATTTTCTGCTGTGTATGACGTTTTTTCTGTCGTCGCTACTACTATCAGCGCAGTCGTTCAGAAAGGAAATAGATGCTAAACCAGAACTTTCGGCAAGCAATTGTCTTGCTTATCCCACACCATCGGGACGTTTAACAGCGCCTCCTTCGGGCTATGTTCCTGTGCATATTTCTCACTATGGCAGACATGGTTCTCGTTATTTACTTTCAGATAACGATTATTTGCGTCCGCTGCGCACACTTGAACGTGCCGATTCTGTAGGAGTTCTTACCGAAAAGGGTAGGGCAACCATGGCGAAATTGCGCAGAATGTATGAAGAATCGTATAAAAGATGGGGCGAACTTACTCCTTTGGGTGCTGAACAACATCGCCAAATTGCACGTAGAATGTACGAGCGTTTTCCTTCTGTTTTTGCCGATTCTGTGTGGGTAGATGCTAAATCTACGGTTGTTATTCGCTGTATTTTGTCGATGGAAAACGAACTTTTAGAACTTCTTCGACATAATCCACGCCTGCGCATACGCCACGATGCCAGCGCCCACGATATGTATTACATGAATTTACACGACGAAAACCTCGTACGACAAAGGGAAAACGACGAGGTGAAACGGACAATGAAAGATTGGGAGAAACAACATCTGAACTATCAACCACTGATGTCGCGCCTATTTAATAATGCCGATTATGTGGCGAAACGTATCAATGCCGAACAATTAACAAACGACCTTTTCGGGTTGGCTGGTATTGTTCAGAATTCTGAAATTCGACATTCGCTGTCGCTATACGACCTTTTTACGCCTGATGAACGCTATTTGTTGTGGCAAAGGGCTAATGTTTGGTGGTATCTTCATTTTGCCGGAGCGCCACAGAACGGAGGAAATCAACCATTCTCGCAGCGAAATTTGTTGCGCAACATCATCAGCGAGGCCGATTCATGTTTGGCTTTATCCAAACCAAGTGCCACACTTCGTTTTGGACATGAAACGATGGTTATGCCATTGGCTTGTTTGCTTGACCTTAATAAGAGTTTTGTAAAAACTGCACAAGTAGATAGTCTTGAAGCGTATAACTGGATTGCTTCGCGCATATTTCCAATGGCAGCAAATATACAACTCGTATTTTACAGAAACCCAAAAAATCCGAAAGCTGACTTGCTGGTGAAGGCATTGCTAAACGAAGAAGAAGCTACGATGCCATTACCTGCCACCTCTACACCTTTTTATTATAGGTGGACTGACTTTAAAAAATTCTACCTTGCCCGATTAAACGCTTACAATCAGTAGTAACAATGGTTTTTCTGATTTCATAAAAGCAACACAACAATCATACAAAAGATAGCAAAAAAAATGGATAAAAAGCAATCAAAAGAAGTGAAAGTAGGGGAAATGTCTGCCGATAATCTTCTTGCAAAAAACAAGAACGATGATATTGACGATACATTTTGTTATCAGTTGTTTGAAGAAAATTATTTCGATACAGACAAATTGCAGCATCTTATCAACTTCGTTTCGGCTAAAAAGTTAGACCGAAACGAGGCTGACATATTACAATGGATAATAGAAGGTGTTGATAATTGCTTTATCTATCATCACGACGACAACGATTATTATCGCATAACGAACTATTCGAATACCATCGAAGATGCGTGGAACAATCATTGGCGTGCTGAATTAACGGGATCTTTGTCCTAATATTCCAATACCGATAAGTCCCTTATGGTTTCTGTACAGACAAAGATATACGATGAAATCGTAAAACAATACGGCATATCGGCATACTTTCAAAACAATTAAAAAGGATCTTATATTTTAACGAATGTACATGTAGCTTTCAATAGTATTTTTTGCATTTAAAAGTGTCTAAATAGCAGCGCAAGAATGCCTATTTTACGACACAAAACCGCCTCTTTTGAAATTCAAAAGAGGCGGTTTTGTATTATGTATGTTCTGTGCTTTCTCATGAAAAACCAGATTTCACAATAAACTGATAACGAAATAATTATCAACAGTTTTGCTTGTGAAAACTATTTCCACTTTTCTTGCCTTTCTCTCTCTCCTTGAAAGGCATGTTTCCTAATTTATTTTTACCCTCCCCATTCTGTACACTTACTTGTTAATAAGTTGTTTGTGCCTTTCAAACAGAAGGCAGATACAACAATTAGATAACAAAGTATCTTTCGGAGTTCGTTGTTTTTACCTTTCAAACAGAAGGCAGATACAACATGATTTGAATGATGAATATTTTGAGTGTAGTTGTTTTTACCTTTCAAACAGAAGGCAGATACAACAGCAATCTAAAAACCAAAAGGAATATGAAAGTTGTTTTTACCTTTCAAACAGAAGGCAGATACAACTCCTCACCGCCATCTGTGCTATCCGTCATAAGTTGTTTTTACCTTTCAAACAGAAGGCAGATACAACAGAATGAAAATTTATGATGTTATTATAGAGGTTGTTTTTACCTTTCAAACAGAAGGCAGATACAACATACCTAACCTAACTGTCTGATTATTATATATTTTATTTCTTTCTTTTCTAATATTCTTCTTATGTATTCTCACTATTTAAACATAAATCTCGTTTTTTTAAATTTATATCGTTTCTGATTTGTATTGAGAGACTCTGATGAATTTCTATCATACTCTTTGCAATCTCTTGTTTACTTATCATTATTTTCTCATCAGGGTTGTTCTTTTCAGCAAGCAGAAGTTTATGAACAAGGGTTCTATATTTGAATACCAGCAAAATAACCTCTTTCGATAGATAAATACCATTGCCTTTGTTGTATATCTCTTCGGTTAATTCTTTTATAAACTTACGTATATTGGCTTGTCTGAAGTAATAAACTTTCTCTTTGCTGCCTTTAGATTGCTCCCATAATAAAATGCAGTCGTCGTTTTCTGTATCAGTGGTAAACCTAAGCAATTTATAAATGCTTTGGTGTGCCTTTAATATGGCTTCATATTTTGCACGCTCAATATTCTCAATACTCTCTTTATGTAGTTTCTTGATAGCATAGCGATACGTTAGATAGGCTGCAATAACGATTGGTATAAAACTGCTTATGGTGCTTAACAAGGCAGTAGCCACCTCTTTTGATATTAATGTACAATCCATAATCTTATTCTTTAGTTTCTATTGGCTTTTCTATTTTTTTTATTTTGTCTGTTGTTTCTTTGGTTTTATCCTTTAGCTGATTGGCAATACCAAGTCCTTTTTCTTCCGAATTATTCGCTGTATAAAGACTGAATGGCTTAATATTTGCGAATTCTATTTTGTTGTGCATTGGGTATTGGTTGTGTGAAAAGGCATTTCGTACAGCAATAAGAAAGTCTACATCATTTTGAAACCTTGCTTTGTCTGCCTCGTCTTTACCCTCCAACCAACTATTAAGCATTTCACTGAACTTGTTGGTTGGCAAATCTTTATATTTATTTATCAGCTTTTCTTCTAACGCCAACATATCTTGGATAATTTCTATTCTTGCTTCTTGATATTCTCCGAGTTCATATTCTACACGTAACTTACTGATAGGATTTCTCTTCGATTCTGCTTCAGAGTTAGTTTTAACGAACGAGAATAAACCATTAAGTCTGCGGTCTTTTACCAAAGCTTTGAAGTTTCCTTGTTTTAAAAGCTTGGTTTCAGCCTCTTTTATATAAATGGTATGCAAAGGTTTATCCTTTACTATTTTGTGGGAATCGTCAATTTCGTACACCGTAACAGGTAGTTCCATCGGCATTACTCTGTTCAGAATATTGTTCTTTTCCTTTTTTGCTGTGTCTGTATCAATATTATTTAAGCGTAGCTTTTTCAATTCTTCAATATTGAGTTCGTCTATTTTCAGTTTATCAATCAGTTCCTTACACAACAGCCACGTTACGATGTCTTGGTTTCGTACAAGTCGTAATTCTCGCTCGAACTTATTCCAAGATTGAAATTCAAGATAAGAACGAAATTCTTCTTTATCCTTTTCCGTCAACTTCTTGGACTTTATTTTTTCTTTATAACCCTTGAACTTGTCTTTCTTTTTATCCCACAGTTCTATACGTTCCTCACGATGTAAGAAATCCTTTTCTTTGGGTTTGTGTATATTGCCCACATTGTAAGGAAAGTTGTAAAATGGCTGTACGCAGTCGTTAATTTCTTTTTGGGTATCTTCTTTAAAATTTTCTTCTTTGTCTTTAAAATATTCTTCTTTGAAGAACAAGGGTATTACCTTTGTAACCAAGCCGACTCTGTCGAGGGCTTCGACTTTCTCGTATTCCTTAGAATTGTTCTGATGCCTTTTAAACCATTCTCTGATAGGTTCTGTAAAGATACCACGTGGCAGATTAAAGCCATTCTTCCACCCTTGCACCAATGTTTCTCGGTTGGTCTTTGGCTCTTTAAGCTTAAGGAAATATTGGTTCTTCTTCCAATCTTCAGGCTTTAGCTTATTTAGAAATTCTATCTTTTTTGTCAGATAACTATAATAGAATGTTAAGATATTATTACATTCTTCCCACTTCGTCCATTTTAAGAAAGGGTGGGGATTGTTACTTTCTATGAGATTAACTTGTCTGAAGTAACGAGTGGGTTTTTCTTCATTATTATAAAGCGCAAGGGAGCGTTGCAGCATTTGATATTCTGTGCTGTTGGCTTTACTATTGTTAAGTGGTTTACCCTCATTGTCTTTTTGAACAGGCTGAAAGCGCATCATATCATTTACCAGCCATCTGGCAATCTCGCCAGATTTCAAGAGTTTTACATTTCTTCCGTCATCTTCTTTTTCTTTTTGTGTTTGTTTTTCAAGAGTAGCAAGCAGTTTCTTGGTATCCTTTACCATTTCCTTTTGCTTGCGTTTCGCCTCTTTTACCATATCTTTATGCTCGTCGTACAAAATGGCAACCATCTGTTTGGGCAGATGTCTTTTGGGGATTCCTTTGTCCGCACAGTATTTTTCTAAATCGTCTATGTTGTTTATCTCACCATTGGCAAAAGCATCATAGAGTTTAAATATATTTCTGATTTCTCTTTTGATAAAGCCTTCTACTATACTTGCGTTTATCTCGTCATTATTAGGCTTTTCCTTCTTTAACAACAGATAGTAGAACATCATTGGCAAAAGTTCGTGTACGCTCAAGAAAGCTTCTGCTTGGTATTGCTTATCAAGTTTATACTTGCTTTTTTCATTATTTTCGTCATTTGTTTTGAGCGATGGCCAAATTTCCTTGTTACCATTCCTAAACCTAATGCCAATCTTTTGGTTCTCCAAATGATAATGGGGTGTGGTTTCCGAGATATATCGTTTGTTTGAAGTTTCGTAAGTATCTAAGTCTTTTACGATTGCTTTCCATTCATCGGGGCGATTCTGTTTGGCGAACTCTTGTATGCGTTCAAAACCATAAAGTTTATGCGTAAGGTGGCGGTCTTCTTTTTGACCACCAATTAGTTTCTTATAAATAGAGAAGTGATAGGTGCCTAAATCTATTTGGAAACGAAGATTTTTGAATATCTCGTTATAGTCGAAATAACGCAATACAAAGTAAGGGAAACGATCTTGGTGCCTTATCAATGTGTTTTTGAAAGGCTCTTGCTCTGCATTGTAGTCCTCGTCTGCGGGGTCGAAGGGGACTTTGAACTTTTCTCTGTCATCTCCTTGCAGGCGTTCATACAACGATTTAGGGCAACGAATCAGTTCGTTGAGCATATCGAGCAAAATCCAATCTTGTGTTTGCGTGCTTTCCAATCGAAGTTTTGGCATGAGTATTCGGCTTCTGCAAAATACCTCGTGGGTCATTTTCTTTTTGTTTTCTAGATTGTCTTTAAAGCCATTAAGCTTTTGCTGCATCCATATTGCATCTTTCTTTTCAAGGAATAAGGAAACAAAGAAGAGCAAACCGCTTTCAGTTATGTTTCCTTCGTTATCTGCAAAAGAGTATTTGAATTGTCCTTTTCTGTCAAGATGTTTAAAGTCTTCGTCAGGGTTAATATCTTTGTTATGTTGGTAATCATTTATCACTAACTGGATATTGTTGCCAAAGATATTATACATCTTTTCCAATAATCCTTCCTCAAACTCTGGCTCTTTTGAAAATTCAGAATACTTGTAATGAGAATAATAGTTTCTTGCTTCTTGAAGCTTGTCTAAAAAGAGGAATAAACAATCCTTTAGGCTTTCAAGTGATTGTGCTTCGGCTTGTTTTTCTTGTTTTACTTCTTTCTTATCTTCTTTGTTTTTGGTGTATATTGCAGTTTCCAAGAATGGGAAGTGTTTTGTCATCAGTTCTCTTAACCGAGCTTTCTGATTAAGGTCTTTATTACCTTTTTGCCAAAGAGTTTTGATATCTAATACCTTCTCGTCATTGTCGATTTCTCGTATTTCCAGTAGCTTGTTAATATGGTTGATTGTAATATAGACATTGTGGCGTGCCAAATTAAGGAACGCCGCCCAAAAATGCTTATCTTTTAACTCGTAGCTAATTGAGCCTGTGGTTTTCTTGTCGTCTTCCATTTTTCACTATGTAATATATTGGTTCTTAAAATTCTAACTTTAAAATCTTATTAGCTTTTGAGCTATGAAAGATTTCTTTAGGATTCGAGCAATTGTAACATTTAATAATCTTAGCATTGAGATTTAAGATAGATAAATATACAAATAATAGGACAAATTTACAAATAATATTAGAAAAATAAAAATATTCGTAAATAAATTGTATATACTGCTTATTTTAATTTGTAATATCTACCCATTTAATCATACAAAATACAAAAAAAAGAAGTTTAAGGTTAAAAACTGAAAGCTGAGTAAGGAAAAACTTATTCTTATAATCCGACGCACCAGAGTTTTCAAAAGCATATAATATAATAAGGTGTAAAAAACGTTTGATGTGTTAACTAACTTGAATTTTTAAATTTCCTATAAAATTTTTCTTGCAAAAGTTTGGAGCGTGTCG
>NZ_BAKF01000018.1 GCF_000614025.1 Prevotella aurantiaca JCM 15754
GTAAGGCACAACCTTTACTTCAATAGTAGAAAACGAAATATACAGAAACGAAAAAAGGCATTCCAAACTACATTGGAATGCCTTTTTGCTTATTTATATTCTGCTATTTCGTACTCTTATCTACTGATAAAATTGTAGTCAGAATCGAACTGTTTGGGGTGGCGACCGATGAGAACAGTGTTTAAAAGGCAGTTAGCCACAACCTCTTCCTTCGACAAATCCACCTTCGGATCGATGCGAACATCTTTTCCTAACAACACTTCCCAAGGACCATTGAAGTTGCTATCGTCTGCACCAAAGAACATTTCGTTCGTATCTGGGTCCTCCATGAGTTGGTAATGAATATACTTTTTCGATGCAATAGGGTTGATGTCTAACAGCAATTCGTAAGCGTGCTGGAAGGCTTTGCGCTGATTGCGTGCCTTCGGATACATCAATCCGATGTATGGAAAGATTTCTTCAAACTCGTATGCCTGGAAGTATTCTTTTAATTTCATTGTGTCGTTACTGACTTGTCCTTTAGAATTTAGCCATCTTAATGGCTACTATTGCACATTCATCGCCTTTGTTTCCGTACTTGCCACCACTTCTATCCTTTGCTTGTTGAAGGTCGTTAGTAGTGAGAAGTCCGTATATTACAGGGATTTCACAACTTGCATTAAGGCGCGAAATACCATAGGTTACACCCTGGCAGATATAGTCGAAGTGAGGCGTTTCGCCACGAATGACACTTCCGAGTATGATAATGGCATCGTAACCACCATTGAGTGTCATCTGATGAGCGCCATATACGAGTTCGAAACTGCCTGGAACGGTCTTCACATGAATGTTTTCGGGTATGGCTCCGTGCTTCTCTAACGTTCTAACAGCGCCATCAAGAAGTGCGCCAGTAACCTCTGGGTTCCACTCTGATACTACTATTCCGAAGCACATGTTACTGGCATCGGGAACAGAAGTAAGGTCGTAATCCGATAAATTGTGTAATGCTGTGGACATTTCCTATATCAGATTAGTTGCTTGCGCGCTCGATATACTTATCAATATCTTGGCTCATAGGAGAGTTAACATACTTTGTTTTAATCTCCTCGTAAAGCTTTAATGCGTCAGCCTTCTTGCCTTCGCTTTCAAGAATAATGCCTGCTTTTCTCAAAGCCAATGGTGCTATGCTCATATTAATACCTTCGAAGCCCTTAGCATTGGCCATATCAGCTGCCTTTTTAAAGCTTTCTACAGCCTTATCGTTTTGGTTATTGTTTGCATAAATGTCTCCAAGAGCCATCTGAGAGGCTGGACTGATGATCTGATCGTTCGATGTTGAGTACTTTTGAACGTTCTCTAAAGCCTTAGACCAGTTTGGTTTTTCTTGGTGTGCATAGCAAAGACCAATGTAAAGATTAGCGAGATTGCCAGCGTTGGTGCTGCTATAATCGCTTTGTACCTTTTGGAATACCTTGAGAGCTTGGTCGAACTGCTGTGCTTGGAAAAGCTTTTGAGCTTGTGCCAGCTGTGTGCTTGCTTCTGTTTCTTTAGGTTCAGAAACGAAAGTCTTGTAGAGGAAGAACCCAGCAACTACTACAAGGATTGCTACAATAGCAATGATAGCGGTCTTTCCGTGCTTCATGAAGAAGGCTTCCGATTTGTTGAGGGTTTCTTCATAAGTGCCCTCTGCTTTTTTGTTTACCATTTTTGTTTATCTTTTTTTATTATTTTCGCTTTGTTTTTGCTACGCTCTTGTTAGATGCAAGTTTGTATAACGTGGCAAAATTACTGATTTTCTCGCACATATTGAAATATATTACGCTTTTTTTTAACATAGATATTAAAAAGGCCGCACTTATCTATAAGAGCGGCCTTACGTTTAAACCATAATGCTATAATCTATTACCTAATTCCTATTTTCTTTGTGATTGTGCCTTCAGTTGTTATAATACGTACAACATATACACCATTTTGGATAGGTAGGAAGATGCTGTTGGCAATGTTAGTTGTACTAAATGCCTTTGTACCAGCTATATTATAAACTTCTACGCAACGTACGTTCTTGGTGTTGTTGAAGTTGATAACGTTACCATTTATGGTGAAATTAGCTTCGTTTTCGGTTGTTTGAATCTCATCAATGCCTGTTACTACACCTAAGTAAACTACTTGAGTGTTGTGTCCTGCAAGTGGAATTTCTTGTCCATACTTCTTGCCTTTAGGACGGTATTCGGCATAAAGGAGATACTTACCAGGCTGTAATGCAGCCTCAGGAGCCAACGAGAAGGTGTATTCTTCGCTCTTTCCTTCTTCCAAAGTAACTGATTTCATGAATGCCATCATACCTCCAGCACGCGTAGCAGGGCGTAAACGTACGTAAACAGGTACTCCCTTAACTGCTTTGCGTGCAGTAATCTTGAGCTTAAAGCCGCTTGTACGCTTTCCAACTTCAAGTTGTGATGTTGGAATAGTGAACTCTGTGCACGACAATTCAATAGCGTCGTTGTCGAGAACTTCAAGCGTATATTCTTTCTTTTGACCACCCATAGGAGTTTCAACACCATTTACTACATAGTAAGGAACGAGCGAATACTTACCAGCAGCTAAGTCTAAACGTGAAGAGTAGACTGCTTTTGCTAATTCCATCTTCTTATAATCAGCTTCCTTCGTCTGAATAATGTCGTATACTTTACTATTATCGGTTACATCAACTGCCTTCATCAGCATTGACGAATTACCTGCAGCGCCATAGTTTCGTGCCTCTTGGAGAATGGCAATAATATCGCCTTGCTTAACAGCAGCATTGTTTTCTTTGTTGGTATTGCTAATCCAGAGCATCTCACTTTCTTGGTAGAAGACAGGAGTAGTTATCTCTTCTAATACCTCAAGGATATTATCTTCGGTGAATGCAGGCTTGAAAGGATAGCTTTCCCACTTTGCAATGTTGTCTTTATAGCGTTGTTTATCTTCTTCTGTTGCATCTTCTTTAGGTTCAGTTACGTTTACATTCTTCTCAAATGCAGTTACTTTGTACTTACCAGCAGGTAGGTCGTTAGGAAGTTCACAAAGCAATTGAATCGTCTTTTCGCTATTATCGTACACCTGATGGAAGGTGGCTTTGTCGTTCTCATGAACATAATAGACCTTTGATTCGTCGTTTACAGAAGTGAACTTGAGCCAAATATGGTTGAGATAAAAGTCGTCGCTGTTATTCTTTAGTACTAATGTGAACTTACCAGACCCTTTTGCATGAAGTTCGTTTTCAGCAGTAATAGGCTTCATAAGTGTAACGTTTGGTACAGGTTCGTGCTGTTTAACGCTTACGATCTTATTATCTTCTACGGTTGCTTCGCCATAGTTTGGCAAGTTGTTAGGGCATAAAACAAGTTGCCAATCATCGCTTCCATTGGCCTTTACAGCAAATTGTATTCTGTAATCGCTGCCGTTTGGCACATTGCCATCAATCTCTTTTTTAACCCAATGGCTAATATAAAAGCCTGTAGTATAGAGGTTTCCGTCAACATTTACAGGGGCGAATGTCTTGTCTTCTTCCTTCAAAATGGCTTTCACCTCATTGTTCTTGTCAATCAAAACAAGGCCTACCTTACCTATAAACTTATCACAATCGTGGTTATCGATGCGTTGCATGCCCAGAATTTGGCCGCCAGCTTCGACTACTGCAATGCGACTTGAACCGAAAATAGCCCATACTTTCTTTCCAGGAGTACCGCCATTGAGAGGCTTTATGCCCGTGATGATTTCTTGTTGAAGGTTGTAACCTCCACCATTAGCGCCAATTCCAAGAGAGTAAGGCTCAAGAGCATTTACTCGAAAATATCCGTTACTCTTGCCATACCAACCCCAATTGAAATGGAAATAGTCCTCGCTGTCGTATCCATCGCACACAAATGCGTGTCCACCCTTGCCATCTTCGTTGGTTGCAGAGTAGAAAACAGGACGTCCCGCATCAAGTTCGGCCTTAATCATGCCTATCCATTGAGGAGTAGAATAGTACTCGCGTCTCTTATAAGAGATACCTGTATCGTAGCCAAAGTAGTTAACCATAGCTCCAGTTACGGCTTGTGAGTAGGCACCACCCTCACCGCTGGGCATGAAAGACATATGTACGCTGAACGCAGACAAGCTACTTAGCGTAGCAACCATATCGTTTTCAGTTTCGTCGGCATTGTCTTTCTCCAATCGCTCAGGCATTTTTGTCCAATCAAAGTTGCCTGTTGTGAAGTCGATATCGTGTCTTTTGCCAAGGTTATCTGTGTAGCTCATGTTACCAGTACCCTGTGCTGGCCACTTGTGATAGCGCATAATCTGTGCCATAGCAGTAGCAACGCATCCTACATAATAATGTTCTTTCGGATTGTTTTCGGTGGGTTTCTTAGCAGGCATCTTATTGAAGAAAGGCGCGTCTTGTCCCCATTGTATGTTGTTCAGCAATGGTTTAACCTTTACTTCGCCACGTGGGGCAACGCGTTCGTCCTCTTTTACGAAGTCAGTAGAGCCTGTTCGCTGTTGTCTTTCAACAGCATTTGCGAACATCTTCATCATGTTAACGACGTTAGAAGGAGCACCTTCTAAGTCGAAGGTGCCCTTGTCGCTATAACCAATAATTGTGCCTATGGCGTCGTCTCCAGATACAATGACGAAGCCACCGTTGTTTTCCACGTTATAGACATAGAAAGGTGAGTAGTTAGCCGTGGTCGAAAATGTTGCATGCATTAACTTTCTGGCATCGCCATAAGGTGTGCCTTAACATTTCGATGATGGTGTTTTGCCAGGAAGTCCTGCGCTATGCGCTGTGCTTCAGTCCTTGAAACTTTTTCGGCAAAGGCTGGTATTGCGAGCAACGCAAATAGCAGCAAGAAGTTGAATGTACGTTTCATGCTTTTAAATTTAGTTGTAACAATATAATTTTATGATGTTTATTGTTTTCCAGGATGTCTACAAAGTTAGTCGTTTAGGATAAGCGTTAGTTCGCTCATTCGATTGCAAATATAGTTTTTTATTCGTAAAGTAGTATAAATAATAAAAAAA
This sequence comes from Prevotella aurantiaca JCM 15754, assembly GCF_000614025.1. Taxonomy (GTDB): domain Bacteria; phylum Bacteroidota; class Bacteroidia; order Bacteroidales; family Bacteroidaceae; genus Prevotella; species Prevotella aurantiaca. The sequence goes on from NZ_BAKF01000018.1 coordinate 5,026, forward strand.
AATGCAATGCGATAAGTATTTTTTAACATTCTCACATAAAAACTGAATATATATAATACAGGTATTTTGCATATATGCAACTAATTGTATAATTATACTATAGTGTAACTTTCAGAGTGTCAAAGGCTTACAAGTGTGTTCTAAAAGAGCCTGTTTTGCGTTGCAATATAGGCTCTTTTGCGACGCAAAACAGGCACTTTTACAGCGCGAAAGAGGCTCTTTTGCATTGCAATAGTGTATATACAAAAAGAGACTAATATTATGCAAGTTCTTCAATGCATAATGTTAGCCTCTTTAATTTAGTTGTTATTGGACTATATGTCCTTAGCAAAGATTACTTCTCGCCCTTATCTTGCAAGAAGCGTTCTGCCTCGATTGCTGCTTTGGCACCACTGCCTGCTGCCACAACTCCTTGACGATAGATAGGGTCGGCAACGTCGCCAGCAGCATAAACACCTTCGATATTAGTAGCCGTAGATGTACCCTTGGTTACGATAAAGCCTTGTGGGTCGAGTTCGAGTTGGCCCTTAAAGAGTTCTGTGTTAGGGGTATGGCCGATTGCAAGGAAGAATCCATCAATTTGAATGTCGTACTTCTCCTCGTTCTCTTCGCCCTTGAAGCGTACCAAATGTGCACCTTCTACACCATCTTCACCGTAAAGTCCGAGCGTATTGGTGTTGTAAAGGATTTCTATATTTTCTTTTTCCTCTACACGTTTGCGCATGATTTCAGCTGCACGAAGGTATGGCTTGCGTACAATCATGTATACTTTCTTAGCCAAACTTGACAGATACATTGCTTCTTCGCAGGCTGTATCGCCACCACCTACTACGGCTACGGTACGCTTGCGGTAGAAGAAACCGTCGCAGGTAGCACATGCACTAACACCTTGTCCACGGTATTTTTCTTCGTCAGATAAACCAAGATATTTTGCACTTGCACCTGTTGCGATGATAAGTGTATTTGCTTCGATAACGTTGCCACGCTCATCTTCCAAAATGAAAGGACGCTTGCTGAGGTCTGCCTTTACGATAGAACCATCGCGAACGTCAGCTCCAACGTTAGTAGCTTGGGCTTTCATTTCTTGCATTAGCTCGTTGGCGTCAATACCATCTTTAAAGCCTGGGAAGTTCTCTATAATTGTTGTGGTGGTTAATTGTCCACCTGGTTGCAAACCAGCGTATAGCACTGGTTGTAGATTAGAACGGCTTGCGTAGATAGCTGCAGTGTATCCTGCTGGGCCGCTACCTATGATTAATGTCTTTACTTTTTCCATAGTGTTTGTTATTATAAATATTTTTCTTTCTTTATTTGTTCCTTTTTATCAATACTGCGATGCATTGTTATGATAAAAGACAGGGTAGGGTGTCTGCCTATTTCGGTGGGAATAGACCGAAGAGACGTGCATCTATCATATCTTCAATACGCTTGAAGTCTTGCGGATTGGTGGCGAAATCAGTGGTATCTCCATCAACTATCATCAGCTCACCCTCGTAAGTTTTAATCCAATTCTCGTATCTCTCGTTCAGACCGCGTAAGTAATCAATGCGCATAGTCTGTTCATAATCGCGTCCTCGCTGCTGTATATGCTCAATAAGATGGGGTACGCTACTCCTTATATATATAAGAAGGTCGGGCAGTTTCACCAAGCTGAGCATAAGATCGAATAATTGTGTGTAGTTCTCAAAGTCGCGATCGCTCATCAATCCCATATCGTGTAGGTTGGGAGCAAATATGCGTGCGTCTTCAAATATAGTACGATCTTGAATGATTGTGTCGCTTGAGCGTGATATTTCAACCACATCTCTGAAGCGTTTGTTCAAGAAATATATCTGAAGATTGAACGCCCAGCGGTTCATATCCTCATAATAGTCGGCGAGATAAGGGTTGTTGTCCACTGGTTCGAACTGTGCCGTCCAGCCATATCGTTTGGCAAGCATTGTTGTAAGTGTTGTTTTGCCTGCTCCTATGTTTCCTGCAATAGCTATATGCATATTCTTTTTAATGAGTATTGGGTGAGTTTGGTTGAATATTAAAACAATCCGAAGAGTTCACGATCAATCTTATCGGTAATAAAACCAAAGTCTTTCGGATTGTGTTGGTAGTCGAGTTCGTCTACATTTATGGTCAGAACGCGTCCCTTATACTGGTTTTGTATAAAGTCTTCGTACCGTTTGTTAATGTTTTCGAGATAGTCTAACGGCATGCGTTGCTCATAATCACGGCCTCGTTTCTCAATGTTCTCTACCAAATGGCTTACCGATGCACGAAGATAAAGCATGAGGTCGGGGTAGCGAACAGCGTCGGTCATATCCTCAAAGAGTTCCATATAGGTTTCATAATCGCGATGATCAAGGTTGCCCATGGCATAATTGTTAGCTGTAAATACGTAAACGCCTTCGTAAATGGTTCGGTCTTGAATCACATTAGTGTCAGACTGGCTGATTTCCAGCAAGTCTTTGAAGCGCTCTTTTAGGAAAAATACCTCCATAGGGAACGACCATCGCTTTATATCTTTATAGTAATCGTCGAGGTATGGATTGAATTCCACCGACTCATAGCGTGGCTGCCAGCCGTAGCGCTTGGCTAACATGGCTGTCAGCGTAGTCTTTCCACTTCCAATATTTCCTGCTATTGCTATGTGCATAGGTTGTTTTAGTTTTATCGTAATACAGCCTTGCCGATGCAACCGTTGGGCATTTGTATCTTCAGCATTGCACAAACGGTGGCTGCAATATCGTTGATGGTAACTTCTTGTGTGGTTTCTCCGTGGTTCACGTGCCAACCGAACATCACCCAAGGAATGTGTGTGTCGTAAGGATAAGGCTGTCCATGCTGTGTTCCAATGTAGTCTGGAGAGTTCTTTGCACCGAAGAATTGCGCACGAGTAACTACTCCTATCTCTCCAGAACGATGGCGCATATAGCCGTTCATCATACGTGTTTTAATGAAATCGGGCATGGTTTCGGTCGCAACACGCTCTTGATCGAATACGAAAATGTATTGTGGATCTTGCTTTAAGTAGTCGATAGCCTCGTCAATAATGTCTTGTTTCTTCTTTCCTGCTTGTGTTATCATCTTGTCATCTAATGCAAATTGATAATTGTCTTCGCCCATAACAGGTTTAATTCCGAACTTATTTTGCAAGTGATTGTTAAGTTCTTGTACGGCTTTGTTGTACTCAAACGCTCCAGCAGGTATGCGATGCTTCTTCAAGAAGTTATAGTTGTGTGCCGCACCATGGTCTGCTGTGAGGAAAAGAAGATAGTTTCCACGTCCTACTTTTGCATCTAATGCATTGAGAAACTCGGTTAAATCCTTATCCAACCGCATATAAACGTCGTGGTTTTCCTTACCTCGTGTGCTATATTGATGGCCGATTGCATCGGTAGAAGAGATGCTGACAGTAAGCATATCGGTTTCTTTACCTTGACCTAAACGCTCGTTCTCCAATGCTGCAATAGCCATCTTGAAGGTTACAGTAACTCCTTCGTTGGATGTTCTGATATTATAATTAGGTGCTGTATGATTGGCTTTGTTGAACTTTTCTACCCATTCTGGCAACTTATCCATATAATATGTAGAGGTAACAAAGTGTCCTGCAGAGGTGTCCCACCAGTATGCTGCATCGGCAGAATGACCTGCAGGCAAGATAGAAGCACGATCCTTGAGCGATACACCAATTACTTTTGAACGGAAATTGGTAGCTAATTTAAGTTCATCACCAATAGTTGTAGTAAGCAAACGGTGCGGACTCATCTGTCCTTCCTTACTGTTTGAGCCTACACTGCGCACGGTTGTATCGGTACAACAGTACACATACTGGTCGTTTTGCCACCAGTTATTGCCGCAAATACCATGAAGAGCTGGTACAGAACCAGTGAAAACAGATGAGTGTCCAATAGCTGTTACCGTTGGAGCGTAGTTTATTTGAGTGTTTTCTAAAGAGAAACCCTCGTTAAGAAGGCGGCGCAAACCACCTTGTCCGTATTCGTTTTGATAGAAATAGAGGTAATCCCAGCGCATCTGGTCAACCACAAGACCAACGACTAGCTTTGGTCTTTCCACTTGAGCTTGCATTGTCAGCGCCATAAAGAGCGTCAGAACGAAGAGTGATACTTTTCTCATTTTTAGCTATTTGAATAGTTTTTATTGAACTTTTGCTCTACCATTGGTATGGCAAATGGTAGTTACTTTAACCTTGCAAAGATACAATTTAATTATGAAACAAGGGTAACAAACTTGTAAGTATTTTCCGTTGTTCTCTATTTCCCTACTTTTATAATGTGTAATCTTGGCAACATCAGATTTTTATTCTATATTTGCAAAAAAATAAAAATTATGGAAATGAGATATGTAAATGATACTGTGCGTCGTCAAGACCGACTCTTAGACGAGGCGAGAGCACTGGAATTGCTGGAGAAAGGGGAGTACGGAGTGCTCTCAATGGTATCTGATGAAGGCGGTTATGGTATTCCTGTGAACTTTGTTTGGGACGGAAAGCAGAGCGTTTACATACATTGTGCGCCTGCAGGACGTAAGTTAGAGGCGATAGAAAAGAATAACAAGGTGTCGCTTTGCATCATTGGTAATGTGAATTTACTGCCTGGAAAGTTCACGACAGAGTACGAAAGTGCTATCTTTTTCGGTACTGCGCACATCCATCTTACCGATGAAGAGAAGATGGAAGCATTGCATTTGCTTATCAATAAGATGTCTGCCGACTTTAAAGACATAGGTGCTAAGTATGCAGAAAAGAGCTTTCACAGAGTGGAAATCATTCGCATCGACTTTACAGAGTTTAGCGGAAAGCAGAAGAAAGTGCCTCATTCTGCAAAATAAATATTATGAGCGGGCGATTGTAAATATATACAGTGGACCGAGAAATCTATTGTAATTTAAAAGACATTGTCATGTTCTGATGATGCAAAAAGATTGATATTATAAAAAAAATAAATACTAATTTGAAAACAAAACGAACGACTTTATGAAGGACAGATTAAAGAAAACCTTCCTTGTTGCAGGGTTTGCGTGCGTTGCACTTGTGGCAACAGCTGCCACAGCACAACAGGTTAAGAAAGGAAAATCTATGTATTCGAATCCATTGATGCAGAAAAGCGCATTGCCATTTGGTGCGCCTGACTTTAGTAAAATAAAGGATGCTCATTATCTTCCAGCCATTAAAGCTGGAATAGCAGAGCAACGTGCTGAGATAAAAGCGATTGTAGAGAACAAGCAAAAGCCTACATTCCAAAACACTATCTTGGCTTACGAGAAGACTGGACGGCTGTTGGACAGAGTGAAAGGCATCTTCTTTGCTGTTACAGAGGCTAATAAAACAGCAACAATCGAAGAAACTGAGAAGGCTGTAGTGCCTCTATTGACTGAGTTTGAAAACGAAATTAGTTTCAATCAGAAGTTCTTTGAGCGTGTGAAATACGTGTACGACCACGAAAGAAACAGCTTGAAAGGTGAAGATAAAGTACTGCTTGAAGAGATTTACAAGAACTTTGTGCGTTCGGGTGCATTGTTATCGAAAGATAAGATGGCTCGTATGAAGGAAATAAATAGCCGTCTCGCACAATTGCAACAAGACTTTGGTAATATGCTTCCAAAGGCTTCTGCGGCATCAACTGTATGGGTAAATGACGTGAAAGAACTTGCAGGACTTAGCGAAAATGCTATCGCACAATGCAAGAAAGATGCTGAAAGCCGTGGAGGAAAGGCTCCTTATTGCATCGTTATCACCAATACAACCCAGCAACCTATTCTCGCAAGTCTCGAAAATCGTCAACTTCGCGAGCGTGTTTACAATGCTTCAATTCACCGTACCGATGGTACAGGAGAGTTTAATGCCTTCCCTTTAATTGTGGAAATTGCTAAATTGCGTGCTGAAAAGGCTGAATTGATGGGTTATAAGAACTATGCGTCTTACGCTTTGTCTAATGTAATGGCCAAGAATACCGACAATGCGTATGCTTTCCTTAACCAACTTATCAAAGAATATCAGCCAAAAGCTGTTGCAGAAACTAATGCTATCGAAGAATATGCACGTAAAACACAGGGTGCTGACTTTAAGTTGCACCTTACGACCGCTTCTATTATTCTGCAAAAATGAAGAAAGAGCAATACAGTTTCTCTGATGATGAAGTGAAACCTTACTTCAATATCGACTCTGTTCTTATTAATGGAATCTTCTATGCAGCTAATAAAGTATATGGTTTGAGCTTCAAAGAGCGCAAAGACCTGCCTACTTATCACCCTGATATGAAGGTTTTCGACGTGATAGACAATAATGGTAAGCAGCTTGCACTATTCTATTGCGACTACTTCCGCCGTCCTTCTAAACGCGGTGGAGCTTGGATGAGCGCATTTGCAAAACAAAGTCGTTTGAGACAACAAATCCCTATTATATATAATGTATGCAATTATGCGAAGGCACCAGAGGGTCAGCCAACGTTGTTGACTTGGGATGAGGTTTCAACAATGTTTCATGAGTTTGGTCATGCACTCCATGGCATGTTGTCAAACTGTAACTATAACACGTTGAGTGGTACTGCTGTTGCACGTGATTTCGTGGAAATGCCATCGCAATTTAACGAAAGTTTTGCAAGCATACCAGAGGTTTTCAACCATTTTGCAAAGCATTATAAGACCAATCAACCTATGCCTGCCGACTTGTGCGATAAGATGTTGAACTCTATTAACTTCCAAGCTGCTTACGCAATGGGCGAGAACTTGGGTGCAACATGCGTAGATATGGCTTGGCATATGCTCGATTCTAAGAATATTCCTACTGCTGAAGAGGCTAAGAACTTCGAGACTAAAGCATTGAAAGAGGTAGGTTTGTTAGACAACCAGATACCTCCACGCTATTCAACTTCATACTTCAATCACGTTTGGGGTGGCGGTTATGCAGCTGGATACTACAGTTATTTGTGGTCTGAAGTGCTTGCTGTGAACATCGCTGATTACTTCGAAAAGAACGGAGCACTTACTCGTAAAGTTGGTAACGACTTCCGTAACAAGGTGCTAAGCCGTGGCAATACGAAGGACTTAATGGAGATTTTCTCAGACTTTACTGGCCTTAAGGCACCAGACGCGTCTGGATTGCTGAAGGCAAGAGGATTGTAAAAATCCTATAATATTATTCTTTTTCATCTCTACCCGCATTGCAGCTGAATGCAATGGCGGCTTTTTTATAGATTCACATCTTAATGTCTATTATTTCAAAATGCATTTGAAGCGACAAATTTCTTACTCTTTAAAAGTCTAAAAACAGTAGATTGAAAAAGTGTAATCTATTCCTTCTATAGTTGAAAAAATAGATTACGTTTTATGAATAAAAATGTTTTCAAGCTAAAAAAATATACTATTGCAACGGAATGTCTATTCTTTCACCATGCAATAGTGCCTGTTTTGCAACGCAATACCCATTGTTTTATCGTGCAAAATAGGCTCTTTTACAATGCAAAACAATGGGTATTATATTACATTGATAATCAGGTGAATAGGTAGGATTAGGCATTTTATTGAATCTTTGCAAGATTATGCACTTCTATTCGTCTGTAAAAGGCATTTGAATGTAAGGTCTCTACAAACTTACTTTTACCCTTATCAACTATTGTTTTTGTGGATTATCAACAATTCATCGGTGATACTTACCCTTTTATTCATACATTAAAAAAGTTGAATACAAACAATTTATTCTTGCAAAGTAGTATTTGCACCAATCATAAAGAATAAAGTTTGCAGTAATAAAATCACTTCGCTTGATTTTAAAATAATAGAATCGGTAAATTAGAAAAGTAGATATAAACTTGTCATTACAAGTAGCATGTTGCTCAATGATATTATTCGTAAAGCACCTTTCCCGTATTATCGTTTTAGTTTTCCCAGATTTTTGTTTCTGTATTCACGAATTATTGTTTCTATTTCCTTTCATTAAATAAAAACCTCTATGCTGTTTTAGCAGAGTAGAGCATTCGTTTAAACATCTTGAAAAAGAACCCTATCAATTTAAAAACATAGATTTAACACCAAAAGAAAAGGGGATTGCAAATAAAATGCAATCCCTCTATACTTTTAAAATGTAATTGCTTAGTTCTTAAAGAAGTCCTTAACAGCTTCATTAGGAACCATCTTTTCATCGAAGATGTAAGCTCCAGTCTTAGGACTCTTTACCATCTTGATTACCTTTGTATATGCGCGACCATCCGTTGATCCTTCATGGAGGGTAGCGACCGCTTTCTTTGCCATAGTCTAATATGCTTTAACTATTTGTTATAAACGTGTGCTTACTTAATCTCCTTGTGAAGAGTCATCTTCTTAAGAATCGGATTGTACTTCTTAAGCTCTAAGCGTTCAGCAGTATTCTTACGATTCTTGGTAGTGATATAACGGCTTGTACCAGGCAGACCGCTACTCTTCATCTCAGTGCATTCAAGTATAACCTGAACTCTGTTACCTTTAGCTTTCTTTGCCATGATATTAGTCTCCTATAACTTTAATATCCTTCCAGTCTACATAACCTTTGGATACGGCTTGCTTCAACGCACGATCTAAGCCTAATTTGTTAATTGTACGAAGACCAGCAGCACTAATCTTCAATGAAATCCAGCAGCTTTCTTCTACATAGTAGAATTTCTTGCTGAAGAGGTTTACGTCAAAACTGCGCTTTGTGCGATGCTTTGAGTGAGACACATTGCAACCAATTTGTGCCTTCTTTCCTGTGATTTGACAAATCTTAGACATTTCTATCTGTAGTTTTGTAATTCGTTAATTGATACCTATTCCAAACAGGTTGCAAAATTACAAAAATATTCTTAACTAACAAAGAAAACTGAAAGATAATCAAAGGAATTAAGTTTTTTTTCGAGTTTTTGCTGAAATCATCGTACATTATACTTAAAATGGCAAACTGTGAGAAGTTTTTAAATAACATGAAAAAAACTATTTTACCAACATTAAAATATCATCTTAATAAAGTAAAAAAACAGTTTAATATTATTTGAGAATTGTTTAACTGAAATAAGCAATACTTTTTGTTATCGTTACAAAAGTATTACGCTTGTAAGAAACAAATATCACTGAGGTTTATTTATTTTTAGATAATGATGGATAAATAGGGGAATGTGTTCATAAAAGTAGAAGTTTATTTTCTGAAGAGTTAGAGATTATTTTAATTAAAGCAATTGTTTTTCAATTAATTAGATTAGCACAGAACAAGCAATTATTCTAAAATGAAAGCATAAAAAAGCACGACCGACGTCGTGCTAAAGCCTTTATAAAAATCAAAATCTTTTTTGGTTGAGCTTGATTAAGGTTGTCACCTCACGGTGTCAAACCTAAATCTTGCGTCAAACATGTTATCCTAATCCAACAAACCTTATACCTTAATTAACCTATTGATACCTAAATACTTTTCTTTACTTAAACAACTAATCTTTTATAACCTAAACAATCTATTCTATTTATTATAACCTAAACAATTTTCTTCTTTTGTACTGCAAAGTTATAGACCATTTATGAAACCTCCAAAATATCTGATTATAATTTTTATAATAATTTCAATTAAATGATATACATCAAGTGTTTTGGTGTATTTTAGTCAATTTTCAGTCCTAAAACCATTCAAATTGCATTACACAAAAGATTTGTTTACAATTGACAAATATAAGTAAACATTTCCTTAAAGACTTCAGGCAGCAGGGTAGGGCGTGTTTGGAAGATGCCGAAAAAGGCACTTCCACTACCAGACATCTGCGCATACATAGCCCCCATGTCGTACAGTTGTTGTTTTATACTGCGTATTTCTGGATATACATTAAATATAGATAGCTCGAAATCGTTGTTAAGGTGTTTGCGCCATTCATCGTTAATAGGTTGCGCTACGATGTCTTTACATATTATAATAGGTGATTGTGGTTTTACGAAAGAGAAAGCTTGAGCCGTAGAAATAGCTACTGGTGGCTTAACGATTAGCAGATATAAGCCTTTAAGATGGGCGCATTGATCGCTCATTGGCGTAAGAACGTCGCCTATTCCAGTAGCAAACGATGGTTCAGCTGTTACGAAGAAGGCACAATCGGCACCCAAACGGGCTGCATAACGTTGTAGAGTAGGAGCGTCTAGGTTCAAATTACAAAGTTCGTTGAGTACTCTAAGCGTGTAAGTAGCGTCCGACGAGCCACCTCCCAGACCCGCTTGAGAAGGAATATTCTTCTCTAAACCGAAGTCAACGTGCGGCAAACAATAGTCAGAAGCGAGCAATTTGTACACCTTCACGATTAGATTATCGTCTAAATTCCCCTCAATGGCATTGCCACTGAGCGAAAGCGAGCACGTACAATCGGCTCCTTCGCCAACAACCGCTTCGAGTTTATCGGTCAGCGGTACAGGATAGAATACCGTTTCAAGGTCGTGATAGCCGTCATTACGCTTGCGTACCACATTCAAACCTAAGTTTATCTTACAATTTGGAAATACTATCATTTTTCTTTCGTTTTTGTTTTGTAGCGGAAGGCAAATTGTTTAATGCTTTCAGTTAAAAGCTTTTGCAAAGATAGAAAATCATTATGGATAACTTGCGATAGTTTCCAAATTTTTGATTACTTTTGTAGCTGTTATGCCAGAAAAGAATAGTAATAACGCAAAAAGTACACGTAGACGCTCTGCCGCGCCTATTGATACATCGTTTGGGCACTTGCAACCCCAGGCATTAGATATTGAAAAGGTAGTTCTCGGTGCATTGATGATAGACAGCGATGCCTTTACTGTTGTGTCAGAGATGATCCGTCCGGATACGTTTTATGACCCACGACACCAGAAAATATATGGTGCCATACAGTCATTGAACCTCCACGAGAAGCCAGTAGACATTATGACGGTGGCCGAGGAGCTGAAACGCAGTGGCGAATTAGAAGAAGTGGGCGGACCAGTACATCGTTGAGCTTAGTTCGCACGTTGCATCGTCGGCTCATATTGAATATCATGGGCGCATATTAGCTCAGAAATACCTTGCACGCCAGCTTATTCAGTTTGCCTCTATGGTAGAAACTGCAGCCTTTGACGAGACTGTTGATGTGGACGAACTCATGCAACGAGCTGAAGGAAGCCTATTTGAACTCTCTCAAAAGAACATGGCGCAAGAGTATACGCAGATAGATCCCATCGTAAAACAAGCACACGAGATGTTGCTAAAGGCTGCAAACAATAAGGATAGTGGCGGCTTAACGGGTATCTCAACGGGCTTTACGCAATTAGATAAGATAACTGCGGGCTGGCAACCGTCCGATCTTGTCATTATAGCGGGGCGTCCTGCCATGGGTAAAACCTCGTTTGCGCTGAGCCTTGCAAAGAATATTGCTATTGATAGTCGTGTGCCTGTTGCTTTCTTCTCGCTTGAAATGAACAACGTTCAGCTCGTAAACCGCTTGCTGTCTAACGTTTGTTCCATCTCAGGAAGTAAGATATTGAGCGGTCAGTTAGACCCTGCCGATTGGGAACGCTTCGATAATAACCTCCGCAAAATGGATGGAGCGCCCATCTATGTAGACGATACGCCCGGCTTGTCGGTCTTTGAATTGCGTACAAAAGCACGCCGTTTAGTGCGCGAACATGGTATAAAGGTGCTCATGGTGGACTACCTTCAGCTGATGAATGCGAACGGAATGCGTTTCAGTAGCCGTCAGGAAGAAGTCTCAACCATAAGTCGTTCGCTCAAAGGATTAGCTAAAGAGCTGAACATTCCTGTGCTGGCACTATCCCAGCTCAACCGTACCGTAGAGCAACGCGATGGTATAGAAGGTAAAAGACCGCAATTAAGCGACTTGCGTGAATCGGGTGCCATCGAGCAAGATGCCGACTTGGTGCTCTTCGTACATCGTCCCGAATATTATCGAATCTTTCAAGACGAGAAGGGAAACGACCTCCATGGCAAGGCGCAAATCATTATTGCCAAGCACCGTAAAGGCGCAACCGACGATGTTTTGCTATCGTTCCGTGGCGAATACACACGCTTTGCCAATCCCGACGAGGACAGTTTTATGCCTGCAGGCTTACCAAACGATTTCGGTGGCGAAATTATTGGCAGCAAAATGAACGACGACCCGCTGCCACCGCCTGACGACAGACCGCCGTTTTAACCTCGTTGCAAAGATGCAACTTCTATATTTATAATGGTATAATAAATAAAATACAAAACAAATGATATATTTAGTTCAGCCTTACATAGATATTGCCCTGAAACTTATCACAGGTATGATAGGCATATTGGTATTTCTGCGCATAACAGGAAAGGCGCAGTTGGCACAGATTACACCGCTCGACACCGTGAGTGCTTTCGTGATAGGTGCTTTGGTCGGTGGTGTTTTGTACAATCCAGATATGTCTATGTGGCATATTCTTTTTGCTTTGGCAGTGTGGACGGCATTCAATATGCTTGTTCGTTTTGCTATGCGGTCGGCTCGTTTGCGCCATTTCATTAAGGGAGAGAGCGTTCTTCTCGTAAAAGATGGTGTTATAAACTTCAAGAACTTTAAGCGTAACAGTCTTGAGATGGAACAGTTCCGTCTGTTGTTAAGACAGAAAGGAATCTTCTCTATGTTCGATGTCGAAGACGTACTTTTTGAAGCCAACGGTGCAGTAACCGTACTTTCTCCAGGAAATAGGTCGGCTTCTTTCTTGCTTGTGAACAATGGCGAGATAGTTGAAAGCACATTAAAACAGTGCGACCGTACTTCGGAGTGGGTGCTTCGCAATATCAAGCGCAATGGCTTTAATGCTCCTTCAGAATTGTTCTGTATGGAATGGACACCGAATAAAGGTTTCTATTTCGTTACTTATGCAGGCAATGTGAAACGTGGCGAAGAAGAAGTAGCAGTCGATGATACAGGCGATGTAGTATAAAATATTTTTCTTTTAAAACAGAAGATTTATTGAAAATCCACGTTGTGATAGGGTATTATCATAACGTGGATTTTTGTTTTTGCCTTGACTTATGAAATATTTAGATGATATAAAAGCCATAAATGTTATTTATCATAATCATCATTAGTTTATAAAAGTGTAGCTTTTAATCCATAGGAAACGTGTAAATATTTTTCACAAGGGTGTTTATTGCGTAACTGTTTGTTTATCAACGCCTTGAAAAACCTATTGTTTTACATTCCAAAAGCGGCTCTTTTGCACGGTAAAAGCGTATGTTTTGCGTTGCAAAAGAGCCGCTTTCGCAACGTCAAAGCGCAGTTATCACTTTTTAAGGGAATTATTTTGACAAAACGAACGATTGCTTGCTACACTCAGCCGATAATTTTCTGTACGGAAACTAACGATTGTTCGGTTTGCCTTGCGTGTTTATCTGTCGATGCCATCGCGCGACAAAAGTCCTTTGTTGGCATAGTAATGCTTTACTTCTTGCATATCTGTTACAAGGTCTGCATAGTCGATAAGCTGTTGCGGAGCGTAACGTCCAGTAAGCACAACTTCGGTATTCGAAGCACGATTGTCCAGCGCTTCTATCAGTTTTTCCAAACTAATAAGTTCCATGTGCAGAGCTATTGTAACCTCATCGAACATTACAATGTCCCAATCTCCAGACTTTAAGTACTGCGAACACATGCGTAATCCTTCTTCAGCCTGACGTTTATCCTCTTCATCAGGCACACGAAGCAACATGCAACCTTTGCCAAATTGCTCTACAGATATATTATCAAAGTGTTCAGCAATGTGAGTTTCATTGTACTTTATCGATTTCATAAATTGTCCGATAAATACTTTTTTGCCTGCCATGCAAGCTCTTATAGCCAATCCAAAGGCTGCAGTAGTTTTGCCTTTACCATTGCCCGTGTAGACATGAACCTGCCCACGACTTACCATTTTTTTTGCGCTCATGTGGTCAACAAATAGTTATTTTATGATGAAAATTAATTTCTTTCACATTATTATATATAGTAGCTGCTCATGACTGCTATATTTTTAGTTAGTTCATAATCGGTTTTTGCTATGTCTAATTCGCTACAAAAGTATAAAATTAAATAGAATTAAGCAAACAATAGTATAACTATTTAAATAAAATATAACGATTTTAAAAAGTTAAAGAAGGAACATATACCAAGATAACCTGGCTATTTCTTGATGTCAAAGTAGGTTTTAAACACTTTGGCACACTATTTGTAAATTTATCAGCAGACAGAAATTAACAAATAAAACATATAATTATGCAAAAAGGAAAAATAGGAGTAACAACAGAGAACATCTTCCCTGTCATCAAGAAATTTCTCTATTCAGACCACGAAATCTTCCTTCGTGAAATGGTTTCTAATGCTGTTGATGCAACACAAAAGTTGCGCACACTCGCTACAACTGGCGATTTCAAAGGTGAAACAAACGACCTTAAGGTTTCGGTTAGCCTTGATGAAAAGGCAGGAACACTTACCATAAGCGACAACGGTATCGGTATGACAGCCGAAGAAATAGACAAATACATCAACCAGATAGCCTTTTCGGGCGTTACAGACTTCTTAGACAAATACAAAGATAAGGCAGAAGCAATCATCGGACACTTCGGTCTCGGTTTCTACTCGGCCTTTATGGTGTCTAAAAAGGTAGAAATTATCACGAAAAGCTACCGCGATGGCGCGCAAGCGGTTAAGTGGAGCTGTGACGGAAGCCCTGAATTCGAGCTGGAAGAAGCCAAAAAGGAAGGTCGTGGTACCGATATTGTACTCTATATCGACGACGATTGCAAAGAGTTTTTGGAGAAACAGAAGATTGAAAGCTTGCTAAACAAGTATTGCAAGTTTATGTCTGTACCTGTCGTTTTCGGCAAACGAACAGAATGGAAAGACGGAAAGAACGTTGAAACTGACGAAGATAACGTTATAAACAGCGTTGAACCATTGTGGGCAAAGGCTCCATCGGAACTGAAAGACGAAGACTATAAGAGCTTCTACCGCACGCTTTTCCCAATGAACGATGAACCTTTGTTCTGGATTCACCTTAATGTTGATTATCCATTCAACCTCACTGGTATTCTCTACTTCCCACGTGTGAAGAACAATATCGAGCTTCAGCGTAACAAAATACAGCTCTATTGTAACCAAGTATTCGTTACCGACCAGGTGGAAGGCATTGTTCCAGAGTTCCTTACCCTACTCCACGGCGTCATAGACTCGCCAGATATACCGCTGAACGTGAGCCGTAGCTACTTACAAAGCGATGCTAACGTGAAGAAAATATCTACGTATATCACCAAGAAAGTGGCTGATCGACTGAACGGAATATTCAAAGAGAACCGCAAAGAGTACGAAGAAAAGTGGAACGATCTAAAGCTTTTCGTTAACTACGGAATGCTTTCTCAGCCAGATTTCTACGATCGTGCAAAAGATTTCTCGCTCTTTACCGATGTAGATGGCAAGAACTTTACATACGAAGAGTATCGCACACTCATCAAAGACAACCAGACTGACAAGGACGGAACGCTTATTTACCTTTATGCAACCGACAAAGACGAACAGTATTCGTACATCGAAGCTGCACGTGCAAAGGGCTATTCGGTTGTATTAGCAGATGGACAGTTGGACGTTCCTGCTGTTTCAATGCTTGAACAGAAGTTCGAAAAGTCGCGTTTTGTACGTGTAGACTCTGACGTAATCGATCGTATTATTGCGAAAGAGAAGGCGGATAACGAGCAGAAACTTGCAGAAAACGATACCGATTTGCTCACTCAGGCGTTCCAATCACAGATGCCTAAGATAGAGAAAGCCGAGTTTATGGTGGCTATCGAGGCTTTGGGAGAAACCGCACAGCCTGTTATGGCAACGCAAAACGAGTACATGCGTCGTATGAAAGAGATGAGCCAATACCAACAAGGCATGGCTTTCTACGGACAAATGCCTGATACTTACACCATTGTATTGAACTCTGATCACGCAATTGTAAAGCGAATACTCGAAGAAGGCAATGCTGAAACAGCCGAAAAGCTAAAGCCTATCCTAAGCGAAATTAAGGGATTGCAGGCTCGCGAAACCATTTTGCGCCAGGAACAAGGTAAGAAAAAGGCAGAAGAAATTACACAAGAAGAGAAAGACGAACTCAAGAATACAGAGGAATCGCTCAGTAAACAGCGTGCCGAAAAGAACGATATCATTGCAAACTATGCCAAAGGCAACGATGCAATACACCAGCTTATCGACCTCGCACTCTTGCAAAATGGTATGCTAAAAGGTGCTGCACTCGACAAATTTATCAGACGTTCGGTAGACTTGATAAAGTAAACTGTTGAGATAAAGCAGTTATAAAAACCAATATATGAGCATAACTATGATTTCCGTAGTAGTCGCTTTGATCGTAGCTATCATATGTATTTACTTCATATCTAGCTAATTCAATTATAACTAAGTTTACGAAACAATGTGTAACAGCATTTAAAAGCTAATTTATAAATTTGATAAATAGCTGATCGTAATATCTATATAAAAAGGTGAAATCGTTGCTGATTTCACCTTTTTTTATTAAGTTTGCACTATAAGTTCTACTTTTTTATGAAAAAGAAACGACAATGAAGTTTGACATAAACAGCATAAAATACTTCTTAACCACAGGAATGTGGTTGAAAACAGAGCATGGGTCGAAGCGTAGAAATATAGTTATTCAACAGCTGCAGAAGCTCTATCTCGCCATAAAATTCTTCCTTGAACGCGACCATATAGCCGCTACAACACAGCTATCATTCTCTACTCTCATGGCAATTGTACCTATTGCAGCCATGATTTTCGCTATTGCGAACGGCTTTGGCTTTGGTAAATTCATCGAAAAACTATTCCGTGAGATGCTGTCAGCGCAACCTGAGGCTGCCAATTGGCTGCTTACACTCACCCAATCTTATCTTCTTCATGCCAAAACCGGACTCTTTATCGGTATCGGACTGGTGATTATGCTTTACAGTGTGTTCTCTTTGATAAGGACAGTAGAGTATGCTTTCGACAGTATTTGGCAGGTTAAGGGCGCAAGACCCATTGGTCGGGTCATCATAGACTATACTGCTATGATGTTTCTTTTACCCATTGGCATTATCATATTGTCGGGTCTGAGCATCTATTTCTATAGTTTCGTAGAGAATTTAAACGGTCTTCGCTTCCTCGGAACCATTGCAAGCTTCTCTCTTCGCTATCTTGTGCCGTGGATAATCCTTACGCTTATGTTCATTGTGCTGTATGTTTTCATGCCCAATGCAAAGGTAAAGATTACCAAAACAATAGGTCCTGCCATGATAGCCAGCTTGGCTATGCTATGTTTACAGGCTGTTTACATTCACGGACAGATATTCCTTACAAGCTATAACGCCATCTATGGTTCGTTTGCAGCGCTTCCTCTGTTCATGTTATGGATACTTGCGTCGTGGTATATCTGCCTTTTTTGCGCTGAACTCAGCTATACCAACCAGAATTTAGAGTATTATGAGTTTATGATAGATGTTGGAGATATATGCCATAACGACCTTATGCTGCTGTGTGCAACGGTATTAAGCCACATCTGTCAGCGCTTTGCAAACGGCGAAAAGCCTCATACGGCAATGCAAATAAAGGTAGCTACTCACATTCCTGTACGTGTTACGATGGACATTCTTTATAGATTGAAAGAGGTAGAACTTATTTCAGAGAACCAATCTCCTGCTACTGAAGAGATAACATACACACCAACACACGACACAAACAACATTACTATAGGTGAAATGATGGCCCGTTTAAATGCATCACCTGTTTCTAAGTTCGCTCATTTAGGCATTTCGCCTAAAAAAGTGTGGAACCGTGACATATATAATAAGGTGCAAAAGATTCATGAGGCTTATCTGAATGAATTGAAATCTATCAATATCAAGGAGCTGATAAACCAGCCAGAAGATTAAAAAACGAACTTGTTTATTTTGCCAAACAGCATTGAGTATCTTATAAAAATAGGATTTTGCAAATGCAAAAACCTTTCTTTATGTAGTAGATAGCTTCGCTTTTTGAAGTCGAAAGATGGTTGTAAGCCACCTACCCCACTCTGTTCAACTACCCTATTGTATAAAGATGAAATTAGAACTGATAAGCTAAAGTTATGCAATTAAAGTGTAAATATTTTTCAGAACCGATTTAATCACGTAACGTTCTTGTATCAATAGAATACAAAAGAGCCTGTTTTGCATTGCAAAACAGGCTCTTTTATCGTGCAATATAGGCGCTTTTACTTCACAAAACAATCGCTTTTGCAACGTCAAAGCGTTTATATCGTTTTCTACATGTGCTTTCTTTACAAAATGAAAGCGATTATCTTGTTGTTCCTCTTCTATCTATTCCAAGTTCATCTGATACCTCTAAGAGTTCTTGAAAAACTAAAACTGCACCTGAAAGAGACTTCTAACGCAAGTCAATAATCTCTGCTGAAGGTGCATCAGAGTGCTTAAATCGGAAGTTAGAATTAGACTGTGATACGGTACGGAAGTTGCTAATGTTTATCGTAACCCACTTTTTACCTTGCAACATCTTTATCTGTTGTGGATAATAAGACTTTGAAATGGTAATATAAAATTCCTGCATGCTACGGGCTGGGTGTATGGCTTGCAAGTGAACAACGTATGTATTGTTGACCGTTTTCATCGACATGCGGTAACCATTCTTGTACATTGAGATGAAAGCGTAAGGGTTCATCGACATGCGTTGGGCTTCGTTAGGCGTCGAAATATTCACTTCGTTTGTGCTTTTCATATACGCCCACTGCGTTTTACCATCGAACCAGATAGTTGTTTCGGGCGTTACGGCCTTGAACTTTTCGCCCTTTAAAGCGATACTACCCGATGCTCTGCCTATCTCTCCACCGGTAATTGTGAAGTTAGCAGCGGCTCCACCACGACGTCCAACAATGGCAGCTGCATTGTCTAACACTTTCTTTGCATCTGCAGAACTCTGTCCAAAAGCACTCACACTCAACAAGAATGATAGAGCTAATAAAATGTTTCGTTGTATTTTCATTGTCTATTTAACTCCTTTTGCTTTTACTTATGTAATGATGAAAGTAATGATTCAAGACTCATTTCATCGCCAATCAGCACTTCACGAGGTTTAGAACCCTGTGCTGTACCTACAATACCAGCCTTCTCCATCTGGTCCATTAGACGACCAGCGCGGTTGTATCCGATGGCAAAGCGGCGTTGTATCATACTCGTAGAACCTTGTTGGTTCAACACTATAGCACGTGCCGCATCTTCAAAGAGCGGATCAAGGTTCTCATCAAGGGCTCCGCCAGCTATTCCTCCTTCCTCTACTGCAGGTTCAGGTATTGATAATGGCGCTACAGGACCAGGCTGTGTGGCGATGAACTTAGAGATATCTTCCACCTCTGGCGTATCTACGAAGGCGCATTGCACACGCGTTGCTCGCCACCATTGAGGTAAAGCATGTCTCCTCGTCCCACAAGTTGCTGCGCTCCGGGGCGGTCCAAAATGATACGAGAGTCCATCATGGCACCTACACGGAATGCTATACGGCCAGGGAAGTTGGCCTTTATGTTACCTGTAATAATTGAAGTTGTTGGTCGTTGGGTTGCAATAATCATGTGAATACCAATCGCACGCGCCAGCTGAGCAATACGAGTAATTGGCATTTCAATCTCTTTTCCAGCGGTAAGAATAAGGTCTCCGAACTCGTCAATGATTACAACGATGTACGGCATAAACTCATGTCCTTCCTCAGGGTTAAGCTGATGGTTCAAGAACTTCTTATTATATTCCTTTATATTGCGCGCTCCTGCAGCCTTCAACATATCGTAACGATTGTCCATCAGTACACAAAGACCTTTCAAAGTCTTTACAACCTTCTGCACATCAGTGATGATTGGCTCGTCTTCGTTTTCCTCTACCGCTGCCATAAAAGGCTTAGCGATGGGCGAATATATGCTAAATTCAACCTTCTTAGGGTCAACAAGCACTATCTTAAGGTCGTTCGGATGCTTCTTATAAAGCAAAGATGTAATGATAGCGTTAAGTCCTACCGACTTACCTTGACCTGTTGCACCAGCTACGAGTAAGTGTGGTATCTTTGCTAAGTCCACCATATACACATCGTTTGTAATGGTTTTACCCAACGCTATTGGCAATTCCATCGTGCTTTCCTGGAACTTTCGTGAGTTCAAAATAGAGAACATAGACACGATAGAAGGCTTTGCGTTTGGTACTTCAATACCTATTGTACCCTTACCAGGCATCGGTGCGATGATACGAATACCGATAGCAGCCAAGCTTAGGGCGATATCGTCTTCCAAATTCTTAATTTTTGAGATGCGAACACCTTGTGCAGGGGTAATTTCATAGAGGGTAATGGTAGGTCCAACCGTAGCTCTAATGCTGCGGATTTGTACTCCAAAGTCGTTCAATACCTTTATAATACGGTTCTTATTGGCCTCTAACTCTTCCTTATCAACGAAGTTTACGTTATTGTCAGAGTCGTATTGCTTGAGCAAAGTAAGGGTAGGATACTTCCAACGGGTAAAGGGTTCGTGTGGATTAATAGGGGTGGAAAGGTCTGTTGTGCCTGCTACTATCTTGCCTTGTGCCTTCTCTTGCTCTGCAGGAATATCTACCGTCATACCAATTTCGGTATCTAAATCATCTTCAGATTTGCCTATTTTGCTGGCAACACTTTCCTTTTTGGTTGGCTTTATCACTGCTTCGGGCAGATTATCATCAAGGAAATCCACAGTTTGAGGCTCGGTATTTATGAACTTTTCAACCTCTTCTTCCTCCATTTCATCGGTATTTTCGTCTACTTCCTCCTTAGTATTGTTGTGTCGAACAATGGTAAATTTCACCTTATTACGTAGATATCCCACTGGATTCAGAATCTTTTTAACCACCGTTATAGTCTCTGACGTAAGGTAAGTGAGGAATCCTAACATCGTAACAGCAAGGATTGCGAGCAGTCCAGGCTCTCCAATAATGTTCTCAACGTACTCTACAACGAACCTACCGTGGTCGCCTCCAGGGTTGAAAACGTTCTCGCTCATGAGCGGTGTAAGGAATTTTGCAAAGGTAATCGAGCTCCATGCCATTACCAAAACCATTCCAAAGAACCACTTCCATAGGTTTACTTTCTCGTAAGCCTTCATCATTTTCACTCCACAGAGTATGATATATAACGGTATTATGAACGCGGGGATACCGAAACATCGCGATATGAGGTAGTAAGACAATAACGCTCCCACTGAGCCACAATAGTTTTGAAACTCCTTTGCGCTATTTTCTATCTCGCCAGGACGCAATGCTGTAACCAAACTTTGGTCGGCTGCGCCTGTCGAAAAGTAGCTTATGAATGCAACTAATATGTAAAGTGCAAGACAAAGCAATACGAGTCCGAATACAAAGCCTGTCTTATCGTTTATTATATAATGTGCGCCAATAGCCTCACTGAATGTTTTCGGAGTCTTCTCCGTTTTCTTTTTTGCCATTATCAAATGTTTAATTCAAATGCAAAAGTACTAAAAATTTGCCATATAATCGGGCATATTTTCAGAAGATTTTGCTAAATTTGCAAAACGAAACAGACAATGATGATTACAAAATTATATAATAAGGTCGATAAAAAGAGTATTCCCGACTTGCCGCGCGTAACGTTTCAAGGCAAGGTTGTGGTAGTTCTTAACGAAGCAGAAGCCAACAAAGCGGTTGATTTTCTGCTCTCGTCGGACATTCTTGGTATTGATTCTGAAACGCGTCCAGTGTTCAAAAAGGGGCAACATCATAAGGTTGCGCTGCTTCAAGTGAGCACGAGAGACATATGTTTCCTATTCCGTTTAAATCTTATAGGCATGCTTCCATGCATCATTAAACTGCTCGAAGACACCACAGTACTGAAGGTTGGACTGTCTTTGCACGACGATTTCATGATGTTGCACCAGCGTGCTGACTTCAAGATAGGACGTTTTATAGACCTTCAAGATATCGTTAAGGAGTTCGGAATAGACGACCTTAGTTTGCAGAAACTATATGCAAACCTCTTCCATGAACGCATTACGAAGCGCCAACAACTATCGAATTGGGAAGCTCCTATACTAACAGAGAAGCAGAAAATATATGCTGCTACCGACGCGTGGGCATGTATTAAGATTTACGAACGACTGCAAGAACTACAGAAAACACAAGGTTACGAAACCATAACAGTACCCGAACCCGAACCTAAAAATACCGAAAGTATCGATAAAACCGATGCTGAATTCACACAAAAGAACGATTGAACATGTATAAGAAAATAGTTTTAAAGAAAGGAAAAGAAGAGAGTTTGCTACGTAAACACCCATGGGTGTTCTCTGGTGCAATCCTTAAGCTGGACGAAACACTTGAAGAAGGCGAACTCGTTCAGGTCTACACACACAACGGAAACTTCATTGGTGTGGGACATTTCCAAATCGGTTCCATCACCGTTCGTATTCTTTCGTTTAGCGATGTGCCTATTGATGCTGACTTTTGGCAAAGCCGTTTGAAGGCAGCATGGGCTGTACGCGAGGCAATTGGAGTCATTCGCCCAGAGGGAGATGGTGCATCTACAACTGGCGAAACAGTGAATACAACCTATCGTTTGGTGCATGGCGAAGGGGATAACCTACCCGGTTTAATCGTTGATGTGTATGGAACAACTTGCGTTTTGCAGGCGCATTCAGTGGGAATGCACGTCTCTCGCTTTGCAATAGCCGATGCTTTGCGTGCCGTTATGGGCGAAAAGATTGACAGTATCTATTATAAGAGCGAGACAACGTTGCCCTATAAGGCTGAATTAGGACAAGAAAATGGCTTCCTTTATGGTGATACTGACAACAATATTGCCATTGAAAACGGACTAAAGTTCCACATTGATTGGCTCAGAGGACAGAAGACGGGCTTCTTTATCGACCAACGTGAGAACCGCAGCTTGCTCGAATACTATGCAAAAGGACGCTCGGTGTTAAACATGTTTTGCTATACGGGAGGCTTTTCGGTATATGCTATGCGTGGCGGAGCTAAGATGGTGCACTCCGTTGACAGCTCTGCAAAGGCGGTAGAACTAACCAACGAGAATATAGCTTTGAACTTCCCAGGCGACAATCGCCATGCTGCTATTTGCGAAGATGCTTTCAAATACCTTGATGATAACGATGGAAAGTACGACCTAATC
This sequence comes from Prevotella aurantiaca JCM 15754, assembly GCF_000614025.1. Classification (GTDB taxonomy): domain Bacteria; phylum Bacteroidota; class Bacteroidia; order Bacteroidales; family Bacteroidaceae; genus Prevotella; species Prevotella aurantiaca. Next base: position 28,209 of record NZ_BAKF01000018.1, read on the forward strand.
GTGCTTGATCCACCTGCATTTGCCAAGCATCGCAGTGCATTGAAGAATGGATTGCGTGGCTATACTCGTTTGAATGTAAAAGGTTTCGAACGCATTAAGAAAGGCGGTATATTATTTACATTTAGCTGTTCGCAGGTTGTTACAAAGGAAAACTTCCGCCAAGCTGTGTTTACAGCAGCTGCTCAAGCAGGTAGAAAGGTTAGAATTCTACATCAAATACACCAGCCTGCCGACCACCCAATAAACATTTACCACCTCGAAGGCGAATATTTGAAGGGGTTAGTACTTTATGTTGAATAAGGTAAAGACATACATCGACACCCACAAACTGCTCCGTCCAGATGGTCGTTACATCGTTGGACTATCCGGAGGAGCCGACAGTGTCGCTCTTATACTTATACTTAAGGAATTAGGTTACTGCATTGAAGCAGCACATTGCAACTTCCATTTGCGTGGCAAAGAGAGCCAACGAGACGAAGATTTCTGCATAAAGCTGTGCGAAAAGAATAATATTAAACTACACCTAATTCACTTTTATACAGCAGAATACGCAGAATTAAATAAAGTAAGTATTGAAATGGCAGCTCGAAAACAGCGTTATGACTATTTCGAAACCTTACGAAAAGAGATTGATGCCGATGCGATTTGCATTGCACACCATCGTGATGATTCGGTAGAAACAGTACTTCTTAATCTTGTCCGTGGTACTGGCTTACGCGGATTGATGGGTATTCGTCCTCGTAACCAACATATTTTACGCCCCCTCCTAACTTGTTCTAAGTCTGAGATTGAGGACTATTTGTCTGCAAAAGAACAACCTTTTGTTACCGATAGTAGTAATCTCGTAGCTGATGTAAAGCGAAATAAACTTAGAATAGAGGTTGTTCCAACGTTGAAAGAAATCAATCCATCGCTTGATGATACCATTGTTAGAATGTCGGAAAATATCGGTGAAGCGCAGAAAATCATCAATGCATCTTTAGAAAACGCCTTTCATCGCATTGTAACGGTAGAGAATGAAGAGGTAGACGCTTTGTTGCTACGTCTTCAAGAAGGTATTCCTTCCCAAGTTTTGCCCAACCTCCGTATCAATATAGCAGCCCTTATAGATTATGTTTCTCCTGAATACTTCCTCTTTTATCTTCTCTCTCCCTATGGTTTTACTTCACCACAGATACGACATATCGCTCTTTCGTCATCATCAGAGAGTGGAAAAGAATATATAACAGATACTTACACGCTTCTATTCGATAGAAAGATGATGCTTCTTTCAAGGCGTGAAAAGACAGTTCAGCGCCTTTACAACTGTTCCAAATAGGCAAATTTGTCCACTCAGACCAATGTATGATTGAGATAATAGAAGAAGTTGTAGACAATAATTTTACCATTCCTACCACCCCAAACGAGATTGTTGTAGACAAGGCGAAGGTGCATTTTCCACTTGTTTTGCGCCGTACAGCAACGGCAGACCGCTTCCGTCCTTTTGGAATGAAAGGCTCTAAGCTGGTTAGCGACTACCTTACGAACATAAAAGTTGATGCCATCAGCAAGCGCAAACAACTCGTTTTAGTTGATGGTAACAATGAAATCATGTGGTTGGTGAGTCGCCGTTCCAGTGAAACATATCGCATTACAAGAAACACTACGACAGCTTTGCGCATTCGCTTCTTATCGTCTCACACTACCCTTGTTTAGTGTAGAAGGCTTACTTGATAAGAGATTAAAAAGCAATAAAACTGTAAATATTTTTTCAAAGCATGATTGTTGTCTAACAAGCTATATATCAATACTTTGCAATACCCATTGTTTTGCAAGGTAAAAGCGCCTGTTTTGCACGATAAAAGAGCCTATATTGCAACGCAAAACAGACGCTTTTACAATGCGAAACAACTTACCTTGCTTTTCACTTGTATTTTTCTTTACAATCCAGAACCATTATACGGGCAAACCATACCTATATTAAGGTGGTACAATTTGTTCTTTAGTGGTTGTCTATTCAGTCGTTTACATTAAGAAGCGCTACCCACAGGATAGAACAAAAGACTTTCTTTCGAGCTGCTATTTGATACTTAACACATTGTTTTACCACCTTTGCGACAAACTTACCAGCAACAAATAAGGGAATACCGAAGTATTCCCTATGCTGTGACTCCGATGGGATTCAAACCCATGACCTCAGGAACCGGAATCCTGCGCTCTATTCAGCTAAGCTACGGAGCCATTAAAACAGATTACAGAAGTACTGCTAAATGGGGCAAAAAAGAATTTTTTAGCCTATTAAATGCAGTTATTTCTTATGTGCAAAGATACGGCAAAGTTTGGAATTGGCAAAATTTACATTCTACAAAATGCGGTATAAAGCAGATGTAAAGAAATCATATTATTGAGAAAACCAAGCATTTTAAGGTTCTTAAACAAAGCTTATGAAGTAACCGTTTGTATCATTAGTTTTGTTAAGTAATACTTAATAACTTGATTATCAAGCATTATTTTCGTACCTTTGCAGCCGTTAATATGAAGCCGAGGTTAGGTGCACCGATTCTCATGTACGCCCTACCGCATGACTTACCTATGCTTTTGGCAAGTTTATAGGCTTCGGAAAATTGTATATAATGAGAATCTTGAAATTATTGATAGTAGGATTTTTAATGACAATGGCAGCTGGTTCTGCAAGTGCAGGAACCGCCGAAAAGATTGAAAATTTTGACTGGCGCCCCGTGATGGACGCTATTATGCATGTAGAAAGTAGAGGAAATGCAAAGGCGGTGAATGGTCCACACGCTGGAATTTTGCAGATTTCGCATCACGTAGTAAACGAATGTAATAACATCTTGAAGAGTAAAGGCAGCAAGAAACGCTATAATTTAGCCGACCGCTTCAGTCCTGCTAAGTCGAGAGAGATGTTTGTTTTGTTCCAATCACGCCATAATGTAGCCAACAATATAGAGAAGGCTATTCGCATGTGGCATGGTGGAATCAACTTCAGCGTAAGCAAAACGCAGAACTATTATAATATGGTGAAGAAGTTTTTAAGGCTCTAAGCAGTCGTTAAGAGGACAATAACAAAAAACTTCGGTGCATTGATAAAATGTAATATCCAATGCTTCGAAGTTTTTTTATAGTAGGTTGTGAAGTGGCAATCAAGACGTTATGGCACACTCTTGTAGGCTGACGATTTCGGCATAATGTTTGTTCGATAAATCTAAAAAGATAAAATATAAGACTGTTTAGGATATGAGTATAATAGGAATAATTGTGTTTCTCCTTGTTTTATTAGGGAGTAGCGGATACATTGGTTGGCATGTTTGGCAGCTGTTGCCGTTAGGATTGGTTGGTAAATGGCTTGTCGTGGGTGCTATGCTGCTGTGTTTCCTTACTATTTTCGCCAATTTTATTTTAGACAAGAGCCCTATGCGCGTGGCAATAGCGATGTATGAGGTGGGCAATTCGTCTATTTTCATCGGCTTATACCTGCTCATGTTCTTCCTTGTTCTCGACTTAGGACGACTTGTTCGCCTTGTTCCGAAATCGTTTTTATACAATAGTTGGGCAGGAACAGCAACTATCTTTGTCGTCATCGTGGGCCTGTTTGTCTATGGTTATCTTAACTATCTGCACAAGGAACGTGTAGAATTGACGCTGAATACTGAAAAGAAAATGAAACAAAAGCATCGTGTTGTGATGATGACCGACCTGCATTTGGGCTACCATAATCGGGCTGACGAGTTCAGAAAGTGGGTAGACAAGGTGAACAAAGAGCAACCAGAAGCTATTCTTATCGCAGGCGACATCATCGATAGGAGTATCCGTGCTTTGACAGAACAGGATATGGCAGCAGAGTTTAGAAGGCTAAAAGCACCCGTATATGCTTGTCTTGGCAACCACGAATATTATAGCGGAGAACCTGATGCAAAGCGGTTTTACGAGGAAGCGGGCATTCATTTGCTTATCGACAACTATGCTTTAGTGCCTTTAAAGGGTGGCGATACGCTACTTGTTGTGGGGCGTGATGATCGCACAAATAAGCGTAGAGCACGCTTAAAAAACCTTATGGAGAAGGTGCCGAAGGGTTATTACACCCTACTTTTAGACCATCAGCCTTATCATTTAGAGGAAGCTGAGCAGGCAGGCATTGACTTTCAGCTGTCTGGACACACGCATTATGGACAGGTTTGGCCCATCAGTTGGATCGAAGACCTTATATATGAAAAGGCTTTCGGACCATTGCAAAAGGGTGAAACACAATATTATGTGTCGTCAGGCATTGGTATTTGGGGTGGAAAATTTAGGATTGGTACACGCTCTGAATACGTGGTTGCAGAACTTCAGTAGTGCTTTGGTTCGGAAAACAAACTACAAAGGATTAGGATTAGAATAAGTCTATAAAAAGCAAAAACCATAAAGCAGCGTACAACTTGCTACTTTATGGTTTTTGTTTATATCTGTAAATGGATATGGTATGCCCTCTATTACAATTCAATGTGCATACTAACGATATGCTTTAACGGTCAAAATCGTGCGCCAAACCGCCTTCGCTGGTTTCCTTATAGAGCGATGGCAGGTCGTGTCCAGTCTGTTTCATCACCCTAACCACCTTGTCAAACGATATATGATGGCGCCCATCGCTGAAGTTCGCATATAGTTGTGCATCGAGCGCGCGGCATGCTGCGAATGCATTTCGCTCTATACAAGGTATTTGAACAAGTCCACACACAGGGTCGCAGGTCATGCCAAGATGGTGTTCCAAGCCCATTTCAGCCGCATATTCAATCTGCGAAGGTGTACCACCGAACAACTGACAAGCGGCTGCAGAAGCCATAGCGCAGGCCACTCCGACCTCGCCTTGACAACCAACTTCGGCTCCAGAGATTGACGCATTCGCTTTTACGACATTGCCAAACAGACCTGCTGTTGCCAAAGCACGTAGTATTTTGCGCTCCGAAAACTGGTGGGCTTTATATAAATGGTATAACACAGCTGGCATAACACCGCACGAACCACAGGTTGGAGCCGTTACGATGGTACCGCACGAAGCATTCTCTTCGCTCACCGCAAGGGCATAAGAATATACTAAACCACGTGATTGTAAACTGGTTTTATAGCTCTGTGCTTGATATAATAGTTGCTTGCTTTGCGTGAAAGTTTTAGCGGACCAGGCAGAACACCGTCGTTTTCCAATCCAGACTCTACGGCTTCGCACATTATCGTCCATACTTCATGTAGGTATTCCCATATTTCTGCGCCCTCACACTCGTCCACATATTCCCAGAAACCGCGCCCGTTGTCTTCGCACCAGTTCTGAATATCCCTCAAAGTAGATAGCTCATAAACTGGCTCAGTATAGAAAAGGTCGGCCTTTCCCTTGCCTTCTGAAAGGGCACCACCGCCCACACTGTAGACCACCCACTCGTCTTCAACTTGCTTCTCAGCATTGAAGGCTTTATAACGCATACCATTTGTATGGTAAGGCAACACCGTTCCTGGCTGCCATAGTATTTCTACGGGAGCAATTTCCGATAGCACTTCGGTGATGGCTACGTCTGTAAGGTGACCTTTTCCTGTAGCTGCCAAACTGCCATATAAAGTAACTTCAAAAGCTTTTGCATTTAAATTTCGATGTGCAAATATCTCTGCTGCATGTGCAGGTCCCATGGTATGGCTGCTTGAAGGGCCTTTTCCTATTCTAAAAATCTCTTTTAACGAGTTCATAAATAACAATTAGGTTGTCTTGAAATAATATTGTGGATAAAGCAAAGTTGCGCTATTGTTTTCCGACAAATACCTTTATGTATATGCACAACGGGCACAAGCTACTCTTTCACAGCTGCAAATGTAGTGATTTAATATGGATTTAAGCTACCAAAAGCAATAAAAATGCGTTTATATACGGCTTTCATGGCAATTTAACAACATTAAAAAAAGGCCACTCCTTCACAGGTATGGCCTTTTCGAAAGTATTTAATAAATGATTGATAGGTTTATCCGTTCATTGATAATAAGAACTCATTGTTATCGTGTGTACGTAACATTCTGTCGTGAATAGAGTTCATTGCCTCTATCGGATTCATATCTGCGATGTACTTTCGTAGTATCCACATACGATCGATAGTAGTCTTATCCTGCAACAAATCGTCGCGACGAGTACTCGAAGCAACAAGATTGACAGATGGGAAGATACGCTTGTTGCTGAGCGAACGGTCGAGTTGCAACTCCATATTACCCGTTCCCTTGAACTCTTCGAAGATAACTTCGTCCATCTTTGAACCTGTATCGATAAGTGCAGTAGCTATAATGGTGAGCGAACCGCCACCTTCTATATTACGTGCAGCACCGAAAAAGCGCTTCGGTTTCTGCAATGCGTTGGCATCAACACCACCCGTTAGCACCTTACCAGAGGCTGGAGCAACGGTGTTATAAGCACGTGCAAGACGAGTAATTGAGTCGAGGAAGATGACAACATCGTGCCCACACTCAACCATTCGTTTCGCTTTTTCAAGAACAATACCTGCAATTTTCACATGACGTTCGGCTGGTTCATCGAACGTTGAAGCTATTACTTCAGCATTAACAGTACGCGCCATGTCGGTAACTTCCTCTGGACGCTCGTCTATAAGAAGCATCATTAGGTAAGCCTCAGGGTGATTTGCTGCAATGGCATTAGCTATATCTTTCATCAAGATAGTCTTACCTGTCTTTGGTTGTGCCACTATGAGAGCACGTTGGCCCTTACCTATTGGTGAGAAAAGGTCTACCACGCGTGTTGAAAGGTTCGTTGTGCGTGGGTCACCGCATAGCGTAAACTTCTCATCGGGGAATAAAGGAGTAAGATGTTCGAACGAAACACGGTCTCGAACTTCCGATGGTACACGTCCGTTTATCTTGTCTATGGTTGTAAGAGGGAAGTATTTCTCGCCTTCGCGTGGTGGTCTTACGTGACATTCCACTACATCTCCCGTCTTCAAACCATTTTGTTTGATTTGGTTTGCAGGCACATACACATCGTCTGGAGACGATAAATAGTTGTAATCGCTAGAGCGAAGGAAGCCATAACCGTCTGGCATGACTTCTAGAACACCATTTGCTTTAATGATATCGTTAAAGTCATAGGCTTCAGCAGCGCTTTGTTGAATTGCTGCTTCAGCATAATACGAAGGATGACTTGTTTCGTTCGACATATTAGGACGGTCGAACATATCGTATGAAGGAACCATTCCTTGGTCTTCGATAGGAATATCCAATACGGTGATAAAGTCTGTTCCATCACCTGGGTCGCCCGGCCATATACCTTCAGCGACTAAGTTTGCCTCTTCTTCCATATGCTCATTGTGTGCATTTACCTTTGCTTGGAGCTGCTCGATGAGGTTTTCTGTAGCTTCGCCTTCGGCGTTTTCTATGTTTTTAGGAGTGAATCCTGCTTCTGGAATAATATCTTCTGGATTATCATTAGTAGGTGTTTCTACTTCTGGAACTTCGGCTACTGGAGCCTCAACAGTTTCTTCTGGTTGTGTTTCAGCAGGTGTTTCCACTATTGGTTCAGCCTCTGGAGCTTCCTCAACCGCAACAGGTTTTGGAGCCTCTTTAGGTTCTTCCTTCTTCTTTCGTCCACGTTTTTTTGGAGCTTCTTCCTTTACTTCAGGTGCTACTTCTTCCTTTTCAGCAGGTTGTTCTTCGGGCATATCCTTAAACAAACCAGGCTGTGTAACACCTTGTGGTTTATTTTTTTGGAGGTCAAAGTTCTCTCCTTCCTTTCCATGAACGGTATAAACTTTATCTGGATCCTTCTTTGTTATCCTCGTACGCTTACGCTTTGTTGCTCCCAAAGGGTGCGATGCGCCAGCATTCATGGCTTGCCTGTCTAATATGGCATAGATAATGGACTCTTTATCGTCGGTCTTTTTAAAATCCGCATCAATGTCCTTTGCGATACTCTCCAATTCGGAAGTATCCTTTTCTAATAATTCTTCTTTACTAAACATAAAGTATTATGTGTGTTATATCGAAATTTTGATTTTGTGGAGGTAAAGGTTTCGGAACCGAAACCCTATGTATTCAAAACATCTGCAAAGTTAAGTTATTTATTTGAATACAACAAATGATTGCCTACTTTTTTTTCAATTCGTCTTGAAAAGCAAGTATTGCCTTCAACGTTATTTGTTCCGCTTCTTCGATAGAGCAATGTAGTTTTCCTCCCGAAGCGTCTGCATGACCTCCTCCATTAAAGAATTCTACTGCCATAGGTTGGCAGTGAAAGCCGTTACCAGAGCGCAAACTGACGAGCACAAGGTTGGGTTTTTCGGTATCTTCGCGCAATGATATGCTTAGTTTTAAGCCTTTAATCTGTTGCGGTATATTGACTACGCCTTCCAAATCACCTTTAATAAAGTGGAAGCGACGCATGTCTTCGCGTGTTACAGTAAAGTAAGCTGCATGCAATTCGTTCACAACTTGCATCTTATTTGCAATGATATGTCCACGCAAACGGAGTGCATTTACGGAGTAATTATGGTATACTCGGTTGTAGATACTGTCTTTATCGATACCTTTAGAGAGCAGTTGTCCGATAACAAAGTATATTTCCGGGCGTGTAGAATTGTATGTAAAGCCGCCTGTATCGGTCATCATGCCACAATAGATGCACTGTGCGCATACTTTCGACATGTCTTCGTAGCCTCCCAACTGGCTGATAATGTAGAACACCATTTCGCTTGTGCTCGACATATTCGGCCTTGATACTGTTATGTCATTATTGGTTTCAGGTTCTAAGTGGTGGTCTATAAGGATTCGTTTTGCCTTACAACCGACAAGAGTTGGCTGCATTGCATCTACACGCATGTGCTGATTAAAGTCCATGCAGCATACAAGGTCGGCATTATCGAAAGCCTCTTGAACACGTTCAGGATTTTTATCGTAGCGCAAAACAGTGTTTGCTCCAGGCAACCACTGCAGAAAATCGGGGAAAGCATCGGGCATACAAACGATTACATCGGTCTTTCCTATCTGGTTAAGATACGATTTCCATGCTAACGAAGCGCCCATAGCGTCTCCATCTGGCGATTTGTGTGCACATATAACGATGTGTTTTGATTCGGCAATAAGCTGCTGAAGCTGTTCCGCTTCTGCTTCGCTTAACAAGTTTGTGTTCATTTGTTTCTGTATTGTTCTTATGTTTTAGCTATTTCGGTACCACTCTGTACCGAAATAGCATATAGGTATTTAGCGTTTAAGGCTGTTGCTGATAAAATGCGGTTGTAGCATTTTGCGATGCTAGATCTACCACAACGTGGCGTTTTCAGTACGTTCCTTAAAACAGCTTTTCAGGATAAACACCCTCAGCCACGAGTGTTTTAATGCGTTCTACTACCCCTTCTCTGTCGGCAGGATAGGTTACTCCAAACCATGTACTGGTGGTATCGAGCACTTCAACGGTAGCTGTTCCGTCGGTGATGAGCTTATTAACCATCAATGGAATGTAGTATTCTGATTTCTTATTCTCTATGTTCTTTGGGTCTGAAAGGAACTCACGGAAGTAAGCTTCGCTATATTCGAAGTAGTCAGGAGTGAATCCCCACACGTTCATAGAGGTTGGTGTGTTATCCGAAACAGTTGTCCAGCTTCCATCTTCCTCCATATATTGCACCTTATTGTCATGGCGTTCAATCTTCGTACGCTCTACTACAGTAGTCAGATGTCCTTGTTCGTTGGTGCTACATAGACCGCGTGAAACGGTACCATTCTCACTAAGCGTGTTACCAACACGGAATCCTACCATGGCATACTTATTCTTTGAACCTTCTGGAAGGTCAGCAAGGAACTTTCCTATTACCATGAATGCATCTCGATTGTAGAAGTCGTCGCAGTTAATAACGCAGAAAGGCTCGTGCACAACATCCTTTGCCATGAGCACAGCATGGTTGGTTCCCCATGGTTTTTCCCTTCCTTCAGGAACCGAAAAGCCCTCTGGTAGAGCGTCAATGCTTTGGAATACTATCTCAGCAGGTATGTGTCCCTCGTATTTAGCGAGCACTTGCTGGCGGAATTGTTCCTCAAAATCTTTGCGAATGATAAAGACTATCTTTCCAAAACCAGCCTTAATGGCATCGTAGATAGAATAATCCATAATGGTTTCGCCGTTCGGACCGAGCCCGTCTAACTGCTTTAGGCCACCATAACGGCTACCCATGCCAGCTGCAAGAAGTAATAATGTTGGTTTCATATCTTAATATGTGCTTAATGATTTTTATTCTAAGTGATTTTCTTTAGGATTGCAAAGGTATAAAAAAATATTTGAGAACCACATATAAATAAGGTGTAATATAAAATAATATTTTGCAAAATATAAGCCAATGGTGCCTCAACATTGGTATGAATAGTATGAAAAACTATGTTGAAAATATATTTTTCGTACCACAAAACTGCAGAATGGAATGTACAAAACAAGTCATCTGTCTACGAAAAGTTACGAAATTCAAAACTGTATATTATTGCATTATATTGCAGAATATATGCAATGAGAAAACAATAGAGCCACTATCGTTTTGCAAAAGCGGTTGTTTTGCACGACAAAAGTGCCTATATTGCAATGCAAAAGAGGCTCTTTTACAATGCAAAACTATGGGTATTATAACGCATTGATAATTAGGTTATTACACAATAGATTTCGTTTAACAATCATACTGCATAATTATGAATATCCTTGTATATAATGAATAAAGCACATCAGCATTTCTATCGCAAAGAGAGAAGAGTGATAAGAAAATGAGAAAAGAAAGCTTATGCAGTGCGAAATGTGAAAAAGAGCAAAAAAATAAATAATTTACAACTTCTCTTTCGTAGTTTTAAAGATTATTCGTAATTTAGCACACGCTTATCATGAAATATGATGTCGAGAACCAAACATACTGATACAACATTTTAAACCAAATACTATTATTCATTACATTTTACATTTATGAAACAAAACTATGCACGGTTAGCCCTCTTGGCAGCCTTAACTATTGCAGCAACTGGAACTGTTTCTGCACAACTAAACAAAAGAACCGAAGTTCAAAACCTTACAAAGAGCGTTCAACCTCAGAAGTTTAATGCTCCAAAAGCAGGGTTTAGTTTTAATCAGAGTATCGCAAACGCACCTGCATTGTCTGCTGCAAAAGCGCCAAACCAGTACGGTGAGGAGCAGCAAGTAATGAAAGAAGACTTCGCAAAGATGACTTCTGGAAGCGAAGCAAACCCAGATGTAGATGCAAATATCCTGAAAGACGAGTTCGAATACCCATGGATGAACACCAAAGACGAGCTTTTTAACAAACCAGGTTGGGGTTCTGGCAATGCTTTCCCAGCAGGTGGAATGGTTTATCTTGCCTCTGGCCCAGAAGACATGGCACACATTAACACTCCAATGCTTAATGTAAAAGCGAATGGCGGTATCGCTTGGATTCGCTTTAAGGCACGTGCTAAGAACGCGGGAGACAACCCACAAGTAATGGTTGAGGCCGCTGAAACATTCAACATGTCGCCAACTTGGTCTATGATGGGTAGTGCAGTGCTTCCTCCTCTAAGTACTGAATGGAAGGAATACTCTATGTTCTTCTATGGTGGTGGCGAATATACACTCTTCAATATCGTGTCTGTTATGGCACCTGTATATATCGACGACGTAGAAATATTTACTGTTAAGCAACACGTTGGCACTCCTCAAGTGCTCCGTCATACTAACTATGAGGGTACAAGCTTCGATGCAAACTGGACCGCAGTAGAGGGTGCCACAGGCTATAAGGTGAATGTTTTCACTCTCGATAAGGAAGGAAAGGCTACTTATCTCTTCCAAGATAAGGCAGTAACTACCAACAAATTCCGTGTAACAGGCGCTGAGTCTGGAGAAACCTACTTCTATAATGTAGCAGCAACCAAGGATAGTTACACTTCTATCCCTTCTGATAAGATTTTCGTTTTCGACCTTGTTGCTCCTGAAATGAAGGAAGTTACCAACTTGAACAAAGACAAATACACTGCTGCTTGGAGCACTGTTCCAACTGCAGAACGCTACAACTACATTGCTTACTACGACCGTAAGGCTGACAAGGCAGGCGAATTTGTAGTTACAGAAGAGAACTTTACTGGTGTAAAAGACGCTCAAGGAAACCTCACAGGCTGGACAATGGAAGATCCTAACCCTGGTTCTTACAGCGAATACTACCTCCCTGAGATGAAGCAAGCGGGCTGGAGAGGAACCAATTATGCGCCTTATACAGACTATATTTGCTTAGATGGCTGGCAGTATTACCACAATCACACTGACGCAGGTCTTATTTCGCCAGAGCTTGATATGTCTAAGGACGGCGGAAAGTTCACTGTTAATGTGAAACTTGCGGGTGCTTCAACAATCGGTGTTGATGAAAAAGGCAACGATTTCACAGCTTATACACAGGCTGCTTTCGCACTCTTCAACTTCAACGAAGCCACTGGCGACTACGAACAGGCTGAGCTTATCTATCCACAAGGCTATCCAAAGGCTGTTAATGATAAGTGGCAGAACTTCACAATCAACTTCACGAAGGGTTCTAAGAAGTCTGTTATTGGTATCTACGCTGTTTATGCTGACGAACACCTCTACCTCGACGACTTGAAGATTACACAGAAATACCAAGCTGGCGAAAGCTTGAACGACCCATTCTGCTACCGTAGATGGCTCCAAGATCCAACAGCTGAAATCACTATTCCTTACTTTGTTGGTAAGTCAGAAGTAACTCATCGCGCTACAGCATACAAGGCTAACAGCGACAAAAACGTAAAGAAGCAATTCGCTGAAAGCAAGTATAGCGAAATGAAGAAGGTGGGTACACCTGATGGTATCAGCAATATCAGTCTTTCTAACGCACTTGTACAGCTTGATGGCAACGATGTTTGTGTAAACAACATCAATGGCGAAAGCGTTCGTATCTATACACTTGACGGCAAACTTGTATATAGTGTAGAAGGTGCAAAGAACTTCCGCGTTTCATTAGCTAAGCATGGTACTTACATCGTTAAGGTTGGTAAGAAGTCTGTTAAACTCGTTTTCTAAACATTAGAACTTCATAAACAAATGGGCGCATCGTTTCTGGTGCGCCCATTTTTCGCTTATAGAACGAACTTCTAATAAAAGACTGGTATCATGTTATCAGGTGTTCGGTTTTCCTTTTCCCACACTATTTTGTCGTCCTCTCTACCCTATTATTTTGTAAAAATAAATACATCGAAAAACAGGAATAGTTGTTTCGCATTGCAAAAGCGGTTGTTTTGCGTTGCAATATAGGCACTTTTGCTGTGCAAAACAGGCTCTTTTAGAGCGCCAAACAATGGGTATTACAACACACTGAAAGTAAGATAGTTACACAAGAGCAATACTTCTGATTTTTCTTTACATATTTTTCGCCTTCTATCAACCTATATACTCAGGTAGAATAGTAAATTTTAGAATAAAGCAAAGCGTACTAAAGCTAAAAGGAAACAAAATGTTGGCGAGCCAAAAACGATAGCAAAGAAAAAAGAAAAAAGCGTTTTCGCGAAAGTAAAACGATAATGGAGTAAAAACGAAACAGCCACAAGGACGATTACCTTGTGGCTGTTTGCTGTTTCAATTGTGTACTGTTGATGCTGTCAAACGGCAGCAACGAGGTTTAAAGCTTGTCGTATTCCAAGTGGAAATTGATAACTGCTTCGATGGCTTGCCAGTACATATCGAGTTGAATATTCTCGTTTGGAGAGTGTATAAGGTTCGATTCTAAGCCGAAACCCATAAGCACTGTCTTCACGCCGAGTATCTCTTCGAACGCTGCAATAATAGGTATGCTACCGCCACGACGTGCTGCAATAGGGCGCTTACCGAATGCTTTTTCGAATCCTCTCTCCGCTGCTTTGTATGCAGGGAGGTCGATTGGGCACACATAACCCTGCCCGCCGTGTAGCGATTCAATATTTACCTTTACGGTTTTTGGTGCTACTCGCTTGAAGTAATCGACTACCATCTGACCTATTTTCTTATGATCTTGGTGTGGAACGAGGCGACATGAGAGCTTCGCATAAGCCTTTGAAGGTATCACTGTCTTAGCTCCTTCACCCTGATAGCCGCCCCAGATGCCGCAAACATCGAAGCTTGGGCGGAACCCTGTATGCTCTATTGTGCTGTAACCCTTCTCTCCAAAGAGCTCTTCAACGTCGAGTGACTGCTTGTAAGCCTCCTCATCGAAAGGTATTTGAGCCACCATGGCACGCTCTTCTTGCGATACTTCCTCTACATCATCGTAGAAACCAGGGAACTGAATCTTGCCATCCTTGTCTGTAACATCGGTTATCATCTTGCAAAGAACGTTGATTGGGTTTGCCACCGCACCACCGAAGTGTCCTGAATGTAGGTCGTGGTTAGGGCCAATAACCTCAATTTGCCAGTAAGCAAGACCACGAAGACCAACTGTTAGCGAAGGAATGTCCTTGGCAATCATACTGGTATCTGACACAAGAATAACGTCGCTCTTCAACAATTCCTTGTGTTTCTCGCAGAAAGCGCCTAAGCTTGGCGAGCCAATTTCCTCTTCTCCTTCGAGTATAAACTTTATATTGTGCTTTAATAAGTTGTTCTTTACAATGTATTCGAAGGCCTTTGCCTGAATGAAAGACTGTCCCTTATCGTCATCAGCACCGCGTGCCCAAAGGCGACCGTCCTTAACTACTGGTTCGAAAGGTTCGGTTTTCCAAAGTTCGAAAGGCTCTGCTGGCATCACATCGTAGTGTCCGTAGATAAGCACTGTCTTTGCATTAGGGTCTACTATCTTCTCTCCGTACACCACAGGGTTACCGTCTGTAGGCATAACTTCAGCCTTATCGACACCCGACATAAGCAGCAATTCCTTCCAACGCTCGGCACAACGTATCATATCTGCGCCATGCTTTTCGGGCTGAGCGCTCACACTTGGTATGCGAATAAGACTGAACAACTCTTCAAGTATTCGGTCTTGATTTTCCTTAATATACTCTTTAATCATACTTATTTGGTTTAAAGGTTAAATGTTTATTGCTGCAAACTTACATATTTTTAATGTGATTAGCGAAAGAAAAATGCTAAATGTTATTTAACGCAAGGTTTAATCAGTCTTAAATTATGGGCCTCTGACTTTGCTTTTTACACACTTTCCATTTCCGTTATCCTTCGTTTTGAAAAACAAAAGAGGACTTCTCATGGGCATATATGCACAGAGAAGTCCTTATCTTTAAACCGAATTGAAAGGTTATACTAACGCACCACTATTGTTTTACCATTGATAATGTACGTCCCTTTAGGCAGCGAAGTAAGTTTGTGCAAGCCTTTATACACCAGTTTACCATCTATGGTGTAAACGTTGAAAGGCTGTTCAGCATTACCAACTAACGTTCTAATGTCGGTTGTA
The DNA here is from genome assembly GCF_000614025.1 of Prevotella aurantiaca JCM 15754. Lineage (GTDB taxonomy): Bacteria > Bacteroidota > Bacteroidia > Bacteroidales > Bacteroidaceae > Prevotella > Prevotella aurantiaca. The sequence continues at coordinate 43,628 of NZ_BAKF01000018.1, forward strand.
ACGGTTATACTAAGTGGTTCCGACTCGGCTCCGTCAGGGTAAACAGCCGTTACTTTATAGCTATTTGCGCTTCCAGGAGTGAGGTTTTCATCAATGAAAGAAGTTTGAATTGTACGTGCAAGCAGTGTATCGCCACGATAAATATTGTACGATGCAGGTCCGTTGCTGGCTTCAAAAGTAATGTCGTCCACCATGAAAACAAATACTTGCTTCGCTGGCGTAGTATGTCTTATGGCAAAATAGCGTGTGCCTGCTGGCAGCTTCACACTGATTTCCTTCCATGTTCCAGTTGCTTGTTCATAGGAATCCAACTTCTTAAAACTTGCAGGTTGGTTATCGGTAGACGATGTTAGCACCTCGAAGGTTTCCGTTGTATTCTTGTTTCCTTGAACATTATTCACCCAGAAGCTTATCGTTTGTTCCTTTCCTGTAAGCAATTGGCTTATCAACCAGTTGTCGGCAGCGACCATATTGCCCTTCGAATCCAGCTGATACAGCGCCACAGCAGCCTTTTCTCCAGAGTGAGGAGCAAGCTCTCGGTTTCCATTAAAGTAGTCGTTAGGCTTCCAATTCATAAAAGCGAACTGCTCACCTTGGTGCGGATACTTCACTTGAACGCTTACTTGCATGGCAAAACCCTTATCGGCGTCGTACGTAGACCACTTTCCGAAGTCGGTTCCCCAAGCCTCATAGCCTTCAAAATTATCTGTTATAAGTTCTGGAACCGTCTCTGGTTGTTTCCAAGAAAGTTCTATACAGCCTGGTTTATCTGTATTACTGGTGAGATTTGTTGGCGGTAATACATTGGCATTCTCCAACAATATGTTTGCCAAAGCAATGTTATTGTCGGTCTGTAAGTCGTTATTAACAGTCAGTTCGGCCTTAATAGCATGGCGGTCTGATGGGTCCAAAATAGTTGTTGTGTAGCTAATAGGAACCACAACCTCTTGTAACATGGCCAGACTCTGTTTGATATTGGATTGATAAATCACCTTATCGTTCATCGAAACCTTTAAGGCAGCATTCTCAATCTTATCAATTCCTAAGTTACTCACCTTTATTTTAAGGTTTACTTCTTGTCCTTTCTTCACACGTTCGGGGGCAGATAGTTCGATAGCAGCGTCGCATTGCAATGGATCGGCAATACTAATATTGTCTAAATAGACCACATCTGAAGACGCACCATCGGCATAAGCCTTTATTATCATAAGTGCATAGTCTTGCGTTACAAGCACTTCAGGCAGTTCAATCATCTTGTCTACCCACTTACCTATGGTTGTTTCGTTGGCAAAATCATGTATCCATACAGGGTTGGTTAGTGTTCCGTCCTTTTGTTTAAAGGTGATTTCTAACCTTACTGGAGTCTTGTTTGTTGCCTTATAACTGAACGATAGCTTTGGCTTAACAGCCCCTCTCATATCAATTTTACCCGATGTTATAGTAGAAGACCCTTCGGCACGTGGTTTGAAAGAGAGAGAACCGCCATCGTTATCCGCTGCATCTGCATTGGTAACACGCCACAGCACCTTATCGTTAGAACTATTGATGTAGAACAGTTGGTCCTCGAGTGTTGCGCCCTTAAAGCTATTATGATACGGCAAAGCATAAGGAGCGCCGAGAATAGTGCTTATTGTTGCAAAGTCACTGCTTTGTCCTTCGTAGTTAGCAGCTATTGCCCAGTAGCGATAACGTTGCGGTCCTTCCATCGTATTTAGCCCTTTTATAGTGTATTCGGTCTGTCCGTCCTCTACAGTAGTAACCTGATCGCCAAGCTCTCCACCCTCAACGTCGAAGATATCGTAGCTAACTTTGGCTGCTTCAACGACTCCGCCGTGTACACCTTTGGCTGGTTCCCAAGTCAGTTTTACCGATGTTACTTGGTCAATGGCCTTCGCTACGGGTTCAGCAGGAGTATCTTTACCAATAAAGGCTCTGCAAATTGCCTTAGGTCCGTTGCCATTTTCGTTAAAGGCAACGACTATATAGTTGTTTATTCCACGCGATGGTTTTTCGTCGATGAACTTAATTTCAGCACCAGGAGTAGGTTTAACAATGGTCTTTAATACTTGTCCACCATTGCGAACCTCTATTTTTTCTATTTTGTTTAAAGTCTTTCCTTCAACCGTTTTCGCTGGAGCCATAAAGCTAACCACCGACTTCAACGCACCAGTAGGGTTGGCTACGACACTTAAATTGTCCACTGTTGCAGGCGCATTGTTTGCCGAAACAGGTTCAATACTGATTCCGCCCAAGTAGATAAAATATCTTTTTGCTTCAGAAATAGCATGGAATCCGATGTAATAATCGCCATCGGCTGTTGGTGTTATCTGTCCTCCGTATTCCTGATAGTTAGGATTTGTGATTTCGGTAGTAGGCACAACGTCGATTGTCATAGCCTCAGCTGTTGCAGCATTGCCCATCTTTACTTCGAGCTTTTCCTTATATTGAGCTTCTGCGTTGCATGCTAAGAAACTGACATTGTAGGTCTTTCCAGCTTCCAACTTAACGGGAGGACTCATCAACCAGTCGTCTCCTGCATTGTTACGGCTATACGAATAGCGGAAAGCCTTGCCTTTTTCGTTATCGTCTACCCACTTCCATGTGAAGCCATCGTTATTGTTATCGACGATTGTATAGATGTAAGCGTCGCTCTTATTCTTGAAATCGTCGAAGAATGGTACGCTAAATACGTCGCCCGTTACTTGGTATTCGCTTCTCGCAACCTGACTATGCTGGGTTGTATTGATGACTCTTACACCATAAGCATAGCTGGTTCGTGTGCTTTTAGGTAGGGTTTCGCTAAAGGTTGTAGCTGTTAAGCCTGACGCAACCTTTACGGTATCGGTGCTTCCGAAGCGATAAACGTCGTAAGAAAGCTGCCCAATGTAAGCTTGATGAAGTCCTTTCGTGGGCGCTTGCCACGCTACTGTAGCCTTACGGCTGTTGTCTATCTTTAAATCAATACGACTTACAGGTAGCGGAACATCGTATCCTACATATCGATTGAGCTTGGCTTTCGGACTCTTACCATAGCTATTAGACGTGGTTACAATGAAATGGTTCATGCCTTCGGGTACTTGTATGGCGGCTTGGACGGTTTCTCCAGGTGCGACAGTACCAGAAGCGACTTGCTTATTGTCGGCTGTTACGATATAAGACAATGTGGTTCCGCTCGCAAGTGCTGTTCCATCGAATTGTGTTTCAGGCGCTTTGAACGAGATAGTGCCCGATGTAGACGCATCGGTGAATTGAGCTTGCACGTCGGTTGCAGTATTTGGAGCCGCTGCTGCAGCCTTTGGCATTGGGATAACCATACCTACTACCGTTGCATTTTCCATTGAACAAATGGTTTTTACATGTCCGTCTGTCAGGTCAACGGTGTACAATATACATTCGCCATTGGCTTTCTTGGCTGCCCAATAGAACTCGTTGGTGTTGGGATCTATCTCTCCGCTCTGGTAGAAATGGTTGCCGCCTTTATCTTTTACGGCTACTCCTGTGTTGCCTTTCAATGTTTCTTTACCTGTAGTACGGTCTATTTGGTAAAGGTTTCCATCGTCGGCAACACCATAAGCGCGCCCATCGTTGGTGATGCCTAAGGCGAGATAGTTGTGTTCGGCCTTCGAAATGGTTGTACGTGTTAGTGTCTTATAGTCGATAACACCCCACTCTAACGACTTCAAGTCCGACGAATAGAACTGACCAAACACCTCGCCTGTCTTCGGGTCGGTGGCTGTTTCAGTGGCTATAACGCTCCAGTTATTTACTTGAACGGGCTGACTTACCATTGCCCAAGTGTCGGTATTGAAGGCATAATGGAATACACCTATCACACCATAAACCGCATAAGTATCGTCGAAATAGATGCCATGTAGCTCGTCATCTATCAGTCCGCAGCCACCATTAAAGATACCTTTCTTATATATAGCAAGTTCGGTGAAGTTCACAAACGGCATCGGATTAAACGAGTAAATACCCAAAAGGTGGTCTGTTATCACGTTTCCCCAGATGCTTTGCTTCGGGTTTACAGCCAGTTTATAGGTAGTTTGTTTCGGACTTGTTACCATTTTGGTGTTGCTTTCTGTGCTCGGCATCTTGGCCTTAAGCATTGGAAAGCGCTTGGTTACCTCCATTTCAGAGGCGTTAGGTAACTTAGGTGAATGGATTGTTTTAGGACTAATCCGTAGCATTTGGTGCGTTTCTGTTTGCGCCAATGCAGGCGGCAAGGCAATGAAAGACAGCATGCCACCTAATAAAAGAGTTAGTTTTGTTTTCATACGATTTGATTCTATGTAATGATTGGTTAGTTATTGTATGTCAGCATAGGTTGTAAGACCTAACGATAATCCTTATTTCTAAGGATTTGCAAATGTAGTTTGCGATTGTATTCTATGTGAATTAACGGTTTTTAGATAGGTTTAAGCTTATTCGATATATCGAAAGTAGCTGGTAATGATGAGGCGATTATGGGGTCGATTCGCAACGATAAAAGGTGCAGCTCTTCGTTATCGCACTCTTTTACAAATAGAATTCCGTATCAGGATATTCCGTTCGAAGTTTCGCTTTTGCTTGGTTTACGAGTTCGATTGTGGGAATTTCCACTTCTTGCGTGTGCCAATTATTAACAGACAAGTTTATTAAAGCGTTGTCGCCAGCATATTCTGCGAGTCCCATTCTATTACGAATGTTAAGCCATAAGAGAATTTCTACGGGATAGATGAAGTAGTCTGACGATGGAAAATCGGGAATATTATTCGCTTTCTCGCTTTCGTCAGACGCTGAAATATGGAATTCTGCTAAGTCATTCACCAAGTTTGATAAAACAACTTCGTCGTTTGTATCCGAGTTTTGAAGAGCTTTCGCATATAAGTTCATATCTTTAGGATAGTTCAAACGACTGTAATCTAACTCAATTCTCTGCCATTTGCAGAACAATTCGAGCATAAACCACGGGTGTTTGTAGGCAGAATGACCTCCCTGATACTGCTTTCCGTAAAGCATTTCTATTAGAAGATGGCCGTAACGGACAGCCAACGAGTCCCAACCTAAAAGTAAAGACTGTGCAAGATGCTTGATGGCATTGTCGAAAAGTATTGCCCGATGGTATTTTTTGTGGTTCTTACCCAAAAAGAAATACCAGTTATTAGCTTCTATTCCAAGGAGAGTTGATTTGGCTAATAAACTGGAATCGTTCGCAATACCCTCATCATCAGACAAGAAAGTATATATATAGTTGTAATGAAACCATGAAGAAAGAAAGTCGAAAGCCATGCCAATGCCTGCCACAGATTCCTCGTTGTTGATATATTTTTCTATATCTCTCAATGGTTCTGTATAGAAATCGGCTTTCTTTTCTAATTGATATTTCTTCTTAGACCTTGTATAGTCTGCTAACATCTGAATTGTTTGCATATCTAATCTATATATATATTGCTTTTTATCGTTCCACCATTTCGCTCGTGTTTAGCAACAACAGCCCCACCCTTATGCCGAAAATGTCAGCTTATTGCTAATGCCCAATGAGACAAATGTTGGTGAAATAGGTTCATAAACTCTATTTTTGGTTTTGACAAAAATACAAAATAATCTTAAACAACAACTCATTGTGTCTATCTTTTTACACATTTTAACTGCAAAAGAAGACCATAAGTTCTTCTCTACAGAAGCATTTTTGTGCGTTACACTGGGTAGTTTTCAAACTCAAATAGGCAAGTCTGCCCAACTGGGTCATTCTGTGTTTTTATACAATCAGAACGCCATCACAAAACAAGAGAGATACTTTGGTTTTCTAAAAGAGGCTGTTTTGCGATGCAATAGTGCCTGTTTTGCAACGTAAAAGAGCCTGTTTTGCAACGCAAAACAATGGGTATTATAATGCGTTGATAACATGGTAGTTACACGATATAGACAGAAACAAACCGCAATCGTATGAATATTCATTAATAGAATATATCGAATGAAAATATGGAATAATCATGCAGGTAGTTGATTCGCCCTATTCTAACAAATTCGGATAAACGAAAATCGCTCAGAAGATAGGGCAAAAGAAAATGGTAAATAAATAGTAAAAAGAACAAAAAAAATCATTGAAACCTGCTTAGGTTCAGATTATTATTAGTAACTTTGCGCCCTTATAGGAGCACATTGTGCTCTTGAGAGAATTATTCACATAAAGTCTAACTTTATTAATTACAAACATTTTTAAAATCATTTATGACAAATTTCGAAAACGTCAATCCATTGTCAGACTTCAACTGGGACGACTTTGAAAACGGTTCTACCGTTGGTGGCGACAAGAACGAGCTTACACAAGCTTATGACAACACCCTTAACAAAATTCAAGAACACCAAGTTGTTGAAGGCGAAGTAACTTCTATCGATAAGAAAGAAGTTATTGTTAACATTGGCTATAAGAGCGACGGTATCATTCCAGCATCTGAATTCCGCTACAACCCAGAGCTTAAAGTAGGCGATAAGGTTGAAGTTTACGTTGAAAACCAGGAAGACAAAGGTGGTCAGCTCATTCTTTCACACAAGAAGGCACGCCTCCAGAAGAGCTGGGAAAATATCAATGAAGCACTCGAAGCAGACGCAGTTATCCAGGGATACATCAAGAGCCGCACTAAGGGCGGTATGATTGTTGATGTATTTGGCATCGAAGCGTTCCTTCCAGGTAGCCAGATTGACGTTCATCCAATACGCGATTACGATGTATTCGTTGGCAAAACAATGGAATTCAAGGTGGTTAAGATAAACCAAGAGTTCCGCAACGTAGTCGTTTCACACAAAGCACTCATCGAAGCAGAGCTCGAAGCACAACGCAAAGAGATTATCTCTCACCTCGAAAAAGGACAAATCCTTGAAGGTGTTGTTAAGAATATCACCTCTTATGGTGTATTCGTTGACCTCGGCGGTGTGGACGGACTCATTCACATTACAGACCTTTCTTGGGGACGTATCAACGACCCACACGAAGTTGTTGAACTCGACCAAAAGGTCAATGTCGTTATTCTCGACTTCGATGAAGATAAGAAGCGCATCGCTCTCGGCTTGAAACAACTTGCTCCACACCCATGGGATGCTCTCGATGCAAACCTTAAGGTGGGCGACCACGTGAAGGGTAAGGTTGTTGTTATGGCTGATTACGGTGCATTCGTAGAAATACAACCAGGCGTAGAAGGCTTGATTCACGTTTCAGAAATGAGCTGGAGCCAACACTTACGTTCTGCTCAAGAATTCATGAAGGCAGGCGATGAGGTTGAAGCAGTAGTACTTACACTCGACCGCGACGAACGTAAGATGTCTCTTGGCATTAAGCAACTAAGAGAAGACCCATGGGAAGCTATCGAAGCTAAGTACCCAGTAGGTTCTAAACACGTGGCTAAAGTCCGCAACTTCACTAACTTCGGTATCTTCGTAGAACTTGAAGAAGGCGTTGATGGACTTATCCATATCTCTGACCTCTCTTGGACTAAGAAGGTAAAACACCCATCTGAATTTACTCAGGCTGGTGCTGATATCGATGTAGTTGTACTCGAAATAGACAAGGAAAATCGTCGCTTGAGTCTCGGTCACAAGCAACTCGAAACTAATCCTTGGGATACTTACGAATCAATCTATACTCCAGGTTCAACACACATTGGTAAGATTACAGAGTCTATGGATAAGGGTGCAGTTATCACTCTCAATGAAGGCGGCGAAGGATTCGCTACTCCTAAACACCTTGTTAAGGAGGACGGCTCACAAGCACAACTCGGTGAGGAACTCCCATTCGTAGTTATCGAGTTCGTTAAAGACACAAAACGCATCATTCTTTCACACTCTCGCACATTCGAAGAAGTAAAAGAAGAGCAGCCACGTCGTCAACGTACAGCTCCTAAGAAGCATGCTGAATCTGCAACACAAATCAATAACGTTGCAGCTGGTACATCTCTCGGAGATCTCGGCGTACTCGCTGACCTCAAGAAGAAGATGGAAGAAAGCAAGTAATTATAGCTAATTACATCTCATCATAACACAGGCTGGACGCTAACAAAGCGCCCAGCCTTTCTTTTTACAGCCCTAAATAAACACACTTTTTCGTAATTTTTAAAACTTTTACCTTTGCCCTTCAACATAAATATCTTATATTTGCAGTTCATTCATTCTTGAACAAACGTCATGAAGCGATACATACTCATTATAATTGCAGCACTCATTAGTATTGGTACAACTATAGCTGCACCAAAAATCCGTTGGAATCAAGCTTACCAAGACTACTTCAACAAATATAAGAATATAGCAATTAGAGAGATGCAGCGCTATGGTATACCTGCAAGCATCACACTCGCACAAGGTGTTCTCGAAAGTGGTGCTGGCAAAAGTCGACTCGCCACTGTTGCTAATAACCACTTTGGAATTAAGTGTCATGACTGGACTGGACCTTCTATATCACACGATGACGATGAACAAGGTGAATGTTTTAGAGTTTATAGTAGCCCAATTGAAAGCTACGAAGACCATTCAAAATTCTTAAGAGAACGCAAACGATACAGTAGTCTGTTTCAACTTTCAAGAAAGGACTATCGTGGTTGGGCGCACGGACTGAAACGAGCAGGTTATGCCACTAACCCTGTCTATGCGTACAGCCTTATTGATGTTATTGAACTATATCGTCTTTACGAATATGACAACATGGTGCTGGGTAATTCAGATTATGTACAACCCACACCAACTCGTCCACAACAAAACAATGCAGACATGCGTACAAGACAGTTCCGAGCATTCAACGATAACTGTTACTTAACCGCACATGCTGGCGAAACCTATGAACATATTGCCAACGAAATTGGTATAAAAGCTTATAAGTTAGCTAAATACAATGAACGACCAGAAGATGCGCGACTCAGCGAAGGCGAGATTGTATGGCTAAAGAAAAAGCAACATCACGTTCCAGATAACTTTGGCAGACAATACCATATAGCAAAGAGCAACGAAAGTCTCTACGATATTGCACAGCTATACGGAGTACGCTTAAAGAATATGATTAAAGCAAACAAGAAAATTGTAAAACGTGGACTTAAAGAAGGCGATAAAGTAATGTTGCCATAAAGCCAACTTTATCTCCTTCATAGCTGAAGCAGTAGATAAATTATTGCCGTCCGATAAAAATAAACATAAATCTCTGGATTTCTTATCTATCAGTATTGCATCCATTTTACTCATCGAGGGGCTTGATTTTCAGTTTCAAACTGTAAGCATTAAATAATGCACTTATTCTGAAAAGACAAGACCTTTAATAACCGATGATAAGTTTAAGTCTATATTACTAACAGAGATTACCCTCTAAAGTTTTACTGCACGGCAATAATACATAATCTATTGTATCTTCTACTCTTTCGGAAACTCCTTGTCAACAATCCTCTTGATGATATAGTTACGAATGAGCAAAGGAATACCGAAAATAAAAATCAACGGAATGAATACTGGCACAAGAAGATGTAAGTAGAGATTAGCTCTTCTTGACCTGAATGTTTCACCTTCAAGATGATTACCTATCGGTATAGAACTTACTTCATTCCCAAAAAAATAAAGCCACAGAGAGATAAGAATGATAATAGAACCTATCACATAAATATTGAAAACTGCCTTCTTAACAATTCTCGGTCGCTCCTTTTCTGGCACTCGTTGCAAAGAACGTACAGACTTAGCTATATTATTCGCACGGGAGAACTTGTCGCCAAAGAGCTTCTTTAACATTTCATTCATAACTTTTAATATTAGCTCAACTGCCTTGAAGTATAAAATAATAAGGGATTCCAGGATAATTGGCATCGTCTCTTTCAAACATCTGTAGTCCTTCAAAGAAAACATTGTCGTCATTAGTAAGCTTGTCGCAGACTTGATTATGAATCTTGTAAATAAGTTCAGATGCTGTAAAACAGCTGCCATTGTCTGCTTGCAATAACATCTTTTCTTCCCTTGAATCTTCCAGTTCATCGTCCCAATACTCATACTGCACCAGGATACGACTACCAATCAGCTTCAGCTCATTAGTCCAAATATTAGGAATATATCTGCCTGAAAGTTCTTCATTATACGCTTGTAAGGCATCTGTAAATAAAGCCAACGATGAATATCTCTTTTGTCTGAAGCTCCACGCAATGCCGCATAACAATTCTAATGGAAATCCTGTATTCTTGTCTATTTCCACTGTCTTTACTGGTTGGGATTCTTCTGACAAGGCATCTATATAGAAACGCCCCGTATCCTTGCCGTACTTCAAAGCCAATTCATAATACGTTATACTAGAATCTTCGCCTATCATATCGTAAATGCGCTTTCGAAGATCAGGCAACAGGCGAAGGTCGTGATAGTTTATTCTGTCGTTATAGGCATTATATCCTTGCAACAGCAAAGCACTGGAATAATCTATACTACCCGACTTCGTACCTCTAATTTTATATTCCTCTTCCTGTTGGCGAGACAATTCCGTCCGAAACTCAAGTTCACCACGTACAAGCGAAACCCCATCATCATTACTAAGGAAAAACTCCGGGAATTCTAAAGTATGGTAATCTACAGCTTCATAAGCATAATGCGTCCAATCAAACCCGTTTCTGTTTCTACGGTTAAAGCTGGTTTTGTAGATGAAGCAACCAGGGATAATAAATTCCCGACTATTTAATTCTGGTGTATCGGAAATTTCTTTATATACAGCAACCAGATAACAATCAGAGAAGAAATTAAGAACACTATTTTTTTCAACGTGCTTCGTAAGTCGCCCGGATATATCTACAAGAATTTTGCCAAAAAAATATTTCTTGTAATAATCATTGTAGACATAAAAAATATCACCTTCTTTTATATCCTTCTTGGCATGGGTTGCGCCTCTGTTTAACTTGATAGCCATAATTCTCTTTATTACTTCATTACGTTTATTTTCTAAATTATCAAGACCCCAATATTTATCAATGAAATATTGTTCTATGCTGTACGTTGGGAAACAATAGTACTAAAATGCAAAAATAATTATATCTTTTGAGATGACATCATTTTATTTTTAATTTCTATTTGATAAAACTTAATTCGCATATAATTCATTGCGAAATAGCTTATATAGGTGATTCCGTATTAACTTTTGAAATTCAGTCCATCATGAAACAAATCAAATTGGTAGTGCCCTAAAAGTAAGTGAATTCTATCTTTGTTTTACACTATGTATTACCAGTTTTGCATTGATAAATTTTCCTAGTATATGTTGTTTTTGTTTCTTCCATAGCAACACTCGTTAGAAGTAAAAATACCGACTTGTTTGATGTCATTGATGTTCTCGCTTTTGTCGTTCTCCTATATTTAAAATGGAGTCTTTCAGTCCTACAACAATAAATACACAAACCAGACTTTACGAAGAATAAATAAAGCTATTTTTTTAAACTAATAAGAAATGAAAAAAATATAATATAAATCTATCAAATTTA
>NZ_BAKF01000017.1 GCF_000614025.1 Prevotella aurantiaca JCM 15754
GCAGGGCGACCATTATTGCTGCAATACAAAGGAGAAAAAGCATTTTCAAAACATTCCCAATTAATCTTATTACTAAGTTGGAAAAGAGGATGTTCATGGCTAAGCATATCCTCTAAAGAAGAGGACATAGAGAGCTGTTTAGATGTACGTTTAAGCATAAATATCTGCAAGATTTATAATGTAAAGGTACAAAAACTTGCAGATATAAGCAAATAATTTACAGGATAATATATTATGAATCAGAGGAATATTAGGTTTTTAAGGGAGGACTATGTATGATGATAATAATAGAATTGTCTTTCCGTTAGTATAAACAAAAAGCGAATTGTTCAAAAAGAACAATTCGCTTTTATTTTTTGTATCTTAACCAAAAAAACGTTGTTTATTTTGCGTAAGAAACACTGCGTGTCTCGCGGATAACAGTTATCTTTACTTGCCCAGGATAAGTCATTTCGTTCTGAATCTTTTCTGCAATTTCACTACTTAATTGCTCGCTTTGAACATCGTCCATCTTATCAGCACCAACAATAACACGGAGTTCTCGACCTGCTTGTATTGCATAAGTCTTTGTTACGCCTGGATAACTCATTGCAATTGCTTCCAAATCGTTTAGACGTTTGATATATGCTTCTACAATTTCACGACGTGCACCTGGACGTGCTCCAGAAATAGCATCACATACTTGAACAATTGGAGCAATAAGACTTGTCATCTCTATTTCATCGTGGTGTGCAGCAATTGCGTTGCAAATTTCAGGTTTCTCTTTAAACTTCTCTGCAATACGTCCTCCGTATAATGCGTGAGGAAGTTCAGTTTCTTCATCTGGCACTTTACCTATATCGTGTAATAAACCTGCACGCTTTGCCTTCTTAGGATTAAGCCCAAGTTCACTCGCCATAATGCCACAAAGATTTGCAGTTTCACGCGCATGTTGAAGGAGGTTTTGTCCGTATGAAGAACGATATTTCATTTTACCGACAATGCGAATTAACTCTGGATGTAATCCGTGAATACCTAAATCTATGGCTGTACGTTTACCAGTTTCAATAATTTCATTGTCTAATTGCTTCTTGACTTTCGCCACTACTTCTTCGATTCGAGCAGGGTGAATACGACCATCAGATACCAATTGGTGAAGTGCCAAACGACAAATTTCACGTCTTACAGGGTCAAAACCTGAAATTACAATTGCTTCAGGGGTATCATCAACACAATTTCAACACCTGTGGCAGCTTCAAGGGCACGAATGTTACGACCTTCACGGCCAATAATTCTTCCTTTTACTTCGTCGCTTTCAATATGGAATACGCTAACAGAATTTTCGATAGCAGTTTCTGTCGCAACACGTTGAATAGTTTGAATAACTATCTTCTTGGCTTGTTGGTTAGCATTTAGTTTTGCTTCATCAACTATTTCGTTGATATATGATGCTGCATCAAGTTTTGCCTGGTCTTTCAGACTTTCTACAAGACGATTCTTTGCTTCTTCAGCACTTAAGCCTGAAAGTTCTTCAAGCTTTGCGCGTTCTAATTCTTTTTGCTTTTCTAATTCTTGTTCCTTAACCATCAGCAACTTTTTATCGTTGTCAATACGTTGTTGCTGCTGTTCAACTTCTTGTTTGCGACGATTCATTTCGTCTAAACGTTGGTTCAAAGTAATCTCTTTCTGTTTTAAACGATTTTCGTTTTGTTGAAACTTATGATTTCTCTGTTGAACCTCTTTTTCGAGTTCACTTTTTTTGTTAAGGAACTTCTCTTTAACCTCAAGTAGCTTCTTTTCTTTCAATACCTCTGTGTCCTTTTCAGCTTTCGCCATAGCATCTTTGTATTGACTATCAATAATATAGCGGAATACAGCGTAGCCAATGATGAAACCTACTACAAGACATATGATAGGTATGATTATTGTTATCAGATTCATTTAATTATTTATAATGTTTATTTATCTTGGTTATTTCTTTAGTGCATCTTCTATCTCTAAAGTGAGTTTGCCAAGAATATCGTTGAATGGTGCAGTATCGTTTCGTGCGCCTTCCTTTTTATAGTGAAGTGCAATGTCTAACATTGCCATATATAAAATGTCTTTGTCGCTTTTCTTGCCTTTAAAATAGGTTGCATATGTATTTACAGTGTCAGTAATTAGTTTTGATGCAGCACGGTAATACTCTTCGTCTTCACGAGGAATATTTACCGATAATTCTGTATCATATACATGCAATCTTATATGCAATTTATCGTCTGCCATTCAATTCTAGGTTATTTTTCACTAATGAGAGTGATGCACTTGTTTACATCGCGGATAAGTTTTGATATACGTTTCTGAGCTCCTTCCATATCGCTATCAGAAATTTCTATCATCTTAGCCATTCTTAATGAATTATAGTCGCTTTGCGCTTGTTTCAGCTGTGCTTCAAGTTTTGCAATTTCTTTTTCGCGCTGGTCCACCAAATCATACAACTCGTTATTTTCTTTTTTAATCTCTTCATATTGAAGGATCATTTGTCTAACACGAGTCGCAAAAGTATTTAGTGTCTTTTCATTCGCATTCATTTTTCTCCATCATTTTGGCTACAAATTTACGTTAAAGTTTTAATTTAACAAAATTTCCAACCAATTTTTTCTATTCAACGACGGAACTATCTTTTATTTTGTTGTTGTGTCGTCACCATTCTGCTTAGGTTCTTTCTTTGCTAACAGGACGATTTGATAGACAAATTCAGTTGCCCACTGACGTGAAAAACCTAGACGTTGTGATAATTGACGAACTGACATAACAGTTTTAATGACACCAGGATCAGAATAATCGTTCTTGGTATAAATATCATTAACTGTCTTTTCTGTCATTGTATAGATGATTTTTTTAAAGAAACCTGGTACGCGAAGTTTAAACTTCATCAAGTTTCCAATAAGCATCATTAAATCTTGTGAATAAGCTTGGAATTGATAAAGATATCCTTGTGCATCTTGTATTTTCTTACAGTTCTTTTTGATGCTGGCATCTACTTCATCAAAGAACAAATCGCTAGTCCCATATAGGTTCTTCATCGTTTTCCTTACACTATTCTTTTCGCCAACTCCTAATTTATTATTAACAGTTGGTACACGGAAAGTTTGTTTGTAAGTGCGAAGGTCGGGCAACATTGTTAAATTTGTAATGCCTAATCTAGCTGCAAGGGCTGCTTGGAAGTAAACACGTACTAAAGTCATATAGTCGTTCATACCGCCAACCTTTTCCTGCTCTTTGTTATTTCCTTTAAATATTTTAGAAAATATTCCCATTTTAGTTCATGAATGAATTTGATTACTAATAGAGTCTATACTCTTTTGCGCTTGCAAAGTTAAGAAAATAAAATAAGATTTATGAGATAATAAGCATATTTTTTTTGATTCTTGTACCATTAATAGTTTGGTTTGAATAGATAAATTTCCATCGGTTTTATATTAGCTTTTAGAAGGGAAAAGTATTTTTAAAACATTTTTGAAACAAATATTTAGAAAGTAATAAAATGGTTTAATACTTATACTTATCTTGCTGTGTTATAAGCAAAGATATATTTTGCCCCTATGATTATATGTAATAAGCTTTTAATGAAAGATAATTACTAACGAAAATGTAATTACGTTTTATAAAATTCGTAATTACGTTTTTTTAATTTATAATTACATTTTTCTAATTTTTAATTACTTTTTTATCTAACACGAAATACAAATAACAAATTATGATTTGTGTACTTTTATTGGTTAAATTTCTTCCATTTATTTCCTTGTTTTTTGAGGTGTTATTATAAAAATATAAAGTTCTTAGCTTCTTTTGTTGATGGTGTTTTGTTTATAGATATCTGTTCCTGTATTTGCGTTTTGCTTTATTGTCTTTAGTCGGATGATAGAAACTTTTAAGAAGAAGTTTGTCTTTATGCTATTTGATGTAAAAAGTTATAGTGTGCAGTAACATTTTTTATAATAGATGCATTGAATATCAATTAAATTGATTACCTTTGCGAACAATAAACAGAATAACTCAGAATTGAATGAGGGATGATAAATATTTGCGAGTAGCTATTGGAATATTTCTAAGAAATGTGAAGATTGAGGAAAGCGTATTGTTTACTTGTTCTGACTGGGCGTAAAATCAACATAAATTAAGTATCTTAAATAAAAAAACAAGTATGAAAGGTATTGTTCTTGCAGGAGGTTCAGGTACTCGCCTTTATCCAATCACAAAAGGCATAAGTAAACAGTTGATACCTATTTATGATAAACCAATGATATATTATCCGATTTCTGTATTGATGCTTGCAGGCATAAAGGAAATATTGATTATATCAACACCATACGATTTGCCAGGATTTAAACGCCTTTTGGGAGATGGTCATGAGTTAGGAGTAAGTTTTGAATATGCAGAACAACCCTCTCCTGATGGATTGGCGCAGGCTTTTATCATCGGCGAGAAGTTATTGGTGATGATTCTGTTTGTTTAGTGTTAGGTGATAATATTTTTTATGGAGCAGGATTCACTGGATTATTGGAAGAGAGTGTAAAGAATGCCGAGGAAGATGGAAATGCCACTGTATTTGGTTATTTTGTTAATGATCCAGAACGCTATGGAGTAGCAGAATTTGATAAAGTAGGAAATTGTCTTAGCATAGAAGAGAAACCAGAACATCCAAAAAGTAATTATGCTGTAGTAGGATTGTATTTTTACCCAAATAGTGTTGTTGAAATTGCAAAAAATATTAAGCCATCAGCAAGGGGAGAATTAGAAATAACCACAGTTAATCAAGAATACTTGGCAAAGCAAGAATTAAAGGTACAGACATTGCAGCGTGGCTTTGCATGGTTGGATACAGGTACACATAATAGTCTGTCAGAAGCTAGTACATTCATAGAGTGTATAGAAAAGCGTCAAGGTTTAAAGATTGCTTGTCTTGAAGAAATTGCTTACAAAAAAGGTTGGATAAGCAACCAACAACTTAGAGAAAATGCTGAGATAATGAAGAAAAATGAGTATGGTCAATATCTTCTTTCTCTAGTAGACAACAATATCAATGAATAGAATAGTCTTATTATGATAGAAGAAAAGAAGAACGCAGAAAAAGAATACGTACATGAAGAAAACGAGAAATCGTTTATCAATTTTGAGTTAATCTATCGTACAGTAATCCTTAATTGGTATTGGTTCATACTTTCCATAATTATTTGTGTAGGTTTGGCAGCTATTTACTTGCGCTATACAACACCTACTTACCAAACAGTTGCAAAGTTACTTATCAAAGATCAAGAGAATAGTAAAAGATCTGGTGTCAAGTATTCAACAAATCTTGGAATTATGTCTAATTCTGAAGGTATAGAGAATGAAGTGGAAATACTTGGTTCAAGATCTCTTGCACAAGAAGCTGTACGCGATTTAAAACTTTATGCAACTTATACAACAAAGGGTAGGTTGAAGACCATTACATATTATGGAGATCAGCCTTAAATGTTGATATTGACGGCGAGCACTTAGATCGTTTGAATAGACCTATAGAACTTTCAATCAAACGCGATAGTAATACTCTTATTTTATCGGGCAGTTATTCTGTTCCAATAAATGAACGTGATGCTGAAGGTCCATTTGTATTAAATCGCAAGTTCTATTCGTTGCCTCATACTATAGTTACTCGTGCAGGAACAATTACGATTAGTTCAAATCGTGGCAGAAACTTACGTAAGGGTGAAGAAATGAATGTTACATTACAATCACCTAAAGATGCTTGTGGTAAATATGTTAGTGATTTGCAAATAACACGAGGTTCACAAGGAACGAGTATTGCATATCTTAAGATGGTTGATGAAAATCCCAATCGAAGCATTGACTATTTAAAGCAACTTATTGTTGCATACAACCGTCAAGCAAACGAAGATAAGAATACGATAGCACTGAGTACAGAGCGTTTTATAAGCTCTCGTCTTAGTAAAATTAGCCAAGAATTAGGTGTAACGGAAGGAAAACTGCAAAGCTATAAGCAGCAGAATGGTGTGGTAGAACAACAATTGAATGCTGCAAGTAGTTTCTCTAATCAAACAGTGGCTGAACAGAAACTTACTGAGATTGAAACTCAAATTCAACTCTTTAATAGTGTTGCTTCAGAAGTGAAGAACTCTTCTAAAGATTTCTCACAAGTAATTCCTTCAGATGTAGGTTTGAGCGATGCCACTGCATCCAGTCTTATCAATAAGTATAACGAATTAGTGTTGGAACGAAATCGTCTTCTTCGTAGTGCTTCGGTAAACTCACCTGTAGTAGAACCTCTCACAGACCAAGTAAGAATACTCAATGCAAATATCCGTCGTGCTATTGAAACTGCACGTAATAATTTGCAAATTCAAAAAGATGCTATTGTTGGACAATTTAATAAGTATAATTCGCAAGTATCTGAAGCTCCTAAACAAGAAAGAATGATACAATCTATCGATCGTGAGCATGAAGTTATGTCCAGCTTGTTCTCTATGTTATTACAAAAACGTGAAGAGAATAGCATGTCTCTTTCTGCAATAGTTGATAAAGGCAAGCTAATAGATGAACCACAATTTGCGGGTATTGTTAGTCCAAATACACAAATGATTTATCTTATTGCTTTAGCAATAGGTCTTCTTCTACCTGCACTTATTTTGTTCCTTATCCAACTCTTTAGATATAAGATTGAAGGACATGACGATGTGGCTCGACTTACTAAGTTGCCAATTATTGCTGACGTTCCTGTTGCGAGCAATGCTGCAAAGGGTAAGGCTGATATTGTAGTACACGAAAACCAAAATAACCAAATGGAAGAAGTCTTCCGAGCAATGCGTACAAATATACAATTTGTTTTGGAAGAGAATCAGAAGGTTGTTCTCTTCACTTCTTCAACTTCTGGTGAAGGTAAGACCTTTACGGCAGCTAACCTTGCTGTTAGTTTCGCATTGCTAGGAAAGAAAGTAGTGTTTGTTGGTTTGGATATTCGTAGACCTCGTCTTGCTGAACAGTTTAAAATAAATGACCATAAGCATGGTATCACTAACTTGTTAGTGCAAAACGATCTGACTTTAGAAGACTTGAAGGAACAAATTATTCCATCTGGTGTGAATGACCACTTAGACCTGTTGATGGCTGGACCTATACCTCCTAATCCAACAGAATTGATATCACGCCAATCTTTGAATACAGTATTCTATTTCTTACGTCAAGAATATGACTATGTAATAGTCGATACTGCTCCTGTCGGACTTGTTACTGATACATTACAAATTGGTAGAATTGTAGACGCAACCATTTATATGTGTCGCGCAGATTATACATTGAAATCGTCTTTCAGTATGATAAATGCACTTTCAGAAGAAAAGAAACTTCCAAAGATGAATATTGTTCTGAATGGTGTTGATATGTCTAAAAAGAAGTATGGTTACTACTACGGATATGGACGTTATGGTAAGTATGGACGTTATGGTCAAGGAAAATACGGCAATTATGGTACATATGGAAACTATGGAAGTTTTGGAAACTATAGGAGTAGTAAGTATGGAAATAAAGAGGATAATTCTATAAAACGATAACGATAAAAATGATGTACAAGAAGTGTGTCAGCGTTTATACATTGTCACACTTCTTTTTCTTTATGCAATTATGATTATAGCAGTAGATTTTGACGGAACAATTGTAGAACATAAGTATCCTAAAATTGGAAATGAAGTACCATTTGCAACAGATACTTTAAAAGAATTGATAAAAGACGGACACCAACTAATACTTTGGAGTGTAAGAGAAGATGATTTATTACAAGAAGCAGTAGATTGGTGTCATAACCACGGAGTTGATTTTTGGGCTGTTAATAAAGATTATCCTGAAGAAGAGCAGTCTAAGAATAATCATTTCTCAAGAAAATTAAAAGTTGATATGTTTATTGACGATCGAAATGTTGGTGGATTACCTGATTGGGGTACCATTTATCATATGATAAAACATAATGAAACTTGGGAAAGTATGCGTTATAATAATAGTTCTGCCTACCAAGAACCTAAAAGAAAAAAACATTGGTGGAATTTTTAGTTGATTTTTCCATATTTATAAAATATAAGAGCCACTCTTCCTGTGTTAGAAGGGTGGCTCTTTTATTATTGTACGACGAATGAAATGGTTATTTGGTAAACTAGATAATCTCTTATTCCATTACAAGTAGAATGTTTTTTAATAATGCCTATTATTCAACAATCCATTCTACATTTTCACTTATCATATTTTCTGATTCTTCTTCAATAGCGATACTTGATGGGTTTGGGTTTTTCATTGAGACTTTGATATTTGTCATTACATTACGCTTTAAAATAACAACTTTCTGTTCTGATTTTATTGTTCCATCGGTTTTAGTCCAATTTAATAAGAAATGAGACTCGCCTTTATAATCATCTTCAATTGCTTTGTCTGTTTGTGTGAAAGAATAAATAGCTTGATGATCGAAGACTGGGTCAGAAGCATTTACGGTTGCTGTATAATCGTCTAAATATTTGACTTCAATTGTTCCTTCTTCAGGTGGCGTAATGGTTAAATGCAATCCAAACACAGCTCGTTTTACCTTTATAGATACTATATTTGATGTTTTAGGAGTAAAATCAGATAATGTGCCATATTGTTTTATAAGTTTAGGGCACCATACTTGTTTATTACCAGTAATTGTCGTTTTATCTTTAGGCGGAAGTGCTAAGTTTTCTGAACTTGATTTTATGAATGAATTACTCAGCTTTGTTGGATTCTCCTTTGTTGTTATAAATGGTGCCATATATCCACTTTCAGAAAGATAGATACCATCTTCTTTTTCTTCTACTATCAAGCATTCAAAACGATAATGGCAATTTTCGTTTAGAGCAATGCTTATTTTTGATGGATCATCAAATAAACCATAAGCATATTTAGAATAAGAAGTACTTTTTCCTTTCTTTTCAAATACATTAATACCATACAGCTTTTTCCCCGCACTACGGGTAACATTAATTAATAAGGGTGATTCAGAAGTTGCTATTTCCTCATTTATTCTGAGCGAAATAGTTTTCGTCTTTCCTTTACCTTGTTGTTCTTTTTCTACTCCTTCTTCTAAAATTGCTTTTTCGCAACTTACGAAGCATACTGCCATTAAAATGGTTAATAGTGTGTAAATTGTCTTTTTCATATTATTTTGATTCTTTAATATATGCAAAGGTACTATTTTTTTACTTTATACCAAAAAGAAAATCTGAATAATCATGATCTTTATATTGAATTTATACTATACTTGTCGTAATGGAGTAAGGTCTTTAGGCTTTATTTGGGAGACAGTTCTTCTAGAACTTACATAACTTAAACTCCTTATAATAGCAAATCTAAAATCAATGGGAGATGGTCACTAAATCCACTGTTGTAGCGCATTCCATTATAGAAACGGTGCGGCTTTACTCCTCCATATTTTTTATCTTCTTCAAGTAGAAAAGGAGCATCATTTATTCTGCATTGTTGTACTTTGGACACTAAATTATTACTTACAAGTATTTGGTCTAAGCTGCCCCATTCACCTCGGTAGCGATAAGTTCCTTTTGCTCCGTTCTTTCCTATTGCATAACGTGATATGTTTTCCATTTCATGTTCATATATCTTCTGTAACGATTTATCGTCGGCATAGTCATTGAAGTCGCCCATTGCTATAATCTTGGCGTTTCTTTCAATTGATTTAATGGAGTCGATAGTATTACAAAGTTGTGTGGCAACGTGTATTCTGAAGGGTTCTGAATAAATAGTACCACCCGAACGACTTGGTGCGTGTACGAGAATTACGTGAAGTGTATCGCCATTAATCAATTCACCCATTACGTGCAGTATGTCGCGAGTAGGTTTCATATCTTTTAATGGTGGGATACGAATGGTGTCGGCCTTTATTATTCGGAAGGAGAAAGGCGAGTAGAGTAGGGCGACATCTATACCACGTCTATCGTCGGAAGCAGTCATGATGTATTGGTAGCGTGCTTTACGTAATAGTGAACGTTGTGTAAGGTAAATCATTGTACTGTCGTTTTCTACTTCGCACAAACCTATTAAGTCAGGCAGATATGTCATTGCTGAATCCTCGCCACAGGAAATAATGCCTTGTCCCACTTTGTTCAGCTTCTCCCAATATTTTGTGCGTGTCCAATGGCGTGGCGAGTTGGGTGTAAACTCCAAATCGTTTTTCTCTGAATCGTGTTCCGTGTCAAATAAGTTTTCTACGTTCCATTCTACTATACGTAAACGTTCTTGCGCCATTATTGTGCAAGGAAGAAGGCTAAGGAAAAGCAAATATATGTGTTTCATGGTTGGTTAGTAAGTTATTAATTGAGAATAGTTAGCTGTTGCCGCACGCTTTCTTCGTGTATAATTTCGAGAATGCGAGATGCAAATTTAGCATCTATTCCGCATGCGTTAGCCTGTTGCTTACACTTTTCTAACATTTCGTTATAGCGATCAGATTGTAAAACTGTCATGTTGTGTTCCTTTTTAAACTTACCAATCTCGCGACAAAGTTTGAAACGTTCGGCAAGTAAGTTTATAAGCGAACTATCCATTTCGTCTATTTGTGAGCGTAGTTGATGCAGTTCTTCGCTTGTTGTGTGTTTATCGCGTACGATGAGTTGCGAAAGAATAAGGTTTAATTGTTCGGGTGTTATTTGTTGTTCTGCATCGCTCCATGCTTTGGTTGGATTACAGTGGGTTTCTATTATAAGTCCATCGGCGCCTAAATCAAGACCTTGTTGACAAAGTGGTGCAATAAGGTCGCGACGTCCGCCAATGTGGCTGGGGTCGCAAATAATTGGTAAGTTGGGTATGCGGCGATGCAACTCGATGGGAATTTGCCACATCGGTAAGTTTCGGTATATTTTCTTTTCGTAACTCGAAAAGCCACGATGGATAACGCCCAATCGTTTTATACCTGCCTGATTCAAACGTTGCAGTGCACCAATCCATAGTTCAAGGTCAGGATTTACAGGGTTCTTAACCAAAACTGGAATATTCTTTACACCGCATAGTAAATCGGATAGGGCTTGTATGGCAAATGGATTGGTTGTGGTTCGTGCACCAATCCACAGTATGTCTATATCGTATTTCAGAGCTAGCTCCACGTGTTCTGGTGTTGCCACTTCGGTAGCGATAAGCATACCTGTTTCATCTTTCACCCGTTTTAGCCAAGGCAGAGCTTTTTCGCCGTTGCCTTCAAAGCACCCAGGTTTGGTGCGTGGTTTCCAAACACCTGCACGGAATATCTTGCAGCCATTAGCTGAAAGTTGCTGAGCAGTATCCATTACCTGCTCTTCGGTTTCTGCAGAGCAAGGGCCTGCTATTATGATGGGTTGGTTGTCTTTATGTGGAAGTTCTAACGGTTGTAGTTCTAATTCCATTATAATAATATGTTGTCCGTTATATTTTTGAACTAAAAACCATACGGATTCATTTGTTTATACTTGTCATTGAGTTGTTTCTCAATGTTTTCTTCTGCATTTTCTTTACCATCTGTTGGCATCAGTTCTTCTGCTCTTTCGGCATCTTCTTTTGCTTTTACCTCGTTTCCTATTAAGGAATACATTTCGCTGCGTTCTTTAAATGCAGTGTATGAAAATGGGTTGGCATCAATGGCTTTTGTGAAATACTCTATTGCGTCATTGTTGCGATTGGCAGCTCGTTCTATTCTTGCTTTTAATAGTAGTACATCTTCGTTATCTTCTGTGTGTTCCAACAACCAATCAGCATCTGCTTCAGCTTCGCTTAGCTGCTGAGTGCGTAGATAGGTTTCTCCGCGTAGCAAATATGCGTTGCCTTGCTTGTTATCAATAGAGATGGCTTTTGTTGCCATCGCAATTGTATTCACGTCGTCGCCTTGTCCTTTGCATGCTTCGGCATATAGGTAGTGAGCTGTTGCATTTTCCGAATCTAAGAGAATAGCTTTTTCACAGGCTGTAGCCATTGCGCCATAGTTTTCCATCATAAAGGCTATGTTTGCCATGCGAATAAATATTTGGACATTGTCGGGTTGCGCCTTACTTAATGTTTGTAGTTCTTCGTAAGCTTCCGAGAACATACCTTTCGATGTATAAACAATAGAAAGGTGGTCGTGAATTTCCAAGTCGTCTTTTATTTCCAATGCGTGTTTAAAGCATCTCACGGCATAATCTACCTCGCCAGTCTTCATAGCTCTGACGCCATCGTATTTCAATACATCGAAATCTTTTGCTTCGTTTTGTACTTTTATTTCTTCTTTGGTTTCTTCTTTGCCACCAAACAGCTTCTGAAAAAAGTTCATACGTGTTTTATTTTTATTTATGTTCAACGAAGGAACTAACCATCGTCTTCAACTCATTCGTTATTTATAATATGCAAACTTACATATTTTTTTCGACATATCAACCTGTTTACAGCACTTTCAATGTGTATTTAATGCAGACATAAAGCAACAGAGCGAGGCAGGGTAAAGTTGCCCAAAGTACAAGGTAGGGATTTGTAATCATCAATATTTCTATTAGAACAAACATTAGAACAGTAATTACTTTCAGCCAACTGATGAGTTCTACTCCGATTTTCTCTTGCTCTTTCCGACTGTGTTTCTTCGAGCTTGGAAAGTTGTAGAGTTGAGGATTTCTCTCCAACCACCACATCAACAGATAGATGAGCAAAGCGATAGCAGGGAGTATAAATAGTTCCCATTTGGAGCCATAGTTGTCCACTTCGCCGTGTATGTTTATGTGCAACGGAATGATTTCTACATTACTAAAACCAACAATAATGGCAAAAGAAAAGCCAATGCCTAAAGTTAAAATAGGAAGAACCTTTTTTATAATAATATTCAATATCATAAGTTTATGGTTTTATGAAGATATTTTTCTAAGATTATTATCAGCAGTAATATTGTCTTTACCCTTGAAATAGGATATTGCAAAGATACGAATTTTAGTTGTAGCGATGGAATAATGATGCTGAAAGTTTTATTTTGTGGGAAGATAGCTGAATAATTATTGGGCGAAAGTTCAGTATGAGTCTACTTTTCTGATTGTAAAAAAAATATAATATTCGCGATTCTGTTAACATTTGATATTGAGGATAAATAGAATAGCTCGCCAGCTATTTCAATGTCGTTCAGTACCTTTTTATATAAAGCTCAACTACTTTTTATTGATTGCTCAATACCTTTTTATAAAAAGCTGGCGAGCTTTTTATAATAAGTTCGCCAGCTTTTTGCAGTTTGCTCAATCACTTTTGCCTAAATATTCTATTACTTTTGTTTAAATTTGTAAGTTTTCTGCTCTTTTTGCGATTGTTTAATGTGTTATAAGTTGCACACTAACAATACGACTATCGTGTTACTTGCTGAATATCTGTACTTTATATATTGCACGTAAATAGTTGCCTTTTTTGAGAGAGAGAATAAACTTATTTTAAAAAGTGGCCTTCCTGCCCATTTTTACGCTCTAAGAATTAACACTTTAAGAAAGTAAATTCACCTTTTGTAACATTTAACGCTCAATATAAAAGCATATAGTTGTGAGATAGAAAATGAAAATTAAGGTTGCTTTATAAATCTGTGTTTTTCAATTTTCTTAAATAGGAAAGTATAGAAAAGAAAATCCCACTGACTCAATTTGTGAGCAGTGGGATTCTTATTAGTTTATAACGCATATTCTTCGCCATTAAGAAATACTTGGCGAATAATAGGTGTGGTGTATGCGTAAGGAATAAAGTCGATTGACGGAATCGGGTCGGTAATGTAGAAATTAGCCACCTTACCTATGGTGATAGAGCCGTACTCTTCGCTCAGTCCCATAGCATAAGCTGAGTTGATGGTTGCAGCATTGAGTGCTTCAGCTGGCATTAAACGCATTTTGATGCAGGCTAATGATACGGCAAACTTCATATCGCCCGATGGTGTAGAACCTGGGTTGTAGTCGGAAGCTATTGCCATTGGGAGTCCTGCGTCAATCATCTTTCTGCCTGGTGCGAATGGCATATTCAGGAAGAACGATGTTCCGGGCAAAGCGGTTGGCATAGTTTCAGCGTCTTTTA
Source organism: Prevotella aurantiaca JCM 15754 (assembly GCF_000614025.1). GTDB lineage: Bacteria > Bacteroidota > Bacteroidia > Bacteroidales > Bacteroidaceae > Prevotella > Prevotella aurantiaca. Next base: position 14,062 of record NZ_BAKF01000017.1, read on the forward strand.
GCAGTTCTATATCGTGGTCGTCCATCGCTTCAAGGTGGTCTACGGAGAGGGCGTTGCATTCAACACCTACTTCAACACCGCCTGAAACAGCAAGTTCTTCGCCGTGAATTTTACCACGAAGACCGTATTTTGCACCCGCTTGGAGCAGGCGTCGCGTTTCGTCTGGAGTGAAGAAACCTTCGTCGCAGAACACGTCTATGAAGTCGGCAAGTCCTTCTTCTGCCACGGCAGGCAACATATCGTTGATGATGTGGTCTACATATTCGGCTTGACGACCAGCATATTCGCGACCAACAGCGTGCGCACCAAGGAAGTTGGCGACGACCTTGACAGGAGCAGTTTCCTTTATGCGACGAATAACACGCAGCATCTTAAGCTCGTCTTTAAGATTCAAGCCGTAGCCACTCTTTATTTCCATCGCACCCGTACCTTTTCGAATAACCTCGTCTACTCGCTTCATCGCCTGTTCGTAGAGTTCGTCTTCTGAAAGTTCGTGCAGGCGGTCGGCAGAATTGAGGATACCGCCACCACGCTTTGCAATTTCTGCATAGCTTAAGCCACGGATTTTATCAACAAATTCGCCTTCTCGGCTGCCAGCATAAACAACGTGTGTGTGGGAATCGCAGAACGAAGGCATAACGGTTCCGCCTTCAGCATCTACAACCAATGTGCTGCGTCCTACTTGTGGTGTGTCAATGCGTGGACCGTAAGAAACGATGCGACCATTCTCTACATAAAGGTAAGCGTTTTCAATGGTGTTTAGTTGGGACATTTCAGCCCCTCGCAGGCATCGTTTACCTTCGTGTCCGATGCCTGCCAGTATGCCGATATTTGTTACTAAGAGTTTCATTTGCGGAGGAAATCTACTGACTTAGCAATGTGTGGTGCCATGAATTGGTCGTTTTCAACGAATGGCACATCCTTACGATAAGCCTCGAAGATAGCTTCGATGGCAGGAGAAGACTTCAATGGGCGACGGAATTCGAGTGCCTGTGCTGCATTAAAAAGCTCAATAGCAAGTACACGTTCAGTGTTCAGCACTACTTGATAGAGCTTTGTAGCTGCGTTTGCACCCATGCTGACATGGTCTTCCTGTCCTTGTGATGAAGGAATGCTGTCGGCAGAAGCAGGTGTACAGTACATCTTGCTCTGGCTAACGATAGAAGCAGCAGTGTATTGTGGAATCATGAAACCGCTGTTCACGCCAGGTTTAGCTACCAAGAAACTTGGAAGGTCGCGTGTGCCAGATACGAGTTTGTAGATACGACGCTCTGAAATGTTGCTGAGTTCGCAAAGTGCAATGGCAAGAAAGTCCATTGGTTGTGCGATAGGTTCTCCGTGGAAGTTGCCCGCAGAAATAACAAGGTCTTCGTCTGGACAAACAGTAGGGTTGTCGGTAGCTGCATTTACTTCAATGTCAATTACAGACTTCACATAACGAATTGTATCTTTTGATGCACCGTGAACCTGTGGCATACAACGGAAAGAGTAAGGGTCTTGCACGTTTACTTTTGGTTGTTTAATGAGTTCACTGCCTTCGAGCAACTCACGAATACGAGCAGCTGTTTCAATTTGTCCTTGGTGAGGACGAACAGCGTGTACCGCATGAGTGAATGGTTCAATACGACCATCGTAAGCTTCGAGCGACATCGCACCAATCTTGTCTGCCCAATCGCTCAGTCGCTGTGCTTGGAGTAAGCACCAAACAGCAAATGAGTTCATATTCTGTGTACCATTGAGCAATGCCAAACCTTCTTTTGATACAAGCTGGATAGGTTGCCAATTCATCTTCTTCAGCATTTCCTCTCCAGAAATAACTTCACCGTTCATTTCTACACTGCCGATACCCAAGAGTGGTAAGCATAGGTGAGCCAATGGAACGAGGTCGCCCGATGCACCGAGCGAGCCTTGCATATAAACAACAGGGTAAATATCGTTGTTGAAGAAATCAATCAAACGCTCTACAGTTACCAGTTGGCAAGCTGAGAAGCCATAGCTTAGCGACTGAATCTTGAGCAGCAACATAATCTTTACGATTTCGTTTGGCACGCGGTCGCCAACACCACAGGCGTGCGACATCATAAGGTTCTTCTGAAGGTCAGAGAGTTGTTGCTTATCGATAGAGATTTTGCACAACGAACCAAATCCAGTTGTTACACCATAGATAGGTTTGTCTGATGATTCAATCTTCTTGTCCAAGTATTCACGGCAACGAACAATGCGGTTACGTGCGTCATCAGAAAGTTCGAGTTTAATGTTGTTTTCAATGATTTCACCAATTCTTTCAATAGAGAGGTGTTCTGCACTTATCTTATGTGTCATAATTGTATTTAAAAGTTAACTTGTTTCTTTAAAATGAATATTCACAGATAAGGATATGCCTTATCTGTGAATACGTTTGTTTTTACTTGTATGCTTCGTTGATAATATCGTCATCAACAAAGTTTGGAAGTGTTACGGTTAAACCCGGTGTACGTTCCATTTCACGCTTAATGGCGTCAATAGAGCCTTATTGCGTGCCCAACTGCGACGAGAAATACCATTGTTCACGTCCCAAAGGAGCATTTGACGGATGTGGCGGTCTGAATCTTCACCACCATCGATAACCATACCGAAGCCACCGTTGATAACTTCGCCCCAGCCTACGCCGCCACCATTATGAATTGAAACCCATGTTGCGCCACGGAAAGAATCACCAATAACATTGTGAACAGCCATATCAGCACAGAACTGTGAACCGTCGTAGATGTTGCTTGTCTCGCGGAATGGAGAGTCAGTACCTGATACGTCGTGATGGTCGCGACCCAAAACTACTGGGCGACTGATTTCACCTCGTTTGATAGCTTCGTTGAATGCTAAGGCAATCTTTGTACGACCTTCCGAGTCAGCGTAGAGAATACGAGCCTGTGAACCTACAACGAGCTTATTCTTGCCTGCTTCCTTAATCCAGTGGATATTGTCGTCCAATTGTCCGATGATGTCGGGAGTTGCAGTCTTGCGTATTTCTTCGAGAACTTCTGTTGCGATACGGTCGGTTGTCTCCAAGTCTTTAGGATCGCCAGATGAGCAAACCCAACGGAAAGGACCGAAACCATAGTCGAAGAACATAGGTCCCATGATGTCTTGAACGTATGATGGATAACGGAATTTACCGTTCTCGCCCATAATATCAGCACCTGCACGGCTTGATTCCAATAGGAAGGCGTTACCGTAATCGAAGAAGTACATACCGTCGGCAGTGAGTTTGTTGATAGCTGCAACTTGACGACGCAAAGACTCTTGTACTTTTTTCTTGAACAATTCAGGCTCTTCTGCCATCATACGGTTGCTTTCTTCCAACGAAACACCTACTGGATAGTAGCCTCCAGCCCAAGGATTGTGGAGTGAAGTCTGGTCAGAACCAAGATCTACGTGGATATTTTCTTCTGCTAAACGTTCCCAAAGGTCTACCACGTTGCCTACGTATGCCATTGAAACCACACGTTTTTCTTCAACAGCCTTGCGAATTGCAGGAATAAGCTCGTCGAGGTTTTCATGCAATTCATCTACCCAACCTTGCTCATGACGCTTGCGAGCAGCCAATGGATTGATTTCTGCTGTTACGCTAACAACGCCTGCAATATTACCGGCTTTAGGCTGTGCACCTGACATACCGCCAAGACCAGCTGTAACAAACAACTTCATATTGTCGCCACCAACTTTGCGTGCAGCATTCAATACTGTAATTGTTGTTCCGTGAACAATGCCCTGTGGACCAATATACATATATGAGCCAGCTGTCATCTGACCATACTGACTTACGCCTAGTGCGTTGTCGCGTTCCCAATCGTCAGGTTTAGAGTAATTAGGAATTACCATACCATTGGTAACAACTACACGTGGTGCATTCTTGTGTGATGGGAAAAGACCGAGTGGGTGGCCAGAATACATAACGAGTGTTTGCTCGTCGGTCATTTCGCTCAAGTATTTCATAACTAAACGATATTGTGCCCAGTTTTGGAAAACAGCACCGTTACCACCGTATGTAATCAATTCGTGAGGATGTTGAGCTACAGCCTTGTCGAGGTTGTTCTGAATCATCATCATAATAGCAGCTGCCTGTTGCGATTTGTGTGGATATTCGTCAATAGGCCGAGCGTACATTTCGTATGTAGGGCGGAAACGATACATATATATACGTCCGTATGTTTCTAACTCGTTAGCAAATTCTGGTGCCAGAGTTGCGTGGAATTTCTTTGGGAAATAGCGCAATGCATTGCGAAGTGCAAGTTTCTTTTCCTCTGCTGTAAGAATATCCTTGCGCTTTGGAGCGTGGTTAATAGATGTGTCGTATATTTGAGGCTCTGGAAGTGTCTCATGTATGCCAGCACGAATATCTGCTATAAATTGTTCTTTAGTCATTTTATTATATCTTTTATAATTTGTCTTCTACAATCTTCATTATTTCAGTTTCAAGCTCGTTTGCCTTCTTAATCAGCTCATTAGCCTCGCCTACGAGCTTATCTGCAGCTTCACGGTCTTTCAATCCCGATGCATTGATCTTAACGTTCAAACCTGCACCTAATACGGCTGCACGAGCTGCGAGTACACCTACACCTGCATCTGAAACACTGTTTGGATTGCCTTCTTCTGCCATAGCTTTGCAGAGTTCAAATACTTTGAATGATGCTTGCATTGTGTGCAAAGGTACTTGTGTTGCGAACAAAGTTGCAGCTTGGATTGCAGCAGAACGAGCTGCTTTCTCTTCGTCTGTCTTTTTAGGAAGACCAAATGCCTCCATAATGCGGTTAAAAGCTTCGGTATCTTCGTCTACGAGCACCATTAATTCTGCCTGAATTTTCTGACCTTTGTCTGCCCAGTTGCTGAATTCTTCCCAACGGTCGTCCCAACCAGCCTTATGGCTTGAGAGGTTGGCTACCATTGTGCCCAATGCAGCTCCTAAGGCTCCCATATAAGCAGAGATGGTGCCACCACCTGGAGCAGGTGATTCGCGTGATGTTTCGTCAGCGAAGCCTTTCACTGTAAGGTCTATAAGTTTTGCCGTTTTGTTCTCGTCTTCCAAGAGATATTCGATAACCTTTTCGCGTGGGTTAAATTCTTTCAAATCGTCCAATCCCATAGACTTAATTGCAATCTGCAAAATATCTTCTTCAGGAATACCTGTAGACCGATTTTGTTTTTTCAGGAAGTATTTACCAGCTTCTATTAATGTACGTTTTGGTATCAAACCAACTATTTCTGTACCAGTTACACGAATACCACGGTTTTGTGCGCAACGACAAACTTCGTCGAATGCAACGTGTAATGGAGTAACGTTTATGTCGGTAATATTCATTGAAACTTGTGCAATGCCATATTCGTCGATGAACCAACCGATTGCCTTTGTGCCTTTCAACGTACCTGGAATCATAATGGTTTTTCCATTCTCATCTTTCATTGGTTTACCAACAGGTGAACCACCTTCACGTTGTGGGCGTCCCTTTTCGCGTACATCGAATGCAATTGCATTAGCACGGCGAGTAGAAGTGGTATTTAGGTTGAAGTTTGTAGCAATAAGGAAGTCGCGAGCTCCCACAGCTGTACAGCCTGTACGTGCAACGCCTTCGTCCCACGCACGAGCTCCAAAGTCGGGTGCTTCAGCTTCAACCGTCATTCTTTCTGCTAAACCTTCGTATTCACCCTTACGGCAAATAGCGAGGTTGCGGCGTTCAGGAGTTCTTGCAGCAGCTTCGTAGCAGTAGCAAGGTACTTTAAGCTCGTTAGCAATTCGTTCTGCCAACTTGTGTGCTAACTTTGCACATTCTTCGAGTGTGATACCTGCAACTGGAATTAATGGGCAAACATCGGTTGCACCCATACGTGGGTGAGCACCGTGATGTTGGCGCATATCGATGAGCTGAGCAGCCTTCTTTACACATTGAAATGCGGCTTCTAATACTGCGTCAGGAGACCCAACAAAAGTTATTACTGTGCGGTTTGTAGCTTCGCCTGGATCCACGTCGAGTAGTTTTACACCTTTAACGCGTTCAATTTCGTCAGTTACTTGTTTAATAATAGCTTTGTTACGTCCCTCGCTAATGTTAGGAACACATTCAATGATTTGTTTTTCTTGTACCATTTCTTGTATTATAAATTAAATTTTTTAGGCATAATTTCTTTACGGTGTAAAATTAAGAATAACATATCAGACTACAAAATATTTATCCTTAAACTATTCAAAAAAATGATGTTTTACGACAGTATGTCATAAAAAGTTCTCTTCTTAGGCAGAAACAAGCAATATCTTCTTACTCTATGTTCAAATTCTTATTTATTTTATTTTAGCCTTTGAATATCAAAATAATATTCTGGAAATTATTTCTCCTATAAAAATCGTTTCTTTCAAAAAAACAATTTATATTTGCAATATAATATAGGTGGCTTTTTATAAGTCTACTCATCTAAAAACAAAATAAATGAAGTACCTAAATTTTACCATATTAGTTTGTCTTTTTCCTCTTGCTATTACTGCGCAAGATATACAAACCTTTTTATTAAAAAACGATACAGGTATGAAAGCCGTAGTAAGCAATTATGGCGCACGTTTAATGCAGCTCGAAGTGCATAACTGGAATGGAAGGTTAGAACCAGTTATAAAGGGTTATCAGCATATATCTGAGTATAAGGATAATCCAACCCTTGGAGCAACTATGATGAGTCTTGATGGAAAAGTAAGTCCAGTATTAGCAGATAAGATATGGGAAGTGGTTAGTGCTGACCACCAAGCTGTAACTTTTCGATATATATCAGATAGTAAAGATGGTGAGTTTGATGGCAAAATGAACTTCTCTGTCACTTATACTCTGTCAGATCAAAATGCTCTTGATGTAAATTATAGAATGACTTCCACTGCTCCAACGCGCTATAAACTTACTAATGGTATTATTTTTAATCTATCAGGTGACCCTAATCGTACTATTTTAAAGCAGCATTTGTGGATAGATTCGTATAAAACAAATGTATTTGATAAGGAAATGCAACTAACAGGTGAGCAAGAAAACGTCCGTTATACTCCATTAAACTTTATTCAACCAAGAGAGATAGGAGAGCGTATTAACAACTTACAAAATGGGTATAATCATGCTTTTCAGTTACGTCATCCATCTAATGTGCAGAAACCTGCTGCTTTACTTTTTGATGAACAAAGCGGTAGAGTTATGACAGTTTATACATACGAACCAACTTTGCATATAAATTCTTATGGAAAGAATAGTTCTGGTATATCTTTTCAACCTCTTCATACAGGATACAATGAGCATAAAGAAAAGTTAAGTGCTAATATCAACCCAGGACAAGTGTTCCATGCAGCAATCGTATTTATTTTTACGACCGATCCTCCTCTTATAATGAGAAGAGAGCATTCTGCTAAATAAATTCAAAGAAAAGATTAATTTCTATTAATTTCTTTGGCTGTTAGGTTTCATTATTTTAATTTTGCATTGTATGAAGGAGATATTTATCATAGCAATAGCATTGCTTCTTGGAGTAAGAATGCATGCGCAAGATGTTTATAATAATAAAGTTGATACGACAAAAGTCGCACCAATAGTTTCTTCACGTCTGCAAGGAGCCAGAGAAGCAACGGAGGCAGAGAAAGAGTATGCAAGACGTATGGCTGAAGCAAGAGAACAACAACAAATAGATAGAAACCTACCATTTGTTGATGAGAACGGACAAGCCATTACAAATAATGATATGTATAATCCTTATTGGGGATATGGATGGGGTCCGACTTCATGGCGTTTGCATAAAGGTTTGAATGTAAATCTCAGTGCATCCGTGTTTGCTAACTTTGGTAATGGATATATTCATGGCGCAGGTTTTTCTCAAGATATTTCGTTGATGTATGTGACAAACCTATCGAAAAAAGCTACATTAGCAGTGGGTGGTTATATAAATAATGTAACCTATGGTGGTTCCAACTACACTACAGCTGGTGTAAATGCTATTTTTGGTTATCGTTTCAACGAACATTGGAGTGCATACGCATTTGTACAAAAAGCATTTAATTCTGGCAATTTTCTTCCTTGGACAATTGGGTATGGTTCATATAGTGGTTATGGAATAGGACTTTCTCCAATGTATTTAGGATGGGGATACTCTCCTTATATGTGTGGTGCTTATGGAATGGCAGCCAGTAAGTTTATGGACAGAATAGGTGGCGGTGTAAGTTATCAGTGGGGGAAATATAATCAGAATTCTATCACGATAAGCGTAGAGTATGATCATATGCCTAATCAGCGTAGCGGTTTTTATGATTTTAGCAGATATAGTTATCCTGTAACAAGATAGTGATATAAAGGGGAAATAGCGTTTTAATAGGAAGTAATGGAGAGTATTCTTTAGGAAATACAAAGAAAAACCAAAATAAATCCTTTATATTGCCAACGAAAAGTATGCGATAATAAAGTTTGTGTTCTTTATAATAATGCCCGTTTTGGAATACAAAACGGGCATTATTATAAAGAAAATATTAGAAATGAAGTTATATACTAAACGATTCAGAAAGATGAAAGTCGTTTGAAACTTATTATTATAAAATGCATAAAACGTAATTACAAATAAAAAAAATGTAATTACGTTTTTATTTTTTGTTATTACGTTTTTTATATAATCTTTTTTTAATCTATAATTTTTAACCTTAACTTATCTCTAATAGTATTATTGATCGGTTTTACTAATAAAATCTTTTAAACCTAAAAACATTTTATAAGTCATTTAAACTGTTAAATTATTTGAGAAGATAGAAACTTAATATGACAGCTCTGTAATTGGGTGAAATGGTAAAGATTCTCTTGTATGTTAGCTTTTACAGCAATTAGCTTGTGTTTTTTCTTGTTTTTTTATTCTATTTGTTTAAATATTAGTACATTTGCAAAATAAAAAGAGTGCAGATACCTAATTACTGTCTCGCAGCAGAAAAGTGAAGATAACTAAGTTTTTTGCTTGTTGCCTGAAACAATAACTACTGTACGAGAGTTGCAATTATCCCTGCACCCATTTGTTTGCAAAGATACTATCATTATTCATTTGCTGCAATACTAAATATTTGGTATTTTAAAATACCTACTTGTTGCTATTGCACATCTCATGAAAATGTTATTACTTTGCATGGATATTGCAATAGGAATGTAAAAATTATAATATTTCTTCCAATTTGCAATGGGTCTTATACAAAGATATTAATTTAAAAGCGACCTAAATGAAAAATCATAAGATGTATGAGGCTGATGACAAGATGATTTCTCTCATCAGTGATAATTACAATCTGCTACAAGCTTTGGGCAGTTTTGGAATAAATTTGGGCTTTGGTGATAAAACTGTACGTGAGGTTTGTGATAGTCAAAATGTTGACACTTACACATTTTTGGCCATTGTGAACTTTACAATGAATGGTTACAAAGAATACGACGACGCAGATAGACTATCTATACCTACTTTAGTGCAATATCTGAAAGCCTTTCATACTTATTACTTAGACTTCCAATTGCCGTTTATTCGTAAGAAACTTGTTGATTCGTTGGATGAGAATGATAATTTGGCTAGGCTAATTTTGAAATTGTACGATGAATATGCGCATGATATTCGTAACCATATGAAGTATGAAGAGAAGACTGTATTCCCTTATGTAGATTCCTTATTGTCAGGGCAAACGAATAACAACTACGATATTGAGACCTTTTCTAAACACCACCAACAAACTGATGTGAAGTTGCATGAACTAAAGAATATTATTATTAAGTACTTGCCTTCAGATTCACATCGTAATAGTCAGCTTACAGCAACGCTATATGATATATATCGTTGCGAAGAATGGCTTGATCAACATGCTGATGTTGAAGAAGAAATATTCATTCCTGCTATTCGTCATTTAGAACTAAAGAGTAAGCAAAATGATGTATCTGTGAAGATTTCAAGTATGCTTAATAAGCAGCCAGATACAGGAGAAACTTTAAGCGACCGAGAAAAAGATGTGATTATCTGTGTAGTTCAGGGAATGACGAACAAGGAAATTGCTAATCATTTGTGCATATCTACGAATACAGTGATAACCCATCGCAGAAATATTGCACGTAAATTACAAATTCATTCGCCAGCAGGTCTCACCATCTACGCTATCGTAAATAACTTAGTAGATATTGGTACTGTAAGTTTGTAACCAAATTTTAAAAATCAGAATAAATTGAATTTGTCCCTATTAGTAAGGAGTTAATACTAATTTAGTATACCTATAGATATGACAAAATTGGTGAATGGGCGTCCACGAATTGCGATTATTGACCCCAATACCTTGGCAGTTCTTGGCTTGAAGAATATTCTTCAGAGTGTTGTTCCAATTATGGAGGTAGAGACTTTCTCTTCTTTCGATGACTTTTTTGCATCTAATCCTGATTCGTTCTTTCACTTTTTTGCAGCTCAAACCATTGTTTTAGAGAATATTGCGTTCTTCAGAGAACGAAAGCAAAAGACAATATTGCTGACAATTTCTAATGATTCTAATTCGCAATTATCGGGTTTTCATTGCATTTGTATCAGCGTTAGTGAAGACGAACTAGTACGCAATTTGCTTATGGTAGTACAACATGGACACGCAGGAGGAAAGAATTTTCCAGAGATGCCCCAAGTTTTGAAGAATAAAGTATTGACGAATCGTGAATTAGAAGTACTATCTTTAGTTGTGCAAGGCTATATAAATAAAGAAATTGCGATTAAACTAAACATTAGTCTAACCACTGTTATAACGCACAGAAAAAATATTACTGAAAAGTTGGGTGTGAAGAGCGTATCGGCATTAACAATTTATGCAGTGATGCACGGATACGTTGATATAAATAAAATCTAGCCTTAATAGATTATAAGAAAGGAGAAAGGAGATAGCCAAATTTTCCTTTTAGCTTCTGCCAAGGAGTTCTCCATGTATTCCAAATCTCCTCTGTAAGTTTAAAGCAGTCTTTCTTTTGGTTCTCAAAAATTGTGTCTAATTCCTTTGTAGTTTCTTGATCTATTATTACAGCATTTACTTCACGGTCCCATCTAAGACTACGAGAATTAAGATTTGCGGAGCCTATGGTACAAATTTTCCCGTCTACAAGTATAATTTTTGTATGATGAAAGCCTGGTTTGAATAGCCATATTATACAACCGTCTTTCATTAACTTATGCGCATTATAGTATCCGCAGTCAGGTGTGAGAGGAATATCACTCTTAACACTGAGCATTATTTCTACTTTTACGCCACGTGCTGCAGCATCTTTCAATGCCGTTCTTAGCTTGGGACTAAGTGTAAAATAAGGATTTATAATCTTTATACTGTCTTTAGCATCATTAATTGCTTCCACATAAAATGTTCTGATAATATCTTTCGAAACATGAGGCTCACGGTTAATAATGCCTACCATTTTATGGCCTGCAGAACGACAAGTATCTTTTTTAAGTCCTTTTATATAATCAGCATTACTGATACCACGGTAATATTTAGCACCATGAATATTTTGTCCCGATACCCTGAACCACATCTGCAAGAATATCTTTTGCAGTGTATTTACAGCATCACCTTCTATTCTGCAGTGCATATCGTGCCATTCTCCAACAGCTTTTGTTCCTTTAATATAGTAATCTGCAACATTCATTCCGCCTGTATAGGCTATTTTTCCATCAATAACAACTATTTTACGATGGTCGCGGTTAAAGACACTATGTATCCAAGGGAAAGTTATGGGCTTAAATTCGTATATCTGTATGCCTTTTTCTCTTATATCTTTTAAATGTCTTTTGTGCATCGGACGATTATTGCTGGCATTCCCAAATCCATCGAATATAGCTCTGACTTCTACCCCTTCTTGCACTTTCTTAGCTAACCGATTAATCAATTCGTTATTAATTGAGTCATTTCTGAAATTAAAATATTCTAAATGAATACTTGAACGAGCTTGTTCGATGGCTTTAAACATATCATCAAACTTCTCTTGCCCACTTGTTAGCAATGTTACAGAGTTATTATTACTGAATTGTATGCCCTTCATTCTTAGCTGTTGCACAATCAAAGAGTCGGAGCTTATAGGTTGAGCGCTTTGTTTTTTTATTGTAGGTTTAGCCATTATGATTTGCCCAATTGTAGCAAACCATAATATAAACAGGATAAGTAAAAGTGGATTTTTTTCTGTTTTCTTCACAGGATTCGTCTTTTGCGTACTTTTCTATTTGTCCTTTGTACTCCTCTTTGCTTTTAACCACACAATTAAATCATACAGCTATAGTGATCTACTACTCCCAATAATCTTAGTTCTTTATCGCAAACTAACACCGTATGCACCTTATATTGGTGCATAATACTTTGAATTTCGGTGATTTTGGTATTTGGAAGAACCATCTTAGGTGTCTTTGTCATAATATCCTCAACTGTGTGATCAAAGAATTTAGCTTGCCATTTCTCCATTGCACGGCGTATATCTCCATCAGTAATGAGTCCAATAACTTTGTCGTTTTCCACAGAAACACCTAAGCCTAACTTACCATTGCTAACATGAATAATAGCTTCTGCCAAGTGCATTTCTTTAGGAATGATAGGTAAATCTTCTGAACGCATAACATCTTGTGCTGTAGTAAGAAGTCGTTTTCCAAGTTCTCCTCCAGGATGGAATTGTGCAAAATCTTTAGGTCGGAACTTTCTAAGCTCCATAAGAGCAATAGCAAGTGCGTCTCCCATTACTAATGCAGCTGTTGTAGAACTTGTTGGAGCTAAGTTTAAAGGACATGCTTCTTTTTCAACCCATACCTTTATATGTGTTGTAGAGTATTTAGCTAACAACGAATTTGGATTGGCGCTCATTCCAATGATGGGAATGTTCATGTGCAATACCATTGGTATAAAACGTAAAAGTTCATCAGTCTGGCCAGAATTAGAGAGTGCCAAAACAACGTCGTCTTTAGTCATTGCTCCCAAGTCTCCATGAAAAACATCTAATGGATTAGCAAAAAATGCAGGAGTACCTGTTGATGATAAAGTCGCAGCAATTTTAGCACCAATATTTCCACTTTTACCTACTCCTGTAACAATTACTTTTCCTTTGCAATGGTAAATTAGTTCTACAGCTTTATCGAAGTTGTCGTCCAATTGCTCTATCAAAGCTAATGTTGCATAAGCTTCATCTTTTATGCATTGTATTGCATAATCTCTAACATTTTCCATCTTACGTCTTCTCACTTCGATTTATAGTAGTTGCATGATTAGTTTCTCAAGGTTTTCTAATTCCAGCATATTAGCAGCATCACTTAATCCTTTATCTGGGTCAGGATGCACTTCAAAGAAATATCCGTTTGCACCAAAAGCCTTAGCAGCTAATGCCATTGAGGGGACAAATTTGCGATCTCCAACAGTTTTTCCATTGCCTGCACTTGGTCGTTGTACGCTATGTGTGCAATCCATAATTACAGTTTTGTTAAATTCCTGCATGTCTGGAATATTCCTAAAATCAACAACAAGGTTGTTATAACCAAAGCTATTGCCTCGTTCAGTAAGCCAAACTTCTTTTGCACCACTTTCTTTGCATTTTTCGACAGGGTATTTCATGTCTTTTCCGCTTAGAAATTGTGCTTTCTTTATATTCACAATCTTTCCGGTTTTAGCTGCAGCAACCAACAGGTCGGTTTGTCTACACAAGAAAGCAGGAATCTGAATAACATCTACTACCTTGCCAACCTCTTCAGCTTGAAAGCTTTCATGGATATCTGTGAGTAGTCGTAAGCCATATTTATCTTTTATTTCTTGTAGCATTGCAAGTCCTTTTGCCATTCCTGGGCCACGAAAAGAACTCAAACTTGTACGGTTTGCTTTATCAAAACTGGCTTTAAAAATAATATCTATGCCATATTTTTTATTCAGACGCACCAATTCTTCAGCTACAATGTTCAAGAGACCTTGACTTTCAATGACACAAGGTCCTGCAATATAGATATTTTTGTCATTCATTTGCGGAGCGATATGAAATATAGAATGTTGAGAATTTACTTCTCAAAGTTGTTTGAAAATGCAAAGGTATATATAATAAGGTGAATATGCAAGCTATCTGCGCAACTTTATTAAGGTCTATTCTTTAAATTTATGCCGTTCTATATTTAGCATAATATGCTTTTTGTTCCTTTCTCTTTTGGTTCTATAGCCCGCTATTTTGCTTTAAGAAATAAATATTTGCTCAATCATTTGAATTTTGAACTTGCTTTATGACTTTATAGTACCAATGAAAGTGATTATCTTGAAGTTTTTTGTACTTTTGCAAGCAAAACAAAGCTTATGATACTAATAGCTGATAGTGGAAGTACAAAAACCGATTGGATGGTTTCAAGCGGTGAGATAAATAAAGACAAGGTAATTTCTACGCAGGGAATAAATCCTTTTCACCAGTCGGAAAATGAGATAGAACTTATATTAAAGAATGAAGTACTACCTCAAATACAATCTTTTTTGAGAGAAACCGATGTTGCAAAGCTGATTAATTCAATTGCTTTTTATGGTGCGGGTTGTATAGATATAGTACAACCTAAGATGAAGAAATGTTTGTCTGAAACTTTTACTAATGCGACAATTGAAGTTGCTGGCGACTTACTTGGCGCAGCCCGAGCTTTATGTGGGAATACTTCCGGAATTGCTTGTATATTGGGAACAGGTTCAAATAGTTGTTTTTATGATGGCAAGATGATTGTAAAAAATGTACCTCCATTAGGTTATATCTTAGGAGATGAAGGTAGCGGAGCAGCATTAGGAAAGCTCTTTTTTAATGGAATATTTAAAGGTAGTCTGCCCGAGGAAATTCGAGATTTATATTTTCGCGAAGAAAATCTTACTTATCAGGAAATTATAGAAAGAGTGTATCGAAAACCATTAGCAAATAGATTTTTGGCTTCTACTGCACAATTTATTAACAGACATTTAGAATTGCCAGAATTAGAAACATTGGTACAGCAGAACTTTGCCCTTTTCTTTGAACGCAATGCGTGTCAATACGCTTGTTATGGAGTGAAGAAAGTTTCTGCAATAGGAAGTATTGCTTATCACTTCCACAATATTTTCGAAAAGGTTGCAGCACAATTTAGCTTTGAAGTAGATAAGATAGAGAAATCGCCTATTTATGGAATGTTGGCTTACCATCAGTCAAAACACATATAGAAGTATTACTTTTGTAGATAAATGTAAGTTACTGAATTAGTGTCGTTGAAAGATATTCAGTTAATCGTTTGGCAGTTATTTATAAAATTAGTATTTTTGAACTCAAAAGTATAAGGGTTGTATTGAAGGATTAAAGAAAATTGTTTCAAAACTTCAAGTTCACTCTTCTAAGATTTAAATATATAAGACTTAAGAAACGATAACAATATGAGAAAAATAATTGCTAGTTTTGCAATCGTCATAATTATCTTATTTACCTTTCCGTTAGGTAGTATTGCGCAGTATGCTGCAGCTGAACAGCAGAAGCCAAATATTGAGGCTGTTGCAAATAAAAGTCTGAAAAATAGTGATGCGCTTGACGAATTAGCATCGGAAGATAATGCTACACAGAAGCAAAAAGTTGCTGCTGAAGGTGTAGGTTTTCATCAATCATTAAAACAAAAGTTTATTGATGGTAATGCTGGTTTTATGTCGCTTGTAGCCTTAGCTTTAGTCTTAGGTTTAGCATTTTGTATAGAACGCATTATCTATCTTAGTCTTTCGGAAATAGATGCAAAGCGTTTTATGACAAAATTGACCGACTTGATAGTTGCTGAAGATATAGAAAAGGCAAAAGAATTAAGTAAAAATACGCGTGGACCAGTAGCTTCTATATGTTATCAAGGACTCCTTCGAATTGATAGTTCTATCGAAGATATAGAACGTAGCGTAGCTTCATATGGAAGCGTGCAGAGTGCTAATTTAGAAAAAGGTTGTTCGTGGGTAACGCTTTTTATTGCGATGGCACCATCTTTAGGTTTTCTAGGAACGGTAATAGGTATGGTAATGGCTTTTGATCAAATACAAGTTGCTGGAGATATCAGTCCTACCATTGTTGCTTCAGGTATGAAAGTTGCTTTGATTACAACTATCTTCGGTATTATTGTGGCTTTGGTTCTGCAAGTCTTCTATAATTATATACTTTCGAAAATAGAGCATTTGACAGCTCAAATGGAGGAGTCGGCAATCTCGCTGTTAGATGCTATCATGGTGTATAAACTGAAACGATAGACAATGAATTTAAGAAATAGAATTACAAAATTGGCAGAAGAACGTATATCACAACGCATTTTATATGTGCTGATTGGTATTACGGCTCTTGTCTTTATATTGTTCTTTTCGATAGGTTTCTATACACCATCTGCCGAAAATCCTGCTTTCAATGCACCTTTGCTTACTGATGTTGTTATTGTTTTTATGTGGATTCTCTTCGGGTTAACAGTTCTTACTATGCTTTTATCCTTGTACCATACGACAAAGACTATTTCTGTAAAGCAACGAGTTGTGAATGGAATTCCCACATATAAAATAACAATTATTGTTTTTGGTGTAACTCTATTGTGTCTTTTATTGTCGTTTGTCTTTGGTTCTTCTGAAGCGATGATTATTAATGGTGCAACCTATTCGGATAAGTTTTGGTTAAAAACTTCTGATATGTTTGTTACTTCTTCAATAGTTTTGCTTATTGCAGCAATAGGAGTAACAATATTTGGTGCTACACGTTATTATAGGAAGAAAAAATAAATTTACAAATGTTTAAACGTGTCAAGCGAAAAGTTCCAGGATTAAATACGTCTTCAACAGCCGATATATCATTTATGCTGTTGATACTTTTCCTTGTTACTACCTCAATGGAAGTGGACGAAGGCTTGGAACGGCGCCTTCCACCTATAGAAAAAGAAAAGAAAGAAGTTCAATCTATGGTTGATGAGCGTATGGTGTTGAAGTTTCAAATTCTTTCTGATAATAAATTGATACTTAACGAAAAACCAATGAACTTACGAGATGTAAGGCAGGTCGTTAAAAGCTTTGTTGAAGCAAAGGGTAAACAACATATTATTCAGATTAAGACTGATAGGAAAACATCTTACGATACCTATTTCTCACTCCAAAACGAGATAATTGCAGCTTATAATGATTTGCGAAATAAGCATGCAGAAGAATTATATGGAAAACAATTTCTGCTTTGTTCTGCAGAGCAGCAAGAACAAATAGCTGAAGAAATACCGCAGCGTATTTCTGAAATTTATGAGGTAGAAAGATCAAATATAGGGGAAGGAGGCGTAAAATGAGTATCTACCGACGACGCAAACGAAGTATCCCCGAACTTAATACTGCTTCTTTGCCCGATCTTATCTTTACGATTTTATTTTTCTTTATGCTTGTTACCCACATGCGTAAAACTACTGTAAAGGTAAAATACCAAGTACCACAAGGTACTGAACTTACCAAGTTGGTAAAGAAATCTGCCATATCTTATGTTTATATAGGAGTTCCTTTGGACGGTGATAATGTTATTTCAAACGATAGTTTATGTCTGCAACTCAACGATAAAATAGTAGATTTGAAAGATGTAAAAGGTTATTTGACAAGAGAACGTACTGAGATGACGCCAGCAGATAAAAAACAAATGAGTGTCAGTGTTCGTGCCGATAAGGGAACACCAATGGGAATGATCAACGACTTAAAACAAAGTTTGCGCGAATGTAATGTACTAAAAGTAAACTTTGCAGCTACTTATAAAAAACGTTGAATAATTTCTTATGAACTTCACTTTTAAAAGATTCGTTATTAAATATGAATATCTTTTGAAAAGCTAACAATAAAACTAAAATATATACTGAAAATGCCTCTTAATTATCTATAAATAATGGTAGAAATGAGGAAAAGGATTTACTTAAAATCCAGTTTGAAAAAGTTTACACATAAACAGAAAGCTTTTTGGAGATGCTAGCGTAATGCAGAGCTTATTGGTTCTAGAAAATCAGGTGTGATACTAAACAAAATTTTATTTGGCAAGACAATGAAGATGAGGGAGAAAAGAAAATAAAACCTTAACTTTTTATTTGGAAAAGGATAATTCTTTATTAGCATACATTTAATGGATAGACTTATTTAGTGTTCTCAAAATAAATGTATAATTAACGTTATGTATGGTATAAAAGACGATTTGAAAATTCATAATTACAAAATTAAAAAACGTAATTACGTTTTTATCAATTTGTAATTACGTTTTAATTTTCTGTAATTATTTTTTTTATTCTCAATATTATAATCTTCAGAAAGGATTAAGTTCTCTTTGAAAAGTAATGAGTAAATTCCTCATGGTAATAAAAACATGAGTTCGATATAGGTTTAATGTAATTGATCTACCTTTATCTAAAATAAAATCTACAACCTTTTTACACGATTTCTTATATTGAACTCATGTTGTTTTAAAGTAGCAGAAAAAGAAACAGGTGACTTTTAATCTAATCTTGCTTAGTATTTTCTGCTTTTATGTAATATCCGTTTTAATAATCTCCCTTTTTAAAAGTTTGGTCGAACAAAATAGTTTTTGGGTCTTTACCAGAATGGTAAGTAAAGCGGAAGTTGAAGCCAGCTTCTTTATATTGTTTCGAAGCTACATCTGCTTTAACTCCAGCAAGTAATGTTTGGCGAAGTAACTCTTTTGTTGCTTCAACACGATCTTTATTATCGGCATCGTTAAAGAGTGAATAATAATAGCGTATTGTGCGTGAATCTGATTCATACACCATACTGTCCATTCGTGTGTTTGCTACAATCTGAGAAGGACATTGTTTCTTAGTATATTCTTTGCATTCTTCTGCTACACGATCCTCCATACTCTTTTGGCAACCTACAAATATAAGGCAACCAATTGCTAAAAATAGTACTTTAATAAGTTTCATCGTTTATTCAATATTTTATTTAATAAATCTATAGTATTTACATATACTCTTGCAAAGGTAGGTCTTTTTGAGTAAATTTATGCTATGTTCCTTCGTATTTCTCGTTTTTATTGCTAATTTTGCATATTAAAAGAAGAAATCCTTAATGAACCAAATAAGAAATTTCTGCATTATAGCACATATAGACCACGGTAAGTCTACACTTGCCGATAGGTTGTTGGAATACACTAAGACCATTCAAGTTACAGGCGGACAAATGCTTGATGATATGGACTTAGAGCGAGAACGTGGTATTACTATTAAAAGTCATGCCATTCAGATGGAGTATGAGCAAGATGGGAAAAAGTATGTTCTTAATCTTATCGATACTCCGGGACACGTAGACTTTTCTTACGAGGTATCACGAAGTATTGCTGCATGTGAGGGCGCTTTACTTATAGTAGATTCTACACAAGGCGTACAAGCGCAAACGATTTCAAATTTGTATATGGCAATCGATAACAATCTTGAGATAATACCTGTAATTAACAAGATTGATATGCCAAATGCAATGCCTGAAGAGGTGGAAGACGAAATAGTGGACCTTATTGGTTGTGATCGTAGTGAAATTATTCGTGCCAGTGGAAAAACAGGTGAAGGCGTTTCAGAAATATTACGTGCAATAATAGAACGTGTACCTGCTCCAAAAGGCGATAAAGAAGCTCCACTTCAGGCACTTATTTTTGATTCTATTTTCAACTCATTTCGCGGTATTATTACCTTATGTAAAGTTACAAACGGAACCATTAAAAAAGGTGATAAAGTAAAATTCGTGCAAACAGGAATGGAGTACGATGCTGATGAGGTTGGTGTCTTGAAAATGGATATGAAGCCTAAAAATGAGCTTTCCACAGGTGAAGTAGGCTATATTATTTCAGGAATAAAAAATGCGCGTGAAGTAAAGGTAGGTGATACAGTTACTCACATAGAACGTCCTTGCGATAAAGCCATCGAAGGATTTCAGTTAGTAAAACCAATGGTATTTGCTGGCGTTTATCCAGTAGACCCTAACGATTATGAAAATCTCCGTGCATCACTAGAAAAGTTGCAGTTAAATGATGCTTCGCTTACCTTCTCTCCCGAAAGTTCACAAGCTTTAGGTTTTGGTTTCCGTTGTGGCTTCTTAGGCTTATTACACATGGAGATTATTCAAGAGCGTCTTGATCGTGAATTTAATATGGACGTAATTACCACTGTTCCTAACGTAAGCTATATGGTTTATGATAAGTTGGGCGAGAGTAGGGAAGTACATAATCCGTCAGGATTACCAGAACCAACGATGATAGAACACATCGAAGAACCATACATAAAGGCATCTATCATTACATTGGGCGATTATATAGGACCAATTATGACACTTTGCCTTGACAAGCGTGGCGAACTCGTTAGTCAGAATTATGTAAGTGGTAATCGTTTGGAATTAATCTTCATGATTCCATTGGGCGAAATTGTGATAGATTTTTATGATAAGCTGAAGAGCATTTCCAAAGGTTATGCATCTTTCGACTATCATATTGATTCGTTCCGCCCATCTAAGTTGGCGAAGTTAGATATCCTTTTGAATAGTGAACCTGTTGATGCCCTTTCTACTTTGACACACGAAAGTAATGCTGTAACATTTGGTAGACGTATGTGTGAAAAATTAAAAGAACTAATACCTCGTCAGCAATTTGATATTGCCATACAAGCTGCAATTGGTGGAAAAATAGTAGCTCGTGAGACAGTAAAGCAGGTTCGTAAAGATGTTACTGCTAAATGTTATGGAGGCGACGTTAGTCGTAAACGCAAATTGTTGGAAAAACAAAAGAAGGGTAAGAAGCGAATGAAGCAGGTTGGCAATGTACAAGTACCGCAAAAAGCTTTCTTGGCTGTATTAAAATTAGATTAAACTAATAAGAGGAACATAGATATGAAAGAGACCTTTGAAACCAGAGATATTGCACGTGAGTTAGCTCGAAAATACAGTACCATGACTCACGAAGAACTCGATATACTCGAAAGCATTCTCGTGCCTATGAAATTTGCGAAAGGGGAGATGATTTTGAATGAAGGAGAGGTGTGCGAAAATATCTATTATATAGATCGTGGACTGATTCGTCAGTTCTATTTTAAAAATGGAAAGCAGATAACGGAACACTTAGGCGAAGATCAAACCATATTTATGTGTATTGAAAGCTTGTTTCGTGAAGAACCTACTAAATTGCAAGTAGAAGCTATAGAACCTACTATAGTCTATGCTCTGCCGAAACAAAGGTTAGAACAAGTAGCTTTACACAATGTAAATATACAAATCCTATATCGCAAGATATTGGAGGAAAGTCTTATAATCTCACAAGTACATGCTGATCTTGTACGATTTGAAACGGCACAAGATCGTTATAAGAAGATGTGCAAACTAAATCCGCAGGTTATTCTTCGTGCACCATTGGTTTATATTGCAAGCTATTTGCAAATGACACCTGAAACATTGAGTCGTGTGCGTGCTGCTACTTTGTTGGAATAGGTGTTGTTATAATAGAGAATTGTAGGGTAACAATTGATGATGATACGTAAAATCTATTTGTTTTTATTAGTAATAAGTTTCACTATAGCTGTTTCAGCGCAAGTGAATGGAAATTTGTATTCTTTAAGACAAGGGGTATATGATAGTTCAAATAACATTATTCGAATATATATGGACTCGTTGATTTCTGCAAAGAACAGAATCTTTAATGAAACAAATTTGAAGGGAGCGACTTATAAAGGCGATAATTTTCAATTGGCAAAACTTTTTCTGCCTACTACCTATTATAAAGAAATCATAAGCAATGCGTTTATTTTAAAAGAAAACAATGCTTATGACAGACAACTCTTGAATATTTATCTGAAACAACCTTCTTTAGTAGAGGTTACCGCTGATGAACTTCGCGGAAAACAAACTAAAGCGATGGATGTTGAGGTACCAATTCAACGGAATGTTGAGATAGTAGATAAAGTTGCTCCTTCTCCAGTAGAATCAACTTTTTCTCCTGTAGAAGTACTTATAAAGAAACCAGATTTTTGGACTTACAAGGGAGATTACTCTCTTCAGTTATTACAGAATTATGTTTCACCTAATTGGTATAAGGGTGGAGAAAGCAACTATTCTATTTTGTCATCGGCGCTACTTGAAGCTAATTATAATAATAAACAGAAGGTAAAATGGGAAAATCGACTTGAATTGAAGTTTGGTATCCAAAGTAGTAAATCAGATTCTTTGCATAGCTTTAAAACTACAGAAGACTTGATACGTCTTACTTCTAAGTTTGGTTTGCAAGCTAGCAAGAGATGGTACTACTCTGTTCAGTTTGTTGGTTATACACAATTTACGCATTCTTATCGCTCTAATGACCCTTTATTATATTCAGATATCCTTGCTCCATTGAATATGAATGTTTCCTTGGGTATGGATTATACAATTGATTGGTTAGATCATAAGTTAAAAGGAAACATACACATAGCACCTTTGGCTTATAATGTAAAATATACACGCTTAAAGAATTTAGCTGGTAGATTAGGTATAGAAGAGGGCAGACACGTACGACATGACTTTGGTTCTGAATTTACAATTGATTTTGAATGGCAATTGATGGATGCTATTACTTGGAAAACGCGTCTTTATACTTATGCTACTTATAAACGAACTGAATTCCAGTGGGAAAACACATTCAAGTTGCAGTTCAATAGATATATAGGTGCCCAATTGTTTATATATCCACGATTTGATGATGGTGTTACACGTGATGGACGTCATGGATATTGGCAGTTAAAAGAGTTTGCTGCTATTGGATTTCAATATAGTTTTTAATTTGTGAATATTAAGAATTAAAAATTTGTCATACACTACTAAATGTTAGTTCTTAATATTTTGCTTCTTTGACGCAAAGTCGCAAAGTCGCAAAAAGTAAAGTTATATCCTAAAATTTGGATTTTCAGTCATTTATTCTTATCTTTGCATAGAGATAATGTTGGCATGGTAGAACTCGTGAAAAAGGATTTGCCGAGCTTACTATACTTAAAAATTAAAATATACTAAATATTTAGCTTTATGAAGGACTTTTTTAAGAATGTCTTTGCCACCTTTGTTGGCGTTTTCCTTTTTGGTTTGGCTACAGTACTATTAGGTTTGGCATGTATCTTTGGAATGCTATTATCAGATAATACAGAAGAAGTAAATGAAAATTCTGTATTGGTAATAAATTTATCTGGTGTATTAAAAGAACGTTCAGAAGATAATAATTTATTTGATAAGTTTTTCGGTAAAGGTGAAAATGGTGTGAATTTAGAAGATGTGCTTTCGGGATTGAGAAAAGCTAAGACCAATAATAAAATAAAAGGTGTTTACATAGAAGCAGGTGCTTTTGTTCCTACATCATATGCATCGTTGCAGGAAATAAGAGATGCTTTGTTAGACTTTAAGAAGAGTCATAAATGGATAGTTGCTTATGGAGATAGCTATACACAAGGCACTTATTATTTGGCATCAGTAGCTGATAAGGTATATTTAAATCCACAAGGAATGTTGGATTGGCATGGTTTGTCATTACAGCGTATGTATTTGAAGGATATGTTGGCTAAGTTTGGTGTAAAGATGCAAGTGTCTAAAGTAGGAACATATAAAAGTGCTACTGAAACTTTCACCGAAGAAAAAATGAGTGATGCAGATAGGTTGCAAACCTCTACATATTTAAATGGTATTTGGAAGCATTTAACAAATGATGTGAGCAAGAGCCGAAATGTTTCTGTTGCAACACTTAATCAGTATGCTGATAGTATGATTACCTTTTCAGCTCCAGCTGAATATATAAAAATGAAGTTGGTGGATAAACTTCTTTATACAGACCAAGTAAAGACTGAAGTTAAAAAGAGATTGGGAATTAAGCCAGATGGTAAAATTAATCAAGTTTCACTTGCTGACTTAAAAGCAATAGAAGAAAACACAAGTGGCGAAGAGATTGCAGTTTATTACGCATATGGTGATATAGTTGATTCACCTATACAAGGTAGCTTTAACCAAGGTAAGGCTATTGTAGGAAAGGAAGTCTGCAAGGATTTAGAAAAGCTAATGAAAGACGATAAAGTTAAAGCTGTTGTTATTAGAATTAATTCTGGTGGTGGTTCTGCTTATGCTTCAGAACAGATGTGGCATCAATTAATGGAATTAAAGAAAGTAAAACCAGTGGTTGTAAGTATGGGAGACTATGCAGCTTCAGGTGGTTATTACATGTCTGCACCTGCAAACTGGATAGTGGCTGAGCCAACAACAATAACTGGTTCAATTGGTATTTTTGGAATGTTCCCTGATTTTAGTGGATTGGCATCTGAGAAGTTAGGAGTTAAATTTGATGAGGTAAAGACAAATAAAAATGGAACCTTTGGATCAATAGTGCGTCCTTTGAGCCAAGATGAATTAAGAATGCTGCAAATTCATATTGATCGTGGTTATCTAACATTTAAAAGCAGAGTTGCTCAAGGCAGAAAGTTAACAATGGAACAAGTAGAAGCACTTGCACAAGGACATGTTTATACAGGTGAAGATGCACTAAAGATAAAGTTAGTGGATGAACTCGGCGGTTTAAATAAAGCAATTGCAAAGGCGGCACAATTAGCTAAAATTGATAAATATTATGAAGTTAGTTATCCTGCTCCTGTTGATTGGAAGAAACAAATAATGGCAGGAGATATACCAAATAATTATTTAAACGACCAATTGCGCACGTCATTAGGTATGCTTTATGAACCTTTCTCTATTCTGAGAACTATTAATCAGCAATCAGCAATTCAAGCAAGAATACCTTATTATATCAATATTAATTAATAAGGAGAGTTGTTTGGCTTTACCATAGATTATTTATATAAAGGAATGGAAGGCGACTTTATAAAAATACACAAAGTTTTGTTACCTCTAAGCTGGCTTTATGGTTTAGGGATAACTATTCGTAATGAACTTTTTGAACTTGGTGTATTGAAAAGTCGTACTTTCACTGTGCCTGTAATATCGGTTGGTAATATCACGGTCGGAGGATCCGGTAAGACTCCACATGTAGAATATCTTGTGCGTTTATTAAAAGACGTTTCACAAGTTGCAGTGTTATCAAGAGGATATAAACGCAAAAGTAGAGGATATGTGCTTGCGGAGACTGATACACCAGTAGAAGTGATAGGTGATGAACCATTCCAAATGAAGCAAAAGTTTCCAAATATTTATGTCGCTGTAGATAAGAATCGTTGTGAAGGAATTGATAATCTAACAAAAAATGAGCAAACTAAAAATACTGATGTAGTGTTGCTTGATGATGCATTCCAACATCGATATGTAAAGCCGGGTATAAATATCTTATTAGTTGACTATCATAGACTTATTATTTATGATAAGTTGCTGCCTGCTGGACGCTTACGCGAGCCTCTTTCGGGAAAAAATCGTGCTGATATTGTAATTGTTACGAAGTGTCCCAAGGAGTTGAATCCTATTGATTATCGTGTTTTAAGCAAGACCATGAGCCTATATCCTTTCCAAGAATTATTCTTTACAACATTAGAATATTGCGACCTTGTGCCTGTATTTGAAGATGTTGCAGATGAAAAAGAAATAGCACTGACAGATATACATAACAAAAATATTTTACTGCTTACCGGTATCGCATTACCTAAACAGTTAGAATTAGATTTAAGTCAGTATGCAGATACTTCACGAGTACAATCGTTGACATTTCCCGATCATCATTCTTTTAGACCAAAAGACGTGATGCTTATTAATGAAGTATTTGCATTAATGGAATATCCAAAGATAATTATTACTACGGAAAAAGATAGAGCAAGGTTATTAAACTTAGAAGGGCTTAACGAAGAAGTGCGAAAAAATATATATGCACTGCCGATACAAGTTAAATTCATGCTTGAAATGGAAGAAAAGTTTAACGAAAAAATATTATCCTATGTACGAAAAAATTCAAAGAACAGCATCTTGGCTAAAGGAAAGAATAAAAACAAATCCGAAAACGGCAATCATTCTGGGAACAGGTCTAGGACAATTAACTTCAGAGATAACAGATAGTTATGAAATCTCATATAAAGATATACCTAATTTCCCGGTATCAACAGTAGAAGGACATGCAGGTTGTCTTATTTTTGGTAAGCTTGGTGGTAAGGATATAATGGCCATGAAAGGCCGTTTTCATTACTATGAAGGTTACAAAATGGAGGAAGTTACTTTTCCAATTCGTGTTATGCACGAGTTAGGTATTGAAACATTATTTGTCTCAAATGCGTCTGGTGGAATGAATCCGGAGTTTAAAATTGGAGATTTAATGATTATTACCGACCATATTAACTTTTTCCCTGAACATCCTTTACATGGACCAAATTTCCCAACAGGACCTCGTTTCCCTGATATGCATGAAGCGTACGACCATACTCTCATAGAAAAGGCAGATGAAATAGCAAAGGAAAAAGGAATCAGAGTAATGCATGGTGTTTATACAGGAGTGCAAGGTCCTACTTTTGAAACTCCTGCAGAATACAGAATGTATCATATCTTAGGTGGTGATGCAGTGGGAATGAGTACTGTTCCTGAAGTTATTGTTGCTCGCCATTCAGGCATAAAGGTTTTCGGTATAAGTGTAATTACTGATTTAGGCGGATTCGACACACCTGTTGAAGTAAGCACGAAGAAGTTCAAGAGGCTGCCAATAAAGCGCAACCTTTGATGACTGAAATAATGCGTGAAATGATAAAGCGTGCTTAATATTTCTATAGGCAGGTTCTAAGAATTTTCTTTGTATTTTTTGTCTTTTAAAGTGGATTGTATTTTCTCGAAATGTAGAACAATTAAGTTCAAAAGAGATAGAATTAATATAAAAGCTACAAACAACAAAAGAATTTTGTGATATTTCTTCACGATAAGAATTTTAGAACATGCCTATATTTAATCCTATAAAATCAATATGGAAATAAAAGAATTGGGCGAGTTTAAGTTAATAGAGCGTCTAACTAAGGATATAAAACTAAATAATCCATCAACAATTAAGGGAGTTGGCGATGATGCTGCAGTACTTCGTTATGCTGATAGGGAAACACTTGTGTCATCTCATTTATTTATGGAAGGGATACAATTCGACCTTACCTATATTGATATGGAACACTTAGCATATAAATGTGCAATGGTTGCAATGAGCAATATATTTGCAATGAATGGTCAGCCTTGCCAATTAGTAGTATCTATAGCTTTAGGTAAGCGCATAAATGTAACCAATCTTGACCAGTTCTACGTTGGCTTGAAAGCAGCTTGTGTTAAATGGAATGTAGATATAGTAGGAGGAGACACAACGTCTTCCTATACAGGACTTGCCATAAATATAACTTGTATAGGTGAAGCTTCTAAAGAAGATATTGTATATAGGAAAGGTGCAAAGCCTACTGATATTATATGTGTATCAGGTGATCTAGGAGCAGCTTATATGGGTTTGCAAGTTTTGGAGCGTGAGAAGGTTGTTTATTATCAACAAGTAGAAGAATTCAATAAGAAAGTAAAAGCAGCACAAGAAGAGAATAATAAGGTAAAACTTGAAGCGTTGAAACTTGAACGTGATGCGATCGAAAATTTCCAGCCAGATTTTGCAGGTAAAGAATATCTCATAGACAGACAATTAAAACCCGAAGCACCTGGTGAGATATTACAACAACTTCGTGATGCAGGTATACGACCTACTGCCATGATTGATATTGCAGATGGACTTTCAAGTGACTTAAAACATCTTTGTAAAGAAGGTAATGTGGGTTGCAGAATATACGAAGATAAGATTCCTATCGATTATCAAACAGCTGCAACTTGCGAGGAATTTAATATGAACCTAACAACTGCAGCATTGAATGGTGGAGAAGATTACGAACTTCTTTTTACGATACCAATTAGCGATCATGCAAAGATAGAGCCAATCAAAAATATTCGTCAGATAGGTTATATTACAGAAGCTAAGTTAGGTGAATATCTGATAGCAAGAGATGGTAATGAGTTTCAATTGACCGCTCAAGGATGGTTGGAATAGCTATTACTAAATTCAAGCAAAAAATAGTTTTAGACTAATAGAGCTTAGGGTATATTGATTTCCAATAAGTTAAGTATAATACATTTAAACTTTTCTATCGTGAATGAATGTTAAGTATTAAAATATTTCACAGAATACTTGTGGGAATCAAAAAAAACTACTATCTTTGCACTCGCAATTCAGAAATGATGTTAATTCTTTCAGAATGCTACTTATGGTGCCATAGCTCAGTTGGTAGAGCAAAGGACTGAAAATCCTTGTGTCCCCGGTTCGATTCCTGGTGGTACCACATAGTTCTCTAAATAATGAGAGGAAAGGAAACATATTAAAAGTGTCATAACAATTAAGTTATGACACTTTTTTAATTTCATTGTAGCGTAAAATTCCATTTTTTTCAAGTGAAAAATTTATATATCAGTTGGAGATATCCATACTTTTTCATATTGTTCCTAAAAAAGGACTATAACACTGATGTGTATAATCCTTTTTTAGCTTGTTTTATCAATAATCCTAACAAGGCCATGATTTTGTTATAATCTTGTTATTTGTTTTACTCCCTTTATATTTTTCAGTTTCTTAATAAGCAAGTTAAGTTTTGATGTATCTTCTATCAATACGACAAGATTTCCAGAAAATAAGCCATCGTGCGAGTCAATATTGATGGAACGCATTACAATCTTTTCTTCCTTGGAAAGAACATTAGTAATGTTGCTTACAATTCCGATATCGTCTTGTCCTATAATACGTAAAGTAATGCTGTAACTTGCTCCACCTTTTCCACTCCATTTTGCTTTTACGACACGATAGCCGAAACGTTTGCGCAATTCAGGTGCATTAGGGCAATCCTCTCGGTGTATTTTTATTCCGCCATTTACAGTAACAAAGCCAAAAATAGAATCACCATAAATAGGATTACAACATTTTGACAACGAGAAGTCAATACCTTTTAAGTTTTGGTCTATTACGAGAACATCCTCATTGTTTTTCAGTAGTTCTTCAGTTTCATTTGCAAATTCAAAGTTCTCTGCACTTTCGATTTCTTTAGGTATGTTCAGATTGTGTGTCTGATTGTAAAGCTGCTGATATGTCTCAATCACATTGTTTACATCAAGTTTTTCGTCAGCTATTTGCTTGTAAAACTCCGAAACCTCCTTGAATCCAAGATGTTTCATAAGATGGAAAAGCGTTTGTTCTTCTATCTCAATCTTTTTATTCTTGAATCTTCTTTCGAGCATTTCTTTAGCGTATGCTCCTTCTTTCACCTGAGTTTCTTTTAGTGCAAGACGTATTTTAGATTTTGCGCGAGCAGATTTAACAATGTTCAGCCATTCTTGCTTTGGTTTTTGAGTAGCTGAGGTTGTTACCTCTACTGTATCTCCACTATGCAATTCAGTTCTTATAGAGGCATTCTTATTGTTTATTTTTCCACCAACACATTGGTTTCCAATCTTTGAGTGAATATGATAAGCAAAATCTAACAAGGTTGAACCTTTAGGGAACTTTAGTAAATCGCCTTTTGGAGTGAACACGTAGATTTCTTTATCGTACAGGTCGCGCTTAAATTGCGTCATTACTTCTAAATTGTCTCCTGCTTCTAAGGCTGTTCTGATAGACGCTAGCCACGTGTCCATACCTTCTTCTTCCTGTATTCCCTTATATCTCCAGTGAGCTGCTAACCCATGTTCAGCAACTTCGTCCATACGTTCTGTGCGAATTTGTACCTCAACCCATTTAGTATTAGGTCCTAAAACTGTAATGTGCAAGCATTCGTATCCGTTAGATTTAGGTACGGAAATCCAATCTCGCAAACGTTTAGGATTAGGTTGATACATATCTGTTACGATAGAATATGCCTGCCAACATTGCATTTTTTCTTTTTGAGACGGAGAATCCAAAATAATTCTAATAGCAAATAAGTCATATATACCCTCAAATGTGCATTTTTGCTTTTTCATTTTTTGCCAAATGGAGTGTATCGACTTTGTTCTTCCTTTTATATGAAAGCGTAATCCTGCGTTCTGAAGTTCTTTACTTACAGGTTCAATAAATTCTTTGATATAAGAATCACGTGCTTTCTTTGTTTCGTTAAGCTTTTCTTTGATATGATAATAAGCATCGCGTTCCAAATACTTCAGCGACAAGTCTTCAAGTTCACTCTTCAACTGATAAAGTCCCAACTTGTGTGCTAAAGGCGCATAAAGATAGTTGGCTTCTTCTGCAACTTGTCGTTGAGCTTCTTTATTGGAGGTATCGCGTATTTGTCGCATAAGATTTACTCGGTCAGCAATCATAATCAATATGACGCGCATATCTTCTGCGAACGAAAGCAAAAGGTTACGGAAGTTTTCGCTTTCGATAATAGGATTTTTTTTGTACAAATTTTGAATGCGGGCCAAACCTTGAATAATCTGTGCCACATTCTTTCCAAAATCTTTTTCTATCTGCTTTATTTCTAACGCGCCATTCTCATAGCCAGCATATAAGACAGTGGCAAATACCGAATCGTGTTTCAAACCAATGCTACGAACAGCTATTAACGATGTTTGCATAGCACAAATTAGTTCGCTCAGACCGAATACATTGCGCTCCATAGCTCCTTTTTCTTCCATTAGTTTAATGTAAGAAGCTAGTTTTTCTTTGTCTTTTTCAGTTATATCGTTTGCTAACTCTTTATTTAATTCCTCAGCAAGCGCATGAAAACTTTTTAGTTCTTCGTCTGTAAAAATCATATTCGTTGCCTTTATTAATACAACACAAAGATACAAAAAATCGGCTAATTGTTCTCTAAATTAAGAAAAAGTAAGTAATTTTGCGAGAGAGACAACATTTACAGCACCATTAATCAGTTGCTGCATTTAGTACATAAAAACTTATACTATTATGATAACAAAGCAAGATGAATTATTATTAAGCTCAAAAGGAATTACGCTTTCCGACTTTGAGAACCAACTTGCCAACTTTAAAAATGGTTTTCCTTTTCTTAAAATAGAAAGTGCAGCCACAGTAGGTAATGGAGTTGTGCGTCTAAGGGAAAACGAAGTTAAAGAATTTATAGCAGCTTGGGATTGTTATAAAGCCGACAATCATAAGGTAGTTAAGTTTGTTCCAGCTTCAGGAGCAGCCAGTAGAATGTTTAAAGATCTTTTCGCCTTTTTCGAAGCAACCTACGATATGCCTACTACAGACTTTGAAAAGTTCTTTTTCGATAATCTGAAACACTTTGCTTTCTATAATGAACTGAACGAAAGCTGCAAAGCTACAAACGGAAAAGATATTAAGCAGCTTTTACAAGTAGGAGACTATAAAACAATTGTTGGTACACTTTTGAGCGCAGATGGTCTTAATTATGGACAATTACCAAAAGGACTTTTGCTTTTCCATAAATATGGAGATGGAGAACGTACACCTATGGAAGAACATCTTGTAGAGGCAGCTCAATACGCATCATGTGGTGGAGAAGCGCATGTTTATTTTACTGTTTCGCACGAACATCTTGAACTCTTCAAAGCAAAAGCTAACGAAAAGAAGGCTATGTATGAAGAAAAATTAAATACTCACTTTTCAATTAGCTTCTCAGAACAAAAGCCTAGTACAGATACAGTAGGAGCAAATTCTGATAATTCACCTTTCCGTAACGAAGATGGAACTCTCTTGTTCCGTCCTGGTGGACATGGTGCGCTCATTCAGAACCTTAACGATATTGATGCAGATGTTATATTCATTAAAAATATAGATAATGTAACACCTGATAGCTTAAAAGGTGAGACTGTAATTTGGAAGAAAGTAATAGCTGGAATTTTGGTAACATTGCAGAAAAAAGCCTTTGAGTATCTCCAAAAACTGAAAGCTGCCGACTATACACCTGCTGACTTACAGACTATGAAGAAATTCTTGGAAAATGATTTGTATTGTCGAAGGAAGGATGTTGACCAATTAAATGATAAAGAATTGGCAACCTATCTGCTTGATAAGTTTAATCGTCCTATCCGTGTTTGTGGAATGGTAAAGAATAGCGGTGAGCCTGGCGGAGGTCCTTTCTTTGCTTATAATTCCGACAATACCATAAGCCTGCAGATACTTGAAAGTTCACAGATTGATAAAAATAATATCGAATCGGTGAGAATGTTTAAAGAAGGGACTCATTTTAACCCTGTAGACTTGGTTTGTGCAACCAAAGACTATGCAGGTAAACTATTCGATTTACCAAAATATGTAGACCCTGCTACAGGTTTTATTAGTATCAAATCGAAGAATGGAAAAGAATTAAAAGCATTGGAATTGCCAGGTCTTTGGAACGGAGCAATGAGTAATTGGAATACAGTTTTTGTAGAAGTGCCTGCAATTACTTTCAATCCAGTTAAAACAGTAAATGATTTGTTGCGCGAGCAGCATCAGTAAATCAAGATATATAATTTAATAATGAATTTTAAAAAAGTCCCTCAATCTTTACGGATTGAGGGACTTTGTCTTTCTTGGTTTCTAAGATAGAAACTTAAGGGTGTGGATGTCCTCCACCAGCACCATTTTCAGGCTTTTTCTTACCTTTCTTTTTTGGTTTAGCTGCAACTTTAAAGAATTCTACACCATTCAAAGTTCTAAATTCGGAGGTTGGTGTAAACAATACCTGTGTTTTTGTGATGTGCGTAGAAGGCTTAAATTCTTCTTCCTTCTCAACTGCTTTAGAAGAAAATGTAGGACGGAACGTGCCGAGCGGACCTGCATCTACTATACTCCCTTGCGAACAAAGGCGGTTTAACACAGTGCGAAATTTGTAGAAAACAGCTGCAATATCAGCTTGACATACAGTAGATTCTTCCGCCATAATTTCGCAAAGCATGTCGAAATTAACATGTTGCTTTTGACAAACTGGGCTAGCTATGTACATAATAGAGCCTTTCTTTGGACCAACGCCCATCTTTCTTTGATTTAAAGAATAATCCATAAATATTTAAATTAAAAAGTTAATAAATAACGCACTGTTAAATAGTAATTAGCGCCAAAGACGCTTTCTCCGTGCGGTTGATGCAAAATTACAAAAAGGAGAAAGTGATTCAAAATGATAGGTGGGTACTTTTATGGTGGTTTTTATGGTAGTATAAATGGAAGATAGTTATATATTTCAAAATTATAATTATATTCTATGTAAAACATAATTACGTTTTTGAAATTCGTAATTACGTTTTTTGGAATTTATAATTACTTTTCTAATGAAACGATATATTGTTTTAAGAAGCGAAAAGAGTGCGTATAATCGTACAATAAATTATAAATTTGGGCTTATATGTTATTAAAAAAGCCAACCCCATATATATTGGGGTTGGCTCTTTTGTTTTCTATACTTTTGTGGAGTTTTTACTCTGCTGGCTTCATATTTGTGTAAACATTCTGTACGTCGTCGAAGTCTTCAAGCTTTTCAATCATCTTGTCGATGGTTTCGCGTTCTTCGTCGGTAACGTCCTTTAGGTCGTTCGGAATGCGGGTGAATTCGGCAGAGGTGATTTCAAAACCGTTGTCTTCCAAGTGCTTTTGTATTTCTCCAAAGCTAGTAGGTTCTCCATAGATAGTTATTTCACCTTCTTCATCGTCTTGATCGAATTCGTCTTCTACACCATAATCAATAAGATCAAGAATAAGTTCTTCCATGTCGATACCTTCCTTTATCTTGAAAGTAAATACAGCTTTATGGTCGAAAAGGAATGCTAACGAACCTTGTGTACCAAGTGTTCCGTTGAATTTATTGAATACTGATCGAACGTCACCCACAGTACGAGTTGTATTGTCGGTTAGAGTGTCTACAAAGATTGCTATTCCATGAGGGCCATATCCTTCGTATGGTACCTCCTTGTAGTCACTTGTATCTTTACCCATTGCATTTTTTATGGCGCGCTGGATATTATCTTTTGGCATATTCTCACGTTTGCAAGTTGCGATAATAGCACGCAAACGTGGATTAGTTTCAGGTTCTGGACCGCCAGCCTTTACAGCAATAGCAATTTCTTTACCCAACTTTGTAAATGTACGAGCCATATGGCCCCATCTTTTTAGCTTTGCAGCCTTGCGATATTCAAATGCTCTTCCCATAGGAATTGTTTATTTATCGGAGTTCTGCTCCGAGTTTTGTTGTTATGTTTTTAATTAATTTCTGCATAATGGCGTCAATTGCTTTGTCATTCAAAGTCTTTGTCTCATCTTGGAGAATGAAGTTTACGGCATAGCTCTTCTTGCCTTCAGGGAGATTTTTACCTTCGTAAACGTCAAAGAGTTCAACTTTCTTTAAAAGTTTCTTTTCAGTTTGGCGAGCAATTTCTTCTATTTGTGCAAATTCTATATTAGAATCTAGCAAGAGTGCCAAGTCACGGCTGACGCTTGGATATTTTGATATTTCTTGGAATTGTAATTTATTTTTTCGAATGGCTTTCATTAACTCAGACCAATTAATATCAGCATAGAAAACTGCTTGCGAGATATCCATTTTCTTCAACAGCTTGTGACTTAAGATACCCATTTCTACAATTGTTTTTCCACCACGAGTTTTTAGTTCTAAGCCTTTATCGAAGATGTTATTTTGTGATATTTCTGTCACAAGTGCATTAGATGCCATGCCAACACGGCGGAGAATATTCTCAACGTTAGCCTTCAGTTCGTAGAAAGTTGATTCTTCATCAGCATGCGCCCACGAACCTTGCACACGTTTACCTGTTATCCAAAGTGCCAAATGATATTCTTGGCGGTAAGCTTTAACAGGATTTTCCTCGCTCCACTTATCTTGTTCGTATCTATAAGTATTGCCAACTTCAAAGAACTTTAAGTTTTGTGCTTTACGATTTACATTTCGTCGAACGCTTTCCAAACCACCAAATAGTAGTGTCTGACGCATTACGCCCAAGTCACTAGATAATGGATTCATTATCTTGACAGTTTGTTCCCAAGTATAAGCATTGAGCTCTGCACCCTCATAATACGATTGTGCAGTAAGCGAGTTATTTAGAATTTCGTTGAAACCTGCACCAACAAGCTGTTCACTCACAATGTCTTCTTTATGGAAGTTCTTATCAGCTTCTTCAGCAATAGTGAGAGAAGACTTTAGCTCAGTTGGAATTTTAACATTATTATAGCCGTAAATGCGAAGAATATCCTCAATAACATCGCAAGGACGTTTTACATCTACGCGATATGGAGGAACAATAAGATCAAGTCCTTCTGCATCTTCCTTAACGATTTCCATTTCAAGACTTGTAGCAATACTCTTAATCGTATCTGCACCAAGTTGTTTTCCTATAAGACGATCGGCATATTCGTAGTTCAAACGAACAGGGAATCCCTCCATCTTTGTTGGGTATTCGTCGCAAACTTCCATACTTATTTTGCCACCTGCCAATTCTTTACAGAGAATGGCAGCTTGTTTAAGCGCATAAATAGTTCCATTAGGATCAATTCCACGCTCAAAACGGAAACTTGAATCAGTAGAAAGACCATGTCGACGTGCACTCTTTCTAATCCAAGTAGGGTGGAAGTATGCACTTTCTAACACCACATTGCGTGTGTTTTCGTAGGTTCCACTACCTTTTCCACCAAAAACACCAGCTATACACATTGGTTCTTCTGCATTGCATATAGCAAGATCGTGTTCACCGAGTGTATGTTCTTCACCATCAAGTGTGATGAACTTCTTACCTTCGTTTTTATCTTTTACTATAATTTGCTTACCTGTTATCATATCTGCATCAAAGCAGTGCATTGGTTGTCCGTAAGACATCATAATGTAATTGGTTATGTCAACAATGTTATTGATAGGGCGAACGCCTATAACATTAAGTTTGTCTTTTAACCATTGTGGACTTTCCTTTACTTCACAATCTGTGATACTTAAACATGCATAGCGACGGCAAGCATCGGTATTTTCTATCTTAACTTTAATAGGAAGGTCATTATTATCTACTGTAAACTTATCGCAGTTAGGACGATGTAATGCTGTTTTGTAACCATTTTGTTTCAACCATGCATATAGGTCGCGTGCTACACCATAATGACTTAATGCATCAGCACGATTGGCAGTAATGTCTATTTCAATTAACCAGTCGCTATCAAGTTGATAATATTCAGCTGCAGGCATACCTACTTGTGCATCTTCGGGTAAAACAATAATTCCATCATGACTTGTTCCTATGCCGATTTCATCTTCAGCACAAATCATTCCCAAACTTTCAACACCTCTAAGCTTACTTCTTTTAATAGTAAAAGAGTCGTCACCATCATATAAAATACAGCCTAAATCTGCTACAATAACTTTCTGCCCTGCTGCAATATTGGCTGCACCGCATACAATTTGTTGTGGTTCGCCTTTGCCAAGGTCTACTGTTGTAACATGTAAATGGTCAGAATTTGGGTGTTCTTCACAAGTAAGCACTTTACCTACAAAGAGTCCTTTCAGTCCACCACGAATAGTTTCAACCTCTTCTACGCTTCCAACTTCTAAACCTGTTGAAGTTAGTGCAGCCGCTAATTCCTGTGGTTCAAGGTTGAAATCAACGTATTCCTTTAGCCAATTATATGAAATATTCATTTATCTTGTTGTTTTTATTTATCTACGATGTCGTATTTCAAATACATTAAGTAAGTGCAAAAGTACTAATTTTCATCAATATACACAAATCATATAACAAGCATTTTAATAATAAGCATGTTCTGAAAAATATACATAGTGATAAACGTGCAATAAAATGATTTTATGCTTTGTATCTTTTTAATTTTATTTGGTATATTTTTCTTTCCTCTCCATAATTTATTTCAATATACTCTTTCAAGATGAAAGAAACTTCAACATTTGAAAGTTAAGCTCTTTAAGGTTCTTCAATTATCAAGTATATATTAAAATCATTCCCTGTAATTACCGTTTTAGAATGAAAGGGTAGGTGATAACTAACTCAGTAAATGCGGCTTTAGTAGTATGTGCTTTTACGTTTATGCCTAACTTTAATCCATTTAAAGATGGGAACGAATAGTTTACACCAACTCGCTCGTATATTCTTCCTGCTAGTTCTCTATCCATTGAGCCCATTCTGCGAAGTAAGTAAGTACCCAAAGCAACGTTTAATGATAAGTTGTTGTAGAAAATTTCGTGTTTTCCCGCAATTCCTACCGACCAAGGTTTGCAATCTATATTATTGCCGTCTTTTTTTTCTAATTGCTCAATATGTTGCGCATACGTATTATAAAAAGCATCTATTCCTATTCCAGAAGCCCATCTACGTGCATACCTATACATTAAATTAGCCTGTAACGAATAAGTAGGATATCGTTTGAAATCTCCAGTACGATAATTAGGCTCTGAAATTGATGTGCGGAATTGTGTTATTTGCCAATCTTCAACCAACGTTTTAGCACCGATACCGGCAGTTATATCAAGATATAAATATTTTTTAAAAGGGGCGGATTTGAAACTATCATGCTCTTTGATAAGAGTTTCGTAATAAGGAAAATAAACAATACCAATAGATGGTCCAATACTATTAGAACCTTTGTTTGGACGATAGAGTGCACCATTGCTATGATGAACAAATTCTAAACTTGCTCTTACACCCCAATTTGGAGCAAAGCGATAAGTTTGATGAATTCCAGCTCCAAAATACACAAGAAATGGAGTTCCTATAAAGTCGTTGTCTATATTATTTTCTTTGTTGTACCATTTGCGAGTGTAACCAACTCCACCACTTAACGAATAAGACGTTTCCCAATGATAGTTACGATGTATGGCACGCTGAAAAGTACCATATAAAGAAAGAGTATTGCCCAAATGAGAGTCGTATGGTACTTCTTCTGCTTTTCCCCATGCAAAATCGGGAGTTCTATGAAAGCGTACATTACCATTCATAGTATAACGCAAGCCTATTGATAATGATGGATAATTGAAATCTCTTGCGAATGAATTATGATCAGAAGGAAGATAAACATGATTAAATTCTAAAGCAATAGAGCTATTTCCTCCTTCTTTTAAATATTTACGTTGGTTTTTATCTAAGGCGATAACTTTACTTTTCATCACACTTAAAGTAGCCCCCCAATGTTGTATAGAGTCTTTTTCTATAACATCTGCTTGTATAACCACATTGGCAAATGCTATAAATAGAGTAATTACATATAGTTTTTTAATGCTCATGATACACATATTTTACAAGAGTTAATCCTCTCCTATGCTGATTCTATTAGATTTGAGAAAATAATTTCCTATAAATCTTTAAATGTGTCATACTTAGAATAATAATTTAATGCCAAGATATAATCATCAATTATAGGATTATTTTTTTGTTCGAGAACATTCATAATTACATCTTCAAATTGTTCTCCATAATATAAAAGATTTAAAGATTCTTTGATAATAAAGTCGGGATAAACTTCTTCTTCATTGTCTGAAATTGTTGGATACACGTCTAAATAACAAATTAGCTCAGGCTTTAAAGTTTCATCACACGCATACAAACAATAATTTTCGTCTGTAAATCCACCTTCTTTGATTTCCTTAGATATTATCTCTATTATTTTGCTCAATTGATAAGGCTCTTGTAGATTGATTTTTCCCATTTCTATTATCTAATTGCTTTATAGAATCTGTTGAAAATGTTCGTTATGATATATTCCTTATTTAGTAAATTCCAAATATTCGTTCTACATTTTTATTTGTTTGTATGGCTATTTCATCTTCTGTTGTATTATAAACTTCAGCCAATTTGGTAACAATGTGTATCAAAAACGAACTTTCGTTGCGCTTTCCTCGTAAAGGAACAGGTGCCATATATGGAGAATCGGTTTCAAGAACTATACGTTGTAAGGGAACAGACTTTAATGTTTCTGGTAGATTTGATTTTTTGAAAGTAAGTACTCCACCAATTCCCAAAACGAAATTATCAAACGACAATAGCTCTGCAGCTTCTTTTTCATTTCCCGTAAAACAATGGAAAACTCCACCTGGTAGTTGATCTTTATACTTTCCAAGTATTTTAACCATTTCGTTTTGCGCTTTCCTGCAATGTATCATTAACGGTAAACGTGTTTCAATAGACCATTTTACCTGTTCTTCAAAAGCTATTAACTGCTCTTTTTCAAACTCTCTGCTCCAATAGAAGTCTAAACCTATTTCACCAACAGCAATGTAGTTGTTATTTTCAAGTAGCACTGTTTTCATTTTCTTAAGTACTTCTTGATAATCATCTTTCACTTCTTCGGGATGCAATCCCAACATAGGATAGGCAAAGTTTGGAAATAACTTACAGACGTAGTTTATCGATTCGATAGAATTTAAATCAATTGCTGGTACCAGAACTTTTGAAACTCCAACATTTCTAGCTCTTTCTACCACTTCTTGAATGTCTTCTTTAAATTCTATTCCATCTAAATGTGTGTGTGTATCTATTATCATATATTTTTACCTCTTCGTAAGTCTTTATTTAATACTTTTTTATTATTGAATGTTACAAGCGTTGCTCGTTTCTTCTATAATAGTATATAACACCAAATCTTTGGCATTCGTTAAAGCGCTCTTTAGGTGGAAGGTCTGCAAAATGACTTTCTATTGCATTCCATAATTCTAAAATTAATTCATCTATTGCAGGACGCAACTTTGCTATTACTCGATTATCTTTATTTGTGCGTTCTTGCAGTTTTCGTTGTGCTGTATAGCCCTCATTATAAATATCGAAATGTGTAGCTACCATTCCTATGGAAGGATTGTAAATAGCTTTCCCACCTTGTTTCACTCTTTCTTTTTCCCCTGCAATAATTTGAGGTCCCCATTGCAATAACCCATCGGCTGACTTTATATTGGGCAACGATGTTGTGTCTTCGTTTAATCCGTAAAGTAGAAGTTGCTTTCGTTTTATCTCTCCACGCTCTACTGACATTAGTAGCACTTGAATAAAATGGCTAAGAAACATACTTGCACGATATTGCTGACCATCCATTTTTCTCGCATTCCTAACTTGTGCAGACATTGATATCTTATATTGTTCGGTAGCTGTAAGTAGATGGTCATGAAGCGTTTGGGCATTATTTATTAACTTCCAATCAATGAATTTATTTCTGACAGTATAAATATCATTGTTATCTAATAGTGTCTTAAGTGCTTTTAGTCGGGCAGCATCGGTTTTTGGTAAACGTCTGTACGGCATATAAAGAATAATTAATGTAAATGAGAAAAGAATGATGAGTCTTATTTCTGACGTTTCATCATTTTCGCTGCATATTCAGCCAATGCTTCTTTCCTTTCATTAGGTATTTTTACAGTGTCGAGAAATTTCTTACCTTGTTCATAATAGAAATCCATTTTCTCTTTTGCAAGTTTATCTACACCAATCTCATTGTACAGTCGTGTTACAGCTGCAATTTTTTCTTCGGTATCGAAATCGCTTTTATTTATCCATTTTTCAAGTTCTGCTCTTTGTACTGCATTTGCTTGATTGAATGCAGTGATTAGCATGTAAGTCTTTTTATTTGATGTTATGTCCCCACCAATTTTCTTTCCGAATACTTTAGAGTCACCATAAACATCAAGATAATCGTCTTGAAGTTGGAAAGCCAATCCTATTTGTTCGCCAAACTTATATAAGTTTTCTGCATCTTCTTTATTTGCATCAGCTAAAATTGCGCCCATCTTTGTTGCACAAGCAAGCAAAACGCTGGTTTTTAGACGTATCATTTCGATATATTCTTCTATTGTTACATCGTTACGCATTTCAAATTCCATATCGTATTGTTGCCCTTCACCAATTTGTAATGCAGTTTCTGTAAAGAGATGCAGAATTGTTTCAAGATGTTTTGTATCGCATTTTGCCAATCGTTCATAAGTTAATACTAACATGGAATCACCAGAAAGAATTGCTTGATTAGCATTCCATTTCTTATGCACAGTTTGTTGTCCACGTCGTAATGGAGCTTCGTCCATTAGGTCATCGTGCAGAAGCGTATAGTTATGATAAGTTTCTAATGCACAAGCTGAAGATAGAATGTCTTTCGGATTATCTTTATATAGGTTGTAACTTAATAGCATAAGGATAGGACGTATGCGTTTACCACCTAAATCCAATACATACTTAATAGGTTCGTATAGACTTTCTGGTTTGCGTTCGTAAGAAAGACTATTTAAATATTGGTTTACAATTTCCAAAAGTTCATTAGATGTGTACATGTCGAAATGGATTTTATATTTTCTGATTTGAATTTTAGTTGTCTTATAGGTTGTTCTTGTTACCTACAAACTAAATACAATGGGTATCTCTAATAACGATTTGCAAGGTTTATTATTTTGTATGCCTGGCTTCCACTTTCCCATTGTGCTGACAACCTTTAATACTTCTTCTTCAAAGTTAGTATTTTTTGCTTCTTTTATTTTGATGTCGCTAACTATTCCGTCGGGATTTACAATAAAAGTAACATTCACGATACCTTGCTGTTTGGCATGAATTGCTGTTTCGGGATATTTTATATTCTTCGTGAGCCATGTCATAAAGAAACTCCAACCTCCTGGTGGTGTAGGTGTTTCTGACAAGATACGCTTGCTGACTTTATCATCGTAGCGTTCTATTCTTTTATCGGCATCATCATCTGTAAACTTATTTTTTTCTTTTTTATCTACTTCTTCTACTTTAGTTGGGTCTGGTAATGATGTTTCTTGTTGTGTAAGAATAGGAGTATCGCTAATATTTGGGGCGGCTGTTTTTTCA
This sequence comes from Prevotella aurantiaca JCM 15754, assembly GCF_000614025.1. Lineage (GTDB taxonomy): Bacteria > Bacteroidota > Bacteroidia > Bacteroidales > Bacteroidaceae > Prevotella > Prevotella aurantiaca. The sequence goes on from NZ_BAKF01000017.1 coordinate 55,808, forward strand.
TCGTTCGAAGTTGTATTTCCAACTTCGTGTGGTGTAACCTTTTGTGGCGTATCACTTCGTTTAATATTAAGCATATCTTCCACAGATGGTTTATCATTATTTTTTTCTTTTGCCAAATTTTGTTGATCAATGGCAGGCATCATCTCTTGATCATGTATTTTTAAGTCCTTTAGCAAGTTAGTCTTCGTTTGTTTATCAGTATCGTCTTGTGTAGAATATTCAATTGCAACAAAGAAAATAGACAATGCCACTATCAGACCAAGCATAAAACCTATCCAACGCTTGTTCTCTAAATCTGCATTATTTGACTTCTTTGTTTCCACTTTTAAACACTAAATCCCGTCCTACAACGTTATATACTATATGCAAAGCATTAACTCAGGAGTTAAAATATGCCGACTGCATAATCAATAGACAAAAGTAATAAGATATTCGGAAAAAGATGTATCTTTGCCAATAAATTAAAATACATTAAATGAAAAAGTATGTTTTAGCCCTTTTTCTTGGGATATTCTCAATAATATCGCAAGCGCAGGAAAGTCAGACTGAATATAATTTCCTACGTTTACCAATTAGTGCACATGCTGCAGCTTTAGGCGGTGATAATATTACTATTATAGAAGACGATGCTTCGCTGATGTTTTCAAATCCTGCTTTGGCTTCATCTGTTAGTGACATGACAATAGGACTTAGCTATATGAATTATATGAAAGGAGCAAATTATATGGGGGCTTCTTTTACTAAAGCAATGAATGACAAGTCGACGCTTGCAGGCGGAATTCAATATATGAACTATGGTAAGATGAAAGAAGTAGATGAGAATAATGTGCAGACAGGCGAATTTAGTGCTAGTGAAATTGCTGTTGAGGCCATTTTTTCTTATGAACTTGCACGCAACTTAGTTGGTGGTATAACAGGAAAATTCATAACATCATATATTGGAAGTTACAATAGTATTGCTGTTGGTGTAGATTTAGGTCTTAATTGGTACGACCCAGAACGTCAGTGGTCTGTATCGGCTGTTGCAAAAAATCTTGGTGGTCAAGTAAAGGCTTATGATGATAATTTTGGAAAGATGCCTTTTGATTTACAATTAGGAGTGAGTAAAACTTTTGCAGCGCTACCAGTACGTGTGTCGGCTACGCTTGTAGACCTTACTCATTTTAATTACCGATTTATAAATCACTTGAACTTAGGTGCTGAAGTTTTACTTTCCGAAAGTTTATGGATAGGTGGTGGTTATAATTTCCGCCGAGCAAACGATATGACAATTGGCGTTGGTGACGATGAAAGTAGTCATGGTGCAGGATTTAGTTTTGGTGGAGGTATCAATCTCGAACGTTTCAAACTGAATGTTTCATATGGTAAATATCATGCGTCAAGTAACTCTCTTATGGTAAACTTGGCTTATATACTTTAATTTCATTGGAATATAAACTAAAAAATAAATATTAGATGAGGAAGATAACAATTGCTATTGATGGTTTTTCTTCGTGCGGAAAGAGCACAATGGCAAAGGATTTGGCACGTGAATTGGGTTATATCTATGTAGATACGGGTGCAATGTATCGTTGTGTTACACTTTATGCTTTGCGACATGGAATAATTGATACAGATGGTGCAATCAACCTACCCAAATTAGAAGCCGAAATTCCGAATATAAATATAAGTTTTAAGCTTAATAAAGAAACTGGTCGTCCCGATACTTACCTTAATAATGTGAATGTGGAAAGCGAAATTCGTACGATGGAAGTATCTTCTCATGTAAGTCCTATTGCAGCTATACCATTTGTTCGTGCTGCACTTGTTGCACAACAACAGAAAATGGGTGAAGAAAAGGGCATTGTTATGGATGGTCGCGATGTTGGAACTGTAGTATTTCCAAATGCTGAACTGAAGATTTTTGTAACTGCATCGCCTGAAGTAAGAGCGCAGCGCCGTTATGATGAACTTAAAGCAAAGGGTCTTGAAGCTGACTTTGAAGAAATTTTAGAGAATTTAAAGCAGCGCGACTATATAGATTCGCATCGTGAAGTTTCTCCTATGCGTAAAGCTGATGATGCCATCGAATTGGATAATAGCCATATCAGCATTGCAAAACAGAAGCAATGGCTCATAGAACAATATAAGCGTGTGTGCGGAAAATAATTTATTCTTTTATAGAAGTATAAAAAGCTGGAAAGAATACTTAGTCGTTCCTTAAAAACAATATTTCAGCATAAA
>NZ_BAKF01000016.1 GCF_000614025.1 Prevotella aurantiaca JCM 15754
TTCTTGTCATCGCATATCGTGGAGCATAGGAAAAGAAGCAAAAGTGCAACGCTCGTAGTGGAAAATAGAAAAGGTGGCTATCTCAAAATGCGAGATAACCACCTGATGAAATAACATGAAAGGTTTTACAGAGCTGTGCTTTTCAAAGCACGCATAGCAGGATGGCACAGAGTATCGCCAGCCAGAAGAGAATGCTCAGCAGCGTAAACGTCACTTTTAGAATTACCCTGACTATAAAACGTAGTATCAGAAAACCTGCAATGACAGAGACGACAGTTACGACTTGCGGCGTTACTATCTTCGAGATAAGCCAAATGGCACCGATAACGACGGAAAGCAGGATAGCGAGTTCGATGAAGCGTGTCCAACCGAAGCGGCGGACTTGCTTAGGAGAATTCGGCTGCTGCTTGTTCTTATCGGTTTTGTTCGATGCGTCTGCCTTGATGAAGGCAGGTGTGTGGACATCTTGATTCATGATAAATGTATTCATATCGGAGCTTTTAATAGTTTCAAGAGCAATAACAAGATGCGCAGGCTACACAAAGACAAGTGTTAGTACAAACTCTTGGCGTGTGGAGCGGAGCGTTTATCTTGGCTCTTGACACTACAAAAGCTCCCGATGGTGTTACATCAAGTCATGTTCTCACTATCGACTGTTGGCAAACCATTAACCTCGATAATCAGAACGATTGTCCCTGTCAGTTCGGTGTAGAGTTTCTCATACTCTGGACTTGCACCAAAGTCGTCCGTCAGTTCATACTTATTGAAAACGCTTTGCACAGCCTTGTTCTTCAGAAGCATTGGTGCCAGTCTTTCAGGAAGAGGAGAAGGGAGTTCTTTCTCGAACTCATTCTCTAAGACAGACACAAGCGTGTCGTACTTGGAAAAATGCAGTCCTTGATACAGAACTTCGCTTGCCATTACCTCTGCTTCTGGGTAAGAAAAACCTTGTGCTATAGCATCGCAGTAAGTTGTCAATGCTTCGTCTGCGCGAGCTGTTACAAACGTATTTTCATTCACTCTCTCTGGAAAATGCTCTCCAAGATACGCTTCCAACTTCAAACGGAAGTAAGAAAGCTCTTTCTTTGTTGTTGTCATAATCTTCTTGGTTTAGGGTTATACATTATTTTGAGTTGATGCCCATAGCAACATTGAACTTGTCTAACTTGCCAGCCAACTGTTCCATATCGTGTTCTATTTTCTTATTGGTAATACGAGCATAAATTTGTGTAGTTTTAATGTTGGTATGTCCCAGCATCTTAGAAACTGATTCCATAGAAACACCTTTACTCAATGACATTGTTGCAAATGTGTGGCGAGCCATGTGAAAGGTTAGGTCCTTTTTGATTCCACAAATATCTGCAATTTCCTTCAGATATGAATTGGTTCGCTGATTAGTTAGCATTGGGAAGAGTTTACCATCACGATAGGTCTTGCCACTATACTTTTCGATGATATTTTTCGGGATATCCAATAAAAGAACATTTGTTGCGACACTCGTCTTTTGTCGTTTTGTCATTATCCATTGTTTGTCGTCAAGGGTAACAATGTTTTCGGGAGTAAGGTTGGCCACATCAATGTATGCCAAACCTGTGAAGCATGAGAAAACGAATAAATCACGAACCAATTCCAAGCGTTGTATGCCCAGATCCTTATTGGCTATCTTCAAAATCTCTTCATCCGTCAAGAAGCCACGATTGACTGGCTCAAGGTGAAAACGATGATTAAGAAAAGGATCATGATGAATTACACCCATTTTTCTGCCTAAAATCGTAATTGTCTTGAAAGTCTTCATTGTCTTGGTGGCCGTATTTGGGTTCTGACCAACTACTGTGCGAAGATAAATATCAAAGTCGTGTATGATGATATAGGTGAGTTCAGACAAGCGTATATCCGAACGTTTGTACTTATCCTGCAAGAAAGTCGTGAAGTGTCGTTTGCAGACATTATATTTCTGGAAAGTGGCAGCACTTACAGATATGCCCACTTGCTTAGCAATATCTTTGTTGTGCTTATCGAAGAGTGTCATCATCGTTTCGACCTCTTCTTTCTTGCCGAGATACTCCGACTTGATACGTTCCAAAGAAATGGCATCTGTCATTTCCAACTTTTTGAAGATCGTCTGCAATCCGCTTTGGATGTTATCCAACTCGAGATTAGTAGAAAGAGCCTCTGTAGTCCTTCCTTTCAGCCGTTCTTTTTCACTATCCCATTGCGACTGCTGAACGGCAATGCCTGTTGAGCCAATGGAAAGTCGTTCGTTGTTGAGATAGATTCTCAACATCACGGGTGTTTTACCCTCCTTGTTAACATAGTTGCTTCTTAAATAGAAGACTGCTCTGAAAATGGTTTTCATTTGCGTTGCTGTTGTTTAATTGTAGCCATGGAAAGGAATGTTGTAGCCAAAATTCAATAATTGTAGCCAGCTTCTAATAGAATTGTAGCCAAAAGATTGAATTATTAGCGAGATAAACTTCTGTAACCACGCTGCAAAGTTCGACATATTTATTTGAATAACAGCAATTTGCGTGTACTCTATGCGTACTCTGTACGAACTCTTGGCTACAATTTTTATTTTGCCTCAAAAAGTGTAGCCAGATTGTAGCCATTGTAGAGTATTTAGGGAGTATTTACCCCCTCTGTACGTACTCTGAGAAGAAGAATGGATATAAAAGAAAAGTATCATAACTACTTGTAGCTATGATACTTACGTTTTTGTTAGGATTTCTCTGTTGGTCTGTTCAGAGTACCTAAAGCGGAGAGAGAGGGATTCGAACCCCCGGTGCCTCTCAGCACGGCGGTTTTCAAGACCGCTGTAATCGACCACTCTACCATCTCTCCAATGGTGATTACCATTTGCTTATTGTGAACAAGTGGTTGTTCCTTTAAAGCGAGTGCAAAGTTAAGGAGTTTTTCTGAAATACAAGCAAAAGATGCAAGATATTTTTACACGTAAACCTTTTTTAACAAACAGGCTCTCATTCTTATTATTTTCTAATGGCTTTGGCTTGCTTTAGTTTAAAGTTTGAGTTTAGCTTACCGTTTTTCGGTATATCTCCTACTCTACTTAAAGATTAAGTTTACATTACTGCCGACCATAATATATCGGTTGTTTGAGTTCCAAATCTGTTTTTAATTATAGTCTTACACTTCCTAATTATAAAACTATGATTTTTTAATTAAATATTTATTTTCTATAATGATAAATACTTTTCTTTAATGGATAGGCTTACTTTATGCAGAAAAAGTTATTTAGCCGTTTCCTTACTACTACGTTTTGTACGCTTGAAAGAGCGGTAATCATCGAGTTCTATTTCAATGTCTGGCTCCACAAGTTCGCCGATCGAGGGAAGTTGGAACTTCATATATTTAATGTTTAATCCCCGTTCTATCCATTGATTCTCGTAATAGGTGTGAATGCCAAGAATTTCTTTTGTACGGGAATCTAACTCAGTAGATTGCACGCCATTAGTCTCGTTAGCATACAAATCTTCGGTGCGGAAGAGCAGAGGTAAACTGTTTTTCTCTACAAGATAAGTCGTATAGGTAAAGAGGAAGTTCGAATCAGTTTTCAAATGTACCACTCCCCTATCCTCCAAAAAGTTTCGATAACGATTCAAAAAGAAGGTTGATGACAGTCGTTTGCGTGGATTCTTCATCTGCGGATCGGAGAAAGTAAGCCATATTTCCTGTACTTCATCGTTGTCAAAAAAGCGGTCTATAATCTCGATACTGGTACGCAGAAAAGCCACATTGGGCAGATTTTCGTCTAAAGCCTGCTTTGCACCCGTGTATATTCGCGCTCCTTTTATGTCTACCCCGATGAAGTTGATATTCGGATATAAGCGTGCTAACCCAACAGTATATTCACCTTTACCGCATCCCAATTCTAAGATGATAGGGTTATCGTTATGGAAATACTGTTCACGCCAATGCCCTTTCATATCAAAAGGCACCTCGCTAACGACGCCATACGGATATTGGAAGACATTACTGAATGTCTCCATCTCTGCAAATTTCTGTAATTTACCTTTACTCATAATGGTTGCAAAGTTACAGAAAAACGTTAATAAAATAGCATTCTTGCTAAAATTTACGTTTATCAGACGTAAGAAAAGGTTAATATAGAAATTGTTTTATCGTTCTATTATCTTTATATGGCTGCGCTTATCCGCTCTTTAATGAATGAACTCCCGTTAATATATAGAAGAAACAGTATACATCAAAGAGAACGTAAAGTGCGATACCAATACCCATTATAACTTTTCCTAATAGGTTATGCGTTGCCATTTCTTTTATAAAAGCAGGAACAGCGGTGATAAAAAGAAAGAATCCTGCGAAGCCCGACAATACGCATATAATTGGAAGAGCCTTCATAAAGGATGAAGAAGCTGGCACTCCGACTGGTTGTTTGTCCAAAATAAGGGAAGTAATTACATACGTAATCAAACAGAAAATATCAGCAATGTACAAGTACTTTAGTAGATTAGACCTGTGAAAATAGGTCATAATCGACAAAAGCACCACCATGACTAATGATGCATATAAGGCATATACATTTTCAGTACCCGATATCATAGGTTTCATTTTTATTACAACTTGATTTCTTTACACATTATTTATTAGACCTAACAGCGAGAGACCACTATCGAAAAGCAATTCTGACAACAAACGAAACACTTTGCTAAAATGTAACTTTCAATACATTTTTACGGCAATTATTGTTTACCTCGTTAGCTAATATTACTTGCTTGGTCATATTCCTAATAACGAAGCAGCAAGTATTTTATTACATTTTTATCCATCTCAATCATTGTTTTTTACATCTCTCCTATTCCTTTCAGTCCCTCATCTTGCTACTTTCTGAATCTTCCTGTGCAATACTCATCGGCTTTTCTAATAGATACCAATATCCCCGAAACAGCCATTTGCTTCGTGAATATTGGTATTTTATTGCGATAAACGGTTAAGGCATCACCTTAATTGCGGCATAACTGCCCACACGAACAAAGAAAGGCTGATGCGGAAGGTTTAATATAATATTGTTACCAGCCTTGATTTTTGATGTCTTCAAACATTTTCCATCGAACGAATAGATGGCGAGCGACTCACCGATGTAATCGTCTGCCTGCACGTTTAATATGCCGTTTTTCAATTGACAGCTAACTTTGGGCTGCTCGGCACGTACTTCATAAATACCTGAAGGAGATGGATCATCTGCCAAATAAGAAAGACTAACGTAGCAATAGCCACAACCTTGCACTATCATAAGACCGCAAGTAGCAAGCGTTTTCGACTCTGGGTTATACATTTGCCAGCACCGTGTGTCGGGATTAGTACCTCTATCGATGAAGCCATTGGCTGTAAATAGCTTGTAAACCTCGCTAACTTGTGGTGTCGTTACGCGTTCCCACGATGCAGCAAGTAGGTAGATAGCGCACAATTCGTTTTCTTCTGGGGTGAAAGCGAGCATCATAAAGGGGAACTCAGCATTATTTGTAGACAGAATTTCCAGTCCTTCGCGTTCCTCTTCGCTCACCTTTGGATTCATGGTCCAATACTCTTCGGTGTACTTTGTATATGCTCCGCTTTTCAGAAAGTCGTCCATTGTTTTTGCTTTCTTTTCTCCCCAAGAGGCTGAAAATTGTGGGAATGTCATGTCTACATGGTCGTCTACCTCTACCATAAACTTCATTTCGTCCAGTATATGGTCTGGATCGAAGGCATCTAAAGTACCAGGATATGCACTCGAAATACGCAATGTCAGTTCTGTTTTGCCTTTTCCCACCGACTTAAAGGCATTCCCTTTCGGTTCGATAACACTTTCGTTAGCCGACGAATAACGCAAAACGATGCGCTCACCCTTTGCTATATGCTCCTGAGTTGCCTTGTTATACTTCTTCACATACATACGATAGTTGCGATATATCGGTATTTTGAGTTCCTTGGCTGCAATTATGCCATGCTCGTCGTTGGTTGCTTGCGTTGTCAGCGTGCCTATTGCGAGGAATAAAAGGGAAAATATAATACAATATTTTAATTGGTTCATACTTTTCATAATTATTGTATTTAATTGCTATATAGGTAGTTTTAGTTATTTAATGCAACCATTACTTTCACTGTTTGAGGTGTTTTAGATTCTGAAGGAATAAAGGTTACAAGATAGATACCTGCTGGTAGTTTTGCCGAAACAGCATAGTTGCGACCTGCAACATCGTGTATGGCAACAATGCGAGCACCCTCTGATGAAACGAGCTGGCCATCTACAACTTTCAAAAGCGATAAAGCCGCAGCGGAATTTTGTGTAATATGAGTAACCACTTGACCTTCTCCGCAAGGCACTGGCATTTCGTTATTGACACCAACAAGGCGTCGCCACACATATTCAGCGCGGTCGCCATTCAGCAATTTGGTAAATTCTTCCGAGCGCATGTCCTCTCGTGCGTAAGCCATACCCGTTGAATTGCCCTGGAAAAGATTGCTATCGTAGTAGCAATTCTGCACTTTTATCACCACGCCATCGGCCTTTGCAGCAGTTGGATAGATAGGATCGAACACACCATTGGGGTCGGTTGCTTCCACTTTACCGATGTTATACGAACTGCTAATACTTACTGTGGCGTCTTGTAGACTCATTCCGAAGATGCCTCCGGCTATGTTTGCTGCCTTCACATCGCCTCTGTTCAAACAATCGCTAATGCTTAGACTGCCCGATTCGGCATATCCTACAATACCGCCAGCGTAGTTATTGTTTGTATTTACACTGCCATAGTTGACGCAACGGCTCACAATGGTTCCATGAACACCGTTCATTGCCAAGATACCACCCACTGCCATGTCGGTAGAAACAACGTTTGCGCTTGATGTACAATTCGTTATAGTTGATGATGAAAGGAACACTGAGGTTGCAATACCACCTGCATAAGGTTTCAATCGCGCCTTAACTGTAACGTTTTCGCCCGCATGACAGTTGTCTAATACCGAACTTACCAATACGGAAGCAATGCTCGCAACGATGGCATCGGCTTCGAAATGGCAGTTCGTCAGTGTTAGATTCATCACCTTAGCGTCCTTCAATATACCGAACAAAGCAACACCAATCTTGCTCTTTCCTGTAAAGGTCATGTTCAGATTAGATATCTTATGCTTGTTGCCATCGAATGTTCCGCTGAATGCTTTCAGCGTTGTTCCGCTCGTTCCGAAGTTGTTTCCGATAGGCTTCATGTTACTTACGCCTGTCATATCAATATCTTTTGTCAGCTTAAAGTACTTCCCTGCGTAGTCAGTCTCGGTATCTACAGCCACCGAAAGGTCTTCTATATCGCCAGCCGTACTTATTAAATAAGGTCTTTCCTTTGTTCCTTCGCCACCGCTATACGTAAATTTGCCTGCCTTACGAATACCAGTACCCGTTAAATGAACTTCGGTTGTGGTTTCTCCCGACTGCAATTTCAGCACAGCTTGCTGTGTTCCTAATGCTTGCGGAACAAATATTACGTCTATATCTGCCGTTCCGTTCGTTTCCAAAACCTTTATATTCTTAGTCGATAAGGTGAATAACGGTGCGCCATCGCCCGACAACGACAGTGCAATATCGGCACTTAGGTTCTTGTAAACAATGTTCAGCGTTAGCTTCTTCGCCTCTCCTTTGTTCACTTCGCCAAACGATAAGAGGTCGTTATTAGCTATAATAGAAGGTCGATTGGGCACTTCTGCTTCGTAATCGGTTATACTTATGTCGTCTAAATTAAAGGCTGCGTCGTACTTTCCAGCAGAAGCGTAATCGAAGACGGTGTAATCGGCACGCACAATGCGCATGCGTCCCTCTTTCACATTGGCCTTTGCGCGAAATCGTTGCACCTCTGTTGTAGGCTTAAATGCCTGCCCAATGGTTTGCCAATGCTCTCCTTTGTCTTCCGAAACCTGCACACACCACTCCACTTGCGATGTTGTGTGCTCGCCATAGGCACGATAAACAAACTCAATCGTACCTATTCCGCCTTGCTTATCTTCGGTCATGGCCATATAAGGCATTTCCTTCATCGACATTTTATAGCCGTAGATGCGTGCAGCACAATTACCATTGGCAAAGTCGTTGGCCCCTGCTGTACGCCGAACAGCATACGTCGACCATGCCAAACCATTCAGTTTAAGGTCGTAATGATTCGGTCTGTCGCCGAGTTTATCGGCCTTTGCCGATTCAAAATCGTAACTCCAGTGGTGTTTTGCCTGCTCTCCCAGCGACGTAGGAGAAGCCTTTAACCCAGAAATACAGGTAAAGACGAGTGCAAGCACCCAATAAATTTGATTCTTTTTCATAAATATATGCGTTTAAAAAAATGAGTGAGTAAGTTATAAAAATGAAGTTTCTCTTGCTCAAAAGAGATGATTTTCCAGATAGTCAAGTCGGTTATGTGTGCATGGTTCTGTTAGAAGCGTCGGTTCTAAACACTTCATTGCAAATGTAATAAGAATATTTTGAATTTACAACAATTCGGCTGTTATTTCTTAAAAAATGTATCTTTAATGAACTAAAATAGCTGTTTGGAATGGGCTAACCTTCGAAATAATGGACTATGCTATCCATAAATGGAGTGAGTTCTCGTGTGTACGACACGTTGTGCCAGTCGCGAGCGGTAAGCGAATAGGCTACTATGAGGCGGCGTTTGGCCCTCGACATGGCAACATAGAACTTGCGTGCGTCTTCTTGATTCTGCTTTTCGGTGGTGTTTCGCTTATTGGGATAGCGCTCAGAAGCGGCATCAAAGACGATGACATTGTCGAATTCAAGTCCCTTTGCCTTGTGTACAGTAGTAACGTAGACACGTTCTTTAAGGCTCTTACTATTACAAAAGTCGCTCTCTTTCATCGTACTGATTTCCAGCATATAGCGGTTTATCTGTTCAATAAGAGCATTAGGCAAGTGTTCATCGGCCAGTAAGTCGAACTCTAAGTAGCGCAAGAAGTATGGTAAACGCTCTATCTCGCCCATCAGTCCTTGTGCTTTCAATTCGTTGTAGGCGTTCTTCACCTCTTCCACCAAAGCCTTTTCGCTGCCCGTTTTCAGTTCGTAGCGTTGCGAAAGTGTAGCATTGTAAAGCGGAGCATAGGCATCGCGAAGTCGTTTTACATAGGGAACCACCTGTTTGTGGGTCATGAAGGCGACTTGTTGTGGTTGCTGTTGTGCTGCCTTTTCGGCACAAAGGCGAACCAGCGAGATGGTTGCTGCAACGTCGTCGATGGCTTGATGCGAGTTGATACCTGCAAGTTGGAAGTGTTCTAAAAGTTTTTCCAACTTGTAAGATGGCAGACCTGGCGCCAATAGACGTATGAGTTTAAGCGAGTCGAAGCAGGGGTTCGTATGGTTTTTCATGCGGTCGGCAGGCGTATATCGGCACATATTGTAATCTAATATGTTGCTATCGTAGGCAACGTTATGCCCTAACAGTGCTGCATCGCCCACATATTGCCAGAACTGTTGCAGGGCTTCAGCAGGCGAAAGTAGTTGTCGGCTGTGCATCTTTTGGTGGTAAATGGCATACATTGGGTTCTCTTTCTCACCGAGTTTGGGCTGAATTGGTTTGTCGGTACGTATATAAAGGTCGAGCGGTTCGCCCACTATCTCGCCCTTATGCAGCGTATTGCCGCTATTTCTATGATATCATCGGCGAAGATATTAAGCCCTGTGGTCTCTGTATCAAACACTACGAGGTCGCCATTGCTATACTTTTGCAAGAAGTCGGTGGTGTAATTGCTGTCCGAATAGAGCAGAAAATCGGTCGGAGAGAGCGATAATTGGCGCAATTTGTGTAGGAATCGGCGTGCAAGACCCTTACTTTCGAACACCTTTAGGCCTTTCATGAGCAGCGACCACGCCAATATGTTCTGCTCGTTGTGTTGCAATGAGATGTGGGAGATAAGTGTTTTCATTGCAGGAGTATCGAAAAGGTCGCGCCCCGACACCTTTAAATGGTTCACATTGTAGCGGTCTAAGGCTCTACTTACCTTATCGGCATCGGCGTTTGCGTTTACAATTACTGCCGTTGTCGCCTCTGCGTCTTGCTGAAACAGTCGTTCCGATGTTGCAGCAACGGCGTCGGTTTCGTCTTCTACTGTATTGCTTACCAGCACAACGAGGTCGCCCTGCCCTGCTTTATCGTTGTTATCGGTGAGCGGAAGCAGTTCTTTGTCGATGTGCAACTGGTGCTCTGCATAGTCGTTGAACACGTCTAAGAGATATTTGGGCGAACGATGGTTCTGCAATAGGTGGTGTATATTGCCTTTACAACGGGTTTTCAGCAAACTCAATATTTCTATTTTTGCGCCCATAAACGAGAAGATGGCTTGCTGCTCGTCGCCCAGATACATCACCATTGGGTCGTCGTCAGCCACCAGCAGGTCGATAATGGCAAGTTGCATAGCGTTCAAATCCTGCACTTCGTCTACCTGAATCCACTTGTATTTGGGGCATGTTGCGTCTGCTTTGTATATATTATAGGTATGGAGCAGCAGGTCTTCGAAGTCTAACATAGCGTGTTCCTGTTTGTAAGTGGCAAACAGTTGGGCGTAATACATCTTTGTTACGAGTGCTCGAAGGGCTTCTGCCAGCTGTCGGTTTACGTAGGGCGAGTTGGCTTCGTCGGCATATAGCATGGCATTTTCGTATATTTCCAATACCGTTTGCTCGCTGAATGGCTTGCCTTGCGAGTGGCAAATGTGCTTAATCGCTTCTCTATCGTTGTCGGTAAAGCACTCTGGGTGGAGGTAATACTTCCATTCGTGGCCATGCTTCATTTGGAACATGAGGTGCGAAAACAGTATTATCTGCTTGTATTCTTGCTGCTTTTTGTAGTTGTTCATTACGGAGTCTTCGCCTTCTTGCCTGTATTCGGCGATAATACTGATGGCTTCTTCGTCGTCGATGATGGAGGTATCGGCAGGCACTTTCCCCTCTTCGAACAAGAATTTGGAACAGAAATGGTGTACGTTGCCCACTTGCAGACTGCTTGTATCGTCTTCTTTCATCACGAAGCGAATACGGTTTTGCATTTCGCGAGCAGCACGATTGGTGAACGTTAGGCACAGCATATCGGCATAATCTAAGCCCTGTTGGCGCGCATGGCGTATGCGTTGGGCAAGTATATGCGTCTTTCCGCAGCCTGGCGAGGCCAAAACAAGGTGGTGTCCGTGCTGTGCTTCTACTACTTTTTGCTGACTTTCGTCGAGCAAGTGGTATGTTTCCATTTCCTTCATAGCTTGTGGGTGGGTTATGAAGACAAAAGTACGAAAAAGAAAAGAGATAGCCGAACGATAGCCGAAAAAAGTGTTCTGCACGCTGCAAGCATCAACAATGCGGAGCTACTACGGCGTGGGAACGTTGCCATTGCTACGTTTTAGTGGACTGTTTTGGGTGCCGTAACCAAGCGGTATTCGACCTATGAAATGGTGAGAAAAGGAGAATTATTTTGTAAAGAAAATAGTAGTAAAAAACGATAGAAACGCTTTTGGCTTGTAAAAGCGGCTGTTTTGCAACGGAAAAGGGCCTATATTGCAATGCAAAACAAGCTCTATTGCAACGCATTGATAGTCATAACGTTACGCAATAGTTATGCTTTGAAAAAATATTTACAGTTGTAAGGTCGCTTTTTCGTGTAAAAAACGTAGGGTCGGCAAAAGGATTTTGCCAACTAATGGGGTTGGATTGAAATAGTTGGAATAGGCCGAAACAAAGGCGAAAGTGCGTCTGATTGCTTGTCTTAACTTGCCAATGATGCTGCTTTGGCTTACTTTCTGGCTTGTTGGCGAGCGATCATCGTACCGTAAACGTATAGTTCGGCATAAGCGGTCCAAGTTCCGATGAAGCGCACTGCAACGAAGGTGTCGAAGGCTGTAAGCCCTGTCAGCACCCAGTAGGTGGTGGTAAGAGATGATGGATCGCCTGCTTTCATCGTTTCATAGTTTAACCAATACATGTAAAGGAGCAACAAAAGTGGCGCACTTATCACACATATAACGCACAATCTAAGTACTGACGAAAGACAAACAAAGCTGAGGTAATAGCCGAGATTCCTCATAATCTGTTTCTTTCCCAACTTTCCTGTTTCCTTTTCGCCTGATATTCGTCTTACCTTTCTTGATATATCGAACAGCGATACAACTAAAAGTATGATAGAAAGCCATTTAGGAGCACCCATTAAAGCAGAGATAAGAGCTGATGTAAACATAACAGCACTAAAGAGAAGGTACATGAATGTGCCCCGAAAAGTATCGCTTAGGTGTTGCTGCCAGTGCTGATAGCCCAAGGCAATGCAGCTCTTTACGCTGCGTTCTTTTACTAATTCGTCCATATTGTCAGTTGCTTTTAGATTGTTATTGTCGGCCTGCTACACTGCTTTTCTGTGTATTGGGCGGTTTCTATTAGGTTCTTCGCTTAAACTCTGAGCATACTATGGCGGTTGCAATGGCTACATTTAACGATTCGGCACGTGTAGTTCCGACTGAGAAATTGGGTATCAACAACTTTCTGTTCACCCGCTTTCGTATGTCTTCCGATATGCCTTTGCCTTCGTTTCCCATCACAATAAGACCATTAGTAGTGAGGTTTTCAGCGTAAATATCCTCGCCATCGAGCAGCGTTCCATAGATAGGATAATCCTTTGGAAGTGTGTTTATTAGGTCGTTTAGGTTCAAGTATTGCATCCTAACCCTTGCAATACTTCCCATCGTAGCCTGTACCACCTTCGGACTCCAGCAGTCTGCCGTATCCATAGAACAGAAAATGCGTGTTATTCCGAACCAGTCGGCCACACGAATGATGGTTCCGAGATTGCCAGGATCCTGCACTCCATCGAGCGCAAGGGCCAGTTCGTGTTTGCCAAGTGCTACTTGCTGCTCTCCTTCGGCAGCTGTTTCACCTTCGCCGTTGCCCTCTTTGGTGGTCTGAGGGAGCTTGAATATGCCCAGCTTTCCTTGTGGATGTTGTAGGAACGACACCTTTTTGATGTCCTCTTCTTCCTCAAACAATTCCACCAATTCGAACCCAGCAGTAAGCAAATCGCCCACTACTTTAGGTCCTTCAGCTACAAATAGCCCCTGCTTTTCCCTTCCTTTCTTCGTTTCGAGTGCCCGAACGAGTTTTATTTTGTTCTTAGATATCACCCTACAAAAATACAAAAAACTATCTGTTTGCACGCTTTTACTGCTAACTTTTTAGTATCTTTGCGCAAAAATTTAGCGGTATTGATGCTTAGAATAAAAGGTTTCCATATATATTTTTTACTGTTTTTTGTCACCTTAGCAACACTATTTGCGTCGTGTTCGACCGATAAGTTTGTGGCAGACGGTAGCTATTTGCTCGACAAAGTGGAGCTTCGCTCTGATGCGGCCGACTTTAACGCGTCGCAGTTGGCACAGTATGTGCGCCAAAAAGAGAACTCTCGGTGGTTCTCTGTGTTTAAAATACCACTCGGAACTTACTCTTTGGCAGGGCGAGATACTACAAAATGGATCAACAAAACGCTACAACGAATTGGAGAAAAGCCTGTTTACTACGACACTTTGCAGGCTCGTCTGTCGTGTGAAGACCTCCGCGTGGCGATGAACAATATGGGATACATGAACGCTCGTGTAGCTCTTAACACGAAAGTGAGGGGCAAAAAGCTCAAAGCAATATATACTTTGATTCCCGGAGAGCCCTTTCAGATAACTCGTTTTAACTATGATATACAGGATTCGGCTATTGCTGACCTTCTAAAAACGGAACTTTCGCAAGGTATTAACGCCAATCAGCCACGCCAATTTACTGTTGCAGCACTCGATAACGAACGCAAACGCATTACAAAAGTGCTGAATAACCATGGCTATTACCGCTTTAACAAAGACTATATCTACTATACGGCGGACACAATCAGGGGCTCTCGTGGCGTAGATGTAACGCTCCATCTTACGAAATACAAAGAGTCTGCGGCAGATAGGCAGCCTACTTTACACCCTCGTTACATCATTGGTAAAGTGAACGTTATGCCCGGAGACTCGACCGGACTGCACCTTCGACGCGGCGTTATAGCCGATAATACGCTCATAGAACCGGGCAAATACTTCTCAGCAACCGACCTTCAAAACACTTATAACAACTTTGCGAGGTTGGGAACGATACGCTTTACCGACATAGAATTTAGGGAAATGCCACAGTTTGACTCTGTTACCATCGGCAAGATATTCGATTATACACCGGTGTCGCTGCGCTTTTTGGAAACGAATATAAAACTTTCGCACACCAAACCTAACACGTTTTCGTTCCAACCTGAAGGTACGAACACTGCAGGAGACCTTGGTGCAGCGGCTGTTCTTACTTATCAGAACCGCAATCTATTCCACGGAAGCGAATTGTTTAGCTTGGAATTGCGTGCTGCTTTCGAGGCTATTAAGGGCTTAGAGGGCTACAGCAACCACAATTACGAAGAGTATGGCGTGCAAGCAAGACTGCAATTCCCGCGCTTTCTTGCACCTTTCTCTACGCGAGAGTTCCGCCGCCACAGCAACGCTGTATCTGAATTGTCGGTCAGTTGGGACTTCCAAGACCGACCAGAGTTCCACCGTCGTGTCTTTTCAGCGGCCTGGAAGTACAACTGGAGTAACGCTAAGCGCAACCTAAACTACGAACTTGAGGCGCCAGACCTAAGCTATGTCTACATGCCATGGATTAGTGAGCGCTTCAAAACAGACTATCTTGACAACGTTTCGAACCGCAACGCCATACTGCGATACAACTATGAGGACCTCTTTATCATACGTTCGGGGTTCAGCATAAGCTATAATAGGAACGACGATGTGGCCATTAAGGCCAAGATAGAGTCTGCGGGAAACTTCCTTTCGCTCGTTGATAAGGTGTCGAAGTTTAAGAAAAACGAGCAAGGACAGTCTAAAATATTCAACATTGCCTATGCGCAATACCTTAAATTCGACTTCTCTTTCACTCGCATATTGCGATTTGACCCTCTCAACTCGCTTGCTTTGCACGCTGATTTCGGCATTGCGTATCCCTATGGCAATAGTAAAGTGCTGCCATTCGAGAAGCGTTACATTGCAGGAGGGCCTAATTCGGTGCGCGGTTGGAGTGTTAGAGAATTGGGACCGGGTAGTTTTCGTGGCACCGATGGGCGCATTGACTTCATCAATCAGACGGGTGATTTGAAGTTAAACCTTAATGCTGAGTACCGCACACGCCTATTTTGGAAATTCGACGGGGCAGCTTTTATCGATGCAGGCAACATCTGGACTCTCCGAGAATATGCCGAACAACCTGGCGGTCAGTTCCGTTTCAATAGGTTCTTTCAACAGATTGCGGCTGCCTACGGACTGGGATTGCGCCTTAACTTCAACTATTTTATCTTGCGTTTCGACGCTGGTATGAAGGCGATAGACCCTGCTTACTCGACCGGAAGAGCTCATTACCCCATCGTTCACCCTAATTTTGGTCGCGATTTCACCTTCCATTTCGCTGTCGGATTGCCGTTCTAAAGAGGTCGGAACCTGCTTTAGGACTTAACGAAAGTGAAAACGGCAATACAAAAGAAACTCGATGACACAACATCGTGTATTGCTAAATAATTTTATTACTTTTGCAGCAAATTAAAAAACAATGCTAAAATTCATATCTTTGGGAAGCGGAAGCAGTGGTAACGCCTACTTTTTATACACCGAAACCGACGGAATCATCATCGATTGCGGCATCGGCTTTCGGTCGATGAAGAAGTATTTGCAAAGCTACGGGCTGAACTTCTCCATGATTCATAATATTTTTATAACGCACGACCATGCCGATCACGTTAAGTCGGTGGGCAATTTAAGCGAGAACTACGCTATTCCTGTGTATGCAACCAAGGAGGTTCATCAAGGAATAAACAATAACTGGTGCGTTAAAAAGAAGGTTGCACCAGGCCAAGTGCGGTACGTTGAGAAGAGAAAGACCATACAAATAGGCGAATTTACCATTACTCCGTTTGCTGTTCCACACGATAGTACCGACTGTGTGGGCTACTGTGTGGAGCACGAAGGGGTTGTTTTCACTCTCGTTACCGACTGCGGACACGTTACAGATGAGATTCGTAGCTTCGTATCGAAGGCCAATTACTTGGTCATCGAGGCCAACTACGAACCCGAAAAGCTTACGGCTGGACCCTATCCGCAGTACCTCAAGGCGCGCATCATGAGCCAAACAGGACATCTTAGTAACGCTGATTGCGCACAAACTATAGTGGAAAACGCTACACTCGGACTTAAACACGTGTGGCTTTGCCATCTTAGCGACGAGAACAACCACCCCGAATTGGCTAGAAAAGCGGTTACAAGCGAAATGGCAAGTCATGGTTTAGTGGCGGGTGTAGACTTCGTTGTGGAGGTGTTACGCCGTAAAGTGCCCAGCGAAATATACGAACTGAAATAGAATTAATTGATATATCCAACAACAAAATGCCCCTTACAACTGTTTGGTTGAAGGGGTTTTTCGTTTTTAGGCAGGTTGATTTCTACAGCCTTTTATACCGAAACACCTGACTACATTCTAACTATTAACTTGTTGAAGAGGCCTCTCGCCTACCTTCGCCAAGTTGCAAAACCATGATACAAAACTGCTCTTACTTTGTAAAGAAAATACATAAAGAAAACGAAAGAATTGGTTTTGCATTCTAAAAGCACCTATATTGCAGCGCAAAAGGGCCTGTTTTGTCGTGCAAAAGAGGCTGTTTTAGAAGGCAAAAGAGCCTATATTGCAAAGTCAAAGTATATGTATCGTTTTGCAATCGTATATTTACCACACAATAGTGTAAGTTTATACACAATCAGAAAGAATGTGCAGGAAGTTTAGAAAACTTAGGTTTTGCAGTCCCAAATAGGACAAACAATAGAAAAAGGCAGGTACGAAAGCAATTGCATTCAGTACCTGCCTTTATGTTATTACACCTTATTCTGTGTAGAATTTAATCAGTTTTGTGATGGCACGCTGGCACACTGGACAGAAGTTAGGGTTCTCGTTGGTGCGCATTCGGCAATCAGGATAAGGGCGATATACACCATGTTTGGCATAGCCAGCAGGCTCGTAAGCGCCTATTTTCCACTTGCTTTGGTCGGCATTCGGCTTGTCAAGGTCGGCAGGTTGCGGTGTTGGAAGCGGTGTTCCCTTCTTTACCATGTCGGCCCACTTGGCCTTTAAGTTTACAAGCGTGGTCAGATTAGGTTCCCAAGGCTCTGTATCGCTTGGATACATAGGCATATCTCCGTAGCCATATTCGTCGCCAAGACCAGCAAAAGAGTGTCCGAACTCGTGTACAACCACTGGTTTGAAAGCTCTGTGTCGCACCATTGAGAGGTTATATGAGTTGAAAATGCCGCCTCCACCATAGTTTTCGGTGTTCACTAATACAATGATATGCTCGTAAGGAGTACCTGCTAACCAGTTATGAAGGGTCTTTAAGTGCAGCGTTGTAAGGTATCTGTCGCTGTAGAATGTATTGAATTTAGAGTGCAAAGCAGTATTTTTCCATATTCCTTTGCCCGGATTTGAGGTGCCACTCTCTGCCGATGGCGATTTCACAGCTACCACATTGAAGCAGTCGCGTAGCGATTTAAAAGGTTCGTGGGCAAACAAAGCCTCCATTGCCGTGCGGCAATCGTCTATGAAAGCGGGCATTTCGGCATCTGTATAGCCTTCTGCAATATAGGCAATGTGTATGCAACGCGCTGGGTCGGCAGCTCTTTGGAGCGTTTCGTAAGGCGTTATGTGCTTCTCACCGATACGTCGAATCAGTATATCCGTAGGTACAACGGTATGTGTGAGCGACGTCATTATCTTGTGATGGCTATCGCGTAGTTCTACCGTAACATCTACTGTATCTTTTGGAAAAGGCACAAGGAACACATTCTCGAACGACTTTGAGGTGGTTTTTACCTCGTCGTAGGTGAGCCATTCTTGGAAAAGTGTAGAGAAAGAGTTGCGAAAAATGACTTTCTGCGTGCGGTGGTCGCGTACCGTTATCTGACCATTGCCTTCTAACGGAAGCTCGCTGAGCCTCTGAGTCTTGCCATACCATCTTGGAATACGGCAAAGTTCGTCTACAGCAATGGCTTGATGGCTTGCGTTTCCAGCGAAGTTGTAGTCCAAACGAAGCGTTGCATCTTCGAAATACTGCTTGAATTGCTGTGCAAAAGCAAATGTGCTAACCAGCAGGAGCATTAGTAATAGGTTAATTTTCCTCATATTAAGACAGGTTTTTTTGTTTCTTTGCAAATTTAATAATATTTTTCTGATTTCACTTTCACATTATATATATTTTGTAGAAGCAGGGATATTATTCAACAAAAAGTTGTATTTTTGCAGAAAAGAAAATAACAATGAAGCATATCTCTTGGGGATTTATTGGTTTTGGAGAGACTACGGAACGCAAGTCGGGAGCCGCTTTTAACGCTGTAACCGAGTCGCATGTCCAAGCCGTATACAACCAAAATGCACGTTGCGCACGCACTTATGCTAACCAACACGATATTTCGCGCTGGTACACAGACCCACTACTACTTGTGAACGACCCTAATGTGAACGCCATTTACATAGCAACGCCACCATCAGCGCACGCCACTTATGCCATAATGGCGATGCGAGCAGGGAAGCCTTGCCTAATAGAAAAGCCGTTGGCAGCGTCGTATGACGACTGCGTACGCATCAATCGTGTAGCAGAACAGACGAGAGTGCCTTGCTTTGTAGCCTATTATCGCAGATACTTACCTTATTTTAAAAAGGTGAAAGAGATTTTGCAAAGCGGTGCTATTGGTAAGGTGCTTAGCGTACAGATACGCTTTGCCGTGCCAGCAGAGGAACTCGACAACGACAAACTGGAGGAAAAACCATGGCGATTGGAGCAACAAGAGGGCGGCAGAGGATATTTTTACGACTTCGCCCCGCACCAGATAGACTTGCTTCAGAGCTTCTTCGGCATCATCGTAAAGGCACACGGATACATCGCAAACCGCACTGGCATGTTTGAATCGGAGGATACTGTGAACGCAGTATTCCGCTTTGAGAGTGGACTTTGTGGCAGTGGCTCGTGGAGTTTTACCGCTCACGATAGCGCAAAAGAAGACAGTATAGAGATTTATGGTACGGAAGGACGCATCGTTTTCTCCGTATATAACTACGATCCCATTACGCTTTACACCAGTCAAGGCATGGAATACATCGACATTAAGAACCCGCACTTTGTGCAAGAACCATTGATTCGGTCGGTAGTACAGGACCTTCAAGGGTATGGAAAGTGCGAAATTAACAGCATAGAAGCTACTCCTACCAACTGGGTAATGGACAGAATATTAGGCAAATACTAATTCAATGCTTACTAAAACTATCATACTTTGCTTGCTATGCTGCTTTCAGCCCCTACAACAAGGGCAGAAAACGGTTGGAAAACCATTCATAATAATGATGAATGGCAATGCTTGGATAGTGTGAAATGGCAACGTCCAGACACTACTCGACGTAAACGCAGATACCAACAGAATGCTGGTGAGAAAAAGAAAGACACAATGAACGATGTAGATACCAACTACATCGAACCACAACGATACAACTTTACGGTGATGGTACAGAACACAAACAACTTTGAAGTGTACGTTCTGAACAGCCAACAAGAACACCATCTGACGCTTGCACCCGAACCAACAATGCGCATTGGACCTTATGCGGGCTGGCGATGGATATTCCTTGGATACACCATTGATATTAAACACCCTTTCTTCAACAACTCTGAACAGAAGCGAAAAGAGTTCGACCTCAGTCTTTACAGCGCACGAGTAGGCATCGATCTCTACTATCGGAAGACAGGACAGGACTTTAAAATACGCCGATTTTCAATGGGCGACAATATTGATACCGCCCCTTTGAACGGCATGGAATTCGATGGTGTGGAATCGAAACTAAAGGGTTTCAACATCTATTATATCTTTAATCATCGCCGTTTCTCCTACCCTGCTGCCTTCAGTCAGAGCACTGTGCAACGCAAATCGGCTGGTAGTCCAATCATTGGAATAGGTTATACAAGGCACACACTAAGTTGATTGGCCCGAATTCTATCGTTTGGTGTTCAATAACCTCAAGATGAAAACCAAATATGAGGACGTTGAGGGTTCGCTTAAACCCGAAAAGATACGTTATACCAACATTGCCGTAAGCGGTGGATATGCCTATAACTACGTGTTTGCACGCAACTGGCTGCTCGCTGGTTCGGCTACTATCGGCTTGGCCTATAAGCATAACAGCGGAAAAATAGTGGAAGAGAACTTCTCGCTAAGCCGAATCATATCGAATAACATCGATATCAATGCAACGGTACGACTTGGATTGGTGTGGAATAACATGAAGTGGTATGTTGGTTCAAGTGCTATTATGCACGCATTCAACTACCATGATAATGGATTATCAACGAGTAATCTCTTCGGAAATGTAAACGTTTACGCCGGAATGAACTTCGGCAAACGTGGAAAACTGAAGAAAAATAAATCTAAAACTGCGTTGAAATGAAAGCAATAAGGATTCTTTTACTTCTTATTTTGCTCTTTATAAGCAACCCAACTACCACGCAAACCATGGGTAATAAGCCTACTGCGGAAGTAACAAAATATAGTCAGCAGGGCACAACGAAGGCTGTATCGTCTGATGCCAGCCGCATAGAGAGTCTGCTTGCACAGCTCTTACCGCTGCGAACGAAGCTATCTAAGGAGGACATCATACTGAAAGCGGCCCGCCACTTTGTCGGTATTCCATACGTTGCGCATACGCTTGACCGCAACAACGAGGAGATGTTGGTGGTGAATACAAGGGAAATGGACTGCACAACCTACCTGGAATATGTAATTGCTGTTGTACTTTGCGTGGATAAGAACCTCAGTCGTTACAGCGATTTTACACGTATGTTACAAAACATACGATACCGACAAGGATGTCTTGCCTACGAAAACAGACTGCATTACTACCAGTGGTGGGTTACCGATAACCAACAAATGGGCTACGTAAAAGAGATTTCTGCACCCAATCCGCCCTTTACAGCTACGCAAAAACTAAAGATTAACTATATGAGCGAGAATCCGAACGCTTACGATATGCTACGTAATCGTCCGCAAAGGGTGGCTGCTTTGAAGAAGTTAGAAGACCAAACCAATGGTACTATCGTCCCGTACATACCCAAAAAGCAGCTTACTAACACCGAATTACTGCGCAAAGTGGTACGCAATGGAGACATTATTGCCATTACAACCAATAAGCTAAACCTTGATACAACCCACCTTGGATTTGCCGTTTGGCACAGAGATGGACTACATTTAATCAACGCATCGAGCCTTAAAAAGAACGGCCGTCAGGTTGTAGAACCTAAAGAAACGATCTACCAATACCTATTGCAGCGACCACAAAACACAGGCATACGCGTCTCAAGACTTATATTAGATAATCTTTGTTAATTCTTCCTAATAAGTTAATCTCACTACCCTTAAACTATCATAAATAGAAAGTTATTTAGTAACTTTGCACAGTTTTTATGCCGCTTAGGTCGAATAAGTGCGGGAAAGATGCTCCGCCGCCTACCGGTTTAACCGTTTACAATATATAAAATGTACGCAATTGTAGAAATTAACGGTCAACAGTTTAAAGTCGAAGAAGGCAAAAAGATCTTCGTAAACCACATCAAAGATGCGGAAGAAGGTAAGACTGTTGAGTTTGACAAGGTTCTTCTCTTAGACAAAGAGGGAGCTGTCACAGTTGGCGCACCTACTGTTAATGGTGCAAAAGTAGTAGCTGAAGTGATTAATCCACTAGTGAAGGGTGACAAAGTTATCGTCTTCAAGATGAAGCGCCGTAAGGATTATCGCAAGAAGAACGGTCATCGTTCACACTTCACACAGGTAGAGATTAAAACAATTAACGCTTAAATTAGGAGGACAAGAAATGGCTCATAAAAAAGGTGTCGGTAGTTCTAAGAACGGACGCGAATCACATTCAAAGCGTTTAGGTGTTAAAATCGGCGGTGGTCAGAAGATTATTGCGGGCAACATTATCGTTCGCCAGCGTGGTAACAAGCACTACCCAGGTGAGAATGTAGCGCAGGGTAAAGACGATACATTGTATGCTTTGGCAAATGGTATCGTTTACTTCCACAGAGGAAAGTACAACAAGAGCAAAGTCTCAGTACTCTCTGAAGAAGCATACGCTGCTAAAACACAAACACCAGAAGCGTAAAGCGAAACAAACAAAACTATTCCAAACAAACAACATAGTCCCGAATTTCCAATGGAAGTTCGGGATTTATGCTTTTTAATGGTAGGGTTCATACACTCTTCAAAAAGCTATATCAGTTAGAAAGTATAGGTGTGTTGGGGCTTTATAGAAACTATATAAAAACTTCAAACTATACCCATGATTTTGTTAAAAAAACACATACAAAAACCGAGAAGATTTGTTTTGTATTGCAAAAGCGCCTGTCTTGCAATGCAAAACAGGCGCTTTTGCCGTGTAATATAGGCTCTTTTACAACGCAAAACAATGGGTATTACAACGCATTGTTATACAGCTGGTTACACAATATCTATTCGCTTGAAAAGAGTTTACAATTTTTCTATCATTTCCCTACGCTTATTACAAGATAAGGAAGGCAACGAATTACACGCGATTGCCCTCTTTAGGGAACACTACTGTAGGCTTAAAGGTCTTCGCTTCTTCGAAATCCATCAAGGCATAACTAATGATTATGATTGTATCTCCTACTTGAACCTTACGTGCCGCAGCTCCATTCAAACAGATACAGCCTGTGCCTCGTTCGCCCTTTATGATGTAAGTTTCAAGTCGTTCGCCATTATTGTTGTCTACAACTTGAACCTTTTCACCTGCAATCATATTGGCAGCATCCATCAAATCTTCGTCGATAGTGATGCTTCCCATATAGTTAAGGTTAGCTTCTGTAACCTTAACACAGTGTAATTTACTTTTCAGTACTTCGATTTGCATATTCGTTTAACCCTTATATTTAATATGGTCAATCAATCGGATAGGCGTTTTACCACAATAAACCGTGATGCAACCTACCACGTAAGGAGTATCGTCCCATGACAGAACAGGCAGCAAGGTGTTGCCATCTACAATATCGAAGTATTCAACTTCTAAGCCATCAACAGCGTTTATCTCTGTTACTACCTTGTCGTGGAGTTCCTGAACGCTTAGCATACCCATTTCCTTGGTACTCGATTTCAACACCTTATATATATGAGGAGCTATAGCACGCTCATCGGAAGAGAGCAATGAGTTGCGCGAACTCTTTGCTAATCCGTCTTCATCTCGTACGATAGGACACTCAACAATATCAATATTCATGTTGATAAAGTCTACAAGACGCTTCACAACAGCTATCTGCTGCCAGTCTTTTTCACCAAAATAAGCTCTATTAGGGCGTACAATGTAGAACAATCGGCTGACAACTTGACATACACCGTTAAAGTGTCCTGGTCGTTTAGCACCCTCCATGACTGTTGATTGTGGCGGAAACTCAAACTGACGCGTATCTGTTGTAGGATACATCTCGCTTACCGATGGCGCAAAAACATAGTCGGCACCACACGATTCCACCAGTTTGCAATCAGCTTCCAACGTGCGTGGATAGCGATCCAAGTCGCCTTTGTCGTTAAACTGGGTAGGATTGAGAAACACCGATACCACCGTTGCATCGTTCTGCTGCACACTTTGTTTTACCAAAGAAGCGTGCCCATCGTGCAACGCGCCCATTGTAGGCACCAATCCAATGGTTCTTCCCTGCTTACGGAGCTGGAAAAGCTCGTTCTGTAAATCGACAATCCTTTCAAATATTACCATTATTAAGTTTCTATATTTATGGTGCAAAGTAACAACAATTTTATTTAAAACTCGTAAGAATTCGCTAAAAATATGTCAATATTCAACCTTTTAAACAGGATTTCGATAGATAAAGGACTCAATTTCAAGTTTTTTTTGTAACTTTGCAAGTAGTAAACTATTATTAAATGGGAAAGAAAGTATTGTTCATAAACCAAGAAATCGCTCCGTATGTCCCTAATTCGGAGATGTCAATCTTTGGTGCAGACATGCCACGACATATGCAAGACGCCGGTTTCGAGATTCGTACATTTATGCCAAAATGGGCAGCTATCAACGAACGACGCGGCCAACTGCACGAAGTTATACGCCTTTCAGGCATGAATCTCATCATTGATGAGATGGATCACCCACTGATTATCAAGGTGGCGAGCATACCACAGACACGCATTCAGGTATATTTCATCGATAACGAAGACTATTTCCAAAAGCGCTTAGCTATGACTAAGGACGAGTTAGGCAATGATTACCCCGACAACGGAGAGCGTGCTATCTTCTTTGCACGCGGTGTTTTGGAAACAGTTAAGAAGCTACGGTGGGCGCCAGACATTATTCATTGCCAAGGTTGGATGTCTTCTGTGATACCTTTCTACGTTAAAACGGCTTATAAAGACGAACCACAGTTTGCCAAATCAAAGATTGTTACATCATTATTTACCGAGCAACCCAGTGATAGTCTAGGCAAAAAGTTCAAGCAATGCCTCGAGTTCAAGAGCGCAGAGCTTAGTAAGATAGAGAAATATGGCGACAATTTCGACTTCAAAGAATTAGGAAAACTCGTTATTGACTACTCCGACGGCATCATACAAACAAGCAACAACGTAAATAAAGAGTTGATGCAGTATGCCGTAGATAGCAAAAAGGAAATTCTAATGCAGCCAGAAAACGAAGCCGATATACAAACAAGATATACCGAGTTCTACAATAAAATAATGGAATGAAAGCAAAAATATTAGCTTTTGGCTTCGCTCTTGTAGCGTTGACCCTAACTTCTTGTACCGATACTACCAATGGAATAGGTGGTTCGCTTACAGATCAAGCAGACAAACTTAACGTACAAGCCGATACATTTAATATTGGTTCGCACAGCGTTTTAGCCAGCAACATCATCTCAAGGTCGTCTGATGGCTTCCTGGGAAAGATGAAAGACCCCGAAACACAGTCGGATGTAACAGCTAATCTCATGACGCAACTCTACGTGTTGCCTAACTATGAGATGCCAGAACAAGGCATTGTAACGAGCAAAGACGCCAATGGCAATATCATTGCAGACTCTTGCGAACTGCGTTTGTACTACCCTACTCACTTCGGAGACTCTCTGGCGTTGATGAAAATCACTACTTACGAGCTTGATAAGCCCGCTAAAGAAGGCCGACAGTACTATTCTAACTTTGATCCAGAGGCTGAAGGATACATCAGAACAGCGGCTAACAATGGGTTAGAAGTAAGTAGTACCTACACATTAACCGAGTTTTCGGTGCCCGACAGCATAAAAAAAGACAAGAACCATACGCCAAATATACGCGTAAAGCTAAACGATGCGTACACAGATAAGGCTGGAAAGACCTACAATAACTATGGAACGTACATGATGCAGCAGTATTATGCGAATCCAAACAACTTCCATAACATCTACAATTTCCTCAATAATGTGTGCCCAGGGTTCTACTTTAAGGTAACGAATGGCTTGGGTTCGATTGCTGGAATAGCTGCCGTACAGCTCGTAATATACTATAAGTATAAGGATATGAAGGACGGTAACAAGGTAAAAACAGGTACAACACACCTTACCAGCACTGAGGAAGTATTGCAGTTGACCAACTTTGTGTTCGATAAAACCCAACTACAGGCACTCGCTAGCAACAATAATGCATCGTATTTGAAGACACCTGCAGGTTTGTTTACCGAAATAGAGCTTCCTATAAACGACATTATGAACGGACATGAGAACGACACTTTGAACTCAGCTAAGTTTGAATTGCAGCGTTATGTTAATCAAACGGCATCGAGTTACAACATGGGCATACCAGGTTATGTACTTCTTTTGCCAACCGAAAAGGCTGAGCCTTTCTTCAACGAAAGCAAGATTCCAGACAATAAAACATCGTTCCTTGCTGTCTATAACCAACAAACGAACAGCTATAAGTTCAATAATGTAGAAGGACTCATCAACTATTTCGTTCAAAACCGCGCAACAGCAGGTAGCAATGCAAACTGGGGTAAAGCCCTTGTAATACCTGTTGAGGTTACAACAACGAAAGATGAGAACGAAAATCTTATAATAAATAAGGTGTCACACTATATGGGACTCACCAGCACAATGTTGGTTGGAGGCGATAAATCGAAGGGTAACATAAAGATGTCGGTGGTATATAGCAAGTTCCATGGCAGATAACTTTCTTGAAAAACACTACGAAGAATACGAACAGCGTAAGGCCGCTTGGTTGCGAAAGAAGAAGCACCTCAAGACGAAAAAGGTGAGAAACATTCGCAAACCCGACGACGAAGCACTATAAACATAGAAATGGCAAGAAGAAACACAAATGTTTCCGCTTGCCATTTTTTATTCTTTGGCATACCATTTGCAATATAAATCAAACAACGGCAAAAGCCAAATAACATTTAAAGAAAGGTATAAGAACTATATGATAAATCAGTTTTCACCCAAAGTTTCAGAGGTTCTGTCACACAGCAGAGAGGAAGCCGAGCGATTGGCGAGCCGTTCTGTGGCTCCAGAACACATTATGCTTGCCATTCTTAGAGAACGGGAAGGAGTTATCAGTAAATTGTTTGGGAATTTTAACCTTAACTTAGAGGATATAAAAAGACTGTTGGAAGAACGTGTTCGCAACTCAGAACAGGACCAGATGTCCTATCCTGCCGATATAGTACTGAACGAACAAGCTAACAATATACTCAAATTGGCTGTACTTGAAGCACGCATACAAAGCAAACAAACTGTTGATGTACAACACTTATTTCTCGCTATTCTGCACGATAAAGTAGACAATGGCGTCAAGGAAGTACTGGAAAGTTTCGATATTTCCTACTCTTTTGCGAACGAATTTTTCAAAATAGACAACTTTTCAACACAAAACGGCATCGAAATGGCGGACGAAGATGAGGACGAACCCCCCATCATGAACCGACACAGTGGTAGCGGAAGTAGTGCAAGAACAACACAAGCTACTGCTCCAAAGAGCAATACGCCTGTACTCGACAACTTCGGAACCGACCTTACAAAGGCGGCAGCAGAAGGCAAACTCGACCCTGTTGTAGGCCGAGAAAAAGAGATACAGCGTGTTAGCGAGATATTAGGACGTCGCAAAAAGAACAATCCTATCCTCATAGGTGAGCCTGGTGTGGGTAAAAGCGCTATTGTTGAAGGACTTGCACAACTTATTGTGAAGCGACTAACATCGCCCATTCTCTTCAACAAACGAGTTGTAACACTCGACTTAACAGGCGTTGTGGCAGGTACAAAGTACCGCGGTCAGTTCGAAGAACGTATCCGTGCCCTCATCAAAGAGATTGAACAGAACCCTGATGTCATCATTTTTATCGACGAAATACATACGCTTATTGGCGCAGGATCGACACCTGGCTCTATGGATGCGGCTAATATACTGAAGCCAGCACTCGCTCGTGGCACCATACAGTGCATCGGTGCAACGACATTAGACGAGTATCGAAACTCTATTGAGAAAGATGGCGCATTGGAACGACGCTTCCAAAAGGTGCTCGTAGAGGCTACCACAGTAGAAGAAACCTTGCAAATTCTGCACAACATCAAGGACCGTTACGAGGCACACCACCACGTTTCCTACACCGATGATGCCATTACGGCCTGTGTCAAACTGACAGACCGCTACGTAACCGACCGCTTCTTCCCTGATAAGGCAATTGATGCGATGGACGAAGTGGGTGCCCGTGTACACCTGCAGAACGCACAAGTACCACCCGAAATCGTAGAATTGAAAAATCAATTAGACGAAGCTGACACGAACAAAAAGGAGGCAGTGAAGAACCAAAACTTCGAACTTGCAGCCAGCTACCGCGACAAACAGACTTCAATAGAGAAGAAACTGCAGGAGGTACAGCAGAAATGGGAACGCGGCGAAGATCATAACAAAGTGGAAGTTGACCAAGATAAGGTTGCCGACGTGGTATCAATGATGACGGGCGTACCAGTTCAGCGCATGCAGGAGTCCGAAGGTGCACGCCTTGTCAATATGGCAGACAACCTAAAACAGGAGGTAATAGCTCAAGATAAGGCCATAGAAAAGATGGTAAAGGCTATCCAACGCAACCGAATAGGGCTGAAAGACCCTAACCACCCAATTGGTGCGTTCATGTTCCTTGGCCCTACTGGTGTGGGAAAAACCTACTTAGCGAAGAAGTTAGCTGAAACAATGTTCGGTTCTAAAGACGCTCTTATCCGCATAGATATGAGTGAATACACCGAAAGCTTCAATACATCGCGACTCGTTGGCGCCCCTCCAGGATACGTAGGATACGAAGAAGGCGGACAGCTTACCGAACAAGTGCGTCGCCATCCCTACTCTATCATCTTGCTTGATGAGATAGAGAAGGCGCACGGCAACGTGTTCAACATGCTGTTACAGGTGCTCGACGAAGGTCGTCTTACCGATGGCAACGGACGTTTGGTAGACTTCCGCAACTCCATCATCATTATGACGTCAAATGCTGGTACCCGTCAGCTCAAGGAATTTGGGCAGGGTGTGGGCTTCACAGCGGCTAATTTGAATGGTCTTTCACACAACGAACACGACAAAGAGCGTGCTCGTGCCATCGTGCAGAAAAGCTTAAGCAAGCAGTTTGCGCCTGAATTCTTGAACCGTTTGGACGAAATCATCACCTTCGACCAGCTCGATCTCGCTGCAATCAAGCAGATTATAGATATCGAATTGCGCAGTTTGTTCAAGCGAATCAAGGAACTTGGCTACGAAGTAACCATCACCGACGCTGCCAAAGAGTTTGTTGCAACGAAGGGTTACGACGTTCAGTTCGGTGCTCGACCACTGAAACGTGCCATACAAAACCATATTGAAGATGGCATTTGCGAGCGAATTCTTGCAGGAGAAGTACACGAAGGCGACACTATCTCTATTGACAAGAATCCTGACGCAGCAGAACTTATATTCAAATAAAAGTAGAGATACGCTGCACTAAGCGTATTGTTGCTCAACAAATAGAAGACCGTGGTATGATAAAATTCATACTACGGTCTTTTTGTATATATGCATCTATTTTCGCATAAATAAACAATCACACAACAGAACAAGCTCAACCACATAACTTCCTTATCACCAACACTTTACAACAGGTATTGTTTTGCATTGTAAAAGAGCCTGTTTTGCACGGCAAAAGCGGCTGTTTTGCGATGCAATATAGGCACTTTTGTAAAACGAAAGAGCTTGTTTTGTTTTCTGAAAGTATTTTCTTCGCAAATTCAGAATAATTATACTGATTTTCAGCTACTACTTTAATCGATTGTAGATTGGAGATTGCTGAAACGCCACTTACCTGCAAAAACATCACCTATCCCACCTTATTATATATGAAGACCCTATCCATTAACTTGCAACCATTGCAACTTCGGAACATAAAAGTATGAGAAAGACGATGCAACTCGGTTAGTTAAAATCTGTTAAACATATAATATATGTCAATTTTTGTGATGATTTTTTATTATTTTTGCAATCAAATTATAGCCAGAAAGAGATTTGATGTCAAGACGCATCAGTCAGTAAATCTACAAATAATCGAGGATAGATGTTTCAGATAATCCTTTGATTAACAATTCAAAGCAAATAGATTACACTCGCATAGAACACTGAAGAAAGTGCCAGGCTATATTACAAGCAAACAGTTGGTGGTTCTAACTGACTGTAAACAAGCGTACATAACTAATATCTAATGTAGAAAAGGCAGATTGTCGGAAAGCCAAAAGCTGAAGAATCCGACCGTCGGTGCCTTGCTGTGCATAGGCAAAAACTAAACAGGCGTGCTCGAAACATATCGTAGTTGCGCAGTTTCAGAATAAGGTTTTAATGGATTTATTCTATTGATGCAGTGCTGCTGCAATGAACCTAACAGTATATTATAACATCATTAATTTATTAACATTATGAGAAGACTACTACTTTTCTTTACAATGCTCGTATTCGTTGCACTCGGTGCAATGGCTGAGAGCGTCATCACCATTACCACTAACAAGGCGTATGGTGACACTTTCGTTTTCTATCCCGTGCCTTTGACAGAGGGAACCATATCGGTTGACTGGGGAGATGGAAACAAAACAAGTTATCAAATAAGCCCATCTATGATGACGTATGAACTACGTAAGGAGGGCGCACTGAAGGGTAACACCATTAAAATATATGGTGAACTCGCTGAATTGTCTATCAACGAGCAGAAGGTTACAGGCCTAAAGCTTGAAGGACAGACCAATTTGAGAGGGCTCGACATGAACAAAAACGAGCTTACATACGCTACTCTCGACCTTGGCGATGCTAAAAACTTGAAGAAGTTGTCGTTGGCTGAAAACAAGATTCACATTCTTAACCTACGTGAATATCCTAATTTGGAGTTCTTCGACATCTACGGTAATCCTGAATTAAGTACGGTTGCGTTTGCTGACGAAAACCCTAATATGAAGGTTATCACAATGTACGACTGCGACATTGTACACTTCTACGACACTTATAAGTTCCCTAAGCTGACAAGTGTAGACTTGCATAACAACTCGTTAATGGACATTAGTGTGCCTGAAGCAAACTATCCTTCACTCACAACGCTTAACGTTAGCAGCAATGCCATCACTGAATTGGACGTTAGCGGACTTACAAAACTCGAGGATTTGGCCGTTGCTAATAACCAATTGACCGAGATTAACGTTGCAGCAAACCGCGAATTAACGAGTCTTTCTATAGCTAATAACAATATAAGCAAACTGAATCTCTCAAACAACACAAAACTTTTAAGCCTTAACGTTAGCAATACTAAACTCACAAAACTTGACGTTTCTAAGATGGCAGGACTGAGAACGCTTAACTGCGACTCGCTTCGTATCAACCGTCTTGACGTGGGTGGCCTTAAATGGATACAGACTTTGTCGGCTAAAGCCTGCGATCTTGAGTTCTTAGACTTTACTGCTAACTACTACACACTTAGATATTTGTACCTCCAAGGTAACAAAAACTTCACTCCACAATCGCTCAACTTCATGTATCAAACTATGCAAGACCCTAACCGTCAAGGCTATGTTTACGTGAAAGGCAGCAATGGTGAGACTGCAAATGCAGAGAAATACCTCATGCAAGATAACTCTGACTCTCACTGGAAGATAGACGTTCCTGGCGACGGAACATGCTCTATGGAAGACGTTGTCATCTCTCAGCAACCTTCAACAGGGGGTACTTACAAGGTGATGAAGCGCAATATGACTTACTCTGCAGACAGAGATGCTTTCGCAAGACACTACGATGAGGTGGGAAGCGATGGCAAAGTGGTTCCTGGTTCTATCCTTTGCGTACGCTTTACTGCAGACGAAGGCAAGGAATTTAAGGGTATAATGGTAAATGGAACACTCGTTCAAGACACACTATTCACCGTTACAACAAACGCTGATGTAAAGGCTATCTTCTCTGGACAAGACGACGAAAAGTGCATCACTCTAACTGTTCCTGCTGGCCAACAAAGCACTTATGCTATCGGAGCAGACAACGATAACACTGAAGTTTCTATTGACTGGGGAGATGGTAAGCTGAAGAAATACGTTGCAAAAAAGACTTGGACAACCATCAACGGAACTACTGAAGGTACTAAGGTGAAGATATATGGCGATGTAACTTATTTGAACTGCGAAAGCTATCCAGGCTATGCTGCTGACAATAAGATTAGCGCTATCGACTTAACAAAGAACAATTCAATGAAGTATATAGACATGTATTTCAACGAATTGAAGACTATCGACGTTACAAACCAACCTAACTTGTTGTACCTCGATTTGTCTATGAACAAGGAAATTAAGAATATCGACATTACAAAATGTCCGCTCCTCGAACAGTTTAGCGCTTATGGTTTGGAAGATTTGGCTACCATCGACGTGAAGAGCAACCCTGAATTGCAGCTCATTAACCTCAAGAATACTAAGGTTGGCAACGTAGATCTTACAAAGAACGCAAAACTTATACAGTTGAATCTTACTAATTGTGGCGCTACAGAAATCAACGTTAGCCACATGGCAGACTTGAAACAGCTCTACCTCAGCACCAATGCTTTGCAGAATATCGACTTGAAGAACAATACAAAACTACTCGATTTGGCTGTGATGGGCAACAAACTTACATCGCTCGACCTATCGAAAAACGTATTGCTCGAGAAGCTTGATGCTGCTCAAAATACGCTGAATGGTCTCAATTTGTCGGAGAACAAGTCTATCTGGTACATTGATGTACGCGGTAATAAGTGGAACGCTTGTCAGCTTAACGACTTCTACTATGCGCTACCAAACTATGTAGACCCAGGTAAAGAGGTATCTGGTAGCACCACTCCAACTAAGCTTTGGATTGCATCGGGCACTAATGCGAACGACGTTGAGCACTCTGAAACATTACTTGCAAAGGCTAAACTTTGGGTAATGAACATTACAGAGGACGGTGACGGAACGGGTTGTAACGAAGCATACATCACTATTTTGCCTTACGAAAATGGCGATGTAACTGTGAAAGATGCTGCTAACAACGTTGTGAAGAGCGGTACTAAGGTACAGAAGAACAGCGAACTTACGGTATATGCTACCCCAGCAGGAGGCTACGAAGTAGTTTCAATGAAAGTTAATGGTCAGAATATTACAGACAAGAAGTTCATCATTAAGCAAGCAACTGAGGTTGCAGTGAAGTTCGATGTGGTAGCTTCTGTAGCAGGAGTTGAACGTACTATCGCTACTGTAGAGGGCGGCAACCACGTTATCAACATCTATACAAGCAACCAAATTAAGGCAACCATCGTTGGTGCTAACGGCAAAGTGCTCTACTCTGACACTGTTTCTGCCGACAC
The DNA here is from genome assembly GCF_000614025.1 of Prevotella aurantiaca JCM 15754. Classification (GTDB taxonomy): domain Bacteria; phylum Bacteroidota; class Bacteroidia; order Bacteroidales; family Bacteroidaceae; genus Prevotella; species Prevotella aurantiaca. The sequence continues at coordinate 33,020 of NZ_BAKF01000016.1, forward strand.
ATCACTTGGTTTCCCAACTGGTATATATATTGTAACATTGCAGAACGGTAATGATACCGTAACCCGCAAGTTACTCGTTAAATAAACCTTCTCTCTGAAATGGCTGTCTGGCAGAATATTGTCAGGCAGCTTTTTTTATGCCTTTAAAAACACATTTCTAATGTAAATATTTTTCGTCAAAGGGTATCTTGCATAACATTTTAGTTATCAACGCTTTACAATACCCATTGTTTGACAATGCAAAAGCGCCTATATTGCACAGCAAAAGTGCCTGTTTTGCGATGCAAAACAGGCACTTTTACAATGCCAAACCGATATGCTTGTTTTTTACTTGTGTTTTCTTTACAAAATCACTTCGTATTTCTTGTTTTTACAGAACCGCTATAAAGTCTCTAAAAATAACAGCTACCACATGGTTACCCCTATCCTAAAGCAAAAAGAACTACCCTATTTGCTTAACTGCATTCTCGAATCCGTTGTGGTCGAAAGCACGTGCTTTCAACTTCGAACGATAGGTATAAACAGTTGTTAGACTGGCTCGCAGGATAGAAGAAATACGTGCATTGTCGGTAATTCCTAAGCGAATAAGTGCCAAAATACGCAGTTCGGTGGTCAAACGTTCATCTCCTTTCGGCTCAATCTGGCAATCGTTGCGCAACAAAAGGTTTACTTCTGTAACAAAATTTGGGTAGATATTCAAGAAAGCTGTATCGAAATTGATGTAGTATTCTTTGGTTGCTTCTTGGATAAATTCGGTGTTTTTCAACTCCGCATAAAGCTCTTCCATGCGCTTTTCGCGTGCCAAACGGTTGCAAGTCTTGCGTTCTGAGTCTGCTTGGTCGATTATATTAGAACATAATTCAAGGAAACGAGCGATGTATTCCTCTTTTATTCTATTTGTTTCTGATATCTGTTCATTCACGCTACTAAGGTCTTCTACAGCAGTGTTCAGTTGTTCGTTCATCACAAACACCTGATTGTTCATCTTCCTATAGCGCTTAAGATAACGCAAAATAAGGAAGATTGCAACCACAAGAGCTAATGCTACAACGCTAACAGCTATCAAAAGCCACTTCATAAGGGTACGTTGGCTATGCTGTTGCACCATATAAGCCGAGAAAATGCGGGGTAAAATGTGCGAATTTTGTATGTTACGCAAACGTGTTCCATAGAAATTTGCGTCCTCAATAGATATGTTCAGGTAATCGTAAGCACGCTCAATGTCGCCTTGTTCAAACAATATTACTGACAAAAGTCGTAAGGAATTGTTCTCTTTTGCCGACGAACGAAGGTCGCCCATCGCACTTTCTATAAGGTAAAAATTCTCTTTTTTAGTATTACCAACCTTATCATAAAGTTGCGAAAGGTCGTAACACACCATGGCATACTCATGGTCTTGCTTTCTCCAACGCTTCAGATAAGCTTCTAACATAGCGATAGCTTTCTTTTTATTTCCCTGCTCGCTAAGTTGCGCAACCTCTGCTCTCATGTAGGCATAAGTATCTTTTTCTGAGCTTTTCAAGATGAGTTCGCGATACTTTTTAGCTTGTGCAGCATAGGTAGCATGTAGTTGTGTGCCGTAAGTATACTCTGACATTAAAGACATTAGTAGGTACCATTCATCGTAAAACGCAAGTCTAAGATGGTCGTCAAGAGTCGATATGTCAATGCTATTCAGTATTTGTTGCGACGTCTCAAAGAGGGCTGCTAACGTGTATACATGCACTTTCTTAAGCTGAGCTTCGGCAAACAGCTTTGTGTCCTTCAAACGTTGAGCATACATAACGGTACGGTCTGCATAGACTAAAGCCGAGTCAAAGCGAAAGGCTTCGTACTCTTTGTACAGTTCCATACATATTTCGTAACGCTGACGGTCGGTAAGATGGGGGGTAAAAAGGCGCTGACGAATATCGTCAATCCGCAATAACTTCTTGTAAGTTATTGCTGATCGCTGTTCTATTAAGTGGTCCAAAGCTTCGTATTCATTAGCTGCCATTCCTGTAGAGCAGTGCAATACTGCCCAAAGAAATAGCAAACACAAACTTCGCATTGTGGTTTTTGTTTTTTGTTGGTTATGCGTTTTCATCACTTATTAAACGTGGTTGGGTCTGCAAAAATAGATAAAAAGATTGAAAACCGCAAATAACGACATAAAAAAAAGTGTACCATAAAAGGAGTTTATCCTTTGGTACACCTTACGTTTAGTTACGTTTGATTGAGAGTTTATATCACTTGCAGTCTATCTACAAGGTCTCAATGTATGCTTCCTGAAACATCTTATTCACCTTATTAAACGCTATTTCTTTCATTGCCTCCCGGCAGCCTTTTTGTTAAATCTGATACAAAGGTAAACAATAATATTGGTGTTGCAATGCATTGCAAACATAAATCTAAACTAATCAAAGGCTGTAGACAATCTTATATCACTCGTTTTCAACGCTTTAAACAAATACATAAGGTTTTAAATAATAGTAAAAATCTAAACGTTTTCGTAGTATTTAATATATAAAACGAAACGTATTAGGGTATAATAGGATAAGTATGATGGTAAATTAAAACAACAAACAGGAAATAAAAGGACTAATCCACGCATACGAAAATAAAGAATTTATACATATAAAATTGGAGAATCACCGCACAATGAAGAGGGTTACACGCCTTTATTTTTACACAAATTATTGGTTACAAGCATATTATTGTATATCTTTGTGTGTACTAAAGACCTGTTTTACGACCATTGGTTGTTACAAATAAACATAACATTGTAAACTTTTTTAATATGTACGAAGAAAAGAGAATAAACCAATTAGAAGGAAGACCAAACTATGCTGAACGTTTAAATTGTATCTTTCATGGTGAAGATAAGAAGAAAATTATGTATCAACTAATACCGCGTGTGATGCAAACTGGGAGGCTTTGTGCTGTAAAAGATAACGTACAGTTGATGGGAAAGACTGTAATATATCGGCTTACTACTCTCCTGAACCATACATTGCTTTATGATTGACGTCGCAAAGCATGGGGTTTATTTTGTAAAGAAATATCCATGAGGAGACGAAACAAACAATACGACATAAGTTTCTAATTATCAACGGATTACAAATAGGGTTATTTTGCATTGCAAAAGTGCCTATATTGCACGCCAAAAGCGGCTGTTTTGCTCGGTAAAACAGCCGCTTTTGCAATGCAATACAGACTCAATTACTTTTTAATTGAAATTATTTTGACAAAAGGAAGTGGGTGGGTTGGATATTTATGGAGGTTTTGAAAGATTTTGAGAGGATAGCAAATGAAAGACTAAAGTTTTTCGCCTAATAGAGAAGAGTGGGAAGTTATCGAGCTGAGAACCACGATAATGGACGGAGAAAAGACTTTCAATAATGAAGAACAATACGAGTGTTCTCTAACAGAACCTTTCGTTATGCGTTTTATAAAGCCCATCATGACATAAAAAGAACTATTGTTTATACGTCTTCTAAAACTACGAAAAGCAAAAGAAATAAGTAGGGTTGTCTCCTACTCTTTCGCAGATATGTTGCGTTTTAGACCATCGAACTTAACACGTTTTACGGCTGATCCTTTGAAAAGGGCACGATATTGTTCGATGGTAAGGTTGTGCCAATCGTCCTTTGTCATAGCAAGTAGCTCGGATTTGGGTTGAAATTCGGGAGTGGTATTGGGAGTTGCAAACTTGTTCCAAGGGCATGCTGTTTGGCAACGGTCGCAGCCATAGATGGTGGAACCCATACTTTGCTTGGCTTCTTCGGATAGTTCGCCACGATTTTCGATAAGCTGATACGACAAACAACGCTCGCTATCGAAGTCCCATCCATCGGTAATGGCACAGGTAGGACACGCTTCTATGCAGCGACGGCAGTTACCACAACGGCTCGGCATAGGACTATCGTAGCTGTCGAACTCGTATGGAAGGAAGATTTCGCCAAGGAAAAACATTGAGCCAGCACGGGGAATGATGAGCTGATGGTTCTTTCCTATCCACTAAGCCTGCCTTTTGCGCCCAATAACGCTCAAGAACGGGGGCCGTATCAACGAAAACACGGATTTCACCTGTAGGTTTTGCAGTATCGTTGTCGCCTTTTTCAGTGGTTATCGTCTGCTTTTCATGGTTGTTTGTTGGTCTTCTGTGGTTGTTTTCATCCTGTTCGTGCGCGCCATCTCCCTCAAAACGTGTGCTGATAAAGGCTGCAAGCTGGCGCAACTTGGCTTTCATAACATCGTGATAATCTTGTCCGTAGGCGTAAGCAGCCAACTGATATTCGGTTTCGGGCATGGTTTGAGCAGGCGCATAGTTCATGGCAAGCGAAACAATAGACTTTGTTCCCGGTACAAGAAGGTCGGGATTGAGTCGCTTTTCGGTGTAGTTCGCCATGTAATCCATAGTAGCCTGACTGCCTTTGCTTATCCAATGGCGCACGGCAGCGGCTGTTTCGTCGTCTACTGGCGTAGCGGGAACAATGCCACAAGCAAAAAAGCCGAGACGTTCTGCCTCGACTTTAATCTCCTTCCTTGAATATTTTAAACTCATATCCTTCATTTTTCAGCCACTCTAAAGCACGCGGCAGGGCGTAGTGAAGCTTATCGATACTCTTTAATGAATCGTGAAACGTAATGATAGAACCATTGCGTGCATACTTCTTAACGTTGTTCAGCACGTCTTTTCCAGTAAGCCATTTCGAGTAATCGCGGGTTACAAGGTCCCACATAACAACACGATAATGTTTTTTAACCCACCAATAAACACTGTGACGGAGCCACCCGTGCGGCGGACGGAAGAACTTTGACTTGATAAGAACGTTTGCTTCAGTTACATCAACCGCATAAGTTAGGGTGAAATGCTTGAACGAACCGAGGTGATGATAGGTGTGATTGCCCACCAAATGGCCTCGCTGTACCACCTCTTCGTATAGCTCTGGATACTTCCTAACGTTATCGCCAACCATGAAAAAGGTAGCTTTGGCATCGTATTTATCCAGTGTATCAAGAATAAAAGGCGTAGCTTCGGGTATGGGACCATCATCGAATGTCAGGTAGACGGAGTGGTCTTCGGGAGACATTCGCCACAATGCGTGGGGGTAAAGCCATCGCAACCATCGTGCGGGTTGTTCTATAAACATAAGCCAAACTTTGCCTTTGCCCTTTTCAAACTATGGGTTCGGGGCTACAATTTATTGAGTTTTATGGGGTAACAGTCGCTTCCCCGTTCTTTATTTCTGTTGTAAAAACAACAGAATACAAGCAATTAAGCATGTAAAATCGGTGTCGAGAACACGATAAAAGCCACCCACTTGCATTACGAGTTTGGCATGAGGAACGTGAAACTATCACGTTCCTACACACATAACGTCGTTTTTTTAGCTTGTAATATCTGTAAAAACAGCTTTATTATACCCTTCCACCTCTTGCTTCGTAAGCCTTGAACAATCTCATAAGCTCTTCGTTATGCGAGTTCGCCCACTTAGGATTGTTCTTCTCATTGGATTGAACGTACTGATAAAGTATCTGCAAATGCATAGCGCAAGAGCTTGCATTCATGCTGAATAAACGTTCAGGAAGACTCAAATAGTAGTTTACGTACTGTACAGAAGTCTTCCACATCTCGTTGTACATCGCCTCCGATTTAGCCTTATTGCCTAACATTGCATAAGCATCAGCGATGATCGGACCACCTTTAATATGAGAGAATGAGAGTGGTAAGTTATAGGTTGGCAATTCCTTTTCGGCCTTTTGGAGAACCTTCAAAGCCTTATCGCGCTTGCCTTCCAATATCAAATTCATTGCCAACTGTGCCATTTCGCGACGGTGAGTATAGCACATTCGCATCACAGTCTCGTCAAGATAGACTCCCTTTGTGGCTACTCCGCCCCATCGGAACTTATTCATTACGAGGTTATATGTCTTCTCTGTGTCGAAGCTACCGCCCTCTTTGGTGTAGAACGGCGTGATACGGTTCAGCAATCCTTCCTGTATGAAGTTGTCGCCAAGGTTCATAAAGTTGTCGCTGCCTACGGTAATAGCCACATAAAGTGGACGTGTCCAGTTACAATTAGCAATCATTTCGAGCATCATAATGTCGTTCTTCATGAGTCCTTCCTTACCTGCGAGCGAGATAACCATACGGTCTGGAATGCTATCAGTAGGCATCTTCATACCACTTCGGCGTACTGCTTCCTTGTCAATAGTTACATATACGGTATCGGTAGGTATGATATGGAATTCTTCATTGCGTGCACGTACCCAATATTTCAAGATGTTCTTCAACTCAAATGGGTCGTCGCCGAGTTGTTGCCTTGCCGCTTCAGGGTTTTGTTTGTATAGGTCTAACACCTCCTGTTTGCGTTCTGGAGCAATACGAATGTACTCGTTTGTACCACTTATATAGTCAAGTCGGTCCCACTTAATAGGTACACTTGGCGAAGTATAAGCAGGTCTGCGCATCTGGTCGATGTACCAATCGGTTTGCAAATAAGATAGGTTGCAGACACGAGTATCGGTACGTACGCCTTCAACATCTTGGTTATACCACAATGGGAAGGTATCGTTATCACCGTTAGTGAACACGATTGGGTTGCCCTTTTCCTGCATAGAGTTCAGGTAATTCTGCCCAAAGTCACGGCAAGTGTAGCGTCCTGAGCGGTCATGATCGTCCCAAGTCTGCGACGCCATCTGTATTGGTACGATGATAGAAGCCACCGATGCGATAGCAGCAGCCGTTGTTCCAGACAGCTTTAGCTTCTTCAACCAGTCATAAATGGCAAGCACTCCGAGTCCACACCATATTGCATAAGCGTAGAACGAGCCTGCATACGCATAGTCACGCTCACGCGGTTGGCCTGGTGTTTGGTTCAAATAAACCACGATTGCAAGTCCTGTCATGAAGAAAAGGAAGAACACTACCCAGAATTGTTGTATACCTCTGCGCCCTCTCCATGCCTGCCAGAACAAGCCTAACAGACCGAGTATGAGTGGCAAACAATAGAAAACGTTGTGTCCTTTGTTTGCTTTCAGCTCATCAGGCAATAAGTTTTGGTCGCCATAAAGCATATTATCGATAAACGAAATACCTGTAATCCAGTTTCCATGTTCAGGTTCTCCATAGCCTTGCAAGTCGTTTTGTCGTCCAGCAAAGTTCCACATGAAGTATCTCCAGTACATAAAGTTGCACTGATAAGATAGGAAGAAGCGTATATTTTCGAGCTGTGTAGGCATCTTAACGCCGTTAACGTCGTGTCCTTCAATGCCTCCCATAATCTGTTCGTAGTCTTGTGCGTGTGCATTATCCCACATACGAGGGAACACCATATTCTGTTCGTACACCATTGACGACTTGTTTCTTACGAGGAAGTAAGCATCTGGTTCGTTTGGCGAAGCCTTTTCTTTACGTTCATAGATAGGTTTACCCTGTTTGAACTCATAGTGTCTACCGTCTGCAGCAACCGATGGTTCACTGGTATATGCCTGTCCGTAGAGCAGCGGAGAGTCGCCATACTGGTCGCGTGCAAGGTAGTTGCCGAGCGTAAAGATATCCTCTGGCGAGTTCTGATCCATTGGAGGGTTCGCCGTTGAGCGTATAACGATTTCAGCATACGATGCATATCCAATGATCATCATCAGCATACAGAGCAACGCCGTGTTCTTTAAGCGTGCCGAAATAAGCAGTTCTTTACCACGTTTATAGTTCAGAATAAAGTAAACAACCGTAAGAATAATAACTCCAACGATAAATGCTGACCAGCCATAGCCTACAAACGGAATACCGATAAGACCGAAGGCAGTAATGAAAGCAATATTCTGACGGCGGTTGTTGCTATCTTTATATGTTTCGGCAATTGCCCAAACGAAGCTGCCGATGAGTAGTAAGATGTAGAGAATGGTACCTGTGTTGAAAGGCATTCCGAGTGTATTGGTGAACATAAGTTCGAAGAATCCACCCACAGTGATAATGCCTGGCACGACGCCATAGAGCACAGCAGCCACCAAAACGATAGATACAGCGAGTGCAATGAGCGAGCCTTTGAGGTTAGCATCGGGCACACGCTTATAGTAATAAACCAAAACGATGGCAGGAATACATAGCAAGTTCAGCAAGTGAACGCCGATAGAAAGACCTGTCATGTAGCAATTAGCACCAGCCAGCGGTCTGCATGCGGTTTATCGGCATTGTCTTCCCACTTCAAAATCAGCCAAAACACCACAGCGGTGAAAGCCGATGAGTAGGCGTAAACCTCACCTTCGACAGCCGAGAACCAGAAAGTGTCGCTGAAAGTGTATATCAATGCGCCCACCATAGCCGCTCCTTCAATGGCAATCATCTTGCCTATTGAGATGTCTTCTCCGTCCTTTACGATAAGTTTACGGGCGAGATGGGAGATTGTCCAGAACAAAAACATGATACAAGTTGCCGATAATAGTGCGCTCATCATGTTTACCATGCGTGCCACTTGGGTTGTATCACTTGCAAATTGTGAGAAAAGATTGGCCGTAAGTGCAAAGAATGGTGCCCCAGGAGGGTGCCCTACTTCGAGTTTATAGCCTGTTGTAATAAATTCGGGACAGTCCCAGAAGCTTGCCGTTGGCTCTATTGTGGAACAATAAACAAAGGCAGCTATCAAGAAAGCGAGCCACCCCAGTGTGTTGTCCACCAATCTAAACTTTTTCATTTATTATATATATAATATTGTTTACTCGTATTGTTTACGGTTCATTTGCAGTCAATGCAAAGTCGTTTGCAAAGATAATATATTTTTTTCATTACTTTTTAAAGGGTATATAAAAATTCGTTAAAGACACGTTAGGAATACTCTGAATAGACGACTTCCGCAGGAATGTATAGCTTAAAAAGTGTTTTTACGAACTATTTAAAAGCGTAGAGGCGTGTTATATAGCACTTATGATGTTAAGAAATCAGTTATATAAAGATAAGGAGCGGAAATAATTCCACTCCTTTTATGGTTTATTCAGCTTCGACGAACGCAACAAATATCATCTATTTATCTATTTGTTTTGCTGGCAGCTTCGTGTTCTAAAGCCATGATAACCTTTGCAGCATATTCTCCCATCGCCTTATATCCATCAGGGTTAGGGTGCAACCAGTCGCCACTCTGCCATTCTTTGCGCAACTGTTCAGGCGATTCAGGATTGCGCATCAGGGCATCAAAATCGATATATCCATCTATATCGTGGGTTGTTCTTATCCATTTATTCACCACTTTGCGTGCTTGGTTGCGTGCTTCGGTATAATAACCCTTACATCCTTCAAATGGTGTTATCGTTCCCATGTAAACCTTTAATCCTTTTAAATGGGCTTTTTTAATCATTTCTTGATAAGCTGCTATCAGCTGACGGGCTGTTTCTTCAGGGTTCTTCGACGTACCAATATCGTTAATTGCTTCGAATATTATAACGGCACGTAGTCCTCGTTGTTCCAAAATATCCCTATCGAAGCGTTCTTTTCCCGGCTCTCCCAGACCAACAGACAGCACTCTATTGTCGCCAATACCAAGGTTTAACACTCCTGTCTTTTCGCTTTCAGCTACGTGTAAGGCTGCTGAGAAGAAGTCGGGCCATCGGTTTTGCGCATCGTTAGTACTTCCTTTGCCATCAGTAATGCTATTCCCTAAGATTGCTATACTCGATGCTTTACTGTCAAGCACATCGATTGCCGAGATATTAAACCAATGATCTTCGTGAAAAACATGCTGAAAGTTGGTGTTAGTATTCGATTTTCCTTTATAAACATAAGATGTTGTGCGCGATCCCATGTGCACTGTTGGAATCTTTGGAGCCTTCAAATAGTTAATCGTAATGGCTATACGTTCCAATGGTTGTAGTTCGAATAGCGCCTCATCAGAGAATACTGCTTTGCCAGCAGGTATTGTTACGCCTTCCTTATTGGCAAATTTCAGATATCGAACCGACGATTTTTGTATATCAGGACCTTCTCCAGCTTTTGCAATATAGACGCTTTCTATTGTTACAGGTTCTGTAGAGAACTCGTTGCTGAGCCTGAGTCGGAGTACTTCTCCGCCTATACTTACTTTCACAACCTGCCTTACCGAGCGATTATCCATTTTGTTATTATAAGGCATAAACGACTTATCTACGGTTTGTGGAGCACTTGCCCACGTTCCAACCCAATGCTTTTGCTGTGCATTTGTGGTCAGGCAGAAAAACAATAATAGTACCGATAAAATGTTACGCATATTCTTTATCCTAAATATTGAAGTTAATTTTTATTCGCAAAGTTACTATTTATTTCTAAACTAATGTAGTTTTTTCTCAACTTTTCTTGGTATCCTTGAAGAGAATAGTAGTCCTACAATAAGCCATATTAACCACCTTTATTTTGTAAAGAAAACACATGCGAAAAGCGAAAGCAATTGTTTGGCATTGCAAAAGCGGCTGTTTTGCGCTGCAATATAGGCGCTTTTGCCGTGCAAAACAGGCACTTTTACAACGCAAAAGTGCCTGTTTTGTAACGCATTGGTAATAAGCTTATTACAAAGAACAAACACTTCTGTAATTTCTTTACAATTCTTTTGCTTCGTTAAGGGGTAATATCGACATGAAAAGAAGTATTAACCAACGTTGTTGCCCCACCATGAAGATGCGGAGAGAAAGCCTCAACTACAAACAGCAAACTTGCTGCTAACACACTGCCAACATGCTAATTGTGTGTAAAAAGTGCTACTACCAGCAGGCTTCACGCCACATTTTATATAATAACAGCCTGCATAGTGCTTAATTATTCTTCTTATAACTTATTACTGCCCAGCCACCCATAATGAGTCCGATAGCCGATAAAGCAAATACTTGATGGGCAATGCTGTTAAAGTTTCCGCCTCGAATGAACACCGTGCGCATGGCTTCTATAAAGTAGCTTACAGGGTTTATGTAGGTGGAAAGGTAAGCGAAGTGTGGCATTGAGCGTGTTGGCGTGAACAAACCAGATAGCAAAAGGAGTATCATCATGAAGAACCACATTACAAAAATGGCTTGTTGCATGGTGTCGGAATAGTTCGATACTATCAGTCCGAAGGCTGAAAAGAAGAGTGCTAACAGCATGGAGAGCAAATAAATAAGGGCGATATTCCCCTCAGGAGTGATGCCGTAAACTGCCCAAGCGAGCAAAAGACAAACCGAAACAATGAAGATTGCAATGAGCCAGTAGGGAATCAGCTTACCAAGAATGAAGGTCCACTTACTCACTGGCGTTACGTTTATCTGCTCTATCGTGCCTGTTTCCTTCTCGCCCACGATGTTTAGCGTTGGCAAATAGCCTGTCATAAGCATCATAACGATGGTTAAGAGTGCGGGAATCATAAATAACTTGTAGTCAAGATGATTATTATAGAGGTATAATGTTGAAACTTTCGACTTGATAGATGCTGCTGTGGGCAACGCATGAGCAGTAACAATCTGAGATAAATACACCGAACCTATCGAGCCTTTTGTACCATTTACGGCATTGACAGCCACAAGTACCTGTGGCTTTCGTCCCATAACGATATCGCGACTATAGTGTTGTGGTATTACAACAACCACATCAACGTCCGACTTTTCTATATTATTGAGCGCAGCAGCATAAGTGGGTTGCTGCCCGTGAAGGACGAAATAGGTGTTGGCTTCTATCTCGTTTACCAGCTGTTGCGACTGTATGGAGTGGTCGTTATCCACAACATCTACCACAATATGCTTTATTTCCATGTTCATTACCCATGGCATGATGCACATAGTATTAATGGGAAACATCATAATAAGCCTTGGAAGAAACGAGTTTCGCAGTATTTGTGTGAACTCTTTTCGTAGGAGAAATTTTATCGTCATGGTGTTTTATTCTAATCGTTTATTAAATTTCACAAGGGCAAGCGATAGCAACGCCACCAGCATACCAGCAAGAATGATCATCTCTCGGTACACTTCTTCAATGCCAACTCCCATAATCATCAGCTTGCGCATGGCACTTGTGTAGTATCGTGTTGGGATTATGGCCGACACATATTGCAATATTTTGGGCATAGACTCTATCGGAAATATCATGCCCGAGAGCATAACGATGGGCATTAGCAGTACCATTGCCGACAATAATAGGGCCACAAGCTGTGTCTTCGCTATTGTTGAAACAAGCAATCCTAACGAAAGCGCCAAGAGAATGTACAGGGTAGAAACTGCAAAAATTAGCCCTATCGAACCTTGTATTGGCACTCCCAGTACGAAAGTTGCCATCAACAGTATTGTTATCAGTATGATAAAAGCCAGCACCAAGTAGGGTATCACCTTCGCAAAGACTACCATTAGCGGATTAGCAGGCGACACTAACAACACCTCCATCGTACCTTTTTCCTTCTCACGTACAATAGATATGGAGGTCATCATGGCGCAAATAAGCATCAACAACGTTCCCATGATGGCAGGAACAAAGTTGTATGCCGACTTCATTTGCGGGTTGTAAAGCAGCTTTGAGTTCACAACACCGCCGTCGACATTGGCAATTACCGCATTGGCATAGGTTGTCCAAAGCTGCGCCATATTGGGGTCGGCAGCATCAACAATTAGCTGATAGCCTGTCTTTTTGCTTGCAAAGTCTTGCGCAAACACCACCGCCATGTCGGCTTTCTGTGCTTGTATCGTTCTTTCCGCCTCGTTAGGAGTCGCCACAATCTTTGTTATGGTGAAGTATTCGGATACCGACAATCGGTCTATAACCTGCTGAGTGGCGTAGTCGGCATTGCTCATTACAACTACAACACGCACGTTTCGTACGTCGTTGGTAATCGCAAAGCCAAACAAAAGCATCATCACTAACGGCATACCGAATAGCATTAGCATCGTACGCTTGTCTCGAAAGATGTGCTTTGACTCCTTTATGACAAATGAAAAAAAACGCTTCATATAGATTGAACCTTTCTTTTTAAAGTGAAATCTTAGTCGGAACTTCGTGTTGCCTGACGTGCTAAATAGGTGAAAACATGGTCCATATCGGGCTGATTAAGATTGCGTTTCAGTTCGTCGGGCGTACCCAAAGCCTTTATTTTGCCGTCTACCATGATGGAAATGCGGTCGCAATATTCTGCTTCGTCCATGTAGTGGGTCGTTACAAATATCGTTATTCCACGCTCGGCAGCGTCGTATATCAGTTCCCAAAACTGACGACGGGTGGCTGGATCGACCCCTCCTGTTGGCTCATCGAGGAAGACTACGCCTGGATTATGGAAGATACTAACCGAGAAAGCAAGCTTTTGCTTCCAGCCTAAAGGTAGACTTGACACCAACGAATTGCGGTGTTTTGCAAAGTCTAACTGCTGTAATAGTTCGTCGGTTTTCCTACTGATGTTTTCTTCTTTCATGCCATAAATACCAGCAAACAGTCTGATGTTTTCTGCTACAGTAAGGTCTTCGTAGAGCGAGAACCGCTGACTCATGTAACCAATGTGGCGCTTTATCTGTTCGTACTCGGTGCTTATGTCGAATCCAACCACCCTTCCTGTGCCGCTTGTAGGCTGATTTAAGCCCGTAAGCATGTGCATTGCGGTTGTCTTACCGGCTCCGTTAGCACCCAAAAAGCCAAATATCTCACCCTTCTTTACGCTAAACGAGATGTCGTCTACAGCTCGAAAGCTTCCGAAAGCCTTAACAAGATGTTCCACTTCTATCACGTTTGCATCGTCGTTAGCCTTATTTGGTCGGCTGTTTTCCTTTCTTTCGATGCTTGGCGGGTCGAAAATATCAGCAAATTCGGTCAGTATTTCGTCGGGAGCACCTATGCCTTGTAAGCTACCTTCATAGAGAAAGCCCACCCGTTCGCAGCTTCTTACCTCGTCAAGATAAGGCGTTGACGCTACAATCGTAATGTTTTGTTCCTTCAATCCCGCCAAAATCTCCCACAATTCCTTGCGACTTACAGGGTCAACGCCCGTTGTTGGCTCGTCAAGAAAGAGTATTTGGGGCGCATGAACAAGCGCGCAGCAGAGCGCTAACTTCTGTTTCATTCCGCCAGAGAGGGCTCCTGCCTTTCTGTTTCTGAAGGGTTCGAGTTGCGAGTAGATGCCTTTAATGGAGTCGTAGTTCTCTTCTACCGTTGTATTGAAGAGGGTTGCGAAGAACTGAAGGTTCTCTTCTATGGTTAAATCCTGGTAGAGTGAGAACCTGCCCGGCATATAACCCACACGCTTGCGTATCTCTTTCATCTGGCTTACCACGTCGTATCCTTCTACTGTTGCCGTACCTTCGTTGGGCAGTAGCAGCGAACAGAGTATGCGAAACATTGACGTTTTGCCTGCTCCGTCAGGCCCAATGAGTCCGAAAACCTCGCCTTTCTCTACCGAAAAGCTAACGTTCCGTAGTGCTTCTACCTTGCCATAGTGTTTCGATATGTTGTTTACTTCGATAGCATTCATTTCTTTTTGCGATACTTAAAACTTTACTTCGCCATACATTCCTATCTTTACGAAGCCGTCGTTTGTGAACTTTATCTTGATGGCATAGACCAAATCGGCACGCTCATCTTCGGTTACGATGGTCTTAGGGGTAAACTCTGAGCGGCTCGAAATCCATGTAATCACTCCGTTATACTGCTTTTTTTCACCGCCTCCGTAGTCGGCAAGCACTTTCACATGCTGTCCGAGACGAACCTTTTTCAACTGTTCTGAAGTGATGTATGCCCTTATGAACATGTTCTTTGTATCGGCAATCTTGAACAAAGGCTTCCCTATTGTAACAAATTCGCCCTGCTCTGCATACTTCTCCAAGATGGTTCCAGCGAGCGGACTCTTCACGAAGGTGTGGGCAATCTGGTCGTCTATCTGTGCTTGTTGGTTGCGAACGCCAGCTTTTTGAGCCGTTACGCCAGCCTGTTGCGAACTAATTCCGTCTATCTGAGCAGCTATTCCTTTGTTTTGTTCTGCCAATGCTGCATTCTGACTGGCTATCTGTTCTTCAGTAGCAACGAGCTGTTTCTGCAACACTTGTATCTGATAATCGATGTCGTCTACCTGCTTTTGTGGTACAGCACCATCTCTAAGAAGTTCTGA
This sequence comes from Prevotella aurantiaca JCM 15754, assembly GCF_000614025.1. GTDB lineage: Bacteria > Bacteroidota > Bacteroidia > Bacteroidales > Bacteroidaceae > Prevotella > Prevotella aurantiaca. The sequence continues at coordinate 48,067 of NZ_BAKF01000016.1, forward strand.
AAAGCGTTGTCGCTCACGCTGTTGGTTGGCTATCTGCTGACGAATGGCTGCCACTTGCTTCTTCAAATCGAGCTGTTTGCTTGCCGTTGCCTGCTGGTTGGCAACCAACTGGCGCTTGTTTGCGTCGAGCTGACCATCGGTTGCAGTCAGTTGTTCGGTGTTTGTTGCGAGTTGAGCACGCTTCAATGAGAGCTGGCGAGCGTCTATTTGTCCCACCGTTACACCATAATTAAGTAACTGTCCTTCTGTAACTTGAAAGCTAATGAGCTGCCCTGACGATTCGGCAGATACCGTAACTTCAGTTGCTTCAAACGTTCCCGTTGCGTCATAGTCCTTTTTATCTTCTCCGCAAGATGCCATTACAAGGGCAAGACTTGCTAATATCAATACCTTTTTCATATCTGTTGGTTGGTTAGTTATTCGTTATTTGTATATTTAAGAGCGTACATTTCCTTCAACATATCTATCTCGTGGATAGCCTGTTGTGTCTTTGCTGCATTCTCGTTGTTAATCTCTCGCAACAAACTATTGACGTCTATGATGCCATGAACAAGTTTCGATTCGGCTGCTTTGCGTACGTTTGTGCGCAGAGTAATTATCTCTTCGTCGCCTTGCATCATGGTTTTAAATCGGTCGATGTTCTCTGTTTGCTGTATCTGTTCCATATTATTGTTGAACTGGAAGACCTCCCTTGCGTTCTCAATCAGTTCGCGTTGCAAGCGTAACTTGGCTTTATCGTTCTTGCGCGTATAGAGAGCGCCCACGTTCCACGATAGTTTTATGCCCACAATGCCGTTCAAACTCCATTTCTTATTCATCATATCGTCGAACATATTCAGCCCTGGATAGCCGTAATAGCCATGCGCAAAGAGTCCTAAACGTGGACGAAGCTGTGTGTCTAATGCCTTTTCTCTTGTTTCGGCAAGTTTTATTTGATGGTCGAACAAGCGCATTTCGGGTCGGTTACCAGCCAAATTGTTGGTTTCGACAGGCGTTGGCTTTGTGGCGTTGCTAACTTCTATGCCGCAGAAAGCACTTAACATGCGTTGCAACATTTGTCGTTGCGCTTTCAAACTCTCGTTCTGTTGTGCTATACTTAGCCTTTCTGCCTTTACGTTATCAAGGTCGCTTGTGGCAGCAGTACCGCCTTTTAGCATGGCAGCGAGTTTGGTTTCGCTCGATAATAATAAGGCTTTAACATCGTTGTTCAGTCTGATTTGCTCGTCAAGGAGCAAGAGCGAGAAGTACATTTCATTGACACGCTTGCGCACTTGATACATATTTACGTCGGCTTGAGCCTGCTCTACCTTTCCTTCTTGGCGTGCAATGTTGCGCTGTTGGCTTATGGCGCCACCATCGTAGAGGGTTTGTTGCAGGTCGATAGCCATTTTATACTGGTCCTTCGATAGTCCTTTCATGTTCAGTCCTAACTGTTGGAACATGCCTTTCATATTGTCTGGCCACCCCGCAACATCGCTTTGAAAGGTTGCTTGCGCCGAAGCCGTAATCTGTGGCTGCCACCCTTTCTGAATATTCTCAATGGTTAGCCGAGTGGTTTGGGCTATTAAGTCATACTGTTTTATAAAGGGATAGTTCTTTTCTGCAGCCTGCTGACATTCTTCCAACGTCTGTGCCTGTGCGCTAAAGACAGCCAGTAGCAGGACAAGGGTTAATGTTTTCTTTTTCATATCGCTTACTTTTGTTTTTTCTTACGTATAATTTATCGCTTCTATTTCGTTTCGACGATGCAAAGGTAGAGTAGTTCTTATTTAGCGAATTAACCATTGCACCGATAAAATTTCCCTTTTGTACGATTATCATAGAATTTATTCTTTTATCCAATATAATCATGTTATATTTGCAATATAATCATACAAAAAGGAAATTTTATGGATAAAGGGAAGGTAGTAAACCAAGTTTCGTTAGACAATATCGACTTAGAAGCGGTGCTGAAACATCAGGATAAAGCTTTTATAAACGAAGATGTGGTTCTTATTTACAATGGAAACATACTCCAAAGTCCGCTCTTTCATAAAGAAGAAATATACCAAATAGCAGAGCCTCGCATCATTTTTGTAATGGGAGGTCAGGGCGATGCCTGTATCAATCTGCAAGATTACCACTTAGAACAAGGTTATGTGGTAATGACTCCCCCCGATACTATCTTCGAAATCAATGATGTTTCGCCCGATGCCCGCCTCGTTGCCATCGTGTTTCGCGACAGCATTGACATGCCCGAAGAGATTATACATAAAGCTACTCCGACAGACTTCGACCGACTTTTGCGTATGTTTTACCTTGTTTGGGACATTGTACATGTTTCGCCCTATCGCAGAAAAACCGTGCAACATCTGCTTAAAGCCATTGTTACCGACATTCAGGAGCTAAAGGAAGCAGAGGTTGAAACCACCAGAAAAGAAGGGTCTACACGTACAGAAGAGCTATTTTTACAATTCAAACGCTTGGTGCATCAGCACTGTATGGAGCAGCGTTCCATTCCTTTTTATGCCGATTTGCTGCACATTACGCCACACCATCTTTCTGCCATCATTAAGAAAGTGAGCGGTCAAAGTGTGATGTATTGGATTAACCGTGCTACTATTCAGAAAGCAAAAGTACTGCTGAAAACCAATGGTCTGATGACTTTCGAAATAGCAAACCGCATGAACTTCCCCAGTGCTTCGGCCTTTTCGAAATACTTTAAACGCGAAACGGGCATGACACCCCGTGCTTATCAAGAGAGCAATTAATAAGTAAACGAAGGCTGAAATGCTGCCTACGACAGACCACAAGAACTGCACAGAGCATACAGAAGAAACACAATAAAAAGCTATAAATACCACCCTTACTTTGTAAAGAAAACACATGCAAAAAGCGAAAGCAATTGTTTGGCGTTGCAAAAGCGGCTGTTTTACGCTGCAATATAGGCGCTTTTGCCGTGCAAAACAGGCACTTTTAGAACGCAAAAGTACCTATATTGTAACGCATTGATAATAAGTTTATTACAGAAGATAAACGCTTCTGTAATTTATTTACAATTATTTATCTTCATCGGACACTTTAAACAGGGCTATATTTCAAAGCTTGTGAAGGGTTCGGCACAGTCTGGACAAGAGACGGAAGCGAAGTGGGTGCAGCACCGAATGACTACCAAAAAAGCGAAATAGTAGGCATTTTATAGAAAAATTTTAGTAATTTTGCAGCCAGAAACAAAAATCTTAAAATGATGAAACACCTAAAATCATTGAAAACAGGAATTATTTTCTTATCACTTGTGCTATCTTTTTCTGCGTGTATCAAGGAGGAAGCACTCAACCAGGAAGCCGATATTATTGCGGCATCGTTGAAAGATAAAGGTCTTTTAATACGCGAACCAGTGATTACAAACAACGAAGTGAAGTTCTTTGTGAACGGCGGTACCAACGTTGGAAGAATAGGACCAATGTTCGAACTAACTCCGGGGGCGACCATTTACCCCGCAAGTGGAACCGTTCGTAACTTTACTAAGTCGCGTATATACACTGTTACGTCGGAAGACGGGCTATGGAAGAAGGAATATAAGGTGTCTTTTGTGAGCAAAGACGTGGCTTCTGTCTACCATTTCGAGAACATTAAGTGGCACAAAGCAAAGCGTTCGTGGACCGATAGTAAGGCAAGTAACATCTTCCACATATTCTATGAGCTTACATCTCCTAAGGATACGCTGGAATGGGGAAGCGGAAATGCTGGCTACATGGTGGCTAATTCGAGCGCAAAACCAGAGGAATACCCTACCAGTCAGGCTGATGGCGGTGTGAAAGGTAAGTGTGCGAAGCTGCAAACAGTGAGCACCGGGTCGTTCGGAAAGATGGCAAAAGCACCTATTGCAGCAGGTAATTTGTTTACAGGAACATTTAAAATAAACATTTCGAACCCTGCTAAATCGACACGTTTCGGACTTCCTTTCCGCAAAATACCTACACGTTTGACGGGTTACTATAAGTATAAGGCGGGCGAAAAGTTCACCGATAAGAATAGTAAAGAGGTGAAAGGACAACGCGACGACTTTGCTATCTATGCTGTTCTCTACGAAGTTACATCGCAAGAGCCTTACCTTGATGGAACAAACTCGCTTACAAGCAGTAACATTGTGCTGAAAGCGGAACTCGAAAACCGCAAGGAAACAGACCAATGGACCAGCTTTGCTATCGACTTTAAGTCTGTTGACGGACGTAAGATAGACGAAAATAAACTGGAAGCAGGAAAGTATAACCTCGCCATCATTATGTCGTCGAGCAAGGACGGTGCCGTTTTCAATGGTGCAGTGGGCAGTACGCTCTACGTAGACGAAATAGAACTAATCTACAAATAAACCTTTAACCTACGAAAAAAGAAATGAAAACAACAAATATTATAGTAAAGGCGGCAGCTTCTGCCCTACTCGCTTGTATGGCAATTACGGCACAGGCTCAGCAAGATACCGATAAAAGACGTCAGCTTCCAGACCGCAACGACTGGGAGTTTGAAGTGAAAGCTGGTGTAAATATCGGCGGCGCTGCGCCCATGTCGATACCTCAAGAGATTAGAAAAATAGATAGTTATAGTCCACGTTTGAATGCTTCTATCGAAGGAGTAGCTACTAAATGGCTCGGCACAGAGCACAAATGGGGCTTGTCGGCAGGTGTGAAATTCGAACAAAAAGGTATGATAACGGGTGCAACCACTAAGGGTTACAGCATGGAAATTATTAACGATGGCGAGCGTGTGTCGGGCTTTTGGACTGGATATGTAAAGACACGCTACACCAGTACATTCGTTACTGTGCCCGTAATGGCTAACTATAGCTTCAACAAAAAATGGAAAGCGCGTGCCGGAATCTTTGCTTCGTTCCGCATGGACGGCGAATTTAACGGCTCGGTGAGCGAAGGTTATCTGCGAGAAGGTAGTCCTATAGGCGAAAAAATAGTATATGAAGGCGACCAAACAGCTACTTACGACTTCTCATCGAACTTAAATCACTTCCATTGGGGACTGCAATTAGGCGGTACATGGCAGGTTTCTGACCGCTTTACACTTAACGCTGACCTTTCGTGGGCGATGAATAACATATTTGAAAGCAACTTTAAAACTATTTCTTTCAATATGTACCCCATCTTCATGAACATTGGTTTCGGCTATAAATTCTAAGGGTTTGTAGAATAGCGGTACGACGAAAACTTCTGGAAACTAATGCTGAATTGGTGAAAAGAAACTATATTTCGAGGTGGAATTTCGTGGAAACAACAAAACAAAAGGCTTGTTTGAAAAGTGGAACAAAGGTGATATGGGATTGTGTTTTCATGACGACCACATTATAAAAGGTATATTTAGAAAATAGAATAACACTATTTTCGACGCATAAAAAAGAAGGCAGCGAACTATTTCGCTGCCTTCTTTTTTTCTTGTTCTAATTCCTCTTCCTTCTTTATCGCTCGTATTTTGCTGTCCCCAATTTTATGGGTTATTAGGATATTACCTACGGAACCTATTCGCACAAGAAAGTCGGGCAACTTTTGAGATATGTGCGTTACGTTATCAATAGATATGAAAAAAGGAAAAAAAGCTATTTCGATAGCAATATAACGGTAAAACTTTCCTGCTGTAATAGCTTGTCGAACGGACGTTAATCGGAACGAATATTGCGGCCATTCTTTCGCCGGACGATAGGAAATCTTGTGCATAATAAACACACCAAAGGTAACAAAAGACTGTATAACAATCCATAGAACATTGCCTCTATTGTGAATTAGGGCTATTATAGTTAATATCCAAGAAATTAGAAGCATAGTTGCTGATATGGCTTCGCAAATGGTTGAGTGTCTCGTACGCTTGAGACGGAGGTTTTTAATCGATACTGGTGTCATTTGTTTTATCTGTTTTAGATAACGCTTCGTCCTTCAAACGCTGCTTCGGAAGACGACGAGCCTTGCGCAGTGCTTCGGTTATGATCCACTGCAACTGGCCGTTGGTAGACCGAAACTCGTCGGCTGCCCACTTCTCTATAGCGCTCATCGTATCGGAATCGACGCGAAGAATGAAGCTTTTAGTGTTATTATCTTTCTTAGCCATGTACTTTTTCGCTTGCGGCTGAAAGCCATTGGATTTTATATTTTAGGTGTTGTTGAGTAGGAAAGTAAGCCGTAAGCATTGTTTAAACTATCGGCTTTGAGGTAGCAAAACATAATCGAGTGTGCTAAAGACACTGACTACGAACTTGCCGAAACGCCCCTGCTTTACTTTGTTTTATTGGCTTCTCTGCTTGCTTTCAAGGCTTCCGCCTCTTGATTTATCTTGTTTTTGAGAGCCTGAATTTCTTCTTCTGTTTTCCCTTTCAACTGTTCCTGCACTTCTTTTTCCTTTGCTTTTAATCTTTCCTTCATACCATCAAGCTCTTTGTTGTGCTTCGCTTTGGTACGTTCTATCACTATATCGATGCGCATTCCTATAAATATATAGTAACCTACATAGAACGTTCCAAGGAAAATAATCACTGTCGGAACAATCGTATAATGGTCAGGAACATCTCTTAATAGCTGCGTTAATTGATTGATTCCGAAGATAAGTCCGAAGAAAGCAATCTCGAAAGAAAGGAGACGGAAGAGTTTGATTACCATAATAAGCTGTTTATCGCTCTGGATTTCAATGAATTTTGAAACCAAACGATGCTCGGGATAGTAGGAAATAAAGCTCAAATAGCCAGCAAAAAAGGTGAAAAAAGCTGGAAAAAGTAATGAAATTGTATCGTCTTTGTATGCTTGAATAGCCATTATACTGGTTGTCCACATTGCAATTAACATCAGTACGATGACTACATCGCATACTACAGACAACATTGTACGAGGGGATTTAATTTGTTCAAATGATGCTTTTTTCATTTGGTTGGTTCTCTCTAAATGATTACTTTGCCCTTCAGTAGCTACTAATAAAGGCGGGAAAATGGGTTAAAACAAAGAAACTCGTTGGAACAGAAAGCCCCAACGAGTTTCTTTTTTACATATTCAGCGTGCCTGAATTCACCACTGGTTGAGTTGCACTTTCGCTGCATAACACTACCATAAGGTTACTTACCATAGCTGCTTTCTTATCTTCATCGAGTTCAACAATGTTCTCTTTGTCGAGCTTTTTAAGTGCCATATCTACCATAGACACCGCTCCTTCAACGATTTTCTCGCGTGCTGAGATGATAGCACTGGCCTGTTGGCGACGCAACATTACAGCGGCTATCTCGGGAGCATAGGCAAGATAGTTGATGCGAGCCTCTATTATCTCAATTCCAGCCATCTCTAAACGCTCATCAAGAGTCTGTTCCAAGAGTTTGTTTATCTCTTCGCTATTGTCGCGAAGGGTTTGTGTTTCTGTGTCATCGTCAAGATTATCGTAAGCATATTGACCTGCAACGTGGCGTAAAGCAGCATCGCCTTGAATACGAACGAAGCGTTCGAATGCTTCCATAATGTTACTTACAGCTGCTTTTGTGCTTATCTCATCGCTTGAACCAGCCATTGTTTCAGAGTCAATCTCGAAGATTGCCTTGTAAGTATCCTTGAGACGCCACACCAACATCATACCAATCATAACAGGATTGCCCGTCTTATCGTTCACTTTAATAGGCGCAGCGTCGATGTTTCGAGCACGGAAAGAAAGCTTTTTGGTATTGAGGAAAGGATTAACCCAATGGTATCCTACTTCAGTAAAGGTTCCTTTATATTGTCCGAAGAACATCATGACACGTGCTTCGTTGGGTTCTATCTTTATGAAACCACATGCACAAAATATGAAAACAAGCAATAACACACCAGCAATGGCAAGCAATGGTCCGCCATTTTCTTCGTTACCGATTAGTACAAAACCATACACTGCACTGGCAACTCCACATACAAACATTGCCAAAACGAGGATAAGCATAACAAAACCATTGATAACGCGTCCTTTAAATGCAAATTCTTTCTTTTCCATAGTTCTATTGTTAATATTGATTATCGTTTATATTATGATATCATTTTGATAGCACAAAGATATGTTTTTTATTTTATTACAACCAAACAAAACTGCTATATTTAGCAAATATTAACAAGAAAAGAGTATAAAAGAAGTTCCAAAAAAATATTAAAGAATCGCGTTAAATATGCAATTATCATATAATTAGAGTATATTTGCGGAAAAATTACAATGACAAAAAATATTTGTGTATATTGAACAAGCCACATATTAAAGCTCGGTCAAATCACAACAGGATTTTATTTTTATTTTATTTAGGAATTAGATTAGAATTTATTATGAAGAAGAAAGAATATATTAAGACCGACTTCAAGGTATTAAGACTTTATTCGGACGAAATTATGGAAGGTGGTTTTCACGTTCAAAGTAATATTCATGGTGGACTAACACCAGGCGATGACGAAAAAGATCCAGAAGAAGATGACCCCACAGGATATTAAAAATTGCTGAAATTATTTTTTATTTAGAGCCATAATTCAGTAGGAAAGAAACATTCAACTCAAACGAAATTACATATTCAATGAAACATTTATTTTATTCGTGCATCGCTGCCTGCGTTTTATTATTTGCAGGTTGTGCTGATCAAGATGTACCAGAAATAGAATCAAACAACTTGGCACAGCAGGATTAACTGTATCTATGTCTTTGGAAGGAAACATGCAGGGAGAAAAAACTACTGCAAATACACCTACAAGTCGTGCTATCGGTTACGAAACTGACGACAATACAGGTTTCCCAACACCAGTAGGTATATTCGATAAAGGTACAAACGAAGGCAAAGAACTTGCCGATGGTGCAAAAGTTCCTGTACTTCTCATATTCAGAAGTACAGATGAAACGCAGCCTGTAACAAAGGTTATTACCCAATGGACATATAAAAAAGGTGGAAATATTACCTTATTACCAAGTGAAAAGTTTGAGATGGAAGCAAATACTGACCTCAGCAAAGGCACATGGTTTGTTTGCGGAATCTTAGGTGGTGAAATGCTTCCAGGCAATAATCAAGTTAAGTTTAATGGTTTTTCAGAAGGTCATGTAGCTAGAAATGCTGCAGGAGAAAAAGTACAATGGGGTGCAAATATACCTTATATATTTAGCTGGAGAAAGCTGGAAACCAACGCAGCCAATAAAACTATTAAGCTGAAAAGCCTGTTAAGTTCAAGCAATTCGGTTCTATTGTGCGTTTGAAAGTTACCAACAACACCGATTTCGACTTTAAATACAATGGTGTGCGCATCATTACAAGCAACATTCTATGCGGACAATTCGACTTGAAAACGTTCGACACAGATGGCCTTGTTAAGGTAAGCGACCTTAAAGATACAAAGGATACTGACATTGAATCAGCTAAATCAGAATCTTTTAAAAAGGCATTTGAAGCATTTAAGTTCTATCAACGTCCATTAACCGACAATGCAATGATAGGTGAAAATGGACTTATGAAGAAAAGACGCTTCCGTATTCATGGCGAATATATAAAGGACTACACAGAAGAGAAAGATAATGCTAACAAGCTTAACACTGCCCTTACTTATTACGACCACACTTTCCTTCCAAGAGCTTCGGGTGATAATTTCGACAAAGTAGAAAAAGGAAAAGAAGCTCCAAGCTACATTTATGTATGGATGGCACCACAGCAACAAGCTATAAAAATATATAATGGAAAAAAAGAAGGAGCTGGAAGCTACACAGTAAAGAAGATTTCTAAAACACAATTCTTGCTGATGGCAGTACCTACTGAGACAAGTTCAGGAAGTAAAATTGTACCTACTTCTATCAATATGTTGCCAGCTTATGGCACGCTTGCAGACTATGTTTCGGGTGCAAACTATCCTGCAAAAGGTAAGGTCGTTTATAATTTTGCCCCATTAAGCTATGTTGCAAAACACGATAACTTCGGTACGGAGGCTGAACTTTCAAGCGATGTAAATCAAGATGTAGACCATAGTATACGTTATAAGTATAGCGAGGTAGAAGCAAACTTATCAAGCATACCAAGTGGTTTTATGTTTGCTAAACACGAATACTGGCGCAGTATTGTTCCACAAGGTTATGGTTTCTCTGGTTTCCGTGACAATGGAACATACTATAATCACTCTATGGGTATCGTTTCTCCTGTTAAAATGCCAGGTTGGACCAGCTCAAAACTTGCCTTTCATAACTCTTCTAAAGGCGTAAAAGTAGGCGAGAAGCTTATTGCTTATATGATAGGTATGTCGAAAAAGCCCGATTATATCAGCAACGATGGAGAAGGACAAGCATACCAAGGATATGCAAAACAGCCAGCTACTCGAGTAAGTTCGGGTATTACAGAGCCTCTTTCGTGGATAACTAATAACGATTATCGTTACGTAATGCGCTGGGAAGATGTAAATAATAATGCTGTAATTACACAACGTTATCTCGGTCCACGCTTTGTTCTTGATATGGACGACATCGCTAATGAAGATTTTTGGGCAGATCCAAATAATAACAATGTAGTTTATCCTGCCGATGTTAAGCGAATTATTCCGCTTGGTGGAGGATATATATTTGGTTTTACCTGGGACAAAACTAATAAAAGACAGTTCCATTATTGGTATTTAAGCGATAAAGGAAACAGTGCTCAATATTGGACACCAGACAATGCTTTACCAGCTGGTCGTTATGCAACGAAAAATGCAAATATTCCCGACCATTCGGGAAACCTTCCTATGTTGTCTGTAGGATTTAGAACGCCAGATAAGGGTAGCAATACATCTAGTTTTTTCTACTTCCTATTTAAGGACATACCTCGTAATCAGAATAAAAGTAAAGATGAGGTAATAAACTCCAGTGGAGGCGAATACATTCAAAATCTTATTATGGCTGCTCCTGTGCGTTTGTGGAAAACGACTCCGTACGCAGACTAAAACGATTACAAAAATAAAAAAAAGTATCTGCAACACTTGTAAAAGAGTGTTACAGATACTTTTTTCTTTGATTTAATATCATAGTATCATTTATAAAACAGACAATTAGCTCTTATCCTATTCGAAAAACCATTCCAAGAAAGAATTAAAACTTCTCCACTGTAGTTGATGTTTGTCATTCTGAAAATGAATCAATTTCTGTCCAAGTTCAAGCTCAAAACCTCTCCTATTTTTCGATTGTAAAAAGAACCACCCTCTGTTTCAAAGCTATCTAAAAGAATATAATCTTTTGGCTAAACTAAGTAGGATTGCAAAGATTCTATTCTTTTATTCTTGACGCTGAAAAATTATAATTATAAATCACACAAAATATAATTAT
>NZ_BAKF01000015.1 GCF_000614025.1 Prevotella aurantiaca JCM 15754
TACAAGCTTTATGCTGAAATATTGTTTTTAAGGGAGGACTATTTATTATGTTATTCAAATGCACAACTACCATCAATCAAATGTTAGGTGAGTGCTAAAATCAGGCTCATAGTTCAAGATAAGACACGTATAATATGCTACCTACAAGCAACAAAACATTCAGTTGAATAAAAAAACTCCATTAGTATTGTAAAAACAACAATACCAATGGAGCTATTTTCTTGTTATTATAAGATAAGGTGTACCTACTTTTATTCAGCCGTTTCCTCTTTTTTCTTACGAGTTGTACGCTTTTTCTTAGGCTTTTCTTCTAATGCTTGTAGTTTCACGCCAGCTAATTCAGGGTCGATAAGAATACGTCCACAATATTCACACACGATGATTTTCTTGTGTATCTTAATATCTAACTGACGCTGAGGTGGGATTTTATTAAAGCAACCACCACACGCATCACGTTGTACATACACGATACCAAGACCATTGCGCGCACCTTTGCGAATACGCTTGAAACTGCGGAGCAAACCTGTTTCAATCTTTGTTTCGAGTTCTCCAGCCTTTTCCTTCAAATCATCTTCCTCGTCTCGTGTTTCTTGCATGATTTCATCGAGCTCTGCACGCTTCTCTTCAAGCGCCTTATGACGATCATCCAACACCGCTTCTGTATTAGCAAGATTGTCTTGACGTTCCTGAATCTTAGCCTGCGCCTCGTCCATCTTCTTCTTGCAAAGCTCTATTTCTAATGTTTGGAACTCTATTTCCTTAGTCAACATGTCGTATTCGCGGTTGTTAGCCACTTGTTCTAACTGCTGATTATAGCGTTCCAAGCTTGCTTTTGCACGTTCAATATCTCCTTTGCGTTGTATGATGGCATGATGGAAATCGTCAATTTCATATCGTATCTTGTCGATACGTGTGTTCAAACCAGCAATCTCGTCTTCCAAATCACGCACTTCGAGTGGCAATTCGCCACGCAATGCACGCTTTTCATCGATTGCCGAAAGTGTTGTTTGCAACTGATAAAGATGCTTCAACTTGTCTTCTACTGAAAAGTCTTTAGGGTCTTTCTTTGCCATTGTTATATTTCTATTTTGCGTTTATTTTTCTTTCTTGTTTCTTTTTACATCTTATTATATATATATAATAGGGTTTGTATTTGTTTGCGCAATGTGACATTTCACGCCCGAGCACTGCTTTTCAATAATTTCTTTGAACACTTCAGTCGTAAATTGTTCACTCTGATAGTGTCCAATTGAGCATATCTGTATTTGCTGTTCATACCCGAAAAAGTCGTGATAGTGCATTTCGCCTGTAACGAAAGCATCAGCTCCCTGATCTATTGCATCCTTCAACAGAAACGATCCAGCCCCTCCACAGAGTGCCACTCGCTTTATAGGACGACGCAAAAGTTGGTTGGCTTGCACACATACTACCTCAAACTGACGCTTTAAAAGAAGTACAAAGTCATCGGCTGCCAATGGTTCTGCAAACTCACCAAGCACTCCCGAACCTCCAAAAACTTCCCCTTCATCAGTTCTGACCGACTGCAACTTTCCAAAGAAACGAACATTTTGAAGTCTCATTCGCTCGGCAATCTTGAAGTTTACACCTCCCGTTGCAGCATCTATATTAGTATGCATAGCTACAACAACGATATCATTCTTAATCGCTTTTATCACAGTTCGTTGCACATAGTTTGTGTCTGATATTTGGGCAAGCTTACCAAAGATAAGCGGATGGTGCGCTACTATCAGATTGCAGCCAAGTTTTATAGCCTCGTCCACTATCTTTTCAGTTACGTCAAGGCACAATAAAGCCCCTGACACTTCCGCCCCTGTCAATCCAACTTGCAGGCCAGCATTATCGTAACTTTCCTGTAAGGGCAGAGGCGCAAACTTCTCAAGGGCATCAATAACTTCCTTAATTTTCACGCTACGCATAAATTTTTAGACTGCAAAGATACGAAATTAAACTTAAACAACAATGTATCAAGACTTAATTCTTTCTAATTTGGAACTATTTTCTACGCATTTTTATGATGAGAATATCTTTTATTTATCAAAACATAGAAAAAACATAACAATCATAAAAAACCACCTTACAAGTTTTGATATCATTCTGTTTTTAACTATCTTTGCATCTAATAGATTAGTAAAAACAAATAAGAACATGGAAATAGCAGAAAGATTTATTAACTATACCAAGTTTGACACACAGTCAGCAGACGAATCTGAGACTGTGCCCAGTACTGCGAAACAACTCGTTTTCGCTAAGTATTTAAAGGAAGAACTTGAGCGCGAGGGACTAAAAGAAGTAGAAATGGACGAAAAGGGCTACATTTATGCCACACTTCCAGCTACTACAACAAAAGAAGTTCCTACTATTGGATTCATCGCTCACTACGATACTGCACTCGATGCAAGCGGTGCAAACATCAAAGCGCGCATCGTTAAGAACTACGATGGCAGCGATATTCAGCTCAACGAAAATATGGTATCATCACCAAAGCAGTTCCCTGAGCTTCTCGAACACAAAGGAGAGGACCTTATTGTTACCGATGGCACTACCCTACTTGGTGCCGATGATAAGGCAGGTATAGCAGAAATAGTACAGGCGATGTGCTATTTGCGCGACCATCCAGAGATTGAACACGGCAAAATCCGTGTAGGTTTCAATCCAGATGAGGAGATTGGACGAGGCGCTCACCACTTCGACGTAGAGAAATTCGGCTGCGAATGGGCGTATACCATGGACGGTGGCGACATTGGACAGCTGGAATACGAGAACTTTAATGCTGCTGGTGCAAAGATTTATATCAAAGGTTGAGCGTTCACCCAGGCTATGCGAAAAACAGAATGGTAAATGCTAGCCTCTTGGCAATGGAGTTTAATGCGATGTTACCTAAAAATGAGACTCCTGAAACAACAGAAGGTTACGAAGGATTCTACCACTTAATCGGTGTTGAAAGTCGTTGTGAAGAAGCTAAGCTTAACTATATTATTCGCGACCACGACCGAGATAAGTTCGAAAATCGCAAGAAAGTGATGGAGAATTGCGTAAAAGCGATGAACGAAAAGTATGGTGAAGGCACGGTTGAAATAAAGATGAACGACCAATATTACAACATGAAAGAGAAGATAGATCCAAACATTCATGTTATTGACCTCGTTGTCAAAGCCATGCAAGAAGCCGAAGTTACACCATTAGTACAGCCTATTCGTGGTGGTACCGATGGTGCGCAGCTCAGCTTTAAAGGACTTCCATGCCCTAATATCTTTGCTGGTGGTGTGAATTTCCACGGACCTTACGAGTTTGTATCTATCCAAGTGATGGAAAAAGCTATGCAGGTTATCATCAACATAAGTCGCCTTACAGCTGGTTATAACGACTAATTAGAAGTTCGTCTGTCGACTTTCGGCGGTTCATAAATACGAAGATGAACACTACAAAGTCTGCTCTCACCACATTTCGGTGCTATGATTAGCTCGAAAAACGGAGAGAACAGTTTGTGGTGTTCATATTTTCAACAGTGGGAATGCGTTCCACCTTAATTATATTAGTGCAGCTGCGAAAACATTTTAACGTAGCTATAAAAATATATTAGCATAGATGCAAAAACGTTTCAGCATATTTACGAAAGCATGTCAGGACAGCTTTGAATATATAAATATGTAGCTAAAAAGAACATTAACACAGCTGCAACTAATGCTAACACATAAAATAAAACTACTCAAACACTTATAACGCTGCTTATGTCAGAACTCCCCGTACTTGTAGAAGACCTCGCCTTAATTCTTGTGGTGGCAGGTTTCGTTACTTTATTATTTAAGAAACTCAAACAACCGCTCGTACTCGGCTATATTGTTGCAGGCTTTTTAGTTTCACCACACATGCCTTACATTATGAGCGTCCTTGATGAAACAGACATTAAAACGTGGGCAGATATTGGTGTTATCTTCCTTTTGTTCTCATTAGGATTAGACTTTTCGGTCAAGAAAATATTGAAAATGGGAGCCTCCCCCATTATTGCCGCCTGCACAATTGTATTCTCTATGATGGCATTAGGCGTTATTGTAGGAAACATTTTCGGCTGGAAACAAATGGATTGCATATTCCTTGGAGGTATGGTAGCCATGAGTTCAACTGCAATTATCTATAAAGCATTTGCCGATATGGGCCTTCTTCAGCAGGCATTTGCCTCTACTGTGATGAGCGTACTTATTCTTGAAGACATTCTCGCCATCGTTATGATGGTAATGTTGAGTGCCATTGCCAGCGGAAACAGTCCAGATGGCGGACAGCTAATAGAGAGTGTGCTCATGATAGGTTTCTTTCTTATCTTGTGGTTTGTTATCGGTTTGTTTGCTATTCCATCGCTTTTGCGCAAGGTACGTGGTATACTCAATAGCGAAACCCTTTTGATTGTTTCGTTAGGACTTTGTTTTCTCATGGCAGTTATTTCTACAAAGGTTGGTTTCAGTGCCGCTTTTGGCTCGTTTGTAATGGGCAGTATATTGGCTGAAACTATCGAAGCAGAGAAGATTATCAAGGTTGTAGAACCCATAAAGAACCTCTTTGGCGCCGTATTCTTTGTATCTGTGGGTATGTTAGTAGACCCTAAGATTCTTGTAACCTATGCTGTGCCAATCCTAATCCTTGTTATTACCATCCTTGTAGGTCAGGCTGTGTTTGGCACAATGGGCTATATGTTTGGCGGACAGTCGCTTAAAAATGCTCTTCGATGCGGCTTTTCAATGGCGCAAGTGGGCGAATTTGCTTTCATTATCGCCACTTTAGGATTGTCTTTGGGCGTTATTAGTAAGTTTCTCTACCCTGTTGTAGTTGCCGTTTCGGTAATAACAACCTTCCTTACCCCCTATATGATACGTGGTGCTGAGCCTACGTACAACTTTTTACTACGCCATATGCCCAAGCAATGGGTACGTCGCGTATCTCATATAGATGTAGGTACGCCGCAAAACCTATCGTCTGACAACCTATGGCGCACACTTATCAAAGCGATAGTGGCTAATACTGTCGTCTACGGAATTCTTTCTGCAGCCACCATTGCTATTATGTTCTCGCTTGTTCTGCCTATTATGCGCAACTTCTCGGTAGAATTAACAGGCAATCACTGGGCAGGCAATGCGGTATGCGGATTCCTTACTATCTTGTTCATAGCTCCTTTCCTACGCGCTTTCGTAATGAAGAAGAACCATTCTGAAGAGTTTAAAACCCTTTGGACGCGAAATCGCATGAATCGCCTGCCTCTTGTATTTACCATTCTCGTAAGAATGGTGGTGGCACTTGCTTCATTTTCTACATATGCAACTATCTCACACGCTTCACAAATGCGCTTATGATAGTTATTGCAATTGGTATCCTAACGCTAATGATTATGTCTCGTGGCATGAAACAACGTAGCATACGCTTAGAACGCCTCTTTATACAGAACCTTCGTAGCCGTGAGATAGCGGCACAGGTACGCGGAAGCAGAAAACCGCTGTTTGAAGGACACCTATTAGATAGAGATATCCACATCGGTGAATTCGATATTCCAGAAGATTCGCAATGGACTGGTAAGACATTATACCAACTAAAGCTTCGCAATCGTTTCGGTACGCACGTCAGCAGCATTCTCCGTGGCTCTCAAAGACTGAATATTCCGCGTGGTAATACCATTGTTTTTCCTGGCGACAAGATACAAGTCATTGGTAACGACCAGCAGTTGGCAGCTATCTCAGTAGCTATTCGAAGCGAAATTCGTCCCGAAGACAACGACATAGAGAAGCGCGAAATGATTTTACGACAGATTGTTTTATCGGAGAAGAGTCCATTTATAGGGAAATCGTTAAAGGATAGTGGCATACGTGACGAGTACGATTGCATGGTAGTAGGTGTAGATGAAGGGCAAACACATATTACGCTCATCAATCCTTCGCATGCTTTAACCATAGGCGACATACTATGGGTAGTAGGCGAAAAAGAGAATATTAAGCAAATACAAGCCACCAACGAATAGAACAAAAAATTGTTTTTAAAACATTATAAAATTAATATTAAACATATATGTTATTGAATCTTATTTTCATTATCTTAGGAATTGCCATCGTATTATGGGGTGCTGACCGACTCACTGAAGGCTCGGTAGCAGTTGCAGAGCGCATGAAAATTCCACAAATTGTTATTGGTCTCACCATCGTAGCTATGGGAACCAGTATGCCAGAGTTTTGTGTTAGCTTGATTTCAGCACTCAAAGGTACTCCCGACTTGGCTGTCGGAAACGTTGTTGGTTCGAATATCTTCAACACATTACTGATTGTTGGTGCTGCCGCAACCATTGCTCCAATGGCTATTTTGCGCTCTACTGTAATGAAAGATATTCCATTTGCCCTCGTAGCATCGGTTATTTTGATGATGATGTGCTTTGATGGAAAGATTGGCCGCATCGATGCTGTTATATTAACCCTTCTCTTTATCACCTTCATGTACATGACTTTGAAAGGTGCTAAATTAGAAAAGCAAGAGTTAGAAAAGGAGAATGAGCTTGCAGAAAAGGCATTAGAAGTTGTTCCAAAGATGAGTTCTACCATGTCTGTGGTATGGATTATTGTTGGTTTAGCATGCCTTATCGGTGGCAGTACACTGTTTGTTGAAGGCGCTTCAAAGTTTGCAACATCGTTAGGAGTATCCGAAGCTGTCGTTGGTCTAACTGTTGTAGCGGGTGGAACATCGCTTCCTGAACTTGCTACAAGTGTTGTTTCAGCCCGAAAAGGCAATAGTGGTATTGCTATTGGTAACGTTTTAGGTTCTAATGTATTCAATGTTCTTGGCATCTTAGGTGTTACTGGTGTTATTTGCCCTATGCAACTGCAAGGCATTACTATCACCGACTTGTCGATGTTGGTAATCTCTATGATTATGATTTGGTTCTTCTCGTTTACCAAATATGTTATCCAACGTTGGGAAGGACTGATTCTTAGTGCTACGTACGTAGGCTATATTGCTTATCTTATAAGCAATGTGTAAGAATATTTGACACATGTAAACAGCATATAATAGTAGTTTACCAATAATAAGAAGCCTCTGCATCGTTGATGTAGAGGCTTTTATTATAAAAGTATAGTAGTAAACAAAGAGAATGAAAACTAAACGATAATAAGACCAAGAAGTCTTTACTGCTACCTTAAAAAGAAACCAATAAATCTTAGTAAACGTACTAATAATGGGAGAGAGAAACGTAAAAATTTATTATTCTTAGTTCAATCGAATAACAACCTCATATTCAACGCATTACAAAACAGGCACTTTTGCATTGCAAAAGAGCCTGTTTGAGAACGCAATAGTGCCTGTTTTGCGATGCAAAACAGGCACTATTGCAAAACGAAAGCAATTCTATCGTTTTCTGTTGATATTTTCTTTACAAAAGAAGAGTGATTTTATTGTTCTTTCCTACCCCATTATCTATTTTAAGACAACTACGTTTTGGGTTAAGGAAAGAGAGATTAATACCACTGAACAGCCTGCGTTATGCCGCTTCGTTTGTCGTATTTCAGTGCATCGGTAAGTGTTGCTGCATTACAACGGAAAGTAAAGTTGTACGATGTGTAAGGTGCTAATACGATAGAAGCACTCATATTAAAGCAGTGCAAATCGCGCGAAAGACTTGCCGTTGTCATACTTAAAGCATGATTATCAAAGTCGTATCCACTTGCAAAGTTAATATTCCAACCATCGCTAATGCGGATATTACCACTTACGTTTAATGTCTGCGAGAACTTATAAGGATAGCGCATGGTCTTCTTATTAAATCGTCCTTGTTGGTTTTCGCGCATTGTTATACCATAACCGAAGGTTAAAGACCATGGCATATTAAAGCGCATATAACCTTCAGAGTCGGTTTCTGCGATACTACCTCCACGCTTTTTAGCTGCGTGTTTGCCTCGTTCCATCGTGTCGTCCATATTCGATTCCACATTTGGATCTGGTCCTTCGTCATCAGTTTGAGTATTTTTATCGTCTTTTTCCTTACCTCCTCCAAACCATTTCTTAATCTTTTCTGGTGTAAGAGTGAACGAGAAGTTTTGCGACATACCTTGGAAGCGAGGCAAACGACCATATCCCCACTCGGTATGATTACCAACATAAGGGGTTCCGTTTGCATCTAATTCATAAGCGTATGTAGCAAATTGTGCATTCATAGAGAAAGTATAGTTTTTCCACCATTTCAATCTGAGACGCACACTAAGGTCGCTCCATTTGTGGAAATCGGCAGCTGCATTATACGACATTGATGCTCCCAACTCATCAATAATACTGAGTTTCTTATATCCCGTAGAGTCTTTGTCGCTTCGTATCTTCATTTCGATGTTGTTACCAACGTCCCATGTTATCATCTGCGTCTTACTACTGCCAGGCACACCATACATGCCATCTTGGAACGGAGAGTATGGTACAAGCTTTACGTCGCCATTTGCGTCGGTATATTGATAACTATCGTAGTATCCATAGCGTTTTGTTCCAAAGTTAGGCGAGTAAGAAAAGCTTGCTTGCGGGGTGATTACGTGGCGAATAGCTTGTATCTTATTGCCAAATATCTTCTTATTTGGAACCCAAAATCCATATAATTTCGTGCTGGCACTAAGGTTTAGCGACCAGTTATAGATGTTATAGAAGCCCGTTAAGGTATCGCGTCGTTCCTCAGACTTAACGTTATCCCAACTACGCATAATCTTATTGGTGTACATTCGGTCTGTAAAATTGAACGAAGGATTAAGGTTTATGTAGTTGAATAGCGTGAAATTGCCCTGCACTGGAATATTGTGTTGGAAGCCATGTCGCCACTCTTTTGCAAAGTTAGCCTTTAAAATGCGATTCTCTTTTGATGTAATTGAATTCGACAACTGACCAGTATAGCTCATAGAAATCTTCTCATACCAACGCTCTTTACCCGCAGCTTTTTTGCGTTTGAACGGATACAGACGGCTAAGACTAATATTAAGGTCGGGTAATGTCAAACTGAGAGTTGAATCGCGCATACTCTGTGAAAGATTGACAGTTGTACTAATAGAAAGTCCTATGCTTGGAAATTGTCTTGACCAGCTTACAGATGATGTACGCGTAGACTGAGTAAGAGTCTGCGGATTATACATACTGTTTAAGTTATTGCGTTCATAACTTGAGCTGGCAAAGTTTACACTGGCCGACAAAGTGCTATTTGGATTGGCCTTAGCGTCCTGCTGATGATTCCATTGAAGCTTGAAACTCTTTTCCGCAACATAGTCAGGTAGTCCCTTATCGCCCGTCTTTGTTTTCTGGAAACTAAAGAGGAATGAACCCGAATATCTATAACGCTTGCGGTAATTGCTTGCAGCACTGACTCCCCAAGAGCCAAGAGTATAGATTTCTCCCAATAGTTTTAAATCCCATTTATCGTTAATGGCAAAGTAATAACCACCATCTCGAAGATAGAAACCACGTTCGCTTTCTTCACCATAACTTGGCATGATGAGTCCGCTGGAATATTTTTTAGAAAATGGGAAGAAGCCATAAGGAATAGCTAATGGTAGCGGAACATCTGCAACAACAAGATAAGCAGGTCCGAAAACAACATCTTTGCCGGGACGAACCTTTGCACGCGACAATGCAATATAGAAATCAGGATGTGCCTTATCGCAAGTTGTATATCGGCCATGCTGCAAGTAAACAACGCCCGAAGAATCACGTTTCGCTTTTTCTCCTGTTATGTAACCTTCCTCTTGTTGGGTATAAATGCCCTTAATCATTCCCTTTTTCGATTTGAAATTGAATGCCATCGAGTCACTACTATATTCTTGTCCACCAAGAGAAAACTGTGGTTTACCTTTAATTCCGTTTTCTTCTGTTGAGTCGGTAGTTCCATTTGCACGCACAAGATTGCTATCTATGTTCATGTAAACCTTATCACTGCTCAGCTTCATGTTCTGATAATTCATCTTTGCAGAGCCATAAAGATGAGCAACACGAGTCTTTGCATCATAGACAAGTGAGTCTTCAGCAGAATAAGTTACGGGAGATTCTATTCCATTCGACCTTGATTTCATAACACTATCAATGTGAATAGAATCGTCGATGGCCTTATTGTGCTTGTAAATAGCAAGCTGCAAAGAGTCCATCTGCGTAGTATCGACTTCCGTTTTCACTGTATCTTTATGGTTTTTTACAGGCTTTGTTCGTTGTACGTAGGCCGTATTAGCATTGCTAACAACACTAATGAAAGGTGAAAATAAAGAAGATACGAAAGGAGTTGCCACTGCAAATGCGATGACAAACGAGAAAACGAATATGAGAAACTTTACTTTCATTACCTTAATAACTCGCAAAATTAAGCAAATATTGGGATAAATTGGAGTTATTTCTTGATTTTAACGTTTTATAGGAGCAAATCGATTGTGCCAAGCAGAGAACCTTTCTACCCCTTCATTACCAAATTTTTCCAAACTCTTTACAGCTTGTTCGAAAGTTTTTTCCACATCTAAATGAGTCTTAGAAAAGAACTTGTCTGCATAGCAAATCAGTATTTCCTCTTCTGTTTCTGGCAAAAAGTCTTGTTCTGGGAGAGGAATTCCTTGTTCTACTATCTCTTTTTTAGTAAGTCCAGCACCAGTATGACGTTCACAAACACGTGCATGTTGTGGATAACCTTCAGCTCTTAATAAATCTGCTCCTATTCTTCCATGACAAACATAAGGTGCTTTGCCAAAGCATTGAATACCTTGAGCATTACACTGAAATATTCCAATGTCGTGAAGCATAGCCGCTTCTTCTACAAATTGTCTATCTAATTGTAGTTCTGAATGCTGGTCTATTATTGCCAAAGCCTTATTCGCAACACTCCGACTATGTACGAGCAATATCTTTTTAAGTTCGTTTTCTTCGGGATAAAACTTATCTATAATGGCTTGAAAGTTCATTGTTGTATTGATTTTTTCTTACTTTTCTTTATCGCTTGTAATACTTTTGTTCGTGCACATTTCATTCCTGGCGAAAGAGGAATACCATCGTAAGTGTGCAATATTGCTTCTAACTCTTGCAAAAGCTCTGGGAAGAACCTGCATTGCTGGTAAGAAACATAAATGCTAAGCGACTTAATGGCTACTGGTTGAGCTATATTTGTAATGTTATCAAGACAGAAATCCAGAAATGGTGTGGTTATTTCTTCTTTCGAAAAGGGCTGTCTTAAAAGAGTTGTAAGTAACAAACGTGCTTTTGTAGTACTTGAAGTGTTCATTACTTCTGCAATTATGAGATGCTTTTTACTAATCAAACGTTCCCGTCCATCTTTATTAAAACAACTCATTATCCATGCAACATTCTCTGAAACTCTAGTTTCTTCATCGTATAAGAGTTGAAAGAACTCGTCAAACTCACGGTCGTTGAAAGAAGACTGAGCCATAGAAGCAAGCTGTTTAACCTCTTCTCTGTATATTCTTTTTGCTAACCGACTGCGTAAATCCATACTCTAAAACAACAAAAGCAGAAAACTTAGCTCTTTATAAGCCTCTGTTTGTTCCCGTCAACAATGCTATTTCCCAACTCATATAAAAGAAAAAACGATTCATTCACAGACCATGAAAGCTTTTAAGCTTTATAATTCGTGAATGAATCGTAGTTATCTTATTCAGCTAAAACTCTTATTTTTCGTCGCGTTGAATGTATGCAATTACATCACCCTTATTGATTTTAGAGCCTTGCTTTGCATTTATTTCTACTAACTTACCACCCAATGCAGCAGGAATTTCTACGAATTCGCCCCATGGAGCCAAGATATAGCAGAACTTTTCTCCTTCTTTATATTCCTTACCAATGAATGGTTCAACTGCAGGAGCAGCTTCTCCATCTCCTTGGAATTCCCAGAATATTTGTCCCTTAACAGGAGAAACAATAGCATCAGCCTTTGCATGTTTAAATGCTGTAGCTTCTTCTATGCTAACCTTATCACCAAGTTTAGCATCTTTCGCCTTCTGTAAATCAGCCAAGAAGTTCTTTTTAGCCTGACCGCTCTTATAGTTGCGATATTGTTCTGGGTGCATAGCAAGTTCGAAGAGTTCTTCATCGTCTTGTCCGTACTCCCAACCATTTTCGTCCATTTCCTTACGGAAATCGTCCAATGCATTAGGCAATAAAGTATGTGGATCTGCTTCTGTAAATTCAAGACCTTTTTCTTTAGCAAGTGCAATAATTTCGTCAGCAATCTTACCTGGCACCTTACCGCTCTTTCCAAGAATCATACCCCACATAGAATCGTCCATCATAACGAAACGACCCTTACCTTGTTCGATAGTAAGAAGGTTCATCAAGGCTATATTCTTAGTATATTGAGAGAATGGAGTTACCAATGGAGGATAACCTACACGTGGCCAAACATAAGCAACTTCGTCGAAAAGTTTCACCAACATATCGTCCAAAGAAAGTTCTGCTTCGCCTTTCTTCTTACGAAGATTATTGATAGTTGTGTGAATACCACCGAGGTCGGCCATCATAGAACCCATCATACCACCTGGAAGACCACAACCGAGGAGCAAAGAACTGCTAATTTTGTTCTTCGGATTGATGAAGTAACCCAACCATTCATCGATGAATTCTTGTGTCATAGCACGTGCCTTCATGTAAGCATCCATGTTTATTTCAGGCACATCAAACCCTGCATTCTTCAGCATACTCTGAACAGAGATAAGGTCTGGGTGTACCATACCCCATGATAATGGCTCAATCGCAACATCAAGAATATCTGCGCCATTCTTTGCAACTTCAAGCATTGACGCCATTGACAAACCTGGACCAGAATGTCCGTGGTATTCGATAATGATTTCAGGGTGTTTATCCTTAATCATTTTTGTAAGTTGACCAAGGAAAGCAGGTTGTCCGATACCTGCCATATCTTTCAAACAGATTTCTTCAGCACCAGCTTCTATTTCTTTATCAGCAAGTTCACAATAGTATTCCAAAGTGTGAACAGGCGAATTAGTTATACAAAGCGCAGCTTGTGGAATCATACCAGCTTCTTTTGCCCACTTTATAGAAGGTGCAATATTACGAATATCGTTCAGACCATCAAAGATACGAGGAATATCTACTCCCTGTGCATGCTTTACTTTATACATTAAGGCACGTACATCATCAGGAACAGGATACATACGCAATGCGTTCAAACCACGATCAAGCATGTGTGTTTGTATGCCTGCATCGTGTAATATTTTCGTATAAGCGCGAACAGACTCATTTGGATTTTCGCCTGCAAGCAGATTAACTTGCTCGAATGCACCACCATTGGTTTCTACACGAGCAAAACAACCCATCTCGACGAATACTGGAGCTATGCGAACCAATTGGTCCTTGCGTGGCTGAAACTTACCAGAACTCTGCCACATATCTCTATAAATGAGACTAAACTGAATTTTCTTTGCCATTTCTATACTTTTTCTTTCTTCTTTCTTGTTCAAAAAAAATCATAATGCGCATAGGCATTACAATGTGCAAATTTAGGCAAAAAATATCACACTGCGGTATAATAGCCCATTTTTTTGCAAATATTGGCTAACTTATAGTAACAGAAAATAATAAAATCAAATATAACAAACAAACAGAACAAGATTGATTTTTTATCGTCGTATAGTTTATAATATCCCACATATAACACATTTACGATGGTTGTAACGCTCTATACGCCTTTTACATCACCTTACATAAAAAGTAATAATAAAAGAAATGCAGGAAAAAAGTTCTGCTTAAACATATTATAAAGAACCAGAGTTCGATAATAAGAAAGCATTGAAAGTATATCTTATAAAAACATTTCTAATTGTTTGTTTATTAAAAAAAATGACAAAAAAAAGCTTTTCTCATTTTTATTTTATATCTTTGTAAATAATCATAGTAAAAACAAATAAAAACAGAAAATTATGTCGAAATTAACAAACACATTATTCGGATTAACAGTAGGGACAACAATAGGAATAGGATTAGGTGTTCTATTTGCCATAGATAAAGGAGAAAACACTCGTAAAAAAATTAAAGATACTATAAGCGATAAGGTTGATGAATTAAAGGAACAATTAGAACACCTTACCAAAAATATGCGTGATAAATCATTAGAAGTTGAAAGTTCTTTAGAAGAGAAGGTAGACAAGCTTTTATCAGAGTCAGAGGATAAATCTGAAGACTTAATTGATTTATTAGAAAAAAAATTGGAAACTTTGAAGAAAATGGCTAAAAAGTAATTGAGCCAAGCATTTAATTAATAATTTTAAGTTTTAAAAGTATGAAAAGAAATCTCAAATTAGTTACTATAATTTCTCTATTCATAGTAGCTATTTCTTTTGTTTCTTGTAGTAAGAATGATGACCCAGCAGATAACGATATTTTTGTAGGAACA
Organism: Prevotella aurantiaca JCM 15754; assembly: GCF_000614025.1. Classification (GTDB taxonomy): domain Bacteria; phylum Bacteroidota; class Bacteroidia; order Bacteroidales; family Bacteroidaceae; genus Prevotella; species Prevotella aurantiaca. Next base: position 14,411 of record NZ_BAKF01000015.1, read on the forward strand.
TACAAAGGTAGAATCACTTATTTAGATGGAAACGTACATAAAGCTGCTGATAATGGTTCTGTAACTGTTATTAAAGCAGGAGGCAGTTACTATTTTAGATTCTCAGATGGAATTCCTAATCTTAAAGGAGTTAAATTCAAAAAAGAAGGTGATCACACTTTAGTAAACATTGATTTTAAAGAAGGTGTAACATTTATTAGAATCAACGCTTCTACATTGAACATTCTTTATACTATGGATGGAAAAATATGGACTGCTAACGCAAAAAGATAGTTTTTTTTAAAATATAATAAAAGCCCCGAAACATATTTCGGGGCTTTTATTATTATCGGATAACTATATAGAAGATAAGATAAATAGACACCTTAAATAAAACTATCATTATTCCCAATACTATTCAAATAGCATGAATTTCCTAACGGGACAGTTTTAAATAGTTAATTTCAAGTTACTTTCTTTATTTAAAGAAATGTTCTTAGAACATAACTTTAATATGTATAAAATGTTCTCTAACAGCAATTTACTATGGTATCAAAATTATAATTATAAAATTAAAAATTATTATTATAAACTTGATGGATTATTATTATAAATTCGATGGAATTTAATTATAAATTTTCTACCCTTTATTTATTATCTAAAAACTTATCTTTCTATTTTGAGAAACTCAAAGAAGAAAAACTATTTCTTATTAACGTAAAGATATGTGTTAGATAAAAAAGAGCCTTCTTGTAACACAACTTAGTTATTATTTTCAATGCTCGAATATAAAAAAGGTGTGCCGAAAAAGAAATTCGGCACACCTTTGTAGATGTATTATAAAGCTTAAAAGCAATTATTTACTAAACTCCGCAGCAGAATAGAATTATCAATTGCGCTGCAAGTATTCTTAGGAACATACTCAACGGATAAACCGTAGAATAACCTAACGCTGGTGCTTCAGTATTACAAACTGAGTTTGCATAAGCTAATGCTGGTGGGTCGGTATATGCACCTGCGACTGCACCCATAATGGTGAAATAATTGAACTTATATTTCATGCGTGCAATTGTTCCCACAATAAGGATTGGAATAATGGTGATTAAGAAACCTGTTAACACGTATTTCAAACCATCGCCCTCTGCTACAGTTTCCCAGAAACCTGCACCTGCTTTGATTCCAACTGATGCAAGGAATAATGCTAAACCTATTTCGCGCAACATCATATTAGCTGATGTGGTGGTATAAGTTACAAGTTTTACGTGATGACCAAAACGTCCAAGAAAGATAGCTATAATTAAAGGTCCACCTGCCAATCCTAATTTCAAAGGAACTGGCATACCTGGAATTGCAACTGGCAAACTTCCGAAAAGGATACCGACCACAATTCCGATAAAGATGGTTGCAATATTTGGTGCGTACAAACGTTTTTCTGAATTACCCATTAACTCTGCAACACGCTGTACATTCTCTTCAAAACCTACAACCATAATTCTATCGCCTACTTGGAAATGGTGATTATTACTTGCAAACAATTCAATGCCTTGACGACTGATACGTGTTACATTTACACCATATACTGAACGGAAGTGCAACTTACTCAAAGTCTTACCACTCATAGAGCTATTTGTAACAATTATACGACGGCTGATCATTTGTTGTGGCTGCTTTTCTTCGTGCCAATCTACCTCAATTTGTGGACCTATAAATGCAGAAATAGCTTCAGCGTCAGCCTCTGCACAAACAACACTTATTTCGTCGCCAAGACTCAAAACTGTATCGTTTGAAGGAAGCGATATAACACCTTCGTGCATTAAACGCGTACAAACAACATCACGATTTATGAAGTTGATTATTTCCTCCAAAGTACGTCCACTGATAATTGAGTTCTCAATGCGCAAATACATTGTGTGTGGTTTTGCATTTGGATTTTCAGCTTCTGCTTCAGATAATTGCTCGTTTTCTTTATCCATGTCAACTTTGCAAATAAAGCGTATAGCCAACGTTGCGCCAATTATTCCCACAACTCCCAACGGATAAGCACAAGCATAACCTGAAGCAATATCGAAGTTCTGTTTATCGGCAAAAACATTAAGTACAGCTTCTTTAGCCGCACCAAGACCAGGAGTATTTGTTACGGCTCCATACATAGTTCCTACCATCATAGGCAGGTTTTTCTGGTCGCTGGTATCGAAGAAGATGTAGTAACAAGCAAACATTACTCCGATATTCAGCAAAATAGTAAGACAAGCAAGCATATTTAACTTTAGTCCGCCTTTTCCAAAAGTTTCGAAAAAGCCTGGACCTACCTGCATACCTATCATGAATACAAACAGAATAAGACCAAAGTCTTGCAAAATTGTCAGCGTTGATATTGGTCCTGTGAGCCCAAAATGTCCTGCTAAAATACCAACAAAGAGAATAAACGTTACACCGAGGGAAATTCCACCTATCTTTATTTTTCCAAGATAAACACCCAACGAGATAACTAAAGAATAGAGTAACACAATGTGTGCTACACTTTCTTGATTAGTAAATAATTCTTTTAACCAGTTCATAAGTGTTATTTTATGAGTGCAAAGGTACTTATTTACTTACAATTAAACAACTATATCTAAGCTATTTTGCTCTTACCATAATTTACAAGCACTCACTTTTTATAACTTCCTATTATCCAAAGGAACACATTTATTTAAAAGTTGCAGATAAACGAAAGTTGTTTAATTAATCAAACTATCATTTTGCAATTATAAATACATACGAATGAACAAGAAGTTAAAGGCTAAAAGCAGAAAAAATCATTCTCTCAAATTATTAAAAACAAGTAAAATGAAATCAGTTTAGGGACAACAAAGCAACATATTCGATAAGATATTACAAACCTTATGACAGGATTTCTTTTTCAAATGGAAGTTTTTTTATAATTTTGCGCCATCATGGAATATAAAATAAGGTGCAATAAATGTGGCGATGTTTTTAAAGCAAGAACAGAACGTCAAGGCTTACAAAAAGTGCGTTGTCCCTATTGTGGTAGTGTGCTGAATTGCCAATTGGGTGGTGATAAGCCTTTCCGAACAAAGGCCAGATCGGTTATTCCCTTCTCAGAAGCTAGAGAAGTGGATACAAAAACCGAAGAAACTCGACCAACAGCAAAGGTAAAATTCCTAAAAATGGCTACTGCTGAAATGCTGCAAGCTGCAAAAACAAAACTGAAAAATCAGTCTCAACAGGTATCAGTATTAGCAGCAAGTACCACAGCTTCCACTACTGAATATATATCAAAATCGAGTTCAAGATTAAAAGCATTTCAAGAGAAATACAAGAATGGCGATTTATTGATTTTCTTCATAGGTAGCTTTACTTTCATCTTGCTTGTATTCATTGGGTTATACCTACTTTCAGTACTCACAAACTTTATTTACGACAGTCATTTATGGCTGTTTAAGAAGTACATTGAACTTAAAAACTCAATAGGTTTTTAGCAAGTTGGTACGATTTTAGTACGTATAAATACAAATCAATAGAACAGAAAGATGGCAATAGGAAAATGGATTGGCGGTGCACTTGGCTGGATTCTAGCAGGCGGCAACGTTTTAGGCGCAATAGCAGGATATTGTATTGGAACTTTGTTAGACGATGGTTTTAATGCTTCTAACGAAGGAAATAATTTTAATAATTATAGAGGACCATTCCAAAATGGGCCTTTTAATACACAATTTAACCACAATCCATTCGAAGAAGAGCGTAATTCGTTCCTCTTTTCAATGCTTGTGCTTTCGTCTTACATTATAAAAGCCGATGGAAAAATCATGCATTCTGAAATGGAATGTGTCCGAAGTTTCCTTCGAAACAACTTTGGCGAACAGTCGGTATCAGAAGGAGAAGCTATCTTATTAAAACTTTTTGAACTGCAAAAACAACGTGGACCTGCAGTGTTCAAAGAGTTAATACGAAAGAGTTGTGTTGAGATTTCCATGCACATGAATAGCGGACAACGTTTACAACTGCTCAATTACCTTATTATTATATCGAAATCAGATGGCAAAGTAAGTTCCGAAGAGGTTTCAGCTCTCAAAGAGATGGCATCATATCTTGGACTTTCAGAACAAGATGTAGATTCTATGCTCAATATGGGAGGTTCGTATAATTCGCCAAACGATCTTGAAAAAGCTTACAGCATATTGGGTTTATCTCCTAACGCCACAAACGAAGAAGTGAAAGCAACCTATCGAAAGATGGCATTAAAATATCATCCTGACCGTGTTGGTACGCTTGGCGAAGATGTACGTAAAGCTGCAGAAAAGAAGTTCCAAGAGATAAATAATGCAAAAGAACAGATTTTCAAAGCAAGGGGGCTTTAAACTTCTGTTCACATATATATAAGGAAAGAAAAGATAATTTAGATAAAAGAAAGAAACCTCATCAAGTTTGCTACTTGATGAGGTTTCTTTTTATACGCTAATAACAATTTATTTGTATATTTCAGCCAATTTCTGTTGCAAGTCTTCGCCACGCAAATCGCTTGCTACAATTTTGCCTTGTGGGTCTAACAAGATATTTGATGGAATAGAACGGATGCCATAAATCTTACCTGCAGCACATTGCCAACCTTTTAAATCTGACATTTGTGGCCATTCCATACCAAGTTTCTTCACCATTGCAGTCCATGCATCTTTCTTTTGGTCGAAGCTAACACCAACAATTTCCAAACCTTTTGCGTGGTATTTATTGTAAGCTTCAACTACATTTGGCATTTCAGCACGACATGGTCCACACCAGCTTGCCCAAAAATCAACAAATACATAGTTGCCCTTTCCAGCATATTGGCTCAACTTAATTTCCTTGTCGTTCATGTCTTTCATTACCAAATCGGTGTACATAAGTCCTGGACGACGAAGCTCCAACGATGCAAGATGTTCTTTAGCAGCTTTCAACGATTCTTCTTTATAATAACCGCTTGTTGGATCTAAAACCTCTTTCAATTGGTCGTAGGTAAAGCCAGAATAAGCATCAGCTACATATTTTGCTGGAAACTTTGTATTCTTGAAGTTCTTAACTATCTCAAGTGTGAGCGCAGTATGCAATTCTGAGAGTGAATCGCTCTTGGCCATTATATTCTCAAATAGTTTCTCATCAGCAGGTGTAATGGCTTTTGGATCTTTCTGACGCAATGCTGCGTATTCCTTATCCAAAGTTGCAAATTCAGCGTAGATTTTGTTCATCTTTTCTTCATAAGGCTTAAAGTCTTGCGATTGTGCAAAACTTGTTAATGCCTGTGCAGCCATAAATGCTGCTAAAAACATTTTCTTCATATCATTTTTTCGGTTTAATTGTTTACTACTTATACCTAAATTTAATAGGACTCTCGTCCGATTTAGATGCAAAAGTAAAGAATTGTATTGATAAATCAACCATTCTTTAATATTTTTTTGTACCTTTGCCGCACTTTTTACAAATAGGGGTACTTGCTAAACCCCCTTTAACAAAACAAGACAATGACAAAAACAAAACAACAAGTGAGCGTGCTGTTCATGCTATTCAGCATACTCTTCTGTGTTTGCCTCATTGCGGCAAACATTCTCGAGACAAAGCAAATCTCAGTTTTAGGTATTAGCTTAACAGGTGGTTTAATCGTTTTTCCAATCTCTTACATCATCAACGATTGTGTTTGTGAGGTATGGGGATTTCAGAAAGCAAGACTTCTCATCTGGACTGGCTTTTCAATGAATTTCTTTTTCGTAGCTGTTGGTGCAATTTGCAATTGGATTCCAGGTGCTCCTTATTGGACAAATCAAGAAGGATTCGATGCTATTTTCGGTCTTGCACCACGTATTGCTGCAGCTTCGTTTATGGCTTTTATCGTTGGTTCCTTTGCTAATGCCTACGTTATGAGCAAGATGAAAATTCACGATGGTGGTAAACGCTTTTCACTTCGCGCTGTAGTTAGCACTATTGTAGGCGAAAGTTGCGATTCTGTAATTTTCTTCCCATTGGCACTTGGAGGTGTTATCCCTTCTAACGAATTATTGAAACTGATGATTTGGCAAGTGATACTGAAAACTCTTTATGAGGTTATTGCACTGCCAATAACTATTCGTGTGGTAAAGAAACTAAAGGAACACGAAGGAGAAGATGTTTACGACAATGGCGTAAACTATAGTATCTGGAAGATTTTCAGCTTGAATTAAAAATGAGAAAAGGGATTATATTTTCCCTAAAAGAACATTTAAGGAAATGGAAAGAAACAACGAAGGACTAACACAATTGGGGGCAGCAACTACTTACAGTATGGATTATGCACCCGAAGTTTTAGAGTCGTTTGAGAACAAACATCAAGAAAACGATTATTGGGTGCGTTTCAACTGCCCCGAATTTACCAGTCTTTGTCCAATAACAGGACAACCTGACTTTGCAGAAATTCGTATCTCGTATGTTCCTGACGTACGTATGGTAGAAAGCAAAAGTCTAAAACTTTATCTCTTCAGCTTTCGTAATCATGGCGATTTCCATGAAGACTGTGTTAATACGATTATGAAAGACCTCATAAGACTAATGGACCCAAAATATATTGAGGTTACGGGTATCTTCACACCACGTGGCGGAATCAGTATCTACCCATATGCAAACTATGGTAGACCGGGTACAAAATACGAGCAAATGGCTGAAACTCGCTTTGCTAACCATCAATAAAAGAAAGGTTGAACGGAGAAGAAACAACAAATTAAAATCCCCGAGTGCTCACGCATTCGGGGATTTCATTATTACTAACAATCATACTTTATAACATCATGAATTAATATTTTATCGTAGCTATTTATTAATTCTAAACCAATCAATCGTATCTTTAAATTTATGAAACAATAACTTACACTCTGTAACAAAGCGTAATTAGCCTACTTCTATCTGTCGTGCTACCTTCTGAATGCTCTTGTTGAGTTTCGGAAGAGTAATGTTTAAGACTCCGTCAGCCATTCGTGCGCCAACTTCATCTTTATTCACATCATCTGGCAAAATTAGGGTTTGCTCATACTTACTGTAAGCAAATTCTCTGCGCAAATAACGTGTATTCTCATCTTTCACTTCAGCTTTCTTCTCCATTTTAATAACTAAGTCGCCTTCAGCGTTAAGACTAATGTCGAAGTCTTCCTTTCTTAAACCTGGCGCAGCAAGTTCTACTGTATACTCAGTATCATTTACCAATACATTAATAGCTGGTGCAGTTGCATTTGCTTTTGGCATATTGTTGTTGTCAAAGAAGTCGTTGAACACTTCTGGTAACCATGAATTCTTGTAAATCATAATTTATTCCTCCTATTTAGTTTATTTGTTTCTTTGTTTACATCAAGTACATTGCAATACTTATACCAGTAGTTATTTTACGCCATTATGGCATAAACGCATGTCAATTTGTCTCAATTTACAACATTACATCTATGCTATGCCTTTGTGCATTCTACTTTATAAAACCGCAAAGACTCTACGAGAATTAGTAAAAGCGGAATTATTTTCTCCTCAGAAAATATCTCTTAATCATCTAAAAATAACTCTGTATATTCTTATTCTATAAACCAAAAATAAACATTAAAAACATTGAGATTAACGTAAAGAATAATAGCTTCGTAACTTTCTTACAACCAATGCTTTGCAAAAGAGCCTGTTTTGCGAAGTAATAGTGCCTGTTTTGCGCTGCAAAACAGGCACTATTACAAAGTAAAACAACCACTTTTACTTTCGTGATATACTTTCTTTACAATTACAAAAGATAGGTTATTGTTTAGTTCCTAACTTGTACTTTTTACCTAAAAGACATCGCTTCTACAAGAAACCTGTAGAAGCGATGTTGTTATTCATATTATAGTAGGAGGTTATTGCCTACCAACTCTAAAAGAATTTATTTATTCTTATAACTCAATGTAATCTGTAGAGTAAAGAACTTTACCATCGATTATACCATGTAAATATATCAATGGCTTTAATTTACTCTTATTTTCTATTTGTCCAGTCCGAATATCAACTATACCGAAAAAAGCGATAACTCCTTTACATACAAATCCTCTTTTATAGGAATTTGATAGATAATAAAAGCACCTTGTCCTGGTTTAGCCGTTACTTTTCTTCTTCGTTGCTTTCTTGACTCTCGTCTACTTCTTCCTCACCGGCAGGTTTCAATACTTCTTCAAAGTTCGAAATACCAGCCTTAATCAAAATATCATACCATTGCAACAACTTCTTTATATCACTATTGTGTACACGGTCGCGGTCGAAATCTGGTAGTATTTCAGCAAAATAATCTTGCAAATCTTTTGGAGAAGCCTTACGCCAGTCTAAAGATGTAGCCTTACCATCTTCCTTCTCACGAACCTTTACAAGTACTTCGTACAAAGGAACATCGTCGCCTTCTGTAAACATTGAGATGTCTGAAAGACTCGTTACACGATCAGTAGCGAATGTTGGAATTCGCTTTTTCTTCTCATCGATAGTTTCAACTATTAGGTTCATTTTAGCACGGCTTACCAATTTGTAAAGTCCTGGCTTACCTGCAATAGAAAGAATTGTCTGTACCATTGTTTCTTTATTTAATTTATTACTTATTCGTTTTTGATATTTCGTTTATAATTTTTTGGATTTGTACATCTATATTGCACTTTCCATCATTCACTATTTCATAATGACTATGCTTTAAAACCTCATTTTGCGATAGTTGCTGATCTATCCATTCTTGTGCTTTTATTGGTGTTATGTCATCACGTAGAACTATACGCTGCACTCGAACATCGCGAGGAGCCGTTACACAAACCACCTTATCTATATGTACACGATTGATAAAACCACTATCAAAAAGTATGGCGCATTCCATATAGTCGTAACCTGAACGCTCAAAATCTGCAGCCACAGCTGGGTGAACAATATCATTAATAGCTTGCGCATTATCTTTACTATGCAAGAGAAAGGCTGCCAATGCTGCTTTTTGCAGTTTTCCATCAACGAAAACGTTCGTTCCTATTAAATCAGATAGTTGCTTTTGAATATCAACAGAAGTGCGCATCAGGCGTTTTGCAGCCTCATCGCAATCGTAAACCGTAATTCCGAACTTGTGCAATCGTTCACAAACGAACGATTTTCCACTGCCAATACCGCCCGTTATAGCTACTTTCATTTCTGTTCAATAAGATAATCAACTACGTTTACAACAGGATGGGCATTGCGTATACCATTTGGTGCTGCCTGAAGATATACGTGACACTTCTCTGCACTACCATTAGCAACTTCTTTGTAGTCTACAACTAGCTTAAAACCATCGGGCAAGAGTTCTCTCGTTTCTATGTTCTTAGGCATCGAACGTAGGCGTTGTGAACCCACAGCAAACTTTACTTTCATCTTCCCAGGGAAGACTCTCATATTTTTATCGGCAGGCACATTGATAGCTTGGATTGGTACTTCTACATCTTCCTCAGTGAGAATATCAGGATAGAACTGCACTTTCACTTGATTAGGCAACGCCTTAGCGTTCTTTATTTTGGCTATCCGCACTTGCTGAGTCGTAATTTCGTTGAAGTTAGATACTTCCATTCGTTCAGTGTAAACATACTGAATGCTGTCCAATAACTTCTTCGATGCATAGATGGTTACGCTATCAGGTATGAACTGAATCCGTGCAAGATAATAACCTTCAGCAGGAGTTATCTTTCCTTGTAAACGCACTGGAACTTTTTTATTCCTTCCGTGATTGTAGCTATAAATAAGATTATTAGCTTTTACACTTACTATTTTCGAACTTGAATACATCTGTTGGGCAAGCATTCGCTGTATATCAGCAATAAAAATCTCTCCAGTATTTTCTGAACGATTACAATTTTCAAAATCAAAGGATAGCGAACGAAAACCACCATCAAAGATATAGCTTCCTATAACATATCCTTTGTCGCGCACAACAACCTTTACAACAGAATCTATTTCGCCTGTTAAGATCACATTTTTGGGTACACCAGACAAGCGAATGGGCACTGCAAACTCTTTTTCATACGAATCATCAAGAACATTTGTAAGCCAAAAGAGTCCACTTAACAGGAGAAAGAATAAAAAAACCAGAAACTCCTTGTTGATTAGTTTCGACAAGAAGTTTCTGATTAAATCGATTATTTGCAGTCTCCTACCTACCATTTATGAAATTAGTTTCAACGCTTTTGTAAGTGATTACTTATTCTGGCTCATACGCATAGCCTCTGTATCAGCAAACACGTAACCCTTATCAACAGTGATAACAACACCACGTGCTACTTCAATTTCAATCTTGTTAGAAGTCATATCAATGCGTTTCACCGTGCCAAAGATACCACCGCCCGTAACAACAGAGTCACCTTCTTTAAGCGCATTTTGGAAAGCACGAATTTGTTTTTGCTTCTTTTGTTGTGGACGAATCATAAAAAGCCACATAATTGCAAAGACAGCAACCATCATAATAATCATAGGCATTGCGCCACCAGATTGCCCTGCAGCTTGTGCAGCAAGTAAAATAGCTGTATTCATTTTCTTATTTTATTTATTTAAAATTCTTCGTTTGTATTTCTTTCGATCTCACCTTGTGGTACGTTTCCTTCAAGATTATCATTTTGCAAGACGGCTTCGTTTCTTGAATTATTATTGTTTCTGTTCCAACGTTCGTTTCCATTACGTTGTTGTCTACGCTCTGGCATTTGCTTAAACATCTTGCCTGTATCAACAAGGTATCTTGCAATCGCGTCAAGCATTCCATTGATATAACCGCCACTACGTGGAGTACTATAAAGTTTTGCAAGTTCTACATATTCGTTGATAGAAACCGAAATAGGAATATTTGGGAAGGTTAGCAACTCGGCAATAGCTATTTGCATTATAACAACATCCATGTAAGCCAAGCGAGAGAAATCCCAGTTTCTACTTGTTTCGCTCATATATCGCTGATAAGTATCGGCATTCAATATGGTCGAACGGAACAGTTTTATTGCGAACTCACGATCTTCATCATCTTTGAACTCAGGTAACAATTCCTGCCCAGCTTTATTCGTAGGATCAAAACGCTTGATAGTTTTAATCACAAACGTATCAACAATTTCTTTGTCATCGTTCCAATACAAGCTCTTTTCTTCAAGAATAGCATCTAATTCTTCGTTTTCTTGGATAAGTGTACGATAAATTTTTCGCCACATTTCGCGATCTGCATCGTAAGAATCATCATCGCTTGCCATATACTCTTGGTATATCACACTCTCTTCTATTTGATCACAGAGTTTTCTTACAGCCTCCATATCATCTTCCCAACGATATTGTTGCCCTTCAAGAAATAAGTTTAACTGCTTATTTTCCTCAAGTTGTACAGCAAACTTATTATAAGCAAAGCGGTCAGAAGGCATGTCAGTACCTTCGCGTTTCGCTCTATTGGTTAATATTTCTACGCGGCGGCGCTCCTCCTGCGTGATAGAAACAATGAGAGACAAAAGGTAGTTGTAAAGCCCGTACGCTTTTGACAAACTGAAAAGAAGTTCTTTTTCAGCCTTATCAATATTACGTTCTCCGTTTTGATAGTAAGCGTAGGTTAACTGGACGACCTTTATTCTTATTAAATCTCTATTTATCATTGCCGTATAAAAAGTTGTGTTTTGTGTGAATCTATTACGTTCTGCAAATGTAGAAAAAATACTTGTTCCTTGCAAGAGAATAGCATTATTTTCTTGTTTTTTCTCATTATATTTGCTCATTCCAGTAAAAAGGCGTAACTTTGCACAGCTTTTTGCAAATTGAGAACAGCAAACAGATAGGTCATCAACCTCTCATAGATGCAGTATCAGTGTGTGATGGCGAATTAAATAAATATTAATTTAGAGTAACACAAACAAAAAATGAAACAGATTCTTATTTCAGGTAAGAAGCGAGAGAACACAGGCAAAAAGGCCTCTAAGGAACTCCGCAAAGAAGGATTAATTCCATGTAACCTCTATGGTGAAGTTAAAGCAGACGGAAAGCCAGTAGCTTTCTCTTTCACAGCTCCTATGTCAGAGCTTCGCAAGTTAATTTACACTCCACACATTTATCTTGTTGAGTTGAATATCGATGGTGTAAACCACGCAGCTATTATGAAAGAAATTCAGTTCCACCCAACAACTGACGCTGTTCTCCATATTGACTTCTATGAAGTAAACGAAACTAAGCCTATCGTAATGGGTGTTCCTGTTAAGCACGTAGGTCTTGCACAGGGTGTTCGCGATGGTGGTCGTATGAATAAATCAATCCGTAAGATAAACGTTAGAGCACCTTACGCTCAAATTCCAGAAACTCTTGACATCGACGTTACAAAACTTCGTATTGGAAAGAGCATCAAGGTTGGCGATTTGAACTTTGAAGGTCTTGAACTCGTAACATCAAAGGATGTTGTTGTTTGCTCTATCAAGAATACTCGTAACGCTGTTGCTTCTGCAGTAAGCGATGACGAAGAAAACGAAGATAGCGCAGCTGAATAAGCTTGTAGATAGTCTGAACGACTATAAAAAAAGAAACTATTCGAAACAGAATAAAAAATATTTCTAAGACGGATAAAAACAGACAGTAATATTGGACAAATATCTAATATGTGGTTTGGGAAACCCCGGGCGTGAGTACGAGGGAACTCGCCACAACACAGGATTTATGGTATTGGACGCCTTTGCTAAGGCGTCCAATATTGTTTTTGAGGATAAACGTTATGGTTTTGTAGCAGAAACCACTCTTAAAGGAAGAAAAATTATATTGCTTAAACCTACTACGTTTATGAATTTATCGGGCAATGCTGTACGCTATTGGCTCAACATCGAGAAAATAGATGAAAGTCGTTTGCTTGTTATTTCCGACGAATTAGCGTTGCCATTGGGTGCTTTCCGTTTAAAAGCAAATGGTTCCAATGGTGGACATAATGGTTTGGGACATATTCAACAGCTTATAGGACAAAACTATGCACGCCTTCGTATGGGTATTGGAAACGATTATCCAAAGGGTGGACAGGTTGATTGGGTATTGGGAAAATATACTGAAGACGATACGAAAGTTCTACAACCGAGTATCGACCTTGCTGTGGACATCATTAAAAGTTTCGCACTTGCTGGTATCAATATTACAATGAACCAATACAACAAGTTAGGAAAGAAATAATGGCAGATATAGCAAGAATAGATAAATGGCTTTGGGCAGCACGCATATTCAAAACAAGGAGTATTGCTGCTGATGCTTGCAAAAATGGTCGTATTACAATTAAAGGTGTCAACGTAAAGCCTTCTCACACTATAAAGGTTGGCGAAATAATAAGCGTAAAGAAGCCTCCTATTACCTATTCTTTCGAAGTTTTGCAAACTATAGAGAAGCGTGTGGGTGCAAAACTGATACCCGAAGTCTATAAAAACGTTACTGATGCGAAGCAATACGAGTTATTAGAAATGAGTAGAATCAGCGGTTTCGTAGACCGAGCACGTGGTACAGGTCGTCCAACAAAGAAAGACCGTCGCCAACTTGATTCTTTTGTAGACCCAACACTCTTTGGCTTCGATGACTTTAACGATGAGGAAGACTAAATAAACACAATATTAATATGGTGAATATAGCAATTTTCGTTTCAGGCAGCGGTAGTAACTGCGAGAATATTATACGTTATTTCGAAACCAACGAGCAAGTAAATATTGCTTTAGTTATAAGTAATCGTGTCGATGCGTATGCGCTTAAAAGAGCAAAGAACTTGAATGTACCTTCGTTAGTATTACCGAAAGTCGAATTCAACAACAAAGAAAAAGTTTTAAAACTTATGGCTGACTACCACATTGACTTTGTTGTACTTGCCGGTTTCCTACTTATGATACCCAATTGGTTCATTACTGCTTACCAATATCGTATGATAAACCTCCACCCTGCCCTACTTCCAAAGTTTGGCGGTATTGGTATGTATGGACATCATGTACATGAAGCCGTGCGTAATGCCAATGAAACAGAAACAGGAATGACTATTCATTGGGTAAGCAATATTTGCGATGGTGGCAAAATAATTGAACAATTCCGTACTCCCATTACACCAGAAGATACACCAGAAGATATTGCCGCTAAGGAGCATATATTGGAAATGGAACATTTCCCACAAGTTATTGAAATGGTGCTAAAGGAAGAAGGATTAATAAAATAGCAACTAATGCTTTTATTAAAGTAATGAACAGAACTTTCAATCATCGTATCATGATATTAGAAGGGTGTGCCATTGTGCTTTTCATAATGAGTACACTTTATGGTTTTTGGCACAGAGACAATGTAGCTTTGGTAGTACTTGGCACATTATTTTTAATACTTTCAACCATTGCTTTAGATCGTGCGTTGCATTCAAGTTACACCATTGCTGATGGAAAACTCATTCTTAAGCAAGGCAGAATAGCAAAATCAAAATGTATTGATATAGCAGAAATTGCTAGTACACGAGAACTTCCATTAGCCTTTCATCTTGGCAGCTATGTGCTGATAGAACTTAAAAATGGTAAGGTGCTAAGTATTCAGCCCGATAACAGTAAAGCTTTCATTGCTACAATTCAGAAATTATTATGAAACTACGACATTTACAACTCCTAATATTTACTGCGTTATTGGCTTTCCCTGTTCACGCACAAGTAACTTTAGATAGTGCAGAAGTAGCACGTATACTTCATGGAAAGCCACTAAAAGAAGCTACTACAGAAGAAGAACGACCTGTCGAAAATGATGAAGAAGGTGAAGCAGTAATTCTTCCTTTCCAGAATGATAACAGCTTATCGTGGCAAGAGAATATCAAAGCACGTTTAGATGGTATTCTTAAAAGTGACATTACATCCACTATGCAGATAGGTATTATGGTTTGGGACTTATCTGATGACAAGCAAATTTATAATTTCAACGAGCGAACACATCTACGCCCCGCTTCAACGATGAAGTGTGTAACAGCTATAACAGCACTCAATCGATTGGGTAGCAATTATAACTATCGCACAAGCATTTATTATACAGGAATCATTGACGATTCTACAAAGGTGTTGAATGGAGATATCTATTGCGTCGGTGGTATGGATCCTATGATTTCTAACAGCGATATTTCATCAATAGCACAAGCTATTAAAGATTTAGGTATTAGTAAAATAAACGGAAGTATCTATGCTGATGTTTCGTTTAAAGATAAAGATGAATTTGGAGATGGTTGGTGTTGGGACGACAAGAATCCAAAATTGCTTTCACTTTTATTTGGAAAGGGAGACAACTTCATTGGTACACTACTTCGCCGACTACGTGAACAAGGCATCGAACCTAATGGAATTACTGGCGAACGTTCACTTCCCACTAACGCAACTCTCATTTCAACACGAATTCACAGTATTGGTGAAGTAATGCACGATATGATGAAGAAAAGCGATAACCTTTATGCTGAATCAATGTTCTATCAGTTAGCTGCTGCGAATGGAAACAAATGGAGTTCTGCAAAACATGCACGCAACGAAGTGAACTCACTAATACGACAACTTGGTTTATCACCCTCCAATTATAATATTGCTGATGGTTCAGGGCTTTCACTCTACAATTATGTCAGCGCTGAACTTGAGGTGCAACTGCTCCGTTATGCTTATGGGAAATCGGATATTTACAACACGCTTTTGGGTACCCTTCCTATTGCAGGAGTAGATGGTACACTAAGAAAACGTATGCGTAATACCCCAGCCGAAGGAAATGTACGCGCAAAAACAGGAACATTATTTGGAGTAAGTTCTCTTGCTGGCTATCTTACAGCGTCGAATGGGCACCGACTTTGCTTCGCTATTATTGTAAATGGTGGAATGACCCAAGGTCCAATGAGAAGTCTTCAAAATAAAATATGTGTGGCATTGAGCCAATAAATTAATTCAAACAAACAAGAAAAAAATATGGAAATTATTATCAATTTTATCGATAACCTTCTTCGTTCAATAGGAATCGAAGGCTCAAGCATTTTCGTTGTGCGTCATGCACTGATGGTAATTATAACCTTCCTTATATCAGGGCTTTCTGGCTTTATTTGCAGAAAGACTTTAGTTCCTTTGGTTATTAGACTGACTTCAAAAACAAGCATCGAATGGGACGAAATCCTCTTCGATCGTGCCGTATTATATACAGCTTGCAATATTGTTCCAGCCGTTGTTTTATGGGGATTTCTTCCAAAAGTGTTCTTCCAATATCCCTTTGTAGAAGGTATTTTGCTACGTCTTACAGCTGTATATATTGTCATTAATTCCACACGACTTGTTCTGCAAATCGCAGATCGTCTTCGTTTTCTTCGCAAAGAAGAAGGAAGTTCAAGCAGTCAATATATTCGTTCGTTCCTTGGTGTACTGAAAATTATTTTTATCTTCATCGCAGTCATTATCGTGATAAGTATACTTTTCAAGAAAAACCCCATGAGTTTGTTTGCAGGATTAGGTGCGACATCGGCAATTTTGATGTTGGTATTCAAAGATACTATAGAAGGATTGGTAGCAGGTATACGCCTTACAAGCAATGAAATGGTACACTTAGGTGACTGGATTACCGTTCCTGGTACACCTGTTGATGGAAATGTAGTGGACATTTCACTAACAACTGTAAAGGTACAACAATTCGACAAGACGTATACTACCATATCGCCACTTACTTTAGTTAATGGTACATTCAAGAACTGGAAAGGAATGCAAGAAAGCGGCATGCGCCAAGTAGTAAAAAAGATATATTTCGACGTGCGTAGTATCCGACTTCTTACCGATGAAACAAGACAAAACCTAACTAACAAAAAAATGGTTTCGCAAAAAGATATGGAAGGCGAAGTGGTGAATATCGGACTTTTCCGCCATTATATAGAAACCTACCTAAGGAAACGTGAAGATGTAAATAAGTCGGCAACGCTTTTAGTCCATCAGTTGGAGCTACGCAAAATGGACTTCCAATAGAAATTATTTTCTTCCTAAACACAACAAACGGCATAGAGTTCGAAAATAAAATATCCGATATTCTTGAACATGTTTATGCATATGTAAACGAATTCGGATTACAGATATACGAGGGATTATCTGTCGCTAACAAATAAGAAAATAATAAGAGCAACAAAAACATTTGTTTTGTTGCTCTTGTTTATTTCATCTATATTGGTTTCCTTACCAAACTATTTTTTTATCTTCTTTCTTTCCTCCTTCATACTGAATTACAACCCTAGATGGGAAGCCATTGCCACTAATCGTCCAATCAAAAGTAGTTGTATTTTCGTTGATATCTACATTATATATTGGAAGATGCTTGCTGGCTTTTCCTAAGACTCCGGCATAATATGCCCAATCTAAATCGTCTAAGCCTAAGTTTATACCTTCATAATAAGCCGTTAAGCAACCTTTATTGTAGATAGGAGAAGTTACTTTTTCCGAAGTATAGAATATCTTGTAATGCTTTATCTCTTTGCCTTCTTTTTGCGACATGGTTGATGTTTCTACTGCATTTCCATCTTTATAAATTATGGTAAATGTAATTTTGTTTCCACCTTCAGATTGTAGAGCTGTAGTTAGTTGTCCATCAGAGTTATATTCGAAGTTCCATACTTTTGTTTTAGAAGTATTATTCTTTTTGTGCTCTACTTCGTCGCAACGCTTTACAAATCCGTTTTGATTTAAGAATAGCTTATATTGTGTTTGGTCGCCATCATCGTTTACTGTCATCACCATATTAGGCTTACCTTTACTGTCTAAGGCATTATTTTCGTAAACGAATGATATATCTTCTTTTTCTTCTTTGCTCGAAATGAAGACTACCTGACCTTTTGAATTCTTCTTAATTTCATAACTACCGATTGATTTAGGCCCTCCATTAACGAAGACATTTGCTGGTGTTATGACAACTTTACCCTTTTCATCGTCCACTGTAGGACCATCGTTCTTCTCACTACACGCTGTCATTGTAAATGCAGCACTCAATGCTATTGCAAAGAGCCACACATAATTAGATAGTTTTCTCATTATTTTTATATTTGTTATTCAATAGTTTCTGAGCTATTAGCGACAAAGGTATAGATATTTAACAGAACAACTGAAAAAATCTTCTTTAAAAAGTCTAAAACAACCTTTTTATCTCTATAATTTCATCTAGATTATAAGAAGTTTATGCTATTTTATGATATAACTAAAACTTAAAATATTTTTTCTTCATTTCAAACCACGCTATTTTATTATTCAATTTGAACAAAATGATATTATGTTCTTAATAAAACGATGGAACTTTTTATGAAAAAAGATAGAACTTTTTATGTAAAATGATGGAACTTTTTAGATAAAACATATGTACTTTTTATCTAAGTTCAAATAAAAGACAATATAAAAAGATATTTCAAGATGGTTAGAAGAAGTGAGATTTCTTTTAGTCTCTAATTGTTCGAAGAGCGATTACAGCCTTCAATAAACAAAACAATAAACAATAAGGGCAACGAAGCGTTAGTTTCGTTGCCCTTGATTCTTTTTTATATGTTTCTATATTCTATACCTTTACCAAACAAAAAGAATTTGGTCTACATCCTCTTCGTCTTTAATAACGACTTTGGTTGGGAAACCGCCTTTATTGATGGTCCAATCGAAGCTTATTTTGTCGTTGTCTTTATCCAAATTATAAATAGGCAGATGCTTGGTAGCCTTTCCTAACATTCCTGCATAGTAGGCATATTCCAAATCGTCCAACTCTATACCTAAACCTCCACCGAAGAACATAATGCAACCTTTATTCACAATAGGCGAAGTTACCTTAGTAGAAGTATAGAAAATCTGGTAGCGGTTTGTTTCCTTACCTTCCTTTTGCGATACAGTTGATGATTCTGTAGCGTCGCCATTCTTGTAAGTAAGGGTATATGTTGTTTGGAATCCACTTTCCGACTGTACCGCCTTAACAAGTCGATTGTCAGAGTTGTATTCCAAATTCCATGTTTTTGACTTAGCAATTTCATTTTTTTCGTACTCATATTCGTCGCAGTACTTCACATATCCAGCTTCATTTAAGAGTAGCTTATATACAGTTTTGCTGTCATCGTCAGTTACTGTCATCACTACATTAGGCATATCTGTGGTACCTAAAACATCGCTTTTATATTCGAATGTAACTTTTACTTTCTCTTCTTTGTTTACTATAGAAGATACACGACCTTCGGCATCTAAAGTAAAAACAGAACCAGCGGCTTCTTTAAGCATACCATTAACAAAAACTTTTGCTGGGTTTACTTTTACTTTATTCTTATCAACTGGTTCGTCTTTGTCCTTACCACATGAAGTAAATGTAATAGTAGCAGTTAAGCTATCGCCAAAAGCCACACAAAATTAGATAATTTTTTCATTGTTCTTATATTTTTATTATTAATTAGTTTACACGTTTATACACTATATCGGTACCACACTGATTGAGTGTTTGCTTTTCCTTGTTTAGTTCAAAAGTGTCGGTAAGTTCCATTTTCTCACCATCGAAAACACTTGCTCCGTGAATGGCAATGGTGCTATCGTTCACCTTTTGCCAACAGTCGTAGGGTAAAGTTGGCATATTGATAGAGGCTGCTACGCCGTTTTCCTTCAGCTCGATGCCCACTTCTGCTGTAGAATCGGTGGGAACAATGGTTGTCCAGCGTCCCAAAAGGCTAACAGTATCTGCTTTTTCTACATTGCTTTTCTTCGATGCGTTTCCACAACTCGTAAAGATTACGGAAGTGGCGAATATGGCAAAACAAAGAAATACATTTCTTTTCATATTCTAATTATTCTAAATAATTCAGCAGCAAAGATATAAATAATTGCCTATACTATTAAACTTTCTTCTTTAAAAAGTCTAAAACTATCTTTCTTATCCTTACATTTTATTTATAAAATAAAGAGATTGTATTTCTTTTTAACATCGACAAGGGCAACGAAGGTTTAGTTTCGTTGCCCTTGATTCTTTGTTTATATATTCTTATTTTGTGTTTTCTTACCAAGTAATTCGCTTGGTATCGTCGCCTTCTGAGAAACGAGTTGGATATCCATTTGAATCAAGTGTCCATCTGAATGTTGAAACTTCATTCTTTTCATCTATAGAACGAACTGGCAAATGCTTTGTAGCCTTTCCTAACAAACCTGCATAATAAGCATATTGTAATTCTTCTATATCAATATCAAATGTGTCGTCAAAGAACATCACGTTACCTTTGTTTAAAATGGGTGTAGCTACAGTATTTGAAGTGTAGAAAATATCGTGTCTGTCTTTTTCAATGCCACTCATTCCAGATACAACCGATGTTCTTACGATATTACCATCTCTGTAAGTAATGGTTGTTGTTTCGTATCCGTCTTCAGAACTTACTACTTTCGAAAGTTGTCCTGCTGCATTGTATTCAAAATCCCAAGTTTGTCTCTTAGGACTTTCACCTCTTTCGTATTCTATTTCATCACAGTGTCTGATATATCCATTATTATTCAAGAATAGATTATACACTTTTTTATCGTCATCATCAGTAACTGTCATTACAATATCTGGTGCATTTGTATTGGCTAAATTAGCAGCTTTGTATTCAAATACAACCTTATCGCGACCTCTACTTTTTTTCATAAGATACACCTGTCCTTGTTCATTTCTCGCAATAGTATAACCATTTACAACTTTAGGCATACCGGTAGTGAAAATTCGTGAAAGACCTTCTGAAACATTAGCAGAACTATTTTCAATAATAGTTTCTTCGGTTGTTTCTCCACACGCTGTCATTGTTGTTGTGCTCAATGCTATCGCAACGAGGCATCCCAAATAAGATAATCTTTTCATCATTTATTAATTTTCTTGTTATTAATTATTTGCGCGTCTATACATTGTATTTGTCGGGCTTATTTCTATTTACGTTTAGTTTAAATGTGTCAGTAAGTTCATTTTTACATCTTCGAAAACATCTGCTTCGTGAATAGCAATAGTCCTAATACTTACCTATTGTCAACTATCGTAAGACAAGTTAGCATATTGGATGTTGATAGAAGCTGCTATGCATTTGCTTTCAATTCAATGTTCATTTCTGCTATCGAATCGGTAGGTGCAGTTGTTATCCGGCGTCCTAAAAAGTAACAGTATTGGTGTTTTCCTCACTGTTTCGCTTCGATGTGTTTCCACAATCATAAAGATTGTAGAGGCAGCAAGTACGGCAAAACAAGTTTATATGTTTTTACATATCTTTGTTGTCCGAGTTCTTTCGGTAGCAAAGATATGAATTAAACACAATATAACATAATATAATTCTTTAAAAATACCGAAAAATTATTTTAATTTCCCACAATTCATTTATACTTGTAAAACTAATATATATTGAAAGTTTCTACATTAATACATTTTTTATATTCATAGATTGCCACATACAAAACAAGTAGTTGCAAATTTCCAACTCAAAATTAGAATGATAACTTAATAATAAGAAAGAAACACATTGCAATAAACAATGTAAAATCAACGAGTAGTTTTATTTGAGAGAGCAAATTTTTATTTTTTAGCAATTTTATTGTACGCTGGAAGTCCTACTTCTCGATTATCAAAGTATGATTTTGAAAAATATAGAACGATAGATTAAAATCTCATTTTATTTATCTAACTTTGCAACTACATTAAAAGTCTATACACACATATACCGTAAACAAAATGAAAGAATTGGAACTCAAGTATGGTTGCAATCCCAATCAGAAACCTTCGCGTATTTTTATGGACGAAGGAGAATTACCTATTGAAGTACTTAATGGTCGTCCTGGTTATATCAACTTCCTTGATGCACTCAACAGTTGGCAACTTGTTAAAGAATTAAAAGCTGCAACTGGTTTACCTGCCGCAGCTTCTTTCAAACATGTTAGTCCTGCTGGTGCAGCGGTTGGTTTACCTCTAAGCGACACTTTGAAGAAGATTTACTTCGTAGATGATATTGATTTTGAACTAACTCCTCTTGCTTCAGCTTACGCTCGTGCCAGAGGTGCCGATCGTATGTGTTCTTATGGAGATTTCTGTGCTTTGAGTGATACTTGTGATGAAGCTACAGCAAAACTTATTAACCGAGAGGTTAGCGATGGAGTAATAGCTCCTGATTATACACCTGAGGCACTTGAGGTATTTAAAAAGAAGCGTAAAGGAAACTATAACGTTATTAAAATAGACCCAAACTACCAACCTGCGCCAATAGAACGCAAGCAAGTATTTGGCATAACCTTTGAACAAGGACGCAACGAAATAAAACTCGACGACCCAAAGTTGTTCGAAAACATGCCAACGAAGAATAAAACCTTTACGGAAGAGGCAAAACGAGACCTTATTATTGCACTAATTACACTGAAATATACACAGAGTAACTCTGTTTGCTACGTGAAAGATGGGCAGGCGATTGGTATTGGAGCTGGCCAGCAGAGCCGTATTCACTGCACAAGATTGGCAGGAAGCAAAGCGGATGAATGGTGGTTGAGACAATGTCCTAAGGTTATGAATCTTCCTTTTAAGGAAGGAATACACCGTGCAGACCGTGATAACTCTATCAATATCTTCATTTCTGATGAATACGAAGACCTTTTACAGGAAGGAACGTGGCAACTATTCTTCACCGAAAAGCCTGAGCCACTTACTATTGATGAGCGAAAGGCATGGCTTTCTCAGAATACTAAGGTTGCATTAGGCTCTGATGCTTTCTTTCCTTTTGGCGACAATATAGAACGTGCGCATAAGAGTGGTGTTGAATATATAGTACAAGCAGGTGGTAGTATACGAGATGACCATGTTATAGAGACCTGCGATAAGTACGGAATTGCAATGGCTTTCACAGGCGTACGCTTGTTCCATCATTGATAAATGAAAGTTCCAAACCAACTTAAAAACAAACAACATGAGCGAAATAGACGAAATTATTGAAACTGGAATGGTCTTCCGAGCTGCACCAAAACCAAAAGTGGACGATGGAAAAGTAAAGACCAAAGCCAAGAAAAAGAAGTATATTACGGGAGCACATGGTTCTGGCAGTGCCAAGCAAAAAGCTAAATACCGCCAGCAACGTGCTAATCGTCATAAATAACAATTAAGATATTAAACATCTTTAATAACAGGTAAACATCATAAAGCAGGAATTGCAATAGTGGAAGTATGATTTTAATTTCTTATTATATAAGGTATAGCAGAGATATCAAATAAATCATACGTTCTTCGAAAGTTTCTTAAACGAAATAAAAGGAGGCTACTTCTCAGCGTTCCTCTTTATATTGTTTGCCGTTATTACGTTCGCCACTGTAATTTCTGAAACATCGCCTTCAACAATAAGACAATTATTTTCTATAAAAGTAACTATTACTTGATAAGACCAAACTAATCTAATCTTTGAGAAAAACATACTTTATCAAAACATCAGCAAACTTGCTGAACATACCTTTATAGCTTAACTCCATTTTATTCTATTAATCTTAACAAGCCGTACACCATGAAACACAACGACTATCAAACTCTTTTGCATCTTTAGCTAATATTTGTTGTATCTTTTACAACATTATAAGTAATTAACACAAATACCTAGATGATATAAGAAAATATCTCTTATCTTTGCAGACGATATTCTAAAAAAATAAGAAATATGAAGAAAGTATTAGTTTTAATGGCAGCTTGCGCACAATGGTAGCATGCCAACAAAAAGGTAAACCAGAAGCTGAAGCAAAAACAGGTGATACAACAAACGTAGAAGTAATTGACTCAATGAGCTATGCAGGTGAAGTTCCTGCAGCTGACGGACCAGGTATTCGTTATGAAATTACATTGGCATCTGATAGCACAAATGGTTTCAGCATTAAAGAAACTTACCTCGAAGCAGAAAAGGGTAAGGATAAGGTGAATAACTACAGCGGTAAGGCTGAGAAGATAGAGAAGGATGTAAATGGTACTAAGAAGGTTGCTTACAAGTTTGCAACTGGTAAAGACAATGCACTTTACTTCCTCCAAGTTAACGATTCTACTCTCCGCATGGTTAACGATCAGTTGGAAGAAGGTGTAAATAAGGACCTCAACTACGACTTGAAGTTAGTTAAGTAAGCCTTTCCTATACGGATAAGAAATTAAAATAGGGGAACAATGAACCGAAAGGAACATTGTTCCCCATTTTTTATAAGCAGTATTTGTAACCAAATTATATAAAAGCCTGGCTTATTTCGGTTAGCATTTGCTTTTGTAACCTTAATTGCTCTGTTTCAGCAATATCTTCCTCTTCAATCCTATTACATTCTTTTCCCATGAATTCATTACTTTAATGAAATTAGAGAGTCTAATTATAGCAACTTCAATCTTGTCCATATTTAATTTACATTAATGAGTATTTTTAAACGTTTTCTTAATTTTGTTCATGCTTGATATAACTTCCCATATTCGGTTCATGATATCGGAATCTTTTGTAATACAGTCCTATTTCAACATCCTCATACTGACCTTGATACTTAAAGGGAATGAAGGTGGATTTAATGTTGCCTAAAAAACTGAAAGAATGAGGAACAAATGAAGGTTACCTTGATATTTTAAGCATAGGTAAATGATTTAATGTAAGCTAGTTACAAAGGGTAGAAAAATTATTATTACAAAATAAAAATTTAATAATAATAAAAAAATAATTTGTAATTATAAATTTGATGGATAATAATAAAAATCAGTTGAAAATTATCGGAGATACAAAGAAAAGCACTATATTTGTAAGTACTTAGGAGAAGAAAAGAATATGAAACAGCAAGTTGTCTTTACACATCAGTTCGAACAAAGTCTTTCGGAAACCATTGCAAAATGCAATCCCGACAAGGTGTTTATCCTTGCCGACGACACCACTGCCCATGTGTGTTACAACAGAATAAAGGACTTCGAATGTCTTAAAGGTGCGCAACTGATTACTATTCCGAATTCTGATATCCACAAAGACCTTACTTCTCTCACCCATGTTTGGACAACTTTGCAGACAGAGAAGGCCTCTCGCTACTCACTACTCATTAATCTTGGCGGTGGAATGATAACCGATCTTGGTGGATTTGCTGCTGCTACTTTTAAACGTGGTATCTATTTCATCAACGTACCGACTACGCTTTTGGCAATGGTTGATGCGAGTGTGGGCGGCAAAACAGGCATTAACTTTGGAGGATTGAAGAACGAAATAGGTGTATTCTGCCATGCTGAATCTGTTATTATAGACATTACTTGGCTACAAACGCTCGACAACGAAAACCTATTGAGCGGTTATGCTGAAATGTTAAAGCACGGATTGATAACCGAAAAAGCAGCATTGGCACCCTTATTATCTTTCGACACCAATACATTCAACTTACAACTACTTGCAGAAATGCTGAAAGAGAGCGTTGAAATAAAAGAAAATATAGTAGAACAAGACCCCCATGAGAAGCATATAAGGAAGGCTTTAAACTTCGGGCATACGTTTGGGCATAGCTTTGAAGCCTGGTCGATGACACGAAAGCCTATTCTTCACGGCTATGCAGTGGCATTTGGAATTGTTTGCGAGCTATTTCTTTCGGTTATAAAACAAGGTTTTCCAACTGAAACAATGCGGAAAACTGTTAATTTTATCAAGGCTAATTATGGAGATTTTCTTATATCCTGTAGCGACTACGATACACTAATTGACCTTATGAAGCACGATAAAAAGAATGTGAACAGCACAATTAACTTTACCTTATTACAAGATTTAGGTAAGATTTCCATCAATCAGACTGCGACAGACGATGAAATAAAGGAAGCTTTAGACTTCCTAAGAGAAGGCTAAAGTCAGTTTTAAGAAATCAGTTTGTAGGCATTTACGACGCAGAAGAAGAGAAAAACCTACGTTTTTTGGGCTGTTTGGTCTAACATCTGCATTGCTTTTGCTCGTGCAATCTTACCCGTTTCAGTGGTTGGAATACTACTTACATGTTGATAATACGCAGGTTGCCAATATCGTGGCAACACTTTCGTACAAGCATTGCGTATCTCTTCCAAGTCATTAGCCTCAGTTAGAAGCACTATTTCCTCACCAAACTTTTTGTTTTTTCGCTTCGTTATCAAGAAAGGAGCAACGATATGTGGGCGTAAAGCCTGTTCCACCTCTTCCATTTGCACCTTTATTCCACCCGAATTGATGGTGTTATCTTTGCGACCAAGTATGCGAAACTCGGTTCGTTTCCCATCTTCCGATTGTCGCAGTTCGGCTATATCATTCGTTTCTAAGCATTCTGTACAAACGGCAGGAGCATCTATAACCAAACAATCATTGCTGTTTAACGACACCTTAACACTATCAAATGGCGTGTACCAATCGCTTCTTTTATTACCATTTAAACGACGAAGGGCAATGTGCGAGAGCGTTTCAGTCATACCGTAAGTACTCCATACCGCATTCGGGAAGTCTTTTAGCTGTTCCGAAAGACCATCATCGATACTTCCACCACCTATAATTAAGTGTCGAATGCGCTGCAATCGTTCGCGTTCTTTACTGTTTTGCAGTGTATTGAATACTTGTAAAGGCACCATGGCCGCAAAGGTAATAGGTTCGTTGGGGTTAGACAACTGAGCAAGCGAAGCATCGGAAAGTGGATTTCCTGAAGGTTTCACATTCATTAAGCGTAATTTTCGCTCTATACTACGCACCACAACCATCTTTCCAGCGATGTAATCAAGCGGCATACACAACAAAGCTGTATCGTTAGGACACAGCTTTAGAAAATCACAAGTAATGCGTGCAGAGTTCAGCATACGAATTTTTTCGACACGCAACGGCTTCGGTTGCCCTGTCGAACCACTCGTATGAACAAGCATAGTAGGGTCTTCGTTATGCCATTCGTTCAGAAATTGCTCTAAAGTCATTGCTGTATTCATGTTTAAAAGTCCTGCTATCAAACCTTTCTTTCCTATCTGATTACACCCGATTACGCAATTAATGCACTATCCAAAGCTGGTCTCCAACCACTTTTAAAGGCATTTCTATATTGTCGGCAAACAGTTGTCCAGTGCCTAAACCTTGAGCGTGGCGTATGTTTGAGCCGTAAATACCTGCTGTCAGTTGCGCTATGGCGTTAAGACCGACGTTGCTTTCGAGGGCAGAAGTAATCCAAGAGCCGATATTTCTTTCACGAGCGAGTTGTATCCACTCCTCTGTTCCAGCCATTCCGCCGTGCAAACTCGGTTTCAGAACGATATATTGAGGACGGATTGTGTCTAATAATTCTACTTTTTTCTGCCTATCGTTCACACCAATCAGCTCTTCATCAAGTCCTATTGGTAGAGGTGTAGCAGCGCAAAGGCGTGCCATCTCTGTCCATTGATACTGCTTTATGGGTTGCTCAATGGAATGAATATCGTATTGTGCCAACGCTTCCATGTGCGAAAGAGCCTCTTTGGGTTTGAAACCACCATTAGCATCCACCCTCAACTCTATGTCGTTGCGACTGAAAGAGGCTCGAATGTGGCGTATCAATTGCAGTTCTCGGTCGAAATCAATAGCTCCTATCTTTATCTTTATACAATGGAATCCTGCTTTTAGCTTGGCTTCCAAACGTTCAAACATTTCGTCGAACGTTCCCATCCATACCAAACCATTGATGAGAATGCCTTCTTCGCCACGTCCAAAAGGTGTATCGAAGAAGTTCAAACTACCTTTTACATTAAACTGCGCCACTGCCGTTTCAAGTCCGAAGAGCATAGATGGATAGGCGCGCATTGCTTCATAATCAATTACTCCCGTACGTTCGTACTCATCGCAAAACGTTCTTAACTTGCGTTCGTATTCGTTTGGCGGCATCGCATCACAAGAAAGGTCAGGTAAAGTTGCACATTCGCCCACTCCTACCACATTGGGTTGCTCATCAGAAGTAAGTTTCAAGTAGAAACTTAGACGTGTATTGTAAACTCCACGCGACGTTCCTGCTGGCTGAAGAAAGTGCAACAGCTTGGAAGTAATCGTTATTTTGCGCATTGCCGCTTATGGAAATTGAGGATATTTGTCGAAGTCTGGCTTGCGTTTCTCCAAGAAAGCACGTCCGCCTTCTTGTGCTTCGTCCATCGTATAGTACAGCATAGTTGCATCTCCAGCAAGTTCTTGAATACCCGCCTGACCATCTAATTCAGCATTCAAACCTGCTTTTATCATACGCAAAGCCAACGGCGAACGCTCCATCATGGTTTCTGCCCACTCCACACACTCGTCTTCGAGCTTATCGAAAGGTACCACCTTGTTTACCAAACCCATACGCTCAGCCTCAGCAGCAGTATATTGACGACACAAGAACCATATTTCGCGAGCCTTCTTTTGGCCTACTATGCGTGCAAGATAGGAAGCACCGAAGCCTGCATCGAAAGAACCTACCTTAGGACCAGTCTGTCCAAAGACAGCATTTTCGGCAGCAATGCTGAGGTCGCATAGTACATGTAGCACGTGTCCGCCACCGATTGCGAAGCCGTTTACCATAGCAATGACTGGCTTGGGTAAGCGGCGGATTTGCATTTGTACGTCTAATACATTCAGACGGGGTACTCCGTCGCCACCAACATAGCCACCACGACCTTTCACATTCATATCTCCACCTGCACAAAATGCTTTGTCGCCCGCACCAGTAAGTAGCACTACACGTATGTTTAAAGCCTCACGACAATACGAAAATGCCTGTGAAATCTCCCAAACCGTTAGTGGTGTAAACGCATTTCGATAGCGTGGGCGATTGATTGTTATCTTTGCTATGTGGTTGTATTCCTCAAAAAGGATTTCCTTAAAGTCGAAACCTTCTATGGTTTTCCATTCTCTGTTAGCCATATTATGATTGTTTTTATTTATTATTTCTTTTCTAATTGCTTATAAAAATTGCTCCATGCCTTGGCGTCTTCTTCGGAGTTGGTGAACACTTCCAATAGTACAGAACTGTTTTTGACGTTGAGAAATGCTGCCAAACTACTTTCCAACTCTTCCGAATTGGTTGCTGAAAGGTAGCTTATGTTATGTGTTTGGCATACACCTTCTGCTGTAACGCTTGCTCCAACACCCATAATCGCTGCTCGGTGTTCAGATTTTTCCAAACCAGACAACTGCTGAAAAATGCCGCCACCATTGTTGTTGAGCAGTAAAATTGATAGATTCTCTCCTAAATTGCTATTCCATAAAGCGTTCTGATCATAGAAAAAGCTCAAGTCACCTATAACACAGAACACACGTTTGTTTTTGTTTGCAGCCGCCATACCTACTGCGGTGGAGAGCGTTCCCTCTATTCCGTTCACCCCACGATTTACGAAAATGTAGTCAGACGAGTAGAAATTGCCCAAGCGAACTGCTGAACTATTCCCGTAAACTAACGCTTTGGGGTCGTTGTTCTGCTGTAACAGCGTGTGAAAGCGTCTTACAGCCAACATCTGAGAATAAATAGGAGAGTATAATTGCGCATCGGTTGTTGCGTCTTTGAGAGCTTTTTGCCAATCGTGATAGTACTTTGAAGTGGCATAACCCTCTAAACTGTTTGCCAATATCTTTATAAAGGTAGTGCTTTGACACTGCACTACGGTGGTAAGATTCATGAATGTGTCGCGAATATCGCCACGTGGATCTATCAAAACCGATTGTATTGGAGTGCAATTTCGCAAAAACTGTTTGCAATTCTTGCTAACTAAGGTGCCCCCCACATATATAATAAGGTCTGGACGTAATACTTCTGCGTCTTCCGCAATAGCAATTGCCGCATCGAAAAGCTGCGGTTCGGTATCAGAAACATCGGAAAGCTTGTCTTGTATCACCACAATTTGTTGACGTAAACTTGCCAATTCTGCCTTCACTTCTGCCATATTAGACCTTGTTTCCTGTCCTATTATGAGTAAAGGACGTTGTGCTTGTCGGACCATTGACACAACATCGGCTGCAACAGTAGTATCGTTGCAGGCAGAAGTAGCAGAAATGCATCGCTCTATAGGCAGAGTTGCCACATCATAATTAAACAATGGTTCGCTAATTGGTACATTAATATGCACTGGAGCATACGAAAATCGTTTACATTCAATGAGCGCTTCATTTACTAAACGATTACAATACCAATGTTCTTCCTTCGTTTTTGGTTCGATAAGATGAACACTTTTGCGCACAAACGGAGTAAGAACATGAGCCTGCTGCATGGTTTGTCCGTCCGATTGTCCTACCCATTGTTGAGGACGATCGGCTGAAAGTATAATCAAAGGTAGGTTTTGGTAATACGCTTCCGCCACGGCAGGAGCAACATTCAGTAGTGCTGACCCCGACGTAACGCAGACAACAACGGGTGAGTACG
Source organism: Prevotella aurantiaca JCM 15754 (assembly GCF_000614025.1). GTDB lineage: Bacteria > Bacteroidota > Bacteroidia > Bacteroidales > Bacteroidaceae > Prevotella > Prevotella aurantiaca. Next base: position 44,698 of record NZ_BAKF01000015.1, read on the forward strand.
TACTCATAGCAACACCTAAAGCAAAGAATGCTGCTGAACGCTCATCGGTTACAGGGTAGCATTTTACCTCTTTGCACTCGCAAAGATTATGTACAAGCGGTGAGTTTCTCGAACCAGGACATACCACAGCCTGTGTTATTCCGTGCTGAATTAACAGCGCCGTTAGGATATTTACGTTTTCTTTGCTACTGAACATCTTTATTATTGCGTTTTAACGAAGAAGTTGTCGCATTGTTGATAGCTTAGCTTCCGTTTCTTTCCATTCGCTTTTTTCCGTGCTTTCTTTCAATATTCCGCCGCCAGCATAAAGATTACATATACCTGTTTGCATCTGCATACATCGCAACGACACATATATGTGCGTGTTTCCATGTAGGTTTAATGGTCCCGCAAAGCCACTGTAATAAAGTCGTTTACTTGATTCGTTAGCAAGAATAAAAGCTCTTGCTTCGTTTTTAGGCATTCCGCATACTGCTGGCGTAGGATGAAGGTCATCTAAAAGTTGCCCTACGGCTGCATTGGGACGTAGTTTGAAAGTGAAATCAGTGCGTAAATGCACCAAGTTTGCAGCCTGAGTGGTATATGGTCCTTCTTCTTTTATCTCATCAGCACAGCGTTCCAAACAACTTTTTATATAGAGAGAAACGTACTTTTGTTCTGCTTTATTCTTTGACGACCATGTTATTCCGTTCTCATTGTACGGCATTGTGCCTGCCAAAGCCATTGTTCGCCAACCTATACCATCGCCATCAAGGAGTATTTCAGGCGTTGCCATAAGCCAAATGCCCGACTGTGGCGTAGAAAAGAGGGCAACAAACTGACGTGGATATTTCTTACAAGCCTGCCAAAATACCTCTTCAGGATTTAAATCGCGGAGAATTTGTTCTTGCACACAACGTGCAAGCACTATCTTAGCAAATCTATTGTTCGTTAATTCTTTGTGAAAAGCAGAGAAATCTCTGTGATATTGGTTTCTTTCTATTTCGTTTTCGTTTGCTTCCAGCACCTCTGTCGATAAAGGTTTTACGTCCTTTACAAGCATAGTAGTCACTTCATCAGGCTGTAAAAGCAATATTGGGCTATCGTTCGATGGACTGAAAGGTGCAATTACAAATCCTTCTTTATCATCTAATTCGGTAAGCGACGATAACTCAGAAGGTGCAGAATGTTGCACCAACATCGTACATTCTTTAGCAAAAGGTAATCGGTAAATAGCAAACGAACGCATGATAGAGACTCTTTTCTACTATTCTTTCTTTTGTGAATGAACGATATAATTAGTTACTTGAACCGATGAAATGAGTTCTCCTTCGTCGTTTTTCACATCTATGTGCCATACATGTAGCTTATGTCCTTGGTGTAAAATTCGTGCATAAGCAGTAACCGTGCCACCATAAGGCATAGCTTGCACATGGTTTCCGCTTACGTTTATACCCAAAGCCATCTTACCATCGCAAAGCGCCATAGAGCCTACACCGGCAACATTCTCTGCCAATGCCAACGTAGCACCACCAGAAAGGAAACCAAAGGTTTGCTTGTTTCTATCATCAACCGCCATCTTTGCCATCAGCGTATCAGGCTCTGGGGTTGATATAAAGCGCATCCCCAAGGTGCGACTCAGGCCTTCTTCATTCTCTAAAATAGTACTATATTTCTCTACGTTCATTATTTAAATATGTCTATCTGATATGTTTAATGACTAATACATCTTAGTTGATAAAAACTCAACTACTGCAAAGTTAGCAATAAACTATCAGATTACGAAACTTAATATATAAAATTCCTCCCCACTCGATATTTATCAAGCAGGAGGAACAAAGTATGTGTTAATCAACGGTGTTTACTTCACCACGATTTTCTTGCCATTGTGGATATAGATACCACGTGTTGGGTTCAGCACTCTACGTCCTTGTAGGTCGTAATAGTTGCCGTCGCCTGCATTTTCTGCAGTAGCTTCGTTGATGTTTTCAATACCATTAGGCTGCTGTCTGTAGCCAAAAGTTATGGTTCCATCAGCCTTAATTTCAATTCCTTGAACGGCATTAGGGATACTAACTCCATCGTAGAATGTTAGCTTATCTATATTTTTCTTATTCACACCATATAGATTTTCTTTGTGTGCACTATAGCTAAGCTTTTCATTATCAGCAGGAATCATATAAGCACGCATCTTGTTAGCAACGGTATTTACACTGTTGTACTCCCAGATACCTTTTTCGTAAGCATAGTGACTCAACATCAATCCATCACCGAAAGTATTTGTTTCGTAACCACTACCTCTTCTTTCTTTATACTCTTTAGGGTACCATGTGTCTGAACTTCTATTCTCAAGTATGAAGTATTCAGAACGATTACGTGGAGAACGTACTATCGCTGCCAACTGTCCGTTTCTATTTGAAACTGGATCGAGGGTTACTATTTCTGGTCCTGTAAGTTCTTTTATCTTCAACCAACCTAAGTAAGAACGCTCGTAAGCTGTATAACCAATAGGTGCATTAGCATCGTTTACATAAGGACCTGCGTCCATAATAGACCAATAACTAAATGGATCGCGTGGCAAAGTTACGAATTGACTGGTGTTATAGAAATCTGGCAAGCCCAATGCATGGCCTAATTCGTGACAGAACACACCCATACCCATAAGTTTATCATAGTAGTTTAACTCGTTACCAACAAAGAAAGAGTTAAAGGTTGTACCTTGTATGTTCTCATCAATATCTTGTTCTTGTGGCCAAATATAGTTCTCATAGAGAGGGTCGTTAGGGTTTTCTGTAGCCTGACCATGACCAGCATAGAACAAACAAATAAGCTCTACGTTACCTGTTGAAGGGTGCTTAAACTTATCGAAGCTGATATTTTGAGCCTTTGCTTTCTTTACTACGTCTCTTACCAATTCGGCAGTTTTCTCATCTTTTCCATAGTATGCGTAGCTGTGATCTACCTTGATTGGGCCAATAACCTCAAATGTTGGCACAAACATACCACGACTTTGTGATTCAAAGAAGTCTTTTACCGAACCTACACAATGGGTTTCATCACTGTAGCCTTTCTCATTGTAGTAACGTGTCATCTTCTCTTTTGTAGTGGTAGACAAAAAGCTTTTGTCAGTAAATTCAACCATTACAACTGGTACAAGTGGCTCTCCGATACTTTGAATACCGCCCATTCCTGAGTTATTATACTCGCCTAAACCATCTACAGTAGATGCGCTGATAACGCGAGTTGGTGCTTTATGCGATGTATGCTTAGGAGCAACCTTCACTAAGTGTAGGTTTTTCTCGGTCTTTGTCTCAGCCAAGAACGCTTTCTCTTCAGCTGTACGATCGCCTGCTTCATGAGCAATGAAAGCAGAAGGCTTTAGTTCTCCGTCACGGATAACAGCATAATAGAAGTCGTTGTTTTCGCCTTTTACGATGATTTTTCCATCAAGTGAAGTATAATAAATACCACGCCCGCCTTCTCCTTGCACTAATATCTTGATGCTTGTGCTGTCGCTTTGTTTCACCGTCCATACCTTTGGCATTGGTCGGATAGCAAGTGTCGGAAGTGTAACAGCTGCCGACAAAAGCATTGAAAGTAAGATTTTCTTCATATTTTCTCTATTGTGTAGATATTTTATATTTAACAAATGAATTTGCAAATATAACTAAATTCATAGCTAAAACCCCCATTTTAATTCTATCTTTTTTTGTTTTTTAAGAATAAGAATTCACGTTATATTTGGTAAATAATATGTTTAAACGTGTATAAAAGTACGATATTTTTTTAAGAGTCCAATAAAAATGAAGTTTCTCTTAAAGTTTTTAGCCTACTTTGAGAGACTCCTTTTAATAAATATTAGCGGTCTTTTTTCATTCTCACAAGCTCAATTGCTTCTTTCCCACTGATATGTTCAATGGTAAATTCAATCATAACAAGATGTGAGAAATCTTTCTTTATCTCGTGTCTCAGCCCCTCTTCGTCACCAGGATTGTACCGCCTGCCCAATTTGCAGAGAGCTTCCATCTTCTCTGTTTCATCTTCTATTAAGCGGACTTTTCCGAAGCAAATCACACTTCTGAAATAGGTAGTAAACTCTTTAGGCTTCACGTCGTTTCGGTCGATTACCGTAAACGATGCCTTGTCGCTGTTGCGAATAGCGTCCAGTTTATGTCCTTTTAATGCAGAATGGAAGTATAGTTTACGTCCCACAAGTACAGGAGTGATGGGCACACCATAGGGATAGCCGTCATCTCCATGCAAAGAAAGTACGCCAGAGGTAGCTTTTTCCAATATTTCCGTGCATTCTGTTTCTGCCAATTCTTGCCGTTTGCGGCGCATAGTTCTAAACTCTGTCATATATAAAAAAATAATATTTTACTTCACCACTAACGCTTTTTCTAACTATTCGAGATATTCGGAATAGAGTCGTATTGGGGATTTCTATTCTGTAATGATGATCAATACATAGAGCAAAACATCGTCTTCCAAATGCTTATACTTGTTTTTCCAGAGAACGGTAGCGTGTGCGACCTCGCTAAGTTCATTGTTCGGTATGTCAGCAAATTGTTTTCTATTATTATATTCATGCGAAAATCGTAGATGATGTAGTTTGCTATTGTACCTAAAAAACAAAAAACAGCAAAGTAATAGAAGCTGCTTAAACGAAAAAAATAGCAACATAGCATTACTGCAAAAAGATTACCAGCAATTGAAACCAATGCTATTATGTTTTTAAATTTGCTACTTGTCTAAGATTTCATTGTTTTTTAATTTGCATTTGCAAAGATAATGAAAAATCTGTTGTTTTTTAAAAGTGCAATTAAAAGCAGTTAATGAAAGAAGAATAATTTAACAATTGAAAAGCTGTAAAATAACATCGTGAAACATTTAAATAGGAGATTAAAAACTTGAAAAATGATTTTGTTTTTTCAAAAGCGGTACTCTTACTGACCAAAACCCATGCTTTTACACGACAATATAATCTGTTTTGAAAGACGAAAGTACTTGTTTTGCATAGCGAAAATTATTCCTTATATTACTTTTTTAGTTCTTTTCGTACGAAGAATGCTTTACTTTGATTGCACAACACTACCCCATAAACATAGAACTTGTTGATATTCAGTAAACTTATCGCTGCACATAAAAAGTGCCATTATTTGCAAACAATTTATCATCAGTGCAGAAAACAGCTCTTCTCAGCGTGTTTCACGATTTCAAAATTAACTTTTAACGCATTTTATTTAACTTTACTTTACATTATTCTCGTACTACGATGCAAACGTAACCACCTGATTAAGGCATAAAAAAGACAAAAAGAACGAGGAATTGCAAATAATTTATTAAATTTGCAGACTATAAGAATTATAATTCGATTAATAGAATATATGAACGTTTTAGAATTATCAGAACAAGAGATTGTACGCCGTCAGAGTTTGCAGGAATTGCGCAATATGGGCATCGACCCCTATCCAGCAGCAGAGTTTCCAACTAATGCTTACTCAACGGATATAAAGTCTGAATTTACAGAAGACGAGAAACGCGAAGTTGTAATTGCAGGTCGCCTTATGGGTAAACGTGTAATGGGCAAAGCGTCTTTCGCAGAAATACAAGACAGTAAAGGCAGAATACAAGTATATATTACTCGCGACGACCTTTGTCCGGGCGAGAACAAAGACCTTTATAATATTGTTTTTAAGAAACTGCTAGACATTGGCGATTTCATCGGAATTAAGGGCTTTGTGTTTAAAACACAGATGGGTGAAATTTCTATTCATGCTGAAGAACTCACTGTACTATCAAAGAGCTTGAAACCGTTGCCTGTTGTGAAGTATAAAGACGGTGTGGCTTACGACAAGTTCGACGACCCCGAGCTTCGCTATCGTCGTAGATACGTAGATTTAGTGGTGAACGATGGCGTGAAAGAAACGTTCCAAAAGCGTGCTACAGTATTGAGAACAATGCGTCGTTTCTTTGATGATGCTGGATATACAGAAGTGGAGACACCAACATTGCAAACTATTGCAGGTGGTGCTAGTGCTCGTCCCTTCATTACACACTTTAATGCACTGAATACAGAAATGTATATGCGTATAGCCACAGAACTTTATTTGAAGCGATTAATTGTCGGTGGATTCGAAGGTGTATACGAGATTGGAAAGAACTTCCGTAACGAAGGTATGGATCGCTTCCATAATCCAGAGTTTACATGTATGGAACTTTATGTTCAGTATAAAGATTATAACTGGATGATGAGCTTTACTGAAAAGCTGATAGAGAAGATTTGTATAGCTGTGAATGGTAAGCCTGAAGTAAAAGTGGGCGATCACATCATCAGTTTTAAAGCACCATTCCGCCGTCTTCCAATACTCGATGCTATTAAAGAGAAGACAGGTTTCGATCTTGATGGTAAGACAGAAGAAGAAATTCGCAACATTGCTGTGAATGAATTAAAACTCGAAGGTATCGACAGTAGCTTTGGTAAAGGTAAGCTAATTGACGAAATATTTGGTGAGTTTTGTGAAGGAACATTCATACAGCCAACATTCATTATAGACTATCCTGTAGAAATGTCTCCACTCACAAAGATGCATCGCTCTAAGCCAGGACTAACCGAACGCTTCGAGTTAATGGTGAACGGTAAGGAATTAGCCAATGCTTACTCAGAACTAAATGACCCAATAGACCAAGAGGAGCGTTTTAAAGAGCAAATGCGATTAGCTGACAACGGAGATGATGAGGCTATGATTATAGATCAAGACTTCCTCCGTGCACTTCAATATGGTATGCCTCCAACATCTGGTATAGGTATTGGTATAGACCGTTTGGTTATGTTAATGACTGGACAAGAGTATATCCAAGAGGTGTTACTCTTCCCACAAATGAAGCCAGAGGCAAAAGTTCCACAAAGCAGCATCAAAGAATGGGCAGAGATAGGTGTACCAGAAGATTGGGTTTACGTACTTCGTAAGTGTGGTTTCAATCTTATTCAGAACATTAAAGACGAGAAAGCGCAAGGCTTACAGCAAAAAATAGGCGAGATAAACAAGAAATATAAGTTGGGGTACGACAAGCCATCGGTTGATGAAATTCAACAATGGATTGACAAAGCACAATAAAAACGAAAGGGAAGATAACTCCGTTTACTATAGAAGCATTATGTACGACGTAGGAAATATAGCAATCATCGGAAGCGGAAGCTGGGCAACAGCTATTGCAAAGATTGTGGTTGAGCACACTCACCACATAGGTTGGTACTTTCGACGCGACGAAACCATAGAGCAATTTCGAAAGTTGGGGCATAATCCCACGTATCTAACAAGTGCTCATTTTGATACTAGCGAGATACGTTTGTCGTCAGACATTAATCGTTTAGTACAAGATTACGACACTCTTATATTTGTAACACCATCGCCTTACTTAAAGAGTATTCTTAAGAAAGTAAAGCATAAACTGCACGAGAAGTTTATTGTAACGGCAATAAAAGGCATTGTTCCTGATGAAAATTTAGTTTGTTCGGAATACTTTCACAAAGTTATGAAGGTTCCAGAAAATAACTTAGCCGTGATAGGCGGACCATCGCACGCAGAAGAAGTGGCAATGGAACGACTTACATATCTTACTGTAGGGTGCACAGATACAGAGAAAGCCCGCGCTCTAACCGATGTATTGGTTTCCAATTACGTTAAAACAAAAGTTTCGCACGATGTACTGGGCATTGAATATGCATCAGTTCTAAAGAATGTTTATGCTATTGCATCGGGCATTTGTTCGGGGTTACAATACGGAGACAATTTTCAAGCAGTCATCATATCGAATGCTATGCAAGAGATGGAACGCTTGCTTACGAGTATAAATCCTATAAAGCGCAGTATGATAGACAGTGTTTATCTTGGCGACCAACTCGTTACGGGTTACAGTAACTTTAGTCGTAACCGCACGTTTGGTATGATGATAGGTAAAGGATACAGTGTTAAGTCGGCACAAATGGAGATGGAAATGATAGCCGAAGGTTATTTCGGAACAAAATGTATGAAAGAAATTAATCGTCATCTGCATGTGAATATGCCTATCTTAGATGCTGTTTACAACATATTATACGAGGGTATAAGCCCAAAAGTAGAGATTAAATTATTAACAGATTCGTTCAGATAACATACAAATGGAAAGTATTAAATTAGACATTTCAAAGGCTACCCAGGTGTTAAATCCTGGTACAGTAGAGGCGTATGCACCACAAGTGGCTGCTGCTCAAGAGGCATTAGAAAAAGGAACTTGCCTTGGTAACGACTTCTTAGGTTGGTTGCATTTACCTACAAGTATTACAGATGAGTTTATAACCGAAATAAACAATGTAGCCAATACATTGCGTGCAAAGTGCGACTATGTTGTAGTTGCTGGCATTGGAGGTTCTTATTTAGGCGCACGTGCTGTTATTGAGGCTCTCAGTAATAGTTTTGCATGGCTCTTAAAGAATAATGAGAATCCAACAATTCTCTATGCAGGAAACAACATCAGTGAAGATTATCTATACGAACTCACAGAGTTCTTGAAAGATAAACGTTTTGGTGTCATCAATATATCAAAGTCAGGAACAACCACAGAGACAGCTCTCGCTTTCCGTTTATTGAAAAAACAATGCGAAAATCAACGTGGAAAAGAAGACGCAAAAGATGTTATCGTTGCTATTACTGACGCAGTAAAAGGTGCAGCACGTACTGCAGCAACACGCGAAGGATATAAAACTTTTGTTATTCCTGATAATGTTGGCGGTCGTTTCTCTGTGCTTACACCAGTTGGCTTGTTGCCTATAGCAGTAGCAGGCTTCGATATTCAGCAGCTTGTGAAGGGTGCACAAGATATGGAAAATGCTATTGGCGTAGATGTTCCGTTTGGTCAGAACATTGCAGCACGCTATGCAGCCGTTCGTCAGGCACTCTATTCTGAAGGTGGAAAGAAAATAGAGATAATGGCTAACTTCCAACCTAAACTACACTTCTTGGCTGAATGGTGGAAACAACTCTACGGAGAAAGCGAAGGAAAGAACCAAAGAGGTATATTCCCAGCTGCTTGCGACTTTACCACCGACTTGCATTCTATGGGACAATGGATACAGGAAGGCGAACGTTCTATATTTGAAACAGTACTCTCTATTGAGGAGCCTAACAAGAAGTTGTTATTCCCACACGATGAAGAAAACCTTGATGGGCTTAATTTCCTTGAGGGTAAACGTGTAGACGAAGTAAACAAAATGGCGGAGTTAGGTACACGCCTTGCACACGTTGATGGCGGTGTTCCAAACATTCGTATTAGTATTCCAAAGCTGAACGAGTATTATATAGGACAGCTTATTTACTTCTTTGAGAAGGCTTGCGGTATCAGCGGATTGGTACAACAAGTTAATCCATTCAACCAACCTGGTGTAGAAGCATACAAAAAGAATATGTTTGCCTTACTTGATAAACCTGGTTACGAGGAAGAAAGTAAAGCTATCAGACAAAGATTATAGACTTACAAGAAGCCCAACCCCTTATTTTAATAGGTTGGGCTTTTTAGTTTTACAAATAACAATGTTTCAGCAAGCAATCGCAGAATACAACAAACAGGCAGAACAGCCCTTTGCACCGAAGGTTGTTCTTTTTGATATGGACGGTGTATTATATGATTCTATGCCCAATCATGCAAAAGCTTGGCAAAGAGCAATGACCGAATTTGGAATTGTTTTTACTGCTGAAGATGCATACGCAACGGAGGGAGCAAGAGGTGTGGATACGGTACGAAAGTATGCAAAAAACCAGTTAGGAAAGGAATTAACAGAAGATGAAGCAGCTGAAATGTACCAACTAAAAGCACATTATTTTCACGAAATGCCAACCACCAATATCTTTGATGGTGTGAAGGATTTAATGCTGAAAATACAGAATAGTGGCTTAAAAATAGGTATTGTAACAGGAAGCGGACAACGTCAGCTTATCAATCGCTTGCTTTCAGACTTCAAAGATTTTATCGACGAAACACAAGTTACCACTGCTTTCGACGTAAAATGTGGCAAACCAAATCCTGATCCTTACCTTATGGGCTTGCAAAAAGCTGGTAATTTTGCACCGCACGAAGGCATTGTCGTTGAAAATGCGCCATTAGGAGTACGTGCAGGCGTAACTGCAGGGTGCTTCACTGTTGCTATAAACACTGGTCCTCTTCCCGATTCAATACTTCTCAATGAGGGTGCAAACATACTTTTCGACACTATTCGCGATTTTTCTAATAACTGGGAACAACTCATAAATTGTTGCAACCTATAAATAAGGTAGATTCTAAATTTGCTCTATAGTGGTAAACCTTCCACAACATTAAGCTTTCCCTTATAGCTTGAGCAGGTTGCAGCAATAAAAATAATTATACAAATATTGCCTTAATCATTGCGCAAACTATCTTATTTGTGCACGTTTTGCAGGTTTTTGTGCATTAAATTTGTGTGATTTATAAAAAAAACGTACTTTTGCTACACTAATTTTAATTAAGCAACAAGTATCTAAACAACACATTATATAATATGAGTTTGAAAATTGTTGTACTTGCAAAGCAGGTACCTGACACACGAAATGTAGGTAAAGATGCCATGACAGCAGAAGGAACGGTAAATCGTGCCGCATTGCCCGCTATCTTTAATCCTGAAGACTTGAATGCACTTGAACAAGCATTACGATTAAAAGAACAATATCCTGGTTCTACAGTGGGTATACTTACAATGGGGCCTCCTCGTGCTGGTGAAATAATCCGACAAGGTTTATATCGTGGTGCAGACACTGGTTGGCTATTAACCGACCGTAAATTTGCTGGTGCCGACACACTTGCAACTTCTTACGCCTTGGCTACTGCCATACAAAAGATTGGCGATGTAGACCTAATTATTGGCGGACGCCAAGCAATTGACGGAGATACAGCACAAGTTGGACCACAAGTAGCACAGAAATTAGGACTCAATCAGGTTACTTATGCCGAAGAAATACTGAAGGTCGAAGATGGCAAAGCCACAATACGCCGCATGATTGATGGAGGTGTTGAAACTGTTGAAGCGCCATTACCAGTAGTTATCACTGTGAATGGAACTGCAGCACCAGCTCGTCCATGCAATGCCAAACTTGTAATGAAGTACAAATATGCAACCTGTCCGATGGAACGTACAGGGAAAGAACCTTGGGCAGAACTTTTCGAACAGCGTCCTTACCTTACATTAAATCAATGGTCGGTAGCTGATGTTGATGGAGATGAAGAACAATGTGGTCTTTCTGGTTCACCAACAAAGGTAAAAACTGTACAAAACATTGTTTTCCAAGCAAAAGAAAGTAAAACTATCACTGGGTCTGACGAAGACATTGATAGCTTAATTAAAGAATTGTTGGACGAGAAAATAATAGGATAGGATAAGCTATGAATAACGTATTTGTATATTGTGAAATAGAGCAAACAACGGTACAGGAAGTATCACAGGAATTGCTCACAAAAGGACGTAAACTCGCCAACCAATTAGGCGTAGAACTCCACGCCATTGTGGCTGGAACCGATATAAAAGGTAAGGTAGAAGACCAAATTTTACCTTACGGAGTTGATAAACTATTTGTTTTCGATGGTAAAGGTTTATTCCCTTACACATCAGCACCCCATACTGACATACTCGTAAACTTATTTAAAGAGGAGCAACCACAAATTGCGCTCATGGGAGCTACTGTTATTGGTCGCGACTTAGGTCCTCGTGTTTCATCGTCTTTAACTTCTGGTCTGACTGCTGATTGTACACAACTTGAAATCGGTGAATATGATGACAAGAAAGCTGGAAAGCACTACGACAACATCTTGTACCAAATTCGCCCTGCCTTTGGTGGCAATATTGTAGCTACTATCGTAAATCCTGATCATCGTCCACAAATGGCTACTGTTCGCTCTGGTGTAATGCAGAAAGCTATTTATGAAGGAACTGCAAAACAAGAAGTGGTTTATCCTGAAGTAAGTAAGTATGTTGATGAAGCAGCATATGCTGTTAAGGTGATTGAACGCCATGTTGAAGCAGCACAAAATAACTTAAAAGGCGCTCCTATTGTTGTCGCTGGAGGTTATGGTGTAGGTTCAAAAGAAAACTTTGAAACACTTTTCCAACTTGCCGATGTATTACATGCAGAAGTAGGTGCATCGCGCGCAGCTGTAGATGCTGGATGGATTCCAACCGACCGACAAGTAGGACAAACTGGTGTTACAGTTCACCCTAAAGTATATATTGCCTGTGGTATTTCAGGACAAATTCAGCACATTGCTGGTATGCAGGATTCGGGAATCATTATTTCAATCAATAACGACCCAGATGCTCCAATCAACCAAATTGCCGATTATGTTATCAAGGGAGACGTGGGAGAAGTGCTGCCTAAAATGATTAAGTATTACAAGCAAAACAGTAAGTAACGGAAGAGGAGAAACAAAAATGGCAAATTATTATACAGACCAACCAGAGATTGCGTTCCACTTGGAACACCCTCTCATGAAGCGAATTGTTGAGCTGAAAGAACGCAATTACGCTGACAAAGATAAATTCGAAGAGGCTCCTGTAAATTATGAGGATGCAATAGAAAACTATAAGCGCATTCTCGATATTGCGGGCGATGTAGCTGCAAATATTATCGAACCTAACTCTGAATCGGTAGATTTGGAAGGTCCACACCTCATCGATAATCGTATGCATTATGCAAGCAAAACTTACGAGAATTTAGATGCTACTCGCAAAGCTGGTCTTTGGGGTGTTAGTATGCCTCGTCAATATGGTGGTTTAAACCTACCTAACGTGGTATTCTCTATGCTTTCAGAGATGATTTCGTCTGCCGATGGTGGTTTCCAAAACATTTGGTCGTTACAGTCGTGCATCGACACACTTTACGAATTTGGAAACGACGAACAACGTGCAAAGTATATTCCTCGTATTTGCAACGGCGAAACGATGTCGATGGACTTAACTGAGCCTGATGCTGGTTCCGATTTGCAACGTGTAATGCTAAAAGCTACTTTCGATGAGAAAGAAAATTGTTGGCGTCTGAATGGTGTTAAGCGTTTTATTACCAATGGCGACTCTGATATTCACTTGGTTCTTGCTCGTTCTGAAGAAGGTACACACGATGGTCGCGGACTTTCTATGTTTATCTACGACAAACGCGATGGTGGTGTAGACGTGCGCCATATTGAACATAAGCTCGGTATTCATGGCTCGCCTACCTGCGAATTGGTTTATAAAAATGCGAAAGCAGAACTTTGTGGCAATACACGCATGGGACTTATCAAATATGTAATGGCACTCATGAATGGCGCTCGTCTTGGAATTGCAGCGCAGAGTGTAGGTCTTTCAAGCGAAGCCTATAAAGAAGGTTTGAATTACGCAAAGGAACGTGCGCAGTTTGGAAAGAAAATTATTACTTTCCCTGCTGTCTACGATATGCTTTCTCGTATGAAGGCAAAGTTAGATGCTGGTCGTTCGCTTCTTTATCAAACTGCACGCTATGTAGATATTTACAAAGCGTTGGAAGATATTGCACGCGACCAAAAACTAACTGCTGAGGAACGCCAAGAAATGAAACAATATACTCGTCTTGCCGATGCATTTACACCATTGGCAAAGGGTATTAACTCCGAATATGCTAACCAAAACGCTTACGATTCTATTTCTATCCACGGTGGTTCTGGTTTCATTATGGAATATAAGTGTCAGCGTCTTTACCGCGATGCACGTATCTTCTCTATTTACGAAGGTACAACACAATTGCAAGTTGTGGCAGCGATACGCTATATTACCAACGGAACATACCTCAGCATAATGAAAGAAATGTTGGAAAACGAGGTATGCGACTGCATGAAGGACTTAAAAACTCGTGTAGCAAACCTTATTGCACAATACGAAGAAGCATTGGAAAAGGTAAAAGCAAGCGAATGTCAAGACACGATAGATTTCCTTGCACGCCGTTTATACAACATGACTGCTGGTATTATAGAGTCGTTGCTCCTCATTGAAGATGCAAGTAAGGCTCCAGAGTTATTCAAAAAGTCTGCACATGTATTTGTTCGCATGACAGAAGAAGAAGTTGCTGGTAGCGTTGCTTATATCAAAGCATTCGACAGCAAGGAACTCGAACACTTCAAAGCTGTAGAAACTATGGAATAAAAACAGATAGTTTCCTAAAAGGCGGGTTCTAAAAATTTATCTTTGCAGTTTTTTACCTTCCAGTCGAACAGGTTTTTCTTCAATCTTAAAGGAATATAGCAAAACTATACAACCGGAGAAATGAGAAAAAGATGCCAACAAGAAGTAAAAACAATCCCAAAGAGCAAAATCAACTTCTAATAAAGTCATTCACGACAATAAAGTTTTAGAACACACCTTGAATAAAAATAAAATTAAAGCAACTAAGCATCACCGCTTAGTTGCTTTTTTCGTTTCCATCGTTTCAACCCATTCAACTATACCGCCACTAAGAAAAAGCGAGCTAAAAAGCACCACAAAAACGCATTCCTCTCCCCTATTCCATCGATTGATTCCAACATAAAAACAAGCTGTAATAATGACGCAGAAAATTTATAATTAAAAAATAAAAATTTATAATAAAAAAACGATGAGATTATTATTATAAATTCAAGGGATTATTATTATAAAATAAAAACGTAACTACAAAGCAAAAACTGTAGTTACGTTTTTATTGGGATATAACAACTCTTTTCTATCAATATCTATAAAGTTGTTAAAGTCATTGTTTCTTTTCTAATTAGTCCTCCCTTAAAAACCTAATATTAT
>NZ_BAKF01000014.1 GCF_000614025.1 Prevotella aurantiaca JCM 15754
AGGTTTTTAAGGGAGGACTAAATAAAGTTCAAACTTACGGAAAAAAGTGGACATTTGACTGAACGAATATATTTCTTTTCGGTGGAAAGATAGTCATCAAAGACGATAAACAAAAAACTTCGATGAACCAAATAATTGGTTTGTCGAAGTTTTTTCGTTAGTTTAGAATTGTGATTTTTGCAGATTGAACAAAGTCAGACCAGTAAAAACATCGACCTTGACCGACAATTTTGCCTTCCAAATCTGTGATATTGATGCCTGGAAAACATTTGTGTTTTCTTGGTCAAAACTTCAAAATGGTTATCAATTTGTAACGAATAAGTCTCTTCATCTGAAGCTCTAAAGAACTTCACCAAATTCTATTTCATTTTCAAATGATATATAAATAATCTTTTTAAAATCTTTAGATAGAAAATAATGATGTTGAGGTATTTCATCAATTATAAAGGGGATAACCTTTAGTAAATCTTTTAAATAGAACTCATATCCTACCTCCGTCAAGCTATCTCCAATATAAATTATCTCATCTTCTTTAGAAAATATCTTCTCTTCGATTAACTTCTGAATAAAATTAACGACATCAAAAGACACATTCTCTTGGTCGGATTTTACCAATTTATAATTATGTAAGCTACTAAAATCAATTCTTGATCCAATAAAAGGGAAGTGCTTACTCAGGTTTTCCATGTAGTAAGAAAGGTTTGAAATAACCGTATAATTTATGTTCTGCTCTTCTACATTTTTTATTAAGAGATTATCATAAAAGTTATTCATGAATCAAAGAATTTATTATTTACACATATACCTGATATCAAACGTGTCGGTAGAAGGCGGCGAAATCAGTATTCTATAGCCCAGCCTTGTTTTGACCACACTCTAAAATCAGGACGACAATACCCTTCTATTAGGTCCATTATCTCATTTAAGAATTCGCTACAATCTTGATTGTCTTCTGATATTTTGCTGAAAAATGATACAACCTCCTTCTTGCTCATTCCTGTTTCTTTATAAGAAGACAATATTTTCTTATATTTCAAATAAAAATCTAATGGTAGATTTTCGACATTTTCGTATTTAGCTTGCCAATCTTTAATGTCTGATATAATTAAAAGAGCATCTTTTTCATCAATCTTGAACATACGGGAATGAATTATCTTTGTGAATCATTAATGCTTCTTGGTTATCTCTACCAGTATCTTTTGCCTTGCAGAATCTAAAACTTATCTCTGAATGATGACAATACAAGAATAGTGAAAGACTACTCCTTAAACTTTAATAGCAATTCCTCTTTTGAGCAATCATAGGGCGGTTTCCATATCTTTACATCTTGCTCTATGATTTCATCATACGCTTCATTAGACAATTGCTTTTCCATTTCTATCTGAAGAATGTATCTTATCCGAGCTAATTGGTCTAAAGTCTTATTCTCTCTAAAACCTAATAACAGAGCTAAAGCCGTCTCTTCTTTCCCATAGAAGCCAGAGGCAATCTTATCAATATAACCTATTGTGGAATTAAGAATATTAAATATCTCTTTATATTCTTGCTGACTTAATACTAAGTTACTCATTGCTTATAACGTTATACAAACTTCGTTGTTTCAGTATCTAATTCAGAGTTATCTTTAACTTTATTATTGCTGTTCCGTAAACTTCAAATCGATGCGATTGATTTATGTACGTTGTCCATCAATAGACAACACGAATTGCATTTTTGAAAAATAAGTCCAGCCTTTCAGACTATCATTTTTCGGCAATCTGAACACCATATTTGCGATATCAAAACTTTTACCGAACAGCAATAAATCCGTTAATCTTATGCCTTCCCCTCTAATATTTGCTGTGCAAGTTGCACTTGTTCGGGAGTAGGTTCGGGTATTCCCTTCAACGGGTAAGGCATGTTAAGGTTTTCCCATTTGTAAATTCCAAGCGTATGATAAGGTAGTACTTCTATCTTCTCAACGTTGTTTAATGAAGCAATAAACTCGCGTAAACGCAGCAAATACGCTTCTTTATCTGTAATGGTAGGCACAAGGACGTGTCTTATCCAGATGGGTTTTCCAATTTCAGATAGATAGCGAACGCAGTCAAGAATATTTTCGTTGGGCCAACCTGTAAGTTTTTTATGCTCGTCAGAATCTATGTGCTTAATATCGAAAAGGAGTAAGTCGGTGTACTTCATTAGTTCTTCAAACTTCTCAAAGAACACACCCGTACGATGGAAAGGTTGTGCCGATGTATCGAGACAAGTATTGATGCCCAGCTCTTTTGCTTTGCGGAAGAACTCAATGAGGAAGTCTATTTGCAATAAAGCTTCTCCCCCACTCACGGTAATACCACCTTTTGCACCCCAATAACTTTTAAAACGGATTGCTTTTGCCAGTAGTTCGTCGGCAGTTACCAATTCGTCGGAATGGGTATCCCACGTGTCTGGGTTATGACAATACTGGCAACGCATAGCGCAACCTTTAAGGAAAACGATGAAACGAATACCTGGTCCGTCTACCGAACCGAACGATTCGATAGAATGTACCCTTGCAAGTTTCTTGCCATCGGCACGTTCTGTATTCTCTGTATTGTATTCAATTGTGGGTATTTGTTCTTCCATAATGTTCTTTTTACGTTCTTCTAAAACTGCGTTATCCTCGCAATGTCAATGCTAACGTAAGTTATACATTGCTCATTTGACTTACAGAAACGCTCTTTCAATTTCACGTTTCGTACTTCGTAGCAATTATTCCTCACGATAGCGAGGCTACTTTTATGTAAAAAATAATTGGGCCAAACCTGTCAGCCCAATTATTTTTTCGGTCATATATATTATATATATAATGTGTATCGCTTACATCTTGCCGTGTGCCTGACGTGCAATAACGTCTTCTTGCTGCTCGCGTGTAAGGTCAATGAACTTAACTGCGTAACCGCTGACACGGATAGTGAAGTTTGCATATTCCTCTTTTTCTGGGTGTTCCATAGCATCGAGGAGCTTTTCAACACCGAATACGTTTACGTTCAAGTGGTGTGCGCCACGGCTGAAGTAACCGTCCATTACACCAACGAGCGTATTTGTACGTTCTTCTTCGTCCTTGCCCAATGTGCTTGGAGCAATAGTTTGTGTATTTGAAATACCGTCGAGTGCGTATTCGTAAGGAAGTTTTGCAACTGAGTTCAACGAAGCCAACAATCCGTTTTGCTCTGCACCGTAAGATGGATTAGCACCTGGAGCCAATGGAGCACCTGAAGGACGACCATCTGGCATAGCTGGTGTATACTTACCATATACTACGTTTGAAGTAATGGTCAAGATACTTGTTGTTGGTTCAGAGTTACGATATGTGTGGTGCTTTCTAATCATTGTCATGAATGTCTTGAGCAACCAAACAGCTATTTCGTCTGCTCTTTCATCGTCGTTACCGTAGCGTGGGAATTCACCTTCAGTCTCGAAATCAAGTGGGAAGCCTGTTTCGTCGCGAACAATCTTAACCTTTGCGTACTTAATAGCGCAGATAGAGTCTACCACGTGGCTGAATCCTGCAATACCAGTAGCGAATGTACGACGTACATCGGTATCGATAAGAGCAAGTTCTGCTGCCTCATAGAAGTACTTATCGTGCATGTAGTGGATAAGGTTCAAGGTGTTTACGTAGATGTCTGCAAGCCATTCCATCATATCCATGAACTTAGGCATGAACTCTTCATAGGTAACTATATCGCCTTCGATAGGACGAAGTGCAGGGCCACATTGCTCACGAGTCTTGTGGTCAATACCACCGCTGATAGCGTAAGTCAAGCACTTTGCAAGGTTAGCACGAGCACCGAAGAACTGCATTTCCTTACCTGTTTGAGTAGCAGATACGCAGCAGCAGATTGAATAATCGTCTCCCCAAACTGGACGCATAACCTCGTCGTTCTCGTATTGGATAGAGCTTGTCTTAACAGAAATCTTTGCAGCGTACTTCTTAAAGCCCTCTGGAAGAGCTGGAGAGTAGAGTACTGTGAGGTTAGGCTCTGGAGATGGGCCCATGTTTTCCAATGTATGGAGGAAACGGAAGTCGTTCTTTGTTACCATGTGGCGGCCGTCCATGCCGAGACCAGCTACTTCAAGAGTTGCCCAAACAGGGTCTCCAGAGAAGAGTTGGTTGTATGATGGGATACGAGCGAACTTCACCATGCGGAACTTCATAACGATATGGTCGATCAATTCCTGTGCTTCAGCTTCGGTCAATGTACCTTCTTCGAAGTCACGATTGATATAAATATCGAGGAAAGTAGATATACGTCCAACTGACATAGCAGCTCCGTTCTGTGTCTTAATAGCTGAAAGGTAGCCAAAGTAGAGCACTGTACAGCCTCACGAGCGTTCTTTGCTGGGTTAGAAATGTCGTAACCATAAATCTTCGCCATTTCCTTCATTTCGTACAATGCCTTGATTTGCATTGAAATTTCCTCGCGTAGACGGATAATATCGTCTATCATAACACCATCGCCACAATTTCTTAGGTCCTTTTGCTTCTCTTCTATCAAGAAGTCAACACCATAAAGAGCCACACGACGATAGTCGCCTACGATACGACCACGACCGTATGTATCAGGAAGACCAGTCAAAATGTGGTTATGACGTGCGATTTTCATCTCGTCAGTATATGCGTCGAATACACCTTCGTTGTGTGTCTTACAATATTTTGTGAAGATTTCGTGGAGCTTTTCAGAAGGTTGGTAACCGTAAGTAGTACAAGCCTGCTCTGCCATCTTAATACCACCGTAAGGCATGAAGGCACGTTTTAGAGGCTTATCGGTCTGCAAACCTACTACCTTTTCAAGGTTTTTCAAGCTTTCATCGATATATCCTGGACCGTAAGCAGTAGCGCTTGACACGATTTCGGTCTCCATATCAAGAACACCACCCTTTTCGCGTTCTTCCTTTTGGAGTTCTTTCAGTCTACCCCATAGCTTGTTTGTTGCTTCTGTTGGCTCTGCAAGGAATTCCTCGCTGCCATCGTAGCCTTTGTAATTAGCCTGGATAAACTCGCGCATATTAACTTCGTCAAGCCACTTAGTGCCTGAGAAACCTCTCCATTCTTCTCTCATAATAGTATTATAATTTAGTAAATTATCGAACCAAAATGCCTCGAAAGGCGCTTCAATTCATTATCAATTCTCTATTTTTGTGGTGCAAAGGTAGGTTTTTTCCGTATTTATTACAATACTTACAAATCGGTATTTTGCGATGCACATGTTTTGCGAGATGTGCAAAAATGGGCATTTTGGGGTATTTATATACCTACTTTTAGGTATTAAAGCATTATTTTACCACTCTATTTGCTATCTTTAGATGACAAAATAGAGGTCTTCTTACAAGACCGATGCCCATTTATAGGTATTTAATCGGATTGTTTCTTTATTCCTTTTTTCTATCATTTAAGGCGGAGAACTGCAACATCCACCTCGCATAAGTTACGATTTGAAAGTACTGTTTTAATGCTTCCGCATATCTATTTCCTTTCACCTTATATATATAATAAGGTGTACCCCCACCCTTTTGTGCCTCAAAAATGTGTTATAATGAGTTGTTTTGTTACACGATATGCAACTGACTTGCAATTTATTTTCACACTATCGTATCACAAAAAAGTTTGATTTGTAGGTTTAAAACTCTTGATTTGCAAACTAAGAACATCTATTTCTGCAAGCGTTTCAACCTACTTTCAATTGTATTTTCGTACTCCTGCTTTAGTTCTTCGGTAAGAAACGAAGTTTGTATCAGCGTTTTCCATTTCGGAAGCGCCTTATTCATATTTGCTATTAGGCGCAATACCACCTTCTCTTCCAAACCTATTGTTGCTGCAAACTTTATGAAATCGACTAACTTTAGTTTGGTCTTCCGCCCGGAAAGTGTAAGTGCCAATTCCTCTTTATCCTTCGGATTAACGATTGCAACGTTCAAAAGGTCGTATGCTGGAGCCAGTTGATAACTATCGAAAGGTCTATATAACGAAAAGTTTTTAAGGTGCATATCATTGTTTCCTGTAACAAAACAGAAGAGCAACAACTGCATATAGTTTACAATAGCAAGCTTCGGCGTGTCGCAAAACTGCCCAATTGTTTTAGCTATCTGTTCGTACGAACTCTTATATTTATACTCCGTAGGGTGCAAAGTCAGCTGACACATATCTTCCATGTCTATCTTTTGCCCTTCGTTTGTACGATCTATACGTTTCGTTATGTATCCAAGCTCACCATCAGCCAGCCGTATAAGACTATGAGGAACTACGTTTATCTTTGCTACTTCGGCAAGCCGCATGGTTAAATCTTCGTTTTCGGGCAGTTGCGGATAGTCGTTTGTCTGCGGTTTAAAAATGTAGTCGCCCCACAATCCAACTATTGTTAGACGGTTCGTATCGTCGTGTTTATGAAGATTTAACGATAGTTTGGGTTGTACTCCCGTCAATGAAGTCTGCGCACGTACCACCTTTTCGGCCAGCATATCAAGGTCTTCGTGTCGATATTCAAGCACTGGCGCATCCTGTACACCAAAGAATTTCTTGGCACACTGCGGGTGAAAATCTTTCTGTTCGGCGGCTAACGGCTGATAACAATACAAGCATTTACACATGATTTTTGTCCTCCTCCGAAGTTATTGCTACTACACTAACTGCTCCTATGCACTCTTTGCAGCAGAGCAACAGCAACGACATGCGGTCTAAAACGCTGATATCAGTGTTGCGAAGTACTACATCGAGCAGCCAACCTTCGGGTATAAGACCGTCGAAGAACGGAAATAGCACAGGACTAACGTAGGGTTCGGCTTGCAATGGAAGCGTCAGACTTATCGGTTGTGCCTCTTTATTGGCGAGATACGTGCTGTCGTAGCAGAAACGATATTCGCCTCCGTCTTCGGTCAGTATGCCTGCAAGCTCGTCTTTTCGGTATATTTGCGCCTGTCTCATAACTTCTTGGTTGCGGTTAATTCGTAATTAAACAAGTCGAGAAGCTGGTTTACCTTGTCCATTCTTAGCGATGTCTTGCCCTGTTCTAAGCTGCGCACAAAGCACAAACCTACTCCCGACTTCATCGCTAGGTCCTCTTGTGTGAGTCCGTAGTCCTTCCGTAGCGCCTTAACTATAAGCGATAACTTGGTTTTCTCCATAACTAACATTATATCATATCGCATACAAAGTTATAAAGAAAAATCTGTTTTATATTGTTTCGCATATAAAATATACAAACATTTAACGTTTTATATTCGTTCTAATGTAGTTTGATTGTTCGTTTATAGGTTTTCGTTGGCTGTATTAGGGTTGCACGAAGACAATGTGCAAGTGTTGGTTGGCGTGTTTATTTTGGTGGGTTCGACTCTTTATAAATCATGCCTTTACATTGCTTTAACGGCATATTTTCAGCTCGTAAACCACTCTGAAATATCTTTACAGATATTGTTTCGATTTATATTTCGTAATTAACTGATAATCAACAACTACGCTTTTGCATTGTAAAAGCGCCTGTTTTGCATTGCAATATAGGCTCTTTTACGCGGTAATATAGGCACTTTTGCAACGCAAAACAGGCACTATTGGAAAGAGGTTTTGGTGATGTGATTTTCTGTAAAGATATTACATGTATTCCGAAGCAATGGAAGGTAGGTTTCGCAACTGTATCGTTCGGTTTGGGGAAGTAGTATTTTCGGGACTCGAAGTGGTTGGTAATGTACGTGAGAAAGGGGGCTGGAGGAAATAAAAAACAAGTGCTTTTGCGCAATCGGGTTGCAACAAAAGCACTTGTTTTAGCTGTGTATTGTGTGTTGGTAGGTACTCGATAAATGAGCCTCAACGCTGTAGAACGCTTTAGAAAGGTAGTCCGATGGCAAGGTGGAAGGCCTGTGCATCTCGGAAATTGCGTATGTTGTATAGCTTGCTACGCCCTGTTTCGTATGGCACGTGTAAGCCTACGCCCCAGTCTAAGCGAAGCATAAAGAAACCTATATCGTAACGAACACCGAGTCCGGTACCGAACGCTAACTCTTTTAAAAAGTTGCCAAAGCGGAACTGAGAGCCTGGTCTGCTGGCGTCGTTGCGTAGCGTCCACACGTTACCAGCATCAAGAAAGAGCGCTCCATAGAGGTTTCCTACAAGGTGAGGGCGGTATTCGAGGTTGGCTTGTATCTTTACTTCGCCCGTTTGTTCAACGTAAGAGCGACCTTGAGAGGTAGACCGATAGGTTCCTGGACCTATCTCTCTGATGTTGAAAGCACGTATGCTGTTGGCGCCGCCGACAAAGAATTGTTCCGAATAAGGGGCTATGGTAGTGTTTCCGAAGGCCCATACTACACCTGCATTGGCGTGCGCTGCGATGGACGACTTGGTAGAAACGGACCATATTTTGGTAAAGTTTGTTTCGAGTTTTACGAACTGTGCGAATGGATTTTTAAACATTGTCTTGCTGCGTTCGTTCCACTTTTTGCCTGCAACCATGTAGCCTAAGGCGAGCAAGTTAGATGCTTCGCTCACGGTAGACCACCATCGTATGGGGTTAAGATAGCCTTTCGGACTTTGGTAAGTATACTGGAATAGGGCCTTAGGTATGAACTGGTCTGCCATGGAAACCTCGAGATAAGGCACGCTATCGATAAGTGCTTTGAAGCGATCGGTTACCGAATGCATGTACTCATAGGTGAGAGAGAGCGGCTTAAATACGAAGGCGCTGCGGTCGGTGGGTGCCCAACTGTAAGTGAGTTCGCCTGCAACAACGTGTCGTTTGAAGTATTGTGCGCGCTTAATGATGTTTACCGATGCACTCAAAGTGGTCATTGGTGTTTCGAAATAAACCTTATGTGGTTTCAACGTAAGGGGTTTTCCTTCTGCAATTGCGACCTCCTCAAGTCGTCGCAAGCGTTCGAGCAAAATGCGAGGAGGTGTTTTGAAAGGGTTAAGAAAGCGTGGGAACTGAAGGCTTGCTTCGGCTCCGTAGTTGTAATCGTTGACGCGTCCGGTTGTGGTGGTGGCGTCGCTGCGTTCTGTTGCCCATTCGTATGCGCCATGTAAACGCACGTTGAGCAGTTCGGCACCATGGAAAACGTTGCGCTTTGTCAAGCCGACAATAAGTTCGGGACCATATCTTCCTGTTGTTTTTCCACGTCCATAAGCCTCCACATAGAAGTCGTAGGGACGGTCGAAAGTAAGGTCGAACGTTACATCAAGCGTACTACAGGTATCTGTTTCATCGTGTGGCTTGTAGTTAAGACTGGACGATGAGAACAGACCAGTGGCGTTCAGGCGTTCCAAAGTCTCGGTGTGCTTGTTGTATTGGTATAGGTCGCCTGGTCTGAATTGCATATCGTTGGCGATTACTCGCGCACGCAATGGAGGTTTGCTATGGTTGAAGTTGAGCGTGAAACCGCGTTCTTCTCTTGTGTTTTCTAAATCCTCGAGGAAGTTTTTCTGAAGGTTTACGGTAATTTTACCAATGCGCCACCGGCGCAAAGCTGCATCTCCTACCGAGTCGGCAAGCTGCAAACGTGTCATCACCTTACCTCTAACGATGGTTGTATCGGCCAGATAGCTGGCATCGTTGTTCTTGTAATAGAAGTAGCCATTGTTGCGAAAGAGGCTCGTTATGCGCTGACGCTCTTGCTCAAGAGTGGCTACGTCGAAGGGAACACCGCTCTTTACAATGGCATTAGAGCGTGCTGCCTCTATCAAACTATCTGCTTCGGGTGGGAAATTGACGTATTTCACACTATCAATGGTCCACAAATGTCCCATGTTTACGGTGTACTTGAGCTTTATTTTCTTCTTGTTCGACTGTGGAACAAGCTCGTGTGTTATCTTACCGTTGAAGTATCCACGTTTGCTTAATAGACTTTTGCCCACCGTTGCATGTAGTTCGGGCGACACAATAGATAAGGTAATGGGACGCGAACCAAAGGTTTTTGTTATCCATTTGCTAAACTTTGATGTATCGGGCGAGAAGGCATTCCATATCCATAAGCCACTGGGAAAGGCGATTTCAACGACGGACTGCCAAAGAGAGAGCCATTTGGCTTTGTTGCCAATACCACATCAAGTTCTTCTTGCACATTGTTGAAGTGCGTACTTTTCTTATAATTGGTGTATTCGGTAGATGTCATTCCCGTGTAAAGTTGCTCGCCATCGGGCAGTGCACTGGTGGTACTGCACGACGATACCATTGCCGTGAGCATCAGCAGCAAGGCAATGGCGGTGCAAAGCAGACTGCCTTGTTGGGCAGAACTGGCGCGGTGGGTATGCTTATTGTTTCTTTTCATTTACAAAATTAATTAAAGTATCGCGCTGTGGAGTCGGTTCTTTACTGCTCTTGAAGCGGAATATGTCTTTAAAATGCTGCAGCTTGCGGCGCCAAATAAAACCAACGCCAAACTCTCCTTGGTTTCCTTCGAGCCAATCGTAGGCCTCTCGCTCGTAGTAAAACTTCAAATACTTCGTCTCTTGCTTATTCAAACGATACTCTAACGAGAAGTTATCGAAGAACGCACCATTCTGTTCTGACATCTGAGAGCCTGTTGATACGCGTCCTCCCATAATGATTCGGAGGCGATTATCCCATAAACGCTTCGAGAATTTAAAGGTATAATCGGTGTGAAGACTACCCGATGCATCGGCAGTACTCTCCATATTGGCGCTGATATCTACGCCCATAGAGTTCAAAGCACGGCCCGTTATAGAGTTAACTTGGTTCTGTAAGAAGCCCATCAAAGCGCTATTCATGGCTCCATTGGCTGTAGCTGTAGTGGTACCGTCAAAGTACATGCCCGAAGCAAGCATAGTTACGGCTAGCTTCGACCGCTCTTCTACGCTCTTCGTGTTAAGTTTTCCCTGCATCTCTTGGTCTTCTGGAGCCTTTATTATAAACTCTACGCCAGGGTTAGGGAATCGTTTCGACAGACGCACTCCAGCCTCGAACTCTACCATTCTACCATTGCCCGAACCATCAGAAACGTTGGTTCGCACTGTCTCGGTAGCTGTAATGCTGAGCGTTGGTTCGGTAGGATTACCCGAAAACTCTACATAACTGCCTTCATGTATTTGGAAAGTGCGAAGCGGAATAATCGGTAACGAGTACTTCATCTTACCGTCACTTATGGTGTAACGGCCTCTGAGGCGAGTTCCATTGGTGGGGTCGAAGTTCATATTGAGGCTACCTCCACCGACAATATCTACATAATTAGAGCGGTCTGGGTTCAGTGCGCAGAGCACATGGGCTTGGTTATCGACATCAATACGTAGCTTCATGTTCAGTCCTTGTATATCTGGACGCTTCACAACGATATCGGTTGTGTCATTCAGATTGGTGAAAGTAACGAGGTTTTCAAGTTCGTTATCGCTGACAAGCTGGGCATCGCGCATCACGTAAGTAACGTCGGTGCTACCTAAAATGTCTACTTTTCCTGTTAAGAGGAGCGACGACAGCGGTCCTTTCATCTCTCCATCGAAGTTTACAAACGCCTTTCCATAAAGTTCAGAACGTGAGTTTTCCTTCGCACTTATCACTTGGAAGTTGCGTGTTCGCATACGTATATCGGTGGTCATGCGGTCGAAATTGGAGAAGTCTAAGTAGCCTGCGATGTCTAAAGGAACGTTGTTGCTGGCGAAAACCTCAAAGTTTTCGAACTGCACTCGGCTATTTTGAATGAGCACAGGGTCGTTGGCAAAGCGCATTTCAATACCATAAGGCTCACTGAAAACATACGATGAGTCGAGGTAAATCTCACCATTTATGTCGAGATTCTTGAGTGGTCCTTTCATCGTTAGTGTGCCTTCGCCAGTGCCTCGCAAGCCTACAATGCGATCAGGAACAAAGCCATTGACGTAGCTTAATGGGAATTTCTCCATCGTAAACTCGGCATCCAGCGCCCCCGTACCCTTGCTGTCATAGTTTCCTTCAAGCCTTCCTATCTCTACATCGTTCCTCATTATCACAGCATCAACGTAGTGTGTGCCGTCATCTTTAGGCGCATAGACAAACTCTGCGCCCACATCTCCCATGCTATTCAGCTCGTATACCATGTTCTTAATACCCATATCGCTGGATACGGTTATAGCTGAAGGAGTCTGAACGACGTGGAAGTCGCCGTCCAACTGACCTGAAATTCTTGGCGCAAACGGCAGTATCTTGAGCAATTGGTTCAGTTCGAACTTGTTCACAGATACTGTAAAGTTCTGCAAAGAGGCTTCGTCGGTATTGTCACTGTATAGGTGTATACCTGTTCCATCGTCTGCAAGCAACATCATTTCGGCCTTCATGCGCTTGTTACGACCTATATATATATAGTTATCTTCGTTCACTGTGAAGTCCTTATACCCTAATATTGCCTTTGCAGAAGTAAGCGAAAGGTTGATTCCTTGATCTTGCATTGCAGCCTGAGCAGATAGCGCAAGGGCTACCTTATCGGCCTTATCCATAACTGCGAGCGACGCATTCAGACCTTTATCGAATAGCGAACCCGACAAATAACCCTTATAAGGATAACTGTTATCAGGCCCATTCAGCAACTGAACATCGTAGCTTAGTCCAACGTCGTTGGTGGTAAGGTCTACTAAAAGCGAATCGACATGCACATCATCGTAGACGAGTGAATCGACAATAACATTTCCATTGAGTCCCTTTTCAGGCGAAGACGTAAGGTCGATGTTGGCTGTTTTGAAAACATAACCCTGCTGTTCGAGTAGCTTACTAAACAGATTTCCTTCGCCACTAACAAGCTTCAATCTTCCTGTAGGCAGCAATTTCTGCAACGCCATCTGGTCTATGCGCTTGTTTTCGATTTGCTTATTCAAGTTGTTAGCAATTCTTTGCCCTGCTTTTAGTACCTGTTGATAACTGCCATGCCAGTTCGTATTCAGTGTAAAATCGCCTCCTTCAATTACAGCACGGGTTGTATCAGCACGGCTTAGTACGTCTATTCTAACATCACCAGGCGTGTATCGTTTGTTATCAGCCTTCACTTGCAAGTTACCAAGCATACCACGGACCATCAATTTGTCCGCCATGTCGGTGTCAAACTCTATGTTTAGCGCGCAGTTAGAGCTGAATGGCTTGTCGACAAGGCCTAATTGGTAAAGGTCGGCTTGCCGTATTAGACCGTTAGCACTACCGTTTACGCGTTTACCAGCCATGTTTGCGTGAATGTTTAAGTCGCCATCGAAGAGCGGAACCTCCTGTCCTCCTCTATCTTCGGTAAGCATTAGGTTGCCAAGATAGCCTTCTATATTATAATGGTTGGCCCGTTCTGAACGGAAAGCAAGATTGACTTGCGTTCCTAAAATATAGTTCTTATCCATCATGCCCAACCCTTTTAAGTTGGCATAGGTAAGATCTCCCTTCACATGAGCGGCTGTTTTACCTCCACTAACGCTTGCCGTAATGTCCACATCACCCGATGCAAGACGCTGGACTCCATGTTTTCCCTCACTCGTAAGTATTAGATGGCGCAATGGTCCGCTCACATAATGACTATTCTTCATATTCGAACGCACGTCGATATCTACCCATGTAGACACCACATAAGGGTCTTTCATCACGCCAATTTGCTTCAAATCAACACGGCGGAACCATCCTCGCAAGTGTCCATCTACCATTTTATCGCTTAGTTTGCCCTTGTAAGTAAAGTCGCCACCCAACATTCGGTTTGTACTTATAACGTGTATGTTGGCTGTTCCGCCCATCATTGCGATGTCGCCACTAATGCCATCAAGTACATAAGAGCCGAAACGGAACTGTCCGATATTGGCTTTCAAACGCAAAGACGACTTCGGATTGAGCACATCGGTGCCCTTTCCGTATGCTGATATGCTTCCTGTGAAGGGGTGAAGTCCGCTTTTCGGCATGAAATGCTGTAGCTGTAGGTTGGTAGCACGGGCTGTTACGTTGTATATTTCGCTGTTGGCGTTGTAGCTTCCCTTTACTACGACGTTGCCTCCGCCCTCGTATAGCAATGCATCGGCATCGTATTGCGCCCCTCGCATCTTAACTTTCGCATCGAAACCAATGCCTGTTGGAATACTAATCGTTTGGGCTGTGCTCTTCGGCAGTAGCTGTTTTACAAAGCGAACATCTTGTAAATTGCCGTTGAAAGCGAGGTTTGCCGACATATTCTTCCTACTTTGCAAGTTGCTTACCCTACCGTTTACATTCACAAAGAAGTGCTGCGGCATGCCAACGTGCAGCTTTTTCATGGTCAAAGCCTTCATGTTGCCTTGCAATGTTCCGCTAACGTCTATCCGTTTGGTCGGTATTGCACGCAGAACATTCGATGGAACAGCACCAACCAAGAAGGGTTGCAGGTCGTCTTTACGCACAAAGCCATTCAAAGACACCGCCAATCGACCGGGGTTGATAGGCGCAAAGGCGTTCATATTCATGAAAATGCTACCTTTTATCTCGCTTGATGGCATGCGTAAATAGAGCGGTTGCAAGTACAAGCTCGTACTATCAAGACGGAAACGTGTGCGTATATCGCTTACAACCAGTCCGCTACGCTCCGTAAAATTTCCTGTTCTGACGTTAGCAACAATGCCCGTAGAGTCGTAAGCAAACGAATCGACACCCATATAGAGCTTGCTTAGCGCTATGTGAGCAGCGTCGAAACCTTGTCGTGCCCTCGGTTCATAAGTCTTATCGTAACTGAGCGAGCCTCCCTGCCAAGCAATTTGGCGCACTTTATATTCGTTTTTTAACAAGTCGATTGACGTCCCTAAGATAGCAGCCTTCACCATTTCGGCTCCCACAACCATAGTATCGCCAGGCATGTGGAGTCGAAGTGCCGTTCTTTGAAGGTCGAGTTTGTCGATATTTATCTTCCAGATTGTTTTCTCTTTCGTGGTATCTTTCGGCATGGTATCGTTGAGAGCGATATCGAGAAAGCCCCCTTGTACTTCAGCTTGATTAAGTAATGCTGTTGAATTTTTAAGGTTTACGCCATGTGCAACAACGTGTAATCGTTCTAAATTACCCTTTATTTGCAAATCGCCAATATAGTTCATGGTATTTGCTTTCAGTCCTTTGAAGGTGAGATAGTCTACTTCTACCTCTTTCATCAGCAGTGGAAGGAGTTGCACATTCACCATTAGTTCCTTCACTTCTGCTACCGTATCGCGCCTTTGCGGGAGGCTATCGTTGGGTCGCAACATCATAACCTGCTCGAGTTTGAGGTCGAGCGGGAAGCTGAGCGAGACGTGGTCGATGCTGATTTCCAGTCCTGTTTTCTCAGAAGCGTAGCTTGCTATCTTCTTTACAATCCAATTTTGAACAGGTGGCAAGTATAGAAGAGCGAGCAAGAATATAAATAATGAAATGGGCGCTAACACTATGGCAGCTAACCATTTCTTCCTTTTCTTAATGCGCATAAGCTATTCCCAGCGTGTGGGATAATACATTTTATTATGCAAAAGTACTAAAAAAAAGGGGCTAACATAACTGTTTACTGAAAAAATATCGTTTGAAGGTTATTATTTTTTGCGACTTACGGAGTTTATTGGAGTATTTTCAAATATGCCATCTAACGGAAATGTAGGTATCAGCTCCATGTTATTCAATGTTCGAACCTATTTTTTCGCACTTCTCTTACATTTCCGCGCAGGTATAAAAGTGCTAAAATAGTAAGCTCAAAAGCACTGCAATAATCCTCATTTATTGTTTTCTTTACAAATTAAATATTGGATATAGAGTGGTTATTCAAAGTATTTTGTATTTTTGCAGGGCAGTAATGATAGTATCAAATAACTAAGAACCAAGTTTTAAACAATTAGAAAGAAAAAATTATATAGCTTACACTACAACAGCAAACAACTGATTTTTAGTCGGTTAATGCTATATTTAAAACTATGAAAGGACAATAAATCAACGACGATGGGAATATTTTTTACGTCCGAATGTCACAAAACGACACCTCGTTCGTTTACCTATTGAAAAGCGATGGAAATAGAAACATTTAACAAAATGGTCGTAAGCCTACGCAGCCGACTGCTCCGTGTAGCAGCAACGCTGGAGGGTGGAGATGTTGAAGCCGAAGATTTCGTGCAGGAAACATTCCTCCGTATGTGGCTATGCGCCATAAATTGGACCATCACCCTAATGTCGAGGCTTTGGCATTGAAGATAATTAAGGGCATAGCCATCGACCATTGGCGCCACAGAAAGCTCGAAAGCGCAGAGGGAGAACGCCCGAAGGAACTCGCAACTGAGTCTGGAAGCATGACCGCAAAGGACGATATGGAACTGATAAAGATGATTGTTGACCACCTGCCACCGCTTCAACAGCAAATCTTCCGCCTCAAAGATATTGACGGATACGAGAACGAAGAGATTGCAAAAATATGTGGTTGCTCGCCCGAAGCAGTCC
Organism: Prevotella aurantiaca JCM 15754; assembly: GCF_000614025.1. GTDB lineage: Bacteria > Bacteroidota > Bacteroidia > Bacteroidales > Bacteroidaceae > Prevotella > Prevotella aurantiaca. The sequence goes on from NZ_BAKF01000014.1 coordinate 16,371, forward strand.
GTCAGAACTTGTCAAGGGCACGGCGACGCATTCAGAAAGAGTTTATAAGACTGACTAATATAGAAGAAAAGATATGCAAATAGACGATATAAACAAACTGGTACAGAAGTACTTCGACGGCGAAACAACGGCGAACGAGGAACAACAGCTACGTTGTTTCTTTGCACAAGACCCGCTTTTGGTGCCGAACGAACTGAAACCGCTGTGCACTCTCTTCCGTTGGGAGAATCAGGAACGCGGTAAGGACAACACGATACTGTCTGAACCTACCCTCGAAACCACAACCATCAAACAACGTAAGCGACTTCCCAACTGGTTTGTTGCAGCCGTTTCGGCAGCTGCAGCAGTGGTGATTACCATGTTTGTAATGCAACAAAAAGGCAGTCAGATAAGCGATTATGCTTTCGTAAATGGCGAGCGTATCACTAATAAAGAGGTGGTTCAACGCGAAGCAGAGGCTGCTCTCAACATGGTTTCGACCAACGGAGACGAAGATTTCAACGCACTTTCATTGATAGGAGGAACAACCGATGAAGAATAAAACAATAAGAACCTTTCTCACAATGTGCCTGCTGATGGTACTCATACCTGCATCGGCACAGAGCGATTTGCAGATTAGCGTCGCCTTTGAACGCTTCGGTAAGGCTAAAAACTGCAAGATGGTGGTACTTAACGACGCCACTTTGAGGGGCTATAAGCTCAAGGTTTACAAGTCGTTGACGTATAAAAAGATTGGAGCAAGCATTGCGCCATACATCGATGCCGACAGAAAGAAAGCACGAAAGATACGCGAAATCGTTGATAACGGCAAGGTTACGAGCGGCTATTACATACTTTCGCAGCTGCCTTCTGGTCTCAACCGCTACATACTTTTTAGCAATGGACCCAACAATAGCGGTGCCGTCATCTACATAGAGGGTACGCTCGGACCTGACGACATTATGAATGTATGCTACAAAAAACGCTGATAAACAACAACAAACATTTTAAAAATAAAAACAAAACATATACGATTATGAAACAACTGTTATTAACCTTAGCACTTGTCGCAGCTGTTCCAGTAATGGCTGCCGAAGAAAACGACACCACAATCCACTACGCCAACAAGCAGATAGTGTTGAGCAAGGACAGCGTATCGCTCAATGTGGCGGTGTATAACAAAGACGGCAACATGCTCGCAAAGACCAAAGAAACAAGCTATATAGATGGTCAGGAGGTGGAACGCTTCTTTATTTCGTCGCCATTCGTACCTATTCGAAGAAAGGGCAGACACAATTTCTATAGTCATATTCCCGACTTTTATGTTGGTGCAAACCTTCTCAATGGTGGCAAGGACATGCATAGTAAAGACGTAAAGTCGCTCGAATGGGGTATCAATTTCTTCGACGTGAGTCTTAGTCTCAACGCTTCTAACACCTTAGGCCTTGTGTCTGCCTTCCAAATAGGCTTTATACACAACCACTTCCACCCCAATTATATGTTGGACGACACCGACGGAACGCCTGTTATAGTAAGGAATTCGGCAGAGAAAGTAAAGTCGAGCTTCATTAAATACAGCTACTGTAAGATTCCCGTAATGATTGAATGGCAGAACAAATCTGCGGGTAAACCATTGTATTTTGGCTTAGGTTGCTCGCTCGATTTCAAGGGAGAAATAAAGAGTAAGTACCGCATTGGCAAGGAGCGTTTCACTGTAAGCCGCAACTTAGACACCAATCCTGTAGGACTAAACCTTGAAGCTTACTTCGGCATTAAGTATGTTTCTATCTACGCCCACTACAGTCTTACAAAGCTAATGAATAGCGGTCCTGCCTGCCACCCATTTGGAATAGGTATCGGTTTCGACATGTAAACGAAACGAAAGAAGGGCGAGAAGGGTGTAAAAGCACTGCCCCCACACCCTAAAAACAGCGTTTGCGGAGAATAGAAGGCTTATTCTCCGCAAATTTGCATAGAATAAACGCTGTTTTATCCGCAAAGTTTTGCAACTATGACAAGAATGTATTAAGTTTGCAAATAAATAACTCGCTACCCATAACAAATATGCTAATAAACACCGCACAAACTATAAACACATGATTGTATATAGATGCTGAAATAACAGCATAATTATTCTGAAATTGCAAGAAAACTTCTTTTAGAAATCAATACCCACGCTTTCATTTTCCAATAGTGCCTATATTGCAACGCAAAACAGCCGCTTTTGCCGTGCAATATAGGCGCTTTTGCATTGCAAAACAACCCCTATTGTAACATGCTGGTGATGAGATGGTTACACAACCGAAACGCTATTAGTAGGTATTTGTATAAATATGTATGTATATTCATATCGACAATGTAGCGCGAGTGCTTGCAAATGGAGTTGTAAGACAGGGACGGCTTTCGTTATTTTTTAAACACTTTAATATATTTTTCTTATACGGAGAGACTACTATCTCTGCCTTTTTCGTATCTTTGTCGGCGACTATAACGAGTTTTTATAACTGATGAATTTCGAGAATATAAATCGCTTTTTCTGTTAAGAAACGGCCTTTGGCTGCACGGTTGTTGTGCTGTACGGTGGGAGGAGAAGTTGCTGCGGAGCAAAAGAGAGGCGCTTCGACGCATCGTTATGTTTGTTTTTGCACTGCCGAACCCGAAGAGGAAGACAGCGAGGATAAGGGAGCGAGGACGTTCTACCGATGTTTTAGAACTCAATGTCAGCAGATTATTACGAACAACAAATATTTTATTATAAAACAAAATGAAGAAAAAAGTTTTTGTGTTGTCTTTGTTGAGTGTGCTCGGAATTGGACTATTGACGTCTTGTTCGGGCGATGACGACGACAACAACGAGAAGGGTGGCACTGTTGAAACATTTGAAACGGCTACGCAAACCGTGAGTGATGCGCCGTTAATGGACGAAACAAACGACAGTTTGAGCAACTATGAGTTTACGAAAATAGTTAGAATAGAACTGAACGGAACTTCTGCTACCGTAAAAAATAATGTATCTGGTGTGGCAGCAGTTATAGGGACAGGCATTGTGAACATTACTTCTACGGCTTCGAACGTAGAATATATTATCTCTGGAACCTACTCTGGTTCTGTGAATATCGAAGGAAAACCGATTGCAAAGGTTACCCTTAACGGAGCAAATATTACCAATGAGAAAGGTGTTGCACTCAACCTTACAATACCAAAGGTATTTTTTCACATTGTAGGGGGAACTACAAACTCTTGCACGGCTACTCTTATGAAAGAGAACCATGCTGCCCTTTACTGCAATGGAAAATTGGTATTCTACGGAAAAGGAACGCTAAACATAACTTCAAATAATGGTTCTGGTATCAGTGCGATGTATGGTATTACGGCGAAAGAGACTACCTTTAACATCAAATCGGGCTATGATGGAATAAGGTCGGCAGACCATCACATCTTCCTTAACAGCGGTACTTACAACGTAGAAGCTGCTAAGTGGGGAATCTGTACCCGCATTATTAAATCGGGAAGTGCATCGAGTAATACTGACCATTACATCATTATGAATGGTGGAACATATAATATTACGACAACAGGACGCGATGGTTATGGCATCTGTGCATATTCGCTACTGACCATTAACGGTGGTAATATTACGATTTCGGCTTATAATTCGGCTATCTATGGTGTTTCTGGACTTATCATTAACGGTGGTAATACCCATGCAAAAAGTACTGCTGGTAATAGTATAATGGCTTTCGACCTCTACGTAAAAGGCGGAACAACAACGGCAATTGCACAACATGAAAAGATGGCTGCCATATTAACCACGAAAAAAACCTTTGTTATTACGGGCGGAACTCTTATTGGTATCGGCGCAAACGATAATATGTCGTTGCCTACCGCAGAGTCTACGCAGCCGTCAGTGGTACTGGGTAAGAACGACGCATCGTACCGTTTCGGTGCTACTTTGATGAATATTCAAAGCTCAACGGGTGGTTCTGAGGTGATTACTTACCAGATTCCACAATCTTACACTACTCTTTTCGTTTCGTCGCCAAAACTATCGAAGGGTACAAACTACAACATCTATACAGGTGGTAGCCACTCGGGAACTTCGATAAATGGCATCTACTCTGGTGGAACATATACGAAAGGAAAATCGAATGGTAGCTTTACTACTGCAACAGCAGCACCTTACGTAACTGAAAAATAAGGTCGGACAGGACCGCATCACATACAAAGCCCCGCAGCAAAGAGGTTTCTCGGCTGCGGGGCTTCGTGTGTTTTATAATTTGAAAGCAATGTTGCTGTGGGGTACTTCCGCATAGAAGCAAGCGTAAAAGGCTTCTTTTCGGACTGTCGCTCGGCAGGTTATGCCCCATTCAGAAATTGCTTTTGTAGTGTGCTAAGTACGTTTATTCATCGGGAATGTAAATGATTTCGCCATTCTCCAGCTGATAAGCGGTACCCACTTTCTTGCCTTTGTTGCTCGATTTAGCGTCTTGATTCTTCGAAGGAGTATAGCGATCGATTTGCTTTCCTTTCTTTGAGATAATCTCCATGTTATCCTTTCCAGGGTTCTTTACTACTGTAAAGTCTTCCGTACTGAACATTTCGGTCATCTTATAGTGGGTTACCAGTGCTACCATCAGGGCGACGGCAAACACCATTGCGGCATCGAAGAGGTTGCTAACAACGCTCATTGGGTCGTCGTCCTCGTCGTGGCTGAGTCTAATCTGTCGTCTTCTCATAACTTATTTGCTGCGGTTTTCGTCCAACATATCGGCAATATAGTTCAGCGCACCCATATCTCTGCGGTACCAACGTTGGCGAACCGACTTAACAACGAAGCCTATGCCACCCGCAAAAAGACCGATAACGGTGGTTGCAAACGCCACTTGCATGTTGTAAGCCATAGACGCTATGTCGCCAGAAGAAAGGCCAACGAGCGCTGGACCCATCGGTATGAGGGTTCCCATCAAGCCCAACATTGGTCCCATCTTGGTAAACATCTTGGGTGTTTCAAGCTCGCGCTCTATCATACACTCGTACTCATCGAGCAGGAAATTGACCTTTGCAGGACTGTTTCTATGCTCCATCATCTTCGAAATGCACGCTGCTACTGGCAATTTGCCCTTCGGTAAGCGGTCAGCAAGGGTTGAAAGGTTGTCTGCCGACAGCTCTTTTATCTCCTTATGCAGCAGGGTTCCGCTCTGACGCATGGTGAGATACTGACTGAAGAAGCCTCCTAATAGAAGCAGCGAACGTAGAAAAAAGAAAATGAGAATAAGGATAACGGGTACGAGAAGTCCCGATGATATCCAGTAAAGAATGTCTGTTATGTAATTCATAATTTAATGTATAGTTTTTAATGACGTTTGTTTTGTTCGATTTTAAAGCTACTTTTCAGCGACTCTGCAGGCGTTTCTACTCTTCTTCTAAGCTGCTTTTTGTTTGAGTTGTAATTGTTCTTGCTCGATGTTAAAGTTATGTTTGTTGGATAATCGTGTTGTGCTTATTGAGCAGGAAAACTATCATCGTTTGACATTGAAGCTTGTAACGTAGGGAGAAATCACTACTTTCAGCCGCTGACAAGTCTTTAATTCATTTGCTGAATCTGCTTTCTGATGTGCCTACGCTGCCACACCATACCCACAAAACCGAAGATTGCAACCAGCAAGAATGTACCTCCGAGCGCCTCAAGGTTGGTGTTGTCGGTTCCTACCACTGCTGTTTTGCCGTTCACGGTAGCCACTATGCCCATCAAAGCAATCAGTATATTGCAGAGAAAGAGTAGCTCTAAGCGCAAGAAAGTCTCTGGAAGAAGTCGTTTAACAAGGTATGTGAGCAACGGAATGGCTATGAAAAAGACTGCACCGAGCGACCAAGCGATGAGCGAAAAGTCCTCGCCAGGGAACGCAAAGATGGTTTCTACAAGTATGCCGAACATCATTGGCACGATCATAATGCCTGGGAAGAAACGCAAAAAGGCATAGAGCCAACGGGCTTTGCGCCCAATTCGGCCCGCCACCTTCACATCGGCAGCCAACAAACAGAACGCCATTGCCAACAGAACATCTATGTTTAGCAACACCGAAATGTCGCGAACTAAGTCTGTATTGGCCAGCCAAGCAGCGATTTCGGTAGACGATTGCAAGATGGCAACACGCCAAGCCAAACCTGTAAAGACCATTGCTGCAACGGCAGTAATAGCGATTTGCAGATTACGAACAAATGTCTGTTTCAGCAAAAAGCTGAAACAGACAAGTATAAATAGTAGAAGTACTATCGTTTCCATCGTATTCTTATTCCACAGGGGTATTGCGACGACGACGTACAACAAATACCAACAAGCCAATAAGAAGTACTACTGCACCACCCATAAGGAGACCTTTGCTGAGCAATGGTGAGTGTTGTTCAACCTTTTGCGACATGTCTTCGCGCTTCATCACCGTACCCTTGTCGTTGTTTGCAATGGCATTGCGCACCTTTTCAACCTCTTGTTTGTACTCGTTGCCTTGCTTTTCTTCCACCTTAGAGGCGATAAAGTTACGCAATTTGGCGTTATCGGTAACGAAAGCAGAGCCCGATGGCTTGTATTTTTTCACCAATTCCACGTGCAACTTGGCTATATCAGCCACCTGTTGAGGCGTTGCTTTCCACATTCCCTTGCGTACTGTCTCGAGCATAACGGCTGTTATCTGCTGCAAAGCTGCTGGGTTCTTCTGCTCAAAGAAGTCTTTCGTGCCAAGATTGTACTTGTCTTTCACGTAGACTTGGTATATATCGTCCCACAATTCCTTATCTATGGCCTTCGGTTTCATTACGTTCCAGCCGTAAGTATTCTCTACTACCTCTGCAAAAGAGCCTGCTGCGCTTGCTCCACCCTTCATTTTCTCCTTAATATATACAGGGTTTAAAATGGTGGTACGACTTTCAACGCCTATCGCTTCCTTCACTTCTTGCATGCGAACGTTATGCGTATTGCGGTAATCGCTTAGGTAAGCATCAGGGTCTTTGCCCGTTACTTGACGCACAGCGAGGTTCAATCCGCCCATAAACTCGTAGACATGGTCAAGACTTAGTGCGCCCCACGTGTTGCTTTGGCGTGGCTGTACCACAACATCGGTGCGTGTTAGAGCTGCCTCGAAAGCATACTTGTCGTACTGTTCCCAGTCTTTCTCACTGCCATAGAACGTTCCCATGTTGTTAATATAGGTGTTTGCGATGTCCTCTTGCTTCTCCCAGCGGTCGCCACTCATTACCATTTCCTGTATACCAGTGCCATAATTGCCGTTCATACCGCCGAAAATGCGTTGCGAAGCAAGCTTGCGCGCTTCCTTAGGAGATACTCCTTTCTCTGTAAGATGGCGTTCTGCCTCCTTAATACCGATTGCAACTTCGTTCTCAAAGGCCTCATCTTTAGCGTTAGCTGCCATCTCTACCGCTTTATTTATGAGGAAAAGACGCGACGCCGCAAGGTCTCTGAGCTGTCCAGAGGTCTGTACTACAACGTCAATGCGCTTTCTTCCCAACTCTTTAGAGGGGATTAAGCGAAGGTCTGTAACGCGTCCGAACGAGTCACGGATAGGTTCTACGCCCAGCATATAGAGCACTTGGGCTATGGTAGCGCCTTCGGTCTCGATGAATTCGCCGCTCCAAAGCGTGTAACTTACCTTATGTGGCATCTCGCCATTGTGGCGACGCTTGTACATTTCAATGGTATTTTCCGCCAACTGCTTACCCTTTTCCCATGCTGCCTCGCTTGGAGTAGCTTCTGCATTGATACCAAATAGGTTTCTACCAGTAGGCAATGTGTTTGGATTAACGATTGGGTCGCCACCTGGCGATGGTGCTGTGTAGCCGCCATTCATTGCATTTATGATGCTCTCGAGTTCGTTTTTAGGACTCATGATAAGGTATCCTTTGTACTTACCGATACTCTTTAAGGTGCGTTCAAGTTCTCTAACAGCGAAAGCGAAAGCCTTATCGTCTTTGCTATACGACTTTTTCTTGTCCTTCATCATAGCAGCCATGTCTTTCATTCCTTTCGAAGACATGCCCGACATTCCCTTCGGTGGCATTCCCGACATGGCTTTTCCATGTGCCGCTTTAGCTTCGGCTGGCATGCCTTTGCCCATGTTTGTATGTTTCTCACCCATTCCAGCAGGTTTCTTACCCATACCTTCTGGCATCTTACCGCCATGTGCTGATGGTGGCATACTACCATGTGCGCCGTGCATTGCGTGGCCTTTTGGCATGTCTTTGCCCATACTTGACGGCATCTTACCGCCGTGTCTAGCAGGCGGCATGCCTCCTTGCTTACCGTGCATTGCATGGTTTTTCGGCATTTCGTGGCCCATTCCAGCAGACTTTTTGCCCATTCCAGCAGGCATATTACCCATACCTTTAGGCATTCCCATGCCCGCAGGCATACCGTTTCCGCCTTTGCCTTTCTGACCCATTCTGCCCATTCCCATCATCATTTTCATCATATCCGATGGAGCGGTGAGGTCTTCGTATATCTTATGCGCACGTTCAAGGTCGGCTTGTGATAGGTTTCCTACCTTGCAAACGTAGGCATCTGTTACCTCCGAAGCGTTTCCGATGAGCGACTGAACGAGTGCTTTTGCAGGGTAAAGGTAGCGGCTGTTGAACTCAGAGCGATGTTTCAGCAACGCTTCGGTAGCCTTTCCACGCACCTTATCAAGTGTAAATAGCGAGTAAGCCACAGGGTCTGTGCACATTTCTACTATACTACTGTTGATTCGTTCAGCCTCGTATGGCACGCCTAAGGTATATAATTGTCCTGTAATCTTCTCGTTTGAGAGTTCTTCGGCGAAGTTATCGATGCGTGTTATCTCCTCTTCTGTGTACGGACGAGACATGATGCTATCGAGACCGAGGTCGCGATGGTAGCCCAAACGCACTACAATAGCCTTTATGGCAAGCGATGTGCGTTGCAATAAGTTTTTGTCTTTGCCGATGTTTTGCATGTAAAGCTTCAGCTTTGAAGCCAGTTCGTTATGCGTTCCACGTACTCCGCTCTCCATGAAAGGCGGTGTAAGGTACGACTGTAGACCTGCATACGAGCGGCGTTTAGCTATGAGTCCTTCGCCCACATTGCCTATCGTATAAAGGTAGAAGTGCGGTATTGTACCCACTAAGCGGTCTGGCCAGTCGAGATTACTGAGTGCAACTTGCTTCTTCGGAGTAAATTCGAGGCTGCCGTGTGTACCGAAATGAATGAGCACATCGGCCTTAAAGCCATACTGTGTCCACAGATACGAAGCGATATAAGTATGTGGTGGTGCAGCATCGGTACCATGAACGATTTGAAAAGCATTATCCCCTTTGCCCGCAGCTATCTGCGGTAGCAACACAACATTGCCGAACTGCACTCGCGCAACAGCCAGTTTTCCGTCTGGAGTTGCCATGAACTCGCCAGGGAACTCGCCGTTTGCCTTCACCACTTCTTGATATTTCTCTGGTCGGAGTGTCTTTTTCACCCAACTATCGTATTCGTTTTTGCTCACCAATGCAGGGTTTCCGTTCTTCATAAAGTCGTCGAACGCACCCTTAGCGTATAGGTTAAACACCGAACCTTGCTTCTGAATGGCTTGCATAAGCGCCTCTGGCGAGTCTGGAAGCCCTGCTACGTTGTAGCCTTCTTGCTTCAAACGCACCAAAAGATTATAGAGCGAAGGTCCTACTTCCATGCCTCCTGCCGTCATAGCGTTTTGTCCCGGTCCTTTATAATAGTAGATAGCGACACGCTTTTGGCTATTTGCTTTATGCTTTAAGGCTATGTAATTGTTTACGGTTTGCACGAAAGTGCCCAATCGTTCGGGCATTGGTGCAACGTATTCGAGGTCGTCTTTGCCTACATAATGGGCGAAAAGAGCGTACGGACGCACTGCTCCGTCAATCTCTGGAGTTACTACGCTTTGAGAAAGGAAGCCTCCGTTCATGCCCATCTTGTCGTTTTCCCACTTCTTTTCAAGCGTATTCACATTCAGCGGAGCAAACAATGGCACATTAACGCGCTTCAAATAGTCGACAAAAGCGTCTCCTAAGCGTCCGTGCGCCATGTTAATGATGGCCGAAACAGCCACGCTATCAGCGTGATTGTCCTCTACAAAGCGCTGAACAGAGTTCACTGGGTACACCACATTACCTGTTTTCTCGAGTTCGGCAATCAGTTCTTTAGGCTCACCCATAGACCCTGTAACGATAACAGAGGGTGCATTGTCTTTCCAAAGTCCCTTTTCTTTGAGGAACTTTGTATATTCTGCGAGCGAATTGAACTGCTTATCCTCGTCGTCGGGGCGGCTTGGGTCGGCATGATATAGTAGTCCGAGCACGCGTTCTACCACCTTTCCTGGTTCGGGAGCATAGATAATCTTCTTGTCTATGTTCTTTCGCACGTAGCTAAGCAGGTTGTGATAGTTCTCTCGACCACCGTTGTCGATGTATGCTTTCAGTTCTTTTGCATCGGTAGTATCAACGGAACAGAAGTCGTTGTCGGGGTTTGTAATCATCGTACTCACCACAGGCGTTCCGCCTTTCATGGCTTTTTCGAGTTCGGCACGTTGCTCCTCGGTGAGTCGTAGGCCCATTGCCTGAACGAAAACCATATCGTAGTCGTCCACCTTTGCTATGTCTTCCGCCGATAGATTCTCTATTTTTACAAGTGGATTGTCGTTAGAACGAGAGATCTGACCGAGGGTAATGGTTTGATAATTTACGAAGCTATCTTGGTAGTGGATAGCCATTTACACCATACACCATAGCCAACGAGCAGCAATGCTACTATGGCAACGATGATAAGTAGTCTTTTTTTCTTCATTATGTAATTAAACTTATTTTCTTATATAGATTGTTTCGCTCAACGAAAGGCTTTTTATACCTTTTTTGCAAAGGCGTTGCAGCAGCGGTATTGTGGCTCGGCAGTAATGTTGCCGAAGCCTTGCAGCAAGCATGTTGTGGCTGAACAGCGAGGGTGCAGCCACCTTGCACTATGGCCGTACTATCGTTTTAGTTTCCCGCCGATGCTTATTTTCCGAACAAATCGGATAGGTTTACTCCTACAGTAAGTACGAAACTGATGCCGTTGAGTGGCAGTTGCACGTCTGAATCAGACGCTTTGTCGCGGTAATTGAACAGGTTGTCGATCATGAAACCTACGTTAATGCCTCGTGGAAGTTCTGAACGGAGGTTGAGCGAACATATTGTTCGTGGGTCGTAAACGTAGCGAATGTAAGCGTTTTCCTTTGAATCGAATGAGTAACGGGTTATGCGTGACATCCATTGACTGCTGAAAGCGATGGACTCTGTAGTCTTTCCGAACTTGCGTTTGTACGTTGCATTGAACTTAGCGGTGTGGGGACGAATCCACGATTGGTTAAATCCGTCGCGCACATTGTAGTCGTTAATGTAGGTGTAAGCACCCATTAAGCGAAGTCCGCATTGCATTCTGTAGTTCAAAGTTGCCTCCAATCCCGTTGTCCTAACGTTTTTGGAATTGACGTATCGCATATTTAAGTTCACTCCAGGCGATACATATTCGTAAGTAATTTTGTTTCGGAAGCGGTTGTGGTAAGCCGATAACGAGAGGTTGAAGCCCCCGCAGTCATATTCCATAGAAGCCGAAAGTTGACTTCCGTATTCTGGTTTCAGGTCCTTATTACCATATATTATTATCATGTTTGCCATGTTAAACTCTTGGTAAAGTTCCTTTAATGTAGGAATACGATAGCCCTGTGAGTAGCCCGCACGGAAGGTAATATGTTCGAATGGGCGGTAAAGAGCCGAGATTTTCGGTGTAAGATGGAAGTTGAAACGCTGCCCTTTGTCGCCACGCAAGCCCACTACTACATTAAGCCTGTCGTTAATTCGCCAATCTTCCTGGGCGCAAAGCGAGAACTGCGATGTGCTTACCATGCCCGTATCCTTCATCATATAGTGTCTTAAACTTTCGTGTACACCTTCTACTCCTACATTGAATGTGTGACGACCGAAGGTTCCTGTATAGTAAATACGGGCGCTATGGTTGGTGTTGTTGTACACTTTTTCGACGAGTTTCACAAGGTCGTAGTCGTCTTTCTTGGCATAGTTGTCGAACGTGTACGAGAATGCGAGACCATTATTTGGGTTGATTTGCCAGTTTGTTTTACCACCAATAACAAGGTCTTCATATCGTTGATGATAGCGACGGCCAAAGTATGTGGGGCGAGTATTGGCATAGAAAGAGCCGAAAGCCTCCGCTGTGAGGTGGTCGTTGAAGCGATAACGGAAGCGCTGACCTACGTCGAAGATCTTATATCCATATACTGGCAGGCTCTGGGCTCTGCTTCTTCTTCAGTAATCTTGCCGTTTCTACCAATCTGTTTTATGGTTTTTCCTTCCTTATCCTTTACCCAATAGGTGTTGCGATGGCGGTATCCAACTGACGTTTGCGCACTGAAGCGGTTGCGGTTGATACCTACTTGCAACGAATAACTCTCTCCGTTGTTGCCCGCATAGCGTGAATTGAGCTGCACATTAAGCGGACGTGCGGTCTTTTTAGTAATGATATTGATGACGCCACCAATGGCGCGACTATCGTAAAGGGTAGATGCTGCACCGCGAACTACCTCTACTCGTTCGATGTTATCGACGTTAATACGACTGAAATCGATATTATGGTCGGAGCCTTCGCCGCTAATTCGTTCACCATCAATGAGGAAAAGAACCGACTTACTGTCCATTCCTTGATAGTTAATGCTGGTGGTTTGGCTCATGTTATTGTAGTAAAACTGTATTCCTGGTAGCGTATATTCCAAGAGAGTATTAAGGTCTACGGGGTTCACCGTCTTTATTTCTTCCTGCGAAATAATGCGTGTAATAACGGGAACGTCTTTCAATGGTTTCTCACTTCTTGAGCCAGTAACCACTACTTCCTCCATGTTTGTGTTGCTGGGTATCATCTTTATCGTGAGCGAAGGGTGTCCTGTCGATGGTACGCGCAACGTTCTTGAAGTGTAGCCCATGCACGATACATGGACCGTATAAATCTTATCGGCACCGAAAGGAATGGTAAACTCGCCTTTGCTGTTGGTTCCTATCACAATGTTTGTGCCTTCTACCTTAAGTAAAGCACCTGCCAACGGCTCTTCAGAATCTACGTCTATCACCTTTCCAGATAGCGGATAGCCTTTCTCAGGTGAGATATTGTCTCCGTAAACAGTAGCAAACGATACTGTCAGAAGGACGATAAAAATAAGTAGTTTCTTCATTTTAATGAAGCATTGATGTGACTAAGTTAAAGTTATTTGCTCTCCTTTGTATGGACAGGATACGACGTTAGTTCCTCGTTCGAACCTTTGCCGTCTTGCCCTTTAGCATTGTTTTGAGTATTATTTACAAGTTAGCGATAAACACAGGGATTGGTTTTTTCCGCTGTATTTATCGCCGAGGGAGTTACATATTACTCATACTATGGTATTACTATGGCTTTTTTACAAACTTATAGTCGAAGCTTACTACCTTGTTTTTACCTGTTTTGTCTAAGTAATCCTTAAACAAGATGTAGGCTTGGTTACCGTTTTTGAACTTCACAGCAAACACTTTGTCGCTTATAATCTTTGGTTTGCCCATGCCAGTGCTCTTCGCCCACTTCGCCATTTCTTTATTTAGCATGGTCTTAGCTACGCCCATAAGACCTCCGGGCTTCATTGCTCCAAGCTCAACGAATATCTCTGCTGGTGTGTCGGCTACGTAGTTGCCTTCAGGAAGAGCAGTTATATTGTCCAAACTTGTTTGGTCTGTCATCAGCACTTCGCCGTTATTGGTGCGTACATCAGTAATGTGGAATGCCAAATCCCACTTCTTTGGTAGGTCGTTTTCTGTACCTTTGGCAGCTTCTGTACGTTCTACTGTGTAGTCGGTCATAGTCGAATACTTGCGATATTCGCGTGCTCCGAGTTCCTCTTGCTGCTCAAATTTACCCGATTCGAGGTCTACATAAATCCAAGAATCATAGCCTGGCATCGTTGTTTCGAAGTGCTTTATAGCTGTAGTACCTGGAGTTGGGGGTACGATAGGGTCATCGTTGTTTTCTTTTCCGCACGATGTAAAGAGGAGAGTAGCAAGACATGCTACTGCAAAAAACTTTGTTTTCATTGTTTTATATAAGTTTAATGTTATTTATTTAAATATGTTGTTTGAACTCTTATTGCTTATTTATTTAGTCGATTGCAAAGATAGAAAGAAACATAACTCTACACAATACTTACTTTTCGTGATTTTTTTATAACGCAAAATCAAAATTTTTACCTATAAGTAAGTAACATTTTAGGGGCTATTTGCTGGAATATGAGAACAATACCTAATTGTTATGACAACACAGGAGCGATGCAATACCCACCTTTTTGTACTGACAATGGTGGGCAGGAGACACACGGAGAGCTGTTTTTACAACCTTTATTATGGTTTTACATCTGCTATTTGGCAATTTCATCTTTTTTGTGTAAGTTTGCAATGTAATATAACAAGGGGTGTAAGCGGACTCTTACGACCGTGCGCAACCACCTTATATATAATATATAATCGTAAATATAAAAACTCCTTACCATGCATATTGAGTTTAGAACTTTGGTGTTATTCCTCTTTTTTGTGGTCTTTCTTAACAACCTTTTCTGCACTATAACGTTACTACCGAAGGCAAAATTTCAAGAAGGAAATGCACGAATACGCAGCCTTATAAAGGCTTCTCTCATTATTTTATCGCCTATTTTCACGGTCATCTTATTTCAATATATAGACACCGACACTACTTTTGGAAAGTTCTTTGCTTGTGGTTTATACGTTATTATACCTATATGTGTGGCTATTCACTTCGTAAGTAGCTGGCTTCAGCATAAGAAATGGGAACGAAAATATCCCGATTATGCTTGCATAAGCTTCCAAAACAAAGAGTCGTTCTTTAAAGGTCATCGCATCGTAGTGTTGTCGGTGAACGGCTATCCAGAAGGTAAGGGAATTGTACAATGGGTGGGAAATAACTGTTTAGTACCACCAGGCGACTGCAATATTCACATTAAGGTAGTGTCAGTTCCTGACTCTCGTTTTGAAGGATCAAAGGATTTGTATGCTGATGCAATCATGGCAGAACTACAAAAGCGAGGCAACTACGTTATAGTAGATAACTATCAGGAGAAGAAAATAGAACTGATTGCCTTGCCTCCAAGGGCATAAAGGAAGGGTAAAGTTCGTTTTTTGCTTCTGGAAACAACACATTGGGCAATTCATTTATCTTTTTAACGCATCGCTTTTCAGATTCAATTATTTTTATATGTTTGTATCTTCTTACGGAAAAGGTGGGGTTTATCGTTGTTTTACAACGTCCTTTGTTCTTCTTCCATTAGTATAACATTGTAAAAGAATAGTAACATGGATTCATTTCTTCTATCGATTATCCTTGTAATATTAGGCTGTGCAGGAATCTGTTTGGTCTTTGCCATCTCGTTAAGACAGCTTCCTAAGAATCTGTCTCAGCATGAAAAGTACATGAAAAACAAGAAAAAGCTGATGAAATACAGCATCTTTATCTTCATTGTCATGGATATAACGATTTTCGTTGGTTGCTTTGAACTCCTGAAAAAGAACTTCATTTATCTTGCGCTCATCTTCTTTTTACTTGTCATCGTCTATGCTTTTCTGGCCTATCAGGCACGAATTGCTCCTTGGATAAGGGTATTTAAGAGCAATGTTACCATCAGATTTGATAACCTACTCAGTCCGCATAGCACGCACAAAATAGTGCTTTTGGCAGTTGATGGCGTACCAGAAGGTAGAGGTATCGTTACGATAGAAGAAGCCAACAAAGTAAATATTACGGCAGGTTTCCACCACTTTCAATTCATGGTAGTAGAGGAAAGCGATGGTCGAAGCAATGAAGATGCAACGGCTTTGTTCCACGACGAGATAAAAATAGAACTACAACGAAACGAGCTTTACATAATGGAAGAAGACTTTGAGCATAAGAAACTGGCCATGACTCCTATTTCTAAGCTCATTCAAAAAAACACTTTGAACAATTCATAATCACGCTAACAAGTTCTTTGCACACTCGTTTGGGCCCTTCGACATGAAGAGATTGCTCTGTTACAGAGTTGAAAAGGAAATAAGATAAGTACTAAACAAATATTAGATATGGATTCTATGCAAGTACAAATATTGATTTTTTTGATTATTTTTCTTGGCATTTTCGGGACCTTCATAGCGGGTGTTAAGATGCTACCACAGAACGCTCACCAAGAAACAGACTCGAAAGAACGACTCATGTTGATAGTTTCTTACAATGCTTTCATCATCATTGGCATGCTGTCTATATTTCTTGAAACGTTCGATAACATCGTTTGTCAGGTGTTATGCATTGCCTTACCCATTGCAACCTTACTTGTTGCATGCTTCGTTTTCGGTAAATTCTTTTTGAGAATTAGGGAGTGGAAGCGTGCAAACCCAGAGTTTGCGACGTTGTTTTTCAAAGAAGAAACAGGCCATTTCCTTAAGCATGACATCATCATCATATCGGTAGATGGCGCTCCTAAAGGCACAGGTGTATTGTATTGGCAGAATGATAAGTGCATGATAGCACCAGGAAAGCACCACTTTAGACTTAAAAGCAGGGAGATAATAAGAAGAAGAACAGGAGAAGAAATGGTCTTTTTTGTACAAGATATAAACATCGAGCTGCTGAAAAACGAGGAAGTTCTTATCTCCGAAGACTCACAAAACAGATGCTTACACATTCGTTCTCTGAATAAAGAGTGCCACCAAGGTAGTGCCGAAAATATACGAAACTTCTATTGGACCGATATAACGGTGTAGGCATGGGGGCTGCAATGCGTTGCAACTGCTGTTGTTTTAGGGTTTAAAAGGGATTGACAGGAACCTTAGGAGCAATAGATCCACCACGAAAGCAACCTACTTTTTCGCAGCTATCCCCTACTCTGCAAAGCGTGCAATGGCTGCTTTTCCCTTTAGTGCGAAAGGCTTTTCGAGGGTAGCAGTGTCGTATTTGTTAATTTGTTTGCCGTCTATGGTAACGTCTTCGAGTGCAAATACCACCGTTTTACGGCTATCGCTGAAGCTCGCATCGTTCACAATAGCCACATCAACAGATACTCCATGTCGCACAATAATATTGAAATCAATAGCGCCCTTGCTATTTTCAGAGCCCACCTTCTCCTCTCCTTCAAAGCAAAAGAGTTCGTTATGCGATAGCGGAATGCGTGTTCCGTCCTTCAAAAGTGTTATTTCGCCCTCCAAAGGAAGTATGTAACGGGTGAAACCAGAGAAGTCTGAGAAGTCGCTTTCGGTTAAATCGATGATTGCAGACGATATGCGGAGGTCGAAACGGCGTGCCGATAAGTCGCCATCGGCAGGACTAATGAATATCTGTCGTGTGGTTCCGCCCTTCCACGTAGTAGTCTTATATTGTGCTTGCGTTGTTATTTCCATGTTTTCCGAAGCCTTTATTTATTTGTATTTCTTAGTTGTTTTAACGCTGCAAATATATGAATTTAATTCCGAAATCCCTTCCTTTTCGTTGTGATAATTGCTGTGTGGGCATGGCGAAACTGCACAATGGATTTGGAGGTATTAACGAAAAGTGGTATATTTGCAGTGGAAACGCAAACACCAATAAGTATTTTTTAAACAGCAACTGATGGGAAGAAACAAGTTTTCGGAAGGCGAAATAAAGGAAATAGCAAAACTCTTACGACTTAAAAATGCTGGGAACAGACACCAGCAGAAACTCGTGCGCCACGACTTAAGGGTGGATTACGAGTTTAATATCTCCGATTTCAACCAACCGGGAAAGGCGTTCGGCGAAGAAGATCTGAACGATGCAATACGCCATGGAGCCATTGTTATTCTCGACGACAAGACCATTGCTGACATGAAAGCCAAACGCGCACGCGATAAAGCACGCGACCTTGCACAACAAGAGGCCAACGCTATTGCCAGCGGAGAGGCTACAGACTGGAAGGAAGCCCTAAGAGAATGGGAGGAACTCAGCCAATAATGCGCTCGCAAACAAAGCTCATGGCAACACGCTAACCTGCTGTTGGCATCGCAACACTATAACAAAGCTACTTTTAAGGTGGCTTTTTTTATGCTCCTGAACTTCGTCATGACGCCTATATAAATAGGTGTAACGCTGCCATACCTACCCTAACGCTGCTCCAACCACGTTGGCAAACCGCTTGATACAAATCCTTTCTCAACATTATTTCACTAAAAAAACAAGCTGAAATATTTGGAACTAAGCCGTAAACACACTATTTTTGCGAATGTAATATGGCAGTTTTCTATCAACTACCTTGTAGGATAGCTACCACACATAAAGGTTTTCAGAATACGCTATACTCATTAGCTTTATATTAAACAAATCTGTTTCATCACTAAAATGCCCGCGTCTCCGATACGGCATTGCTCCTAAAAGCGAGTTACAACAGGGAGGCAAGACCTAAAAATGAGAAAAAATCTACTTAAAAACACTTACGTTACCATTGCAATTCTTCTTGTTTCGTTGTTCGCAATGCCCACAACAGCAAACGCACAGATGGCATACGACCTCGCAATAGCGGTAGAAAGGTTACTCCGGGCAACTGTAACGACCTCACAGTGCTTGATGGTGTGGCAGGAAAGGTAAGTTTCGACCCCAACGAAAACGTACTTACACTGGAAGACGCTACCATAGAAACAGAGGGAAACGTTAACGCTATCTATTCGAAAATTGAGGGATTGACCATTAAAGTAATCGGTACCAACAAACTAACATCGGACAAAGCCGTACTCACAGCCATGAAACCGCTCATCATTACAGGCGGTGGAACACTGAATGTGGAGAGCCAAAAGGATTGCGCTTTGTTTGTTTACCTTACCGAACTTACCATTGACGATTGCACAGTGAACGCCAGAAGCAAGGCCTACGGCATTGCTGGAGGCGATGGTTCAGCCGAAAAACTCATCATACGCAATGCCAATGTTACTGCCGAAGGCACCGAAAGCGGTTCTATTCGCGACCTTGCCGAACTGGTTTTGATAGGCTCTAAAATAGAGAAACCAGTAGGAGCGGCTTTCGATGCAGCCGAACACTGCGTGGCACTCAACGGAGAAATGGTGAAAGCAGAGGTGATTATAAAGAAAGACCCCACTGCCATCAGCACGCCAAAGACCGACAAGAAGGTGGCAAAAGGCACACATACGCTCAGCGGCGTGCGTGTTTCGGACAATCTGAACAGCCTTTCGAAAGGCGTGTACATCGTGAATGGCAAGAAGGTTGTAAAGCAATAAGTAGCCACAGACGCATATTTTGCAGGGCGTAGGAGCCAATTCATCGTGGCTTTTTTACCTAAGCTGTTTCTTTCTAAAGGTATTTCCAAGGCGTTCTATGGTTAAGAAGGATTTTAGAATTCTTGGATAAGGCCACGATAATTTGGCTTCTACACCTTGCAAAAAGTATGTGGAAAGCAGGCGGAAACGCTACAGCTACATTGTAGGAACTAAACGAAAGCGAGTTGTTTCATAGACTGAAACAACTCGCTTTATGTTTTATTGCAACGCAATACATGGTGCAAAATCTTGCTATATAAGTGTAAAGATTTTACAGGAAGCACCAAACGCATAACCATTTCATTATCAACGCCTTGCAATACCCATTGTTTTGCATTGTGAAAGGGCCTGTTTTGCGCAGCAAAAGAGCCTATATTGCAGTCCAAAACAGGCACTTTTGCAACGCAAAACAAACTTCCTCGTTTTTCGCATGTACTTTCTTTACAAAATCGGGGCAGTTTTATCGCTTTCCGATAGAACTTTTTTGTGGTTTTACCAACTATGGTTTGATGATTACCTTTCCACTCTTTTGTCCTGCAGCCACCTCTTGCAGGGCCTCTGTTGCTTGCTCAAGCGAATAGACATTGCCTACTTTTGGAATATTAATCTGGCTATGAAGACACATGATTGATGATATATGCGAGTGCCATTTTGGCAGTAATAAATAAGTGTTTGGCACGCAATTTGTGTTTAAACCGATGAAGATATAAAGTAAAAAACTGCTGATAACAATATGGCAGACGCATTCAGGATAAGTAAAAACAATGTTGTCTGTTAGAAAGCGGACAACAAATAATGACAGCACTCAACCAAAACACATTAAAAAAGAAAACAAAACGAGCACTCAACCGCAAGAAAACACAACAGAAAGATAGTAGTTCTACAAGCTCGTAAATATTCTGTAATCGACTTGCTTGGGCAAGCCAATTACGTCAAAATTACGAGGTTATGCAACTGAAAGTGTTAAATGTTTGTATAATTTTCATAAAAAAGCATACGGATTTGTATTATTTTTTATATCTTTGCAACTAATATAACAATATATAGGTATGACAAAGGCTTTTATTTCAATATTCTTCCTTTTCGCAATAACTACTGTCGGTTATGCACAAAATACTGTTACCAGTCGCATGAAAGTGAAGGGTTATTTCGATAATGACGACCATAAAGATAAGCTAACTTACAAGTATAAGACTGTTGTTTCCGAAGATGAGAGCGGCGATTTAAACGATTTGACAAAGTATGCAGAGGTAGATGGCAAGATAAAACTGAGCGGAGGAACGACTCTAAACTTCACTGATTCAGTTGAATTCGAGGGGGAAGAGTAAACGCACTGACATATTCGTCGCCTCAACCAGGTATTATCATTCGCTCGGTATTAGAGAATAGCGGCAGCCACGTTACTGAAGAGTGCAAGTATTATGTGTATGACAGCAAGTTTAACAACTGGTTCCTATATAAGAAAGGTGTATATAAGCAAGAGCCAGGAGATAATATTTCTGTCAATTTGACTTATTATAAAAAGCTACAAGATGGGTTTATTGGACCTGGAAAGCGCGTGATTAACGAACCATTCACTGACCCTATGTTGGAAACAAACACGCTTGAATCCCTCTGTAAATACTATTCTCGCAAGAAAGCGACCCTCGAATACGAAGGATTTGTGCGCTGTATTGATGTATTAAACAATATTGATAGAAAGGCAAACAAAGAAGGAATTCGCCAGCTTGCTAATCTTTTAAAGAAACATTATCCAGGCTGGGCCAAATGCGTAGAGGCTGGATACTTGAAATAAACACTTGTTTCAAATAAATGATAGGGCTAATATGCCCCCGAAAAAAATAAAAAAAGCAACCCCAAAAGTTGCTTTTTTCTTTTTAAATCCCCCCATTATCTGCACTCGTTTCCCTAACTTTTTTCACACTTCCTAGTTACTCTAGTACAACTAGAACCCCTAAAACCACACACCTCCTAGCAACTCTAGTTCCACTAGAACCCCTAAAACCACACACATCCTAGTAGTTCTAGTTCCACTAGGATCCCTATCTTCTTAATCTTATAAGCCCTCCCCGCTCCCCATTCCACCCAAAATCAAACAATAATTTGCAAAGTTGGGGTTACAAAAAGGCTACTTTTTTTATCTTTTCCTTGCACCATTAATAATTAATTTTGTATCTTTGCAATCGTTTAAGATATCTTATGCATTAACATTTCAGATGTAATATTATTATAGCTATATAAAATTTATGCAGTTTACACTTTTAATCACCGTCTTCGTAACGGCCGCCTTCTTGGTTCTTGCAGCTATATTACTGCAAAACTCTTAGGCCCCCGTTCTTACAATCCGACGAAAGGTGAACCTTACGAGTGTGGTATTCCAACCTATGGCACATCTTGGTTGCCAATGCACGTGGGCTACTACTTGTTCGCAATCCTTTTCTTGATGTTCGACGTTGAGACTGTTTTCCTCTATCCATGGGCGGTAGTGGTGAACACTTACGGCGTTCTTGCATTGGCAACTATTGGATTCTTTATGTTGGTGTTGGTTTTTGGCCTCGCTTATGCTTGGCGGAAAGGAGCGCTTGAATGGAAATAAGAAAACCGAAAATAAAGGCTATGCCTTACGATGAGTGGAAGGATAATGACACTCTCGAGAAGATGGCAAACGACCTGAACGACGGAGGAACAAACTTAGTATTGGGAAATCTCGACCAGCTTATTAACTGGGGACGAAGCAACTCGCTATGGTCTTTAACCTTTGCAACATCTTGTTGCGGTATCGAATTCATGGCGGTGGGTTGTGCTCGCTACGATTTCTCTCGCTTTGGATTCGAGGTTACACGTAACTCTCCACGTCAGGCAGACCTTATTATGTGCGCTGGCACCATCACAAACAAAATGGCTCCTGCACTAAAACGTCTGTACGACAGATGGCAGAGCCTAAATACGTGATTGCTGTAGGCGGTTGCGCTATCTCTGGTGGTCCTTTTAAAGATAGCTACCACGTTATGCGCGGTATCGACGAGATTATTCCAGTAGACGTTTATATCCCTGGCTGCCCTCCACGCCCCGAAGCTATCATATACGGAATGATGCAATTGCAACGTAAAGTAAAGATAGAGAAATTCTTTGGAGGCGCTAACCACAAACAAACAGCTGAAGAAAGCTTGCTCGGAAAGAGCAACGAGGCGCTTATCTTCGAACAAAAGCTCGGCATTGTGGCTGAAGAAATAAAGGAAAAACGCGAGGCTGAGTTTGCAGAAAGCCTAAAACCTGCACCAAAACCAGCACAACCAGCTGCTAAACCTGCAGCTGAAGCAGCACCTAAAAAGGATACTATCGTTGTAGATAAACCTGTAACGAAAGAAGATGTAGAAAAGTTAGGAAAGGAATTGGATAAGCTAAACGAAACAGAAGCGAAACAAGAACCTACCGACAACAATACAGCAGCTAACCAATAAATAAGGTACGGAAAAATGAAATTAGAAAACAAAGAGTTTGGTTTTGAGCGTTTTGCCGACGAAATGGCAAGACTGAAAAAGGAACAGCATTTCGACTACCTTGTAACAATAGTTGGAGAAGACTTCGGAACTGAAGAAGGTCTTGGCTGTATCTATATTCTTGAAAATACGAAAACCCACGAACGCTGCTCTGTAAAGCAACTTGCAAAGCAGGTAGATCAAGAGTTTGTCATACCATCGGTATTCAATCTATGGGCTGACGCTGACTTGTTGGAACGTGAGGTTTATGATTTCTTTGGCATAAAGTTCCTCGGTCACCCCGATATGCGTCGCCTTTTCCTAAGAAACGACTTCGTGGGCTACCCACTTCGCAAGGACTATGACATGGACCCAGCGAAGAATATGTACACCACAGAAGACGACATCGAACTGGATACTACCAGTGAATGGAATCTAAATGCTGACGGCAGACTGACGGAAACAACTCATAAGTTGTTCACTAACGATGAATTTGTGGTGAACATCGGTCCTCAGCACCCATCAACACACGGTGTATTGCGTTTGCAAACAGTGCTTGACGGTGAACACGTTAAGCGTATCTATCCACACCTCGGCTACATTCACCGCGGTATTGAGAAGATGTGCGAATCGTATACATACCCTCAAACACTCGCATTGACTGACCGTATGAACTATCTCTCGGCTATGATGCACCGTCACGCACTCGTTGGTGTCATCGAAGAGGCTATGGGAATAGAACTCTCGGAACGTATTCAATACATTCGTACCATCATGGACGAGTTGCAGCGTATAGACAACCACTTACTCTATACATCATGCTGTGCACAGGACTTGGGCGCTCTCACAGGTATGCTCTATGGTATGCGCGACCGCGAACACGTGCTGAACGTGATGGAAGAAACTACTGGCGGACGACTGATTCAGAACTATTATAGAATAGGTGGACTACAAGACGACATTGATCCGAACTTTGTAGAAAACACAAAGAAGCTTTGCAAGTATCTCAGACCGATGATACAAGAATACCTTGATGTGTTTGGCGACAATATCATAACACACCAACGTTTCGTAGGAATCGGTACTATGAACGAAACAGACTGCATCAGCTATGGTGTAACTGGACCTGCAGGACGTGCAAGCGGCTGGAGTAACGACGTACGTAAGCACCACCCATATGCTGCATACGACAAGGTAAACTTTGATGAAGTGGTAATGAATGGTGGCGATTCTATGGACCGTTACTACTGCCACATAAAGGAAATGTATCAGAGTCTCGATATTATCGAACAGCTCATCGACAACATTCCAGAAGGCGAATTCTACATTAAGCAGAAGCCTATTATCAAAGTTCCAGAAGGACAATGGTACTTCTCTGTTGAAGGAGCAAGTGGCGAATTTGGCGCATACCTCGATTCAAGAGGAGACAAGAGCGCATATCGCTTGAAGTTCCGACCAATGGGATTAACCTTGGTAGGCGCTATGGATAAGATGCTGAAGGGTCAAAAGATTGCCGACCTCGTAACAACAGGTGCTGCACTCGACTTTGTCATTCCCGACATCGACCGCTAAAGCTAAGAGAGAAACAATATAAAAGTAATGAATTAAGAAATAAATCATATACATGTTCGATTTTAGTATAGTAACAAGATGGTTCGACGAGCTGCTAAGGAATACTTTGGGGCTTGGCGATTTCGGTGCCATTCTTATCGAGTGTGTGGTAGTAGGACTCGCCATCATCATTGGTTATGCCGTGCTTGCTATCATTCTAATTTTCATGGAACGTAAGGTTTGTGCTTACTTCCAATGTCGTATCGGCCCTGTTCGTGTTGGTTGGTGGGGTACACTTCAAGTGTTTGCCGACGTATTGAAAATGCTTATCAAGGAAATCTTCACTGTAGATAAAGCTGATAAACTGCTTTACTATCTTGCTCCTTTCCTGGTAATTGCAGCGTCTATAGGTACATTCTCGTTCCTACCATGGAACAAAGGTGCTGCCGTACTTGACTTCAACGTTGGTATCTTCCTTGTAACTGCCATCAGCTCTATCGGAGTACTCGGCATATTCATCGCTGGATGGGCAAGTAACAACAAGTATTCTGTGCTCTCAGCTATGCGTGCAGCCGTTCAGATGATATCTTACGAACTCTCTTTGGGTATCTGTCTTATCTCTGCCGTAATACTTACTGGCACAATGCAAATATCTGGAATCGTAGAAGCTCAGACGGGTCCATGGCAATGGCTTATATTCCAAGGCCATGTACCAGCACTATTAGGCTTCCTCGTTTTCTGCATTGCAGGCAACGCAGAGGCTAACCGCGGCCCGTTCGACTTGGCTGAAGCAGAAAGCGAACTTACTGCCGGTTATCATACAGAGTATAGCGGTATGGGCTTCGGATTCTACTATTTGGCAGAATACCTTAACCTTTTCGTGATTTCAGGACTTGCCACAACCATCTTCCTCGGAGGTTGGGCATCTATCAATATTGGTATAGAAGGCTTCGATGGCCTTATGAATAACATTCCAGGCATCGTTTGGTTCCTCGGAAAGACCTTTGTTGTAGTATTCCTTCTTATGTGGATACGCTGGACATTCCCACGTCTTCGTGTAGACCAAATACTTAAACTGGAGTGGAAATATCTTATGCCACTCAGTCTTATCATCTTGGTACTCATGACTGTATGTGTGGCATTCGGTTGGACATTCAAAGTCGCATAAGAAAACGTAAAGTAGAAATTAAGAATTCAAAATTCTAATGGAAAATAAAGAATCATATTTCGGTGAAATAGGAAATGCTTTTAAAACATTGGCTACTGGTTTGAAAACAACCATGAAAGAATACTTCACGCCAAAGTCTACTGAGCAGTATCCTGAAAACCGTAAGACAACACTCCATGTGGCAAAACGCCACCGTGGACGTTTGGTCTTTAAGCGTGATGAAAGCGAGAACTACAAGTGCGTATCTTGTCTTATGTGCGAGAAAGCATGCCCAAACGGCACTATTCGTATAGCAAGCGAAATGCGTGAAGACCCCGAAACTGGTAAGAAAAAGCGCGTATTGCTGGACTATCAGTACGATCTCGGCGACTGTATGTTCTGCCAATTATGTGTAAACGCTTGTAACTTTGATGCTATTGAGTTTACAAACGACTTCGAAAATGCTGTTTTCGATCGTTCTCAACTCGTTCTACATCTGAACGAAGAGGTTTACAAAGGCGGCTCATTACCTAATCTTATAGAGGGTGGTGCAGAATGGAAAGTTGGAACATTTAACACTAAAACCAAATAAAAGAAGGAGATAAAGTATGGCTAAATTAATTGTGTTTGCGATTTTAGCAGTGGTAATACTTGCTTCAGCAGTATTCTGCGTGTCGACAAAGCGCATCATGAGAGCTGCAACAGCATTGCTGTTTGTACTCTTTGGAGTAGCAGGCCTTTATTTCCTGCTTGACTATACATTCCTCGGTGCTGCGCAAATCAGTATTTATGCTGGCGGTATCACTGTAATGTACGTATTTGCAATCCAGTTGGTAAGCAAGCGAACGCTTCAAGGTTTGTCTGAAAGATGGCTTGGAAAGCGCACTCTTCTTGCTGGTCTCATCTCGTTGGTGGGCGTTGGAACCGTTTTAGGAGTATTCTTGAAGAACAAAATCTTCAGCGAATTAGTTTCAACAAATGCACCAAGTAGTGAAGTCTCAATGGAAGTTATCGGCAAGAATCTTATGAGTGCTGACAAGTATGGCTACGTATTGCCATTCGAGTTTATCTCTATTTTCTTGTTAGCTTGTATCATTGGTGGCTTGGTTATCTTGAATAAACAGAAAAAAGAGGAGGTAGAAGAATGATACCAGTAGAATATTTTTTCGTCCTTAGTGGACTATTGTTCTTTATTGGAGTCTTTGGCTTTGTAACTCGACGCAACCTTGTCGCAATGCTTATCTCCATCGAGTTAGTTCTCAATAGCGTTGACCTTAACTTTGCAGCATTCAATCGTTTGCTCTATCCAGAGGGGTTTGAAGGAATGTTCTTCACCATTTTCTCTATTGGAGTGAGTGCCGCTGAATCTGCAGTTGCGTTAGCTATAATTATTAATGTTTACCGACATCTGCACAGCGACCAGGTGAACAGTATTGAAAATATGAAATTATAAGAAAAAGTTATGTTTGATTACGCATTTTTGATACTTCTTCTACCTTTCTTAAGCGCAATCCTTTTGGGATTGGCAGGTATGAAGATGCCTAAGCCGGTGGCAGGTTTCATCGGTACATGCATGTTGGGCGTGCTTTTTGCCATGAGTCTCTACACGGCCTATCAGTATTTCTTTTACACAGGAGAATATACTGCAATGGGACAGACTTTCAACGTTGTAGATGGTCGTTTGGCAAGTGGCGTATACCCCACTGTAACTGTCTTTAACTTGACATGGTTGAAGTTCTCTGAGTTATTGACATTTAATATTGGTTTCCGTTTGACTCCTATCAGTGTAATGATGCTTGTCGTTATAACCACTGTTAGCTTTATGGTTCATATTTATTCGTTCGGTTATATGGCTGAGCGCGATAAGAACTATAAGTTCGAAGAGTATGAACATGGTTTCCAACGTTTCTATGCCTACTTGTCATTGTTTACAATGTCTATGTTAGGTTTGGTTGTAGCGACAAACGTTTTCCAGATGTATTTGTTCTGGGAGTTGGTGGGTGTCTGCTCTTATTTGCTTATTGGATTCTACTATCCAAAGCACACAGCAGTGCATGCAAGTAAGAAAGCCTTTATCGTTACACGCTTTGCTGACTTATTTTTCCTCATTGGTATTTTATTCTTCAGCTTCTATGTCAAGACCTTCAACTTCGATTTGTCGATAGATGCAAGTTTGGTAGAACAACTTAAGAGTGTATATAATAATCCAGAAACAGCTTGGGCAATTCCTACAGCATTGTTCCTTATGTTCATTGGTGGTGCTGGTAAGTCAGCCATGTTCCCACTCCACATTTGGTTGCCAGACGCTATGGAAGGTCCAACACCAGTATCAGCGCTTATTCACGCTGCTACCATGGTTGTTGCTGGTGTATTCCAAGTAGCGAGCTTGTTCCCTATCTATATTCAGTTCGGTGCTATCGAGCAACTTCACTGGATTGCCTACATCGGAGCGTTCACCGCTTTCTATGCTGCCGCAGTAGCTTGCTGCCAAAGCGATATTAAGCGTGGTTTGGCGTTCTCAACCATTTCTCAGATTGCCTACATGCTCGTTGCGCTCGGTGTTTGCTATGCGCTTGATAACGAAGAAGGCGGTTTAGGTATATGGCTTCAATGTTCCACTTGTTCACACACGCTATGTTCAAGGCGTTATTGTTCCTCTGTTCTGGTGCCATCATCGTTATTATTGGCAGCAACTTCAAGGAATACATGGGCGGATTGCACAAGTATATGCCGATAACCAACGCTTGCTTCCTCATTGGTTGTATTGCAATCAGTGGTGTTTGGCCACTTGCAGGTTTCTTCTCTAAGGACGAAATCGTGAGTGCTTGCTTCCAATTCTCTCCCGCTTTGGTTGGTTTATGACCTTAGTATCAGGTATGACGGCATTCTATATGTTCCGTTTGTACTACGTTATCTTCTGGGGCAAATCATATTACGAGGAAGATCCAGAGAACAGACGCCGTCCACAGGAAGTTCCTTTCGTTATGTGGGGACCGTTAGTATTCCTTGCTATCATTTCAATCTTTGCAGGTTGGATTCCTTTCGGTCATTTTGTTACAGCGACAGGTCAAAGTGCTGACATTCACTTACAGCACTTCCACTTCACGAGTGTAGCTTGGTTCAGTCTGTTGGCAGCAGCCATCGGTATTTCACTTGCTACATGGATGTACATGCCTAAGAACAATCCTGTAGCCGACAAGCTTGCTAAAAGCATGCCAGGACTCCACAAGGCAGCTCTCAACAGATTTTATATTGATAACGCTTGGCAGTTCTTTACTCACAAGATAGTTTTCCGTTGCTTCTCTATTCCTATCGCTTGGTTCGATCGTCAAGTAATTGATGGTACGTTCAACTTCCTTGCTTGGGGAACCCAGGAGGCAGGCGAGAGCATTCGTCCTTGGCAGAGTGGCGACGTTCGCCATTATGCAATATGGTTCATTACCGGAACTGTGGCTTTAACATTAGTAATACTTTGCTTGATATAAAGAGATGAGTTGGATTTTAACAATATTCGTAATAATCCCCGTACTGATGCTTTTTGGCCTTTGGGTCGCTAAGAACGACTATCAGGTACGCGGTGTGATGGTAGCAGGAGCCTCTGCTTTGCTCATTGGTGCTATATGGCTTACCGTCTATTTTGTTCAACAGCGCGAAGCCGGAAACACCGATACGATGTTATTGGCAAACTCTGTAATGTGGTTTAAACCTTGAACATCGCCTTCGCAGTGGGTGTTGATGGCATATCAGTCGTTATGATTTTACTGTCAGCAATCATTGTTTTCACTGGAACATTTGCCAGTTGGCAACTTGAGCCAATGAAAAAGGAATACTTCCTTTGGTTCGTTTTACTTTCATCAGGTGTATTCGGTTTCTTTATTTCAACCGATATGTTCACCATGTTCATGTTCTATGAAGTGGCGTTGATACCTATGTACCTCCTCATTGGTGTATGGGGAACAGGTGCAAAGGAGTATTCTGCCATGAAACTAACCCTTATGTTGATGGGTGGTTCAGGCTTACTCATCTTCGGTTTCCTTGGTATTTACTACTTCAGTGGTGGTTCTACGATGGACGTTATCGAGTTAGCGAAGATGCACGCAATGTCGAAAGAAGTTCAAAACATCTTCTTCCCATTCGTATTCATAGGCTTTGGTATTCTCGGAGCGTTATTCCCATTCCACACATGGTCGCCTGACGGTCACGCTTCAGCCCCTACTGCAGTGTCAATGCTCCACGCAGGTGTATTGATGAAGCTTGGAGGCTACGGTTGTTTGCGCATTGCAATGTTCATTATGCCTGATGCTCTTGAGATGTGGGCACCTGTTTTCCTCATTCTCACAACCGTTTCTGTTGTATATGGTGCGCTCTCTGCCTGTGTACAAACCGACTTGAAGTACATCAATGCCTACTCATCGGTTTCTCACTGTGGCATGGTACTCTTCGCTTTGGTAATGACTACACAGACAGCCATTACAGGAGCAATCCTCCAAATGCTCTCTCACGGTTTGATGACAGCATTGTTCTTTGCCTGCATTGGTATGATTTACCATCGCGCAGGAACCCGCGACGTACGCTATCTTGGTGGTTTGATGAAGGTAATACCATTCCTTGCTGTTTCATACGTAGTAGCAGGTTTGGCTAACCTCGGTTTACCAGGCTTCTCAGGCTTCGTTGCCGAGATGACCATCTTCGTAGGTTCGTTCGAGAACGCAGGTACTTTCCACCGCATTTGCACACTCGTTGCGTGTACATCAATCGTTGTAACAGCAGTATATATCCTTCGTGTTGTGGGCAAGATATTGTTCCAGACCATTCCAAACCAGAAGTTCTACGAGCTTCACGATGCTACTTGGGACGAGCGTTTCTCTATTGCAGGCCTCATTTTCTGTGTAGCTGGTCTTGGACTTTTCCCTCTTTTCTTCGAGGATATGATTATTGATGCGGTGGCTCCTATCTTCGACCACATCATTGCATACGTTCCACAATTAGGTAATCTTTAATAAAGTAGCAGAAAAATGAATTATAATAATTTCTTTAAGATGATTCCAGAGGCAAGTCTTGTTGCCGTTCTGATAATCCTTTTCATTGCTGACTTTATTTCAGCAAAGACCGAAGAGCGCAAGTGGTTCAACCCTCTTGCTTCTGTACTCTTGCTTGCAAACACAGTTGTTTGCATGCTCCAGCTGCAGCCCGAGGAAGCTTTCGGCGGCATGTACACCACTTCGGCTTCTGTAAATGTAATGAAAGCAATCCTCGCTTTCGGTACTTTCATTGTGGTATTGCAAAGCCGCGTTTGGGCAGCCAAGAGCGGAAAGGAAGGCGAATTCTACATGCTCATCGTTTCAACCCTATTGGGTATGAACGTCATGATGAGCTCTGGCAACTTCCTTATGTTCTTCCTTGGCCTGGAAATGGCATCAGTTCCTATGGCGTGTGTGGTTGCTTTCGACGCTTATCGTAACAATTCTGCTGAAGCAGCAGCCAAGTTTATACTCACAGCCACCTTCTCAAGCGGTGTCATGTTGTATGGTATCAGCTTTATTTATGGCGCTTACGGCACCATGTACTTTAGCGATATTGCTACAAATATGCAAGCAACACCTCTCACTGTAATGGGTTTGGTGTTCTTCTTCAGTGGTCTTGGCTTTAAGATTTCGCTTGTTCCATTCCATTTCTGGACTGCCGACACCTACCAAGGTGCGCCTACTACTGTTACGGGATACCTCAGTGTTATCTCAAAAGGTGCTGCAGCGTTCACATTGTTAAGCATTTTATTCCACGTTTTCGGTAGCATGATTGCTTACTGGCAGGTGCTTATGATGATTG
Organism: Prevotella aurantiaca JCM 15754; assembly: GCF_000614025.1. Taxonomy (GTDB): domain Bacteria; phylum Bacteroidota; class Bacteroidia; order Bacteroidales; family Bacteroidaceae; genus Prevotella; species Prevotella aurantiaca. Next base: position 47,724 of record NZ_BAKF01000014.1, read on the forward strand.
TTGTTGCACTTTCTATCACCATTGCCAACCTCTTTGCAATCCGCCAAGGCGAATTGAAGCGCTTCATGGCCTTCAGTTCTATCTCTCAAGCTGGTTACATCATGTTGGCAGCATTGGGCAATAGCTGGGAAACATCAGTAGCAGCACTCAGCTACTACGTACTTATTTATGTGGTAGCCAATATGGCTGTGTTCACCATCGTCTCTGTTGTTGAACAGAATAATGGTGGCAAGACCGACATTTCAGACTACAATGGTTTCTACAAAACCAATCCACGTCTGAGTTTCCTCATGACGATTGCGATGTTCTCTTTGGGTGGTATCCCTCCGTTTGCGGGTATGTTCTCTAAGTTCTTCGTCTTTATGTCAGGCGTAAAGGGTGCAGATATCACCACAACCGAAGGTGCATGGATCTACGGAATACTCTTCGTTGCTCTCTTAAACACCGTGGTTTCGCTTTACTACTACTTGAAGATAGTAAAAGCAATGTATATTAACCACAGCGATTCACCTATGCCAGAGTTCAAGAGCGACTGCAATACTAAGTTCGCACTAGCTATTTGTACAACTGGTATCGTGGTCTTCGGTGTATGCAGCTGCGTTTACGAATGGATTGCAGCGGCTATCTAAGCAAACAAAGATAGTTTTAAAATATAAAGAAAGCGTCTAAAGGAAGATTTCCTTTGGGCGCTTTTTTTATTTTGTTGTTTTAAAATTGCTTCATAATCCTAAATCAATTGTTTGGGTAAAGAACCTAAACCACTAATCGCTTTCTATTATAATATTCCACAAAAAACAACGTTATCTTCTATATGAAGCAACTTCTACTCTGCCTATTCCTACTGTTTTGCGCCCACATAGAGGCACAAGAGTCGGCAACTACACAACACCCACATCTTAACTTCAGCGGTATCTCTCTCAATAACACCGTTGCAGACTTTACTGATGCGCTTGTTGCGAAAGGTTTTACCCCCGAGAATGCCCCACTCCTTCTGCCCATCAACAAAGCCAACACTACCTTTCGTGGACGATTCGAAAACATTCCATGCATCGTAGAGGTAGGACAAAACCCAACTGAAAAGGTAGATACGGTACACGTTTACTTCCTAAACGTAAATAATCCGTTGCGAAGTTACCAAATACTCACCAATATTTACCGCTCCCGTTACGGCACTCCCATCTTCGAAAACTATTACGACACACACCTTTTACCCAACGAAGCGCAACAGCAACTGGCTTCCGACCCTTTCGTTACAACCTTTTCTGTAAAAGGTGGCACCGCCCAATTCTCCCTTCAATACGATGTTCGGTTCTATAACTACATTTATAAGTTACTGCTTATCAATACGGATAACGCTCAACCTATACTCCCAAACAGCAACGATATTATAGAATGGTAGATGCCAGAACCATGTAATAGTGCAGCAACATTTTTAGGATTCATAGATATTTTAGATAGCATAGCATTTATAGATAATCTATAAAAACCACCATAAAGCACCACTGCAAACACTCAACACAACAAAATCTCCACCCCACAAAAATGTAAATATTTTGCAAAATCACGACGTTCGTGTAACCATCTGACTAGCAACGTTTTGCAATACCCCTTGTTTTGCATTGCAAAAGCGCCTATATTGCACGGTAAAAGTGCCTATATTGCAACGCAAAACAGGCACTTTTGAAGCACAAAACAAATTCTTTCATTTTTTACATGTGTTTTCTTTACAATATCAGAGACATTTTAATGTGAAATCGATACGCCGAAAAGAGAAAATTAAAACACTATAATCGAAAAAGCAAACCAAAATTTTGGCATCATAAACACAACTGTATTTATTATAGAAATAGGAGGAAATGACAAATTTTCTTACCAAAAATAACTGATTAAGAACAAGAAATGAGCATATTAGATAGTTTTTTTACAAAAACCTTTGTAGTTCATTTTAATTTATTTACCTTTGCAAAATAAAATTAAAAAGATTTGTTTTCTAGGTATAGATCAACAGTTTTTTGGGTAACTAAAGACTATTTTGTAGAAAGAAATGATTGTACTAAGGATTTCCTCTTGTATCGATTGCAGGGGTAAAGAATAAATAAAACCAACATCTTTCAATGAAAATACTTAGCTGAAATAGAGATATAACAAAAATTAAACATAACAAACAGGTATGAAAAGTAATGAAATGAAGAAGGCTTATGCAGAGCCACAAACCTTAGTGTATGCACTTTATGGTGAAAGTCCAATATTGGGAGCTAGCCCATATGTTGGTACTGAACCACAGGTAGTAACACCAGACGAAGATCCTGATGATACAGAACTAATTCCAGAGGATTAAGCATACGCACTTTTAATATTTAGAATAACAACCACAATACACATTTTATGAAAATGAATAAATTCAAAAAGCGCTGTTATAGCAAAACAACTGCTACAGCATTCATGTTCGCATGCCTTGGTGGATTGACAGCATGCTCTGACAACGACCTCGATTTGACAGGTAACAACGAGAATGGTACTGCTGTAAACTTCGCAGTATCAATGGCTGACAAAGATGCACAGGAAGCAGCTAAGGCTAATCCTGCATATGCAGCAACACGCGCAGGCTTTGCAGAACAACTCAGTTTACAGGGTCTTACCATAGAAGATTTGACTTCAAGAAAGATTGAATCTCAAGGAAATAACGATTACTTTCTCATCGAAAGCACTGTTCCGGGTATTCAAACCGACGTTTTCGACACAACAGACCCAACTACACGTGCTACAATAACAACAACAGCAACGCTTGGAAAGTTCTCTGCTATTGGTTATCGCGGTGCATCTGCAACAAGCATTAGCACTACTCCTTGGTTCTATAACGCTGAGGTTAACAATGACGGAACTCTCCCAACAAAGTACTTCTGGGCTATGAGTGAGCCATATGCAAAGTTCTATGCTATCTACCCACAGATTAAGTCATCTTACAATAAGCTTACTCTTTCTCCAGAAAGCAATACTTCTACACCATTCGTGAACATTGAAGTTGAGGAGGATGTTAAGCTTCAAAAGGACTTGATGACAGCTTGCTCTGGTACTACACCTATTCAGTACACAACACAGGGTACTGCTCCTGAAGTACCTTTGAAGTTCCAACACGCTATGACAGCGATTCGTTTCAAGATTGGTGGCCACCTTTCTGAAGCTCATAAAATCACAAAGATTGAGATCTTAGGTGCTAACAGTAAGGGTAAATTCATACTTCCAAGTGAAGTTAAGCCTACTACTGGCAACAGCTTCAATAATTCTTGGAAGGACGTTAGCGTTCCTAAGACTTTCACTCTCTCTGGTATCAGCGTGAGCACAGAGGGCGCTATCAACACAACAATCGTTGGTAAAGATAATGATAACTATACTTTCTACATGATTCCACAGGATGTTGATGGTGTCGTAAAAGTACAAATCTACTTCGATAACGAAACTACTCCTGCTATCAAATCTACCTTGAAGGGTAGCTGGAAGGCAGGTACTACAAAGACTTATGCTATCTCTCAGAGTGCAACAAACCTTAAGTATGAGATTGAAGCTACCTCTCCAGCTGTTGCTGCAAGTACTGCAACAACAACAGCCAACTATACTATTAAGTCTTACATGATAGATAATGGCGTTCAAAGAGCTGTTAAGTGGAAGATTATTGGCTACGATGCTGATGGTGATGGTAACTTTAGTTTGACCGAAAAACCAGATTGGTTGAATGGCTTTACAAAGACTGCTGGTGATGGTGGTACAGCTGGTGAAGTTGGTACAGCATCTATCACAGCAAACTCTGTAGACCTCTTGAAGGATCGTAACGATAAATTAAAGGCTGAAACTGCAGTTAATAACTATAACCTCGCTAACCCAACTGGTGCTGCAAACATAGTAAACACAGCGAACAGCTATGTTATCTCTGCACCTGGTAAGTATCGTATCCCATTGGTATATGGTAACGCTATCACAAATGGATCAGTATATACGGAATCATTCACCAATACTCAGGCACCAAAATATCTAAGCTCTGAGTATAATGAAGATCTCTTGTTGCACCACTTTGTTGACCATAGCGATAAGGCGATTACCTCTCCTTACATCAATGTACAGAACAATACAAATCCTGCAAAATACGCAAATCTTTTGTGGTCTGATGTAACTGGCATCATAACAAACGAAAAGGTAGTTCAGGTTGATGGTACAAACGATTACCTTGAGTTCGAGGTTTCACCAACAAACATTGCTAATGGTAACGCAGTTATAGCAGTTACAAATGGTAGTGGTACTATTATGTGGTCATGGCACTTGTGGTTTGCGCCTAAGTCAGTACTCGATCCTATTAACTTTACAAGTAGTGGTCAAACTTATGGATTCGCTACTGAGAACCTTGGATGGAAGTATACAACATGGACAGCAGATACAAAGGTACGCAAAGTAAAGGTAAAGGTAGAACAAGAATCACCTGCTGGCACCAAGAAAACTGCTACATTTGATATTGAACAGGCAGGTGAGACAGCCGTTCGCAATGGTTATGGTGCTCTCTTCCAGTGGGGTCGTAAAGATGCTCTACCTGGAACAGCTATCCCAGCACCAGGTTTTGGTATTGATCCATATGAGCCTATTGTAACAGAAAATAACCTGTCACAAGCTGAAAAGGATAAAATGCACTCACGTACGATCGGCTATGCGATTCAACATCCTAACCTATTCCTTCCTAAGGTAGGTGCTGGTAAGTTGGGCTGGCAGTATCAGCAGTTCATCAACCTATGGTCGACTAACAGCAATGTGTTCGATGGTTCAGTTCGTAATAGCCCCAAGACAATCTACGACCCATCTCCAGCAGGCTTCAAGGTACCTGATGCACATGCATATAAAGACTTCACTAACACTGGCGCTACATGGAACTACGGTTATACTTTCAAGGCTGATGGTGGTAAGGAAATATACTTCCAGGCTGGTGGAGCACGTACTGCTGATGGTTCATTAAATTATAATGGTACATTTGGTGTATACTGGGCTAATTCAGCTTCATATGAAGATAGAGGTACACAAATAGGCTATGGTCATCGTATGTTGATTGGAAATAACAAAATAAGTAGCCCTATTAAAGATATAAAGGGCTTTGGTTCTTATGGCTTCGCATACGCTGTACGCCCTGTAAAAATTAACTAAGAAGTAATCACTCGTATATAATTAGAGGCTGTATCAGAATGGCAAACATTTTGATACAGCCTCTTTTCTTTTGTAGAACTGTCCTGTTGCGGGCACCTTCCAACTTGTTTCTAAAAGTCTACAGATGCCTATCACGTTGAAAAATAGTATGTGGCAAAGAACGTAAAAAGTTCGGATACAGCCATGAAAAGGACATAATAGAATATGAAAAACAAGGAATGGCATTTCAATTCATACGCCGTTATTTTCTGTATAAACTTACTTTATTCGCCAACTTTGATACCCTTAGAAAACCATACCTACGCTATGGCTTTTCAAAAGAGCCTATATTGCACGGCAAAAGGGCCTATATTGCAACGCAAAACAGGCACTTTTACAATGCAAAACAAGCACTATTACAACACGTTGATAACGAGATACTTACACAATATTATTTCTTTCGCAAAACATTTATATAATTATACGTATATTTGAAAATATATGCAAGTATGCGAAAGCATAACATATCGATGTTTGATGCGCCTATTTCTTCACTACTTTTTGTCCGTTTACGATGTAAACACCCTTTGGTAAATCTTTCAAATCTGCTGATATGCGCTGTCCGTTAAGCGTATATATTCCTTCCGCTGCTATGGTTTCGGCAGTTGGAATGGCAATTGCGGTTGGGTCGTTTGATATTACCACCTTATCCTTCATCACCTTATCGTCCAGAATTACAGCACATAACATTGGGTCGAACTCTGCTCCTGTGGGCTGAACAATGCTACAACCGATGAGCGTAAGTCCTGATATATCGCGGATAGAGCCATTGCCTTTACCATCGGCAGTAACTGTGGCGTTCTTGATAACTACCTTATCGTTCTGTCCGCCTAACCCGTTGATGCCGTATTTAGTACCCTTTGCATTCACGGTACAGTCTTCGATGGTGAGCGATGTGCTAAGTAGGAAGATGCCAACCCACCCATCTTCGCCTAAATTCAGCGTACCATCGCCCATTATTGTAGCAGGTTTATGAAGTAAGAGAGCAGGAAATCCACTCGATTTAACGGTATTTGTTCCAACAACTTTAATGATAAGTCCGTCTATATGCGACTCTATGGGGTTCTTATCTTTTGTGTCAATTGTTGCATTTTGCAGCGTAAGTGTCTTTGTTTTAGCCTCATACTTTATCGTTCCGCTTACGCCTGGTGCTACCGCAGAGAGGTCGTTAGCATTCAGTGCAGTAACTTTTTCGCCACCAATCGAAAGGTCGCCGTCTGATTGCGCAATTGTCTTGGCAGGCATAAAAAACATGGTTGCGAACATAATAAACGTAGCTGTACTTGCATTTTTGAGTAAATTGATTTTCATTGTAATTAGAACCTCCCTATTAAAACTCCTTCAGAGCAACACCGTTTCGGAGGTATGGGCGTTTGATGTAACTATTAGATTTTAACGTTATATGTTTTTTATGTTTGCAAATATAGTATTTTTATTTTGTTTTGCAAACTTTTTCAGTATTCTGTCGCACAATTATTGCAGAAATAAATCCTTCTAATTACAATGTAAAAACCTATATACCAATATACAAAAGCGCCTGTCTCGCACGGCAGCCACAAGGGGTTACCACACAAAACAGGCGCTTTTGCAACCGATAAATAACATTACCAGCCTACTTTGTCCATACCGTATGATTCTGCAACCGGTGTTGCTTTAGCATGTACATGATTAGATGACTCGGAAGTTCCAGTGCCACTGCTACTTCCTCCATCAGTAAATCCATCATTACCAGCACCTGGAGAGGCTGTCAGCAGATAAGTTTCTGTAAGAACAGGTGTAGAAAATACATCTGGTTTTAAATACTTTTTCATGTTCAGTGTGTAATTTCTTTGTTATTAATATTATACCTTCGATTGTCAATTCTAAAACTTTTTTGAATCCTTTCAACTTGAAAAGCTATAAAAAGAGGAATGTATAATGACGTATAGATTACCTTTTTGGTTCTTCTTTCTTCTTATCCAACAAGAATTCACAGTCAAGTATAGTCGTTAAGTGTGTTGCGATTGCAAAGGTATTGCGTTATTTTAACATATGCAAACAAATTCGCTAAAAATTTAAAATAATTACAAGCTGTGAGCAAAAGAAAGAACAACATTGTGCGTCGCTACACCTTATATATAATAAGGAGGGTGGTTTGAAGAAATAAGAGTCTTAGTATCTATAAAACAAAAAGCGAGGGAAGAGTTGGCATATATATGTTGCCTACTCTTCCCCCGCAGGGATTTATAGAACGGCAGAGCGTTATAAGTTTATTGTATTACTTGCCAATGTAGATTGGACGAATGCTATACATGTTGCTCTTTGGGGTTGTTGCGTTAATATGTGTGCTAACTACTGGCAAAGAAAGGCAACCATTGTTGTGATAATATGAGGTAAATGCTGTAGCTTGCTTCCAGTTTGAACCTGTAGAAGTCCAATAAAGAGCTTGGCTTCCTGGCTTGTCTAAGCGTGGGTTACCATCATTATAGGTCTGGTAAGAGCCTGCGAATGGGAGGAATACACCCTTTTCGAGTTGCACTTTTGTGAAGTTATACAATCTGCAGCAGTTTGTTCCATAAACACCAACATTAACTGTGTAGTTGATGTTTGAACGTCTTGAGCCACCAATCCATCTTGTAGTACCCTTCAAACAACGATCGTTTGTTGGAACATAGAGTACACCGACAACTGGTTTTCCGCCATCAATGTAGTATCCAAGATATCCTACTGTGCTGCACATCAAGTGCTCAAAGTCGTGCTTAGAAGGCATTCTCCATGTTTTGTTAGATGCGTAGTAAGCGAGATCGCCGAACTCATCACGTGTAGAAGCCTGCTTTTGAATGTCTTGAGTTGATGTCCAATAGTGGAGATAGTTGCTGTGTCCATAGTGAGGAGCCTTTGCAATGTCGCCCCAACGGAAGTGATCGAACTTGTCGTTACCGAAGTTACGTGGCAATACTTGACCCATTGTGTACAATGGATAGCTTTCTGTATAGAAGAAATCCCATGGGTTCTTTGCAAGGTGATAAGCATCGCGCCAGCCATCAACCTTAGTTCCTGGTTCGTACTGCAAGTTGTATTTACCCCACTTAACGCCATCAACGTCAATCCATGGTCGATAACCTTCTCTACAGTATAAGCATAATATGATGCTACATCAAGCTTAAAGCCAGAGTCATGAATTGTATAAGTCTTGTTATCTGCAGTCTCTATAATATAGGTAGCTTCGAAATTATCGTCTGGGAATACCATTACATATACTTCATCAACAGGAGTTGGGGGTACAATAGTAAGACCATCATTTACACGATTAGTGAATTCTCCAGTCTTTAAGTCAAATGTTGCCTTTGTTGTAATGCCCTTAATGGTAAGCTTCTTAATGTTTTTGAGCGCCAAACCTTCGTATTTAAAGTTAAGCTTTAAGATTGAATACTGCTTTGAGAAATCAATATTTTGAAGCAAAGTAGGGCCATCGAAATTGATATTCTTTAATGTTCCCCAAGTATAATCAAAGTGATTGAGCGTTTCTCTCGTACCATCTTGAACTTTAGTTACTGCTACACCATCTTTCTCAATGGTGTTTTCTTGCATGTTTAACTCTAACGTACCTGGTGTAGTGCTTTTGCTTTCATCTTGATAAGGATAGAAGAATGCCAAATCATCACCTACCTTACATTTAATAGATCCATCAAATTTAGAATACACACCTGCATCTCTTGCATGGAGTTGATCGAAGCCTTGTGGATTAGTAAGGTTGTAAGTAAGGATAAGGTCTCCTTTTTCCCACTCTGCTTTTGCATTAATTCCTACAATAGAACGAGTTGCCGCATCTTTTGATGCAGAAACTGTTACTTCACGTGCAGCATTTTCATTTGGATTTAAAGCGTTTGTTTCATCGTTGTTTAATTCGCTTGAACAAGATGTCAAACCAATTGCTACAACACACAATAATGTGGCGTAAACGTTTTTAAAATTCATAATTTTAAGAATTAGTTAATACTTTCTTTGTTGTTATTTAATTCAAATCTTCAGATTCTTCATCTTCTGATTCAGTGTCAGATTCAAAAAATAGCTGCTCCTTAGCATGACCACCTGGACGTGGTTTAGGTTTAACACCACCATTGTTACCACCCTCTGTACCCGCCAATAGGTAGCCTTCAAAAACTGTTGTTAATACATTAACTTCTGGTTTTGCATACTTTTTCATCTCTAATTTTATTTTTCGATTATAGTTTATGATTTTAATTGTCTTCTGTATGAGTCGGCATTGGAAGTGGACATAATAGGTATAACATGACTGTTCTACTAATATGACATAACTTTTGTGGCACTCCTAATAACACTTAGACTATGTTATTTTTTTTATTATAGCCTGAAAGTATTTGCGTGCAAAGTTATACGATATTCTTAAATCACGCAAACAAATTAACTGAATAGTGTACATTCTTATAAATATTTAACCCGTTAGAATGGCAAATTAGTTGCATATTTTTACTATTTTGGCATTATTTCTTACTCTTAGAAACCCCGCTGCAAAGCCCTATAAACACTATGGATTTGCAAAACAATGTAAAGTATTTTTCAAAAGAGGCACTTCGCCTAACGAACTAATAATCAAAGCGTTGCAATACCCATTGTTTTGCAATGCAAAAGAGCCTGTTTTGCACGGCAAAAGCGCCTGTTTTGCGATGCAATATAGGCTCTTTTGCAAAGTGGAAATATCATTCTTGCCAGTTAATAAAATTTTCTTTACAAAACTGAACATATCTTATACTCTTAATTTTTTATATCTATAACACGTTGTAAGCATTTATTCAACATTGTAAACAGGTGTAAAAAATACAATAATTTTGCTATATCCGCTTTTTTTTATATCTTTGCGAACCTTAATAAACAGCACAAACAATGACGATTAACAAACAGCTTTCTACTTGTTTGCTGGCGCTTTGGCTTGCTACGGGCGTGGCAACAGCAGCCAGCAAGTGTAATTTTGCCTATAATAATAGGTACTGTTCTATAACCGTAAAAGACTCGACTGACGAGAAAACAGCTGCCGAACGACCCAAAGACGGCAAGGCTAAGCCCGACGATAAGCTTGGTAAAGGCGTGGAAAAAGAGTTGCCTTACGACCAGCTTATCAAAAAACCGGGTAGCGTTCGCGAGGGTATTTTCACGGTAAGACATATCGAAGATAAGTGGTATTTCGAGATTCCAGACTCTATTATCGGCCGTTATCTGCTGGCGGTAACACGCTTTACGGGTGTGCCACAGAACTTCGGAAAGTTCTCTGGAGAGGCTGTTAATCAGCAAACTATCTACTTCGAGCAACGCGATGCAAAGAATTTGGTGTTGCGTGCTTATGTTCTTTCGCAAGAAGCCGACCCCGACAGCCGCATATCGAAGACGCTAAAGGCATCGACAGTAGACCCTATTATCGCTTCGTTCAAAGTTATCGGACGCAACAAAACCACAAAAGCGCAGATGATTGAGGTTACTCCGCTCTTTGCAAAAGATAATGGTGTGGTTAGCATTTCGGCCAATAGTGCTAAAGAACTAAAGTTGGGCGCACTCCAAGCCGACCGCACTTTCGTTGATACAATGAAGGTTTACCCCATCAATGTCGAGGTGGCTACGACACGAACCTATGCCAGTACGCCTTCGTCTTCGCCTGCTTCGGCAACTGGTGCAATGACGGTTGCACTTAACACGAGCATCGTTCTGCTACCAAAGGTGCCTATGCGAAAGCGTGTATGGGACAATCGTGTGGGCTATTTCACCAACCGATACACCATATTTAGCGACGATCAGACCAAGACAGACCGCCAACAATTCATCTCTCGCTTCCGTTTAGAGCCGAAAGATGTACGCAAATACCTCAAAGGACAACTTACGGAGCCTATCAAACCGATCGTTTTCTACATCGACCCAGCTACTCCTAAGAAGTGGGTTCCCTATCTAAAGAAAGGTATCGAGGACTGGAATGTGGCGTTTGAAGCGGCTGGTTTCAAGAACGCAATAAGGCAGAGGACTTCCCAGACGACTCTACGATGAGTGTAGACGATGCCCGTTTCAGCGTACTTCGCTATCTTCCTGCCGAAATTGAAAACGCTTACGGACCTCGTATCGTAGACCCTCGCAGTGGCGAAATCATCGAAAGCCATATCTGTTGGTATCATAATGTTATGAACTTGCTCACAAAGTGGTACTTGATTCAGTGCGGACCGCTCGACAAACGTGCGCAAACCATGAAGATGGACGATAGTCTTATGGGCGAACTCATACGCTTTGTGTCGAGCCACGAGGTGGGTCATACGCTTGGTTTGCGCCACAACATGGGAGCAAGCCATGCTACTCCAGTGGAAAAACTACGCGATAAGAAGTGGGTAGAACAGCACGGCCACACCGCCAGCATCATGGATTATGCTCGCTTCAACTATGTTGCTCAACCCGAAGACGGCATCTCCGAGCGTGGACTCTTCCCACGAATCAACGATTACGATAAGTGGGCGATACGCTGGGGATACCAATATCGCCCTGAGTTTAAGGACGAAATGGAGGAGAAAGAAAAGCTGATGGACGAAACAACAGCCATTCTTGCTAAGAATCCACGCCTCTGGTTCGGTGGAGAAGGACGCAACGAAGACCCTCGCGCACAGACCGAAGACTTGGGAGACGATAACGTTAAGGCCAGCGACTATGGTATAAAGAACTTGAAACGCATTGTTGTGGCACTGCCAGAATGGACCCGTCAGAAGAACGATCAGTACAAAGACCGCATCGAAATGTGGCAAAGCGTTATCCAACAGTTCAACCGTTACACCAACCACGTACTGAAAAACGTAGGCGGTAGATACCTTAACAACATGCCAGGACAGAAACCTTACGAGGTGGCACCTGCCAAAAGGGCCGTGATGCAGTCGATTACATCGGCAGACAGCTTTTCGATGCGCCGCTATGGCTATACCCTTCTACGATGACAGACGTTACAGGAGTGGACGCTGCAGGCGAGATTAGCGCACAACAAACTCGTGTTTTGAAGACGTTACTGAATGCTTCGCTCTTGGACAAGATATATAAAGACCAGCAAGCGAAGGGCGCTTACCAGTTTACCGACTATCTTAACGATGTTTTCCGCACCGTTTGGAAACCGCTTACGGGCCTCAACGATGTGAAAGCACGCACCCGCCGACTGCTCGAACGTGCTTATGTGGAACAGCTCGACAGCTTGCTAAACCCTGCTAAAAAGGAGAAACCAACACCTGCCGACCGTGCTAATAGCTCTGATGCAATGCTCTATATGGAGCAACATCTTGCCAAAATAGAAGCCTTCTGCAAGGCACAGGCTGCCCAAAGCAAAGACATCGACCTGCTGCACTACAACGATTTGCTGCGCCAACTCAAGCTTATCAGAGAGCGCAGAGTAGTGGTTAAATAAGTTTCCCTATCATAGAAGCCCTAAGTATTCGCCATTCCCAAGAATAT
>NZ_BAKF01000013.1 GCF_000614025.1 Prevotella aurantiaca JCM 15754
TAGTTCTTCTATGTCGCTGCTATATTATCTGTAAATTATATTTTGTACATGCAATATTTGCTGTATAGGAGCGATTTATTTATGCTTTTATCATGTGTTGAAGATGCAATAAGATGTGAAATATACAATAAGTTATGCTCAAAATTCAGGTATAGATAATGCATAAAAATGCTCTTGATTTATGCAGAAAAGGCTATTGAATAATAATACCTATGCTCTCACTTTGTAATAGTGCCTGTTTTGCATTGCAAAACAGGCACTATTACACGATAAAACAGCCTCTTTTGTAATGTAAAACAATGGGTTTTACAAAATGCTGGTAGTCAGCGTGTTATCTATTTGTCGTGTTGGTATGTTGTACTTGTATATTTTTACTATTTTATGCATATAATTATGTAGTGCTAAAAAGGGAAAATACGTCAATTAAGGGGGTAGGTTATAGTTCTTTGTAATTGGGAATTGATGGAATAAAAGTGTATGTTTGGTGTTCATAATCCATCTTGCAGATGTAAGTATCTAAGCCGTTCGACACGATGAGATAATCAACGTGGAGTAGGAGATTATAAACTGATATTTGGTCGAAAACCTTCTGTGTGAGCTGAATATGTGGCGCCTTGTATTCTATTATCATTCGTGGGCGCAGATAGTTGTCATATAAAACGCTGTCTGCACGGATAACTTTGTCGCCAACCGAAAGCGATATCTCATTGGCAAGTAAGCTCATTGGATAATCTTTGTGGTTAATAAGGTAATTAATAAAGTGCTGCCTAACCCACTCTTCGGGTGTTATTACAAGATATTTTCGTCGCAAAATATCAAAGATTTTGCGACGCCCATTCTCTTCTTTCACCTTTATATTATAGGGTGGGAGGTTTAATTGTAGCATTGTTGTCTGTCTTTTTCTAATTTGAGAGAACATTTAAAGCCCTGCAATATTTTGTTTTCTCTTTTTTATCAACTAACTTTGCAGGCGAAAGTATATTGCTTCGAAGTTACCTATGGGAACTATTTGAGTGCAAATTCAATACAAATATAGATAAATTTTCTGAGAGTGCGGGCCTATTTATATGGAAATTAGGGGATGACCACAGCAGAAATAACAATAAAGTAATAGATGTCAGCAAAACAAGGAACAACATTTCAGGACATAATGAAAGACCTGAAAGCACGGAAGTTCTCTCCTATTTATATATTGATGGGCGAGGAATCTTATTATATCGACCAAATAACAAATTACATTGCAGAGAATGTGCTGACGCCTGCAGAACAGGATTTTAATCTGAATGTGTGCTTTGGATCAGATGTTTCTGCAGTGCAGGTTACTGATATGGCTAAGCGTTTCCCGATGATGGCAGAATATCAAGTTGTAATTGTAAAGGAAGCGCAAAACATTCGCTCGCTCGATGCATTGGAGAAATATTTAAAAAATCCAGCCAAGACCACGATTCTTGTTTGGTGTCATAAGAACGGAAAGATTGACGCAAGAAAGAAAGTGATAGCTATGGCAGACTCTATTGGAGTGGTATTCGAAAGTAAAAAAATAAGAGAATACCAACTTGCAGGTTTTATGCAAAATTATTTGGCAACGAAAAAAATCAAGATTGAGCCAAAAGCATCCCAGATGATAGCTGACCATATCGGAACTGATCTAAATCGTCTGACATCGGAACTAGATAAGGTCACACTATCATTGCCTGAAAACGATAAAAGAATTACACCGGAAATTGTTGAGAAAGAGGTAGGAGTAAGTAAGGATTTTAACACTTTCGAATTGCGCGATTCTATCGTAAACCGCAATGTTTTTAAGGCGAATCAAATTGTAAATTATTTTGATAAGAATCCGAAGGCTGGTTCGCTCTATTCTTTCTTGCCTTTACTCTTCTCATATTTTCAGAATCTAATGATAGTTTTCTATTCGCCAAACAATAAAACAGAAAATGATATAGCCCAGGTATTGGAATTAAGAAGCAGCTGGGGAGCGAAAGAATACTATACTGGAATGAGAAATTACACAGCTCGAAAGACGATGGATATCATTGCTAAGATCAGAGAAGTAGATGCTAAAAGCAAAGGATTAGATAACCCAAGCACTGGGGCAGGGGATTTAATGAAAGAACTAATCTTTTTCATTTTACATTAAAAAGACATATATTTGGTGCTAAAAATAGAACTAAATGCGTCCAATCTAGGGGATATAAGACCCTAAAATGGACGTTTTTAGTAGAAAGAATGCCTGAAAATATCCCCTTTTCATACTTTTTAGAGCTAGAATGAATAACTTATTTTATCTGCTTTTTTCGCGTAATAGCTTGGTAAAAAGTTATTTACGTGTTTTTAACTCCTCTGTAGTTGGCTTATTTAAAAGCAACCTTAACTTCGCTTCGAAATATGTAAATTACGCTAATTTTGGCCCTTTTTTAAAACCAAAGATTTATAATTAGGTTTTATTAACGTTTAGATTGTTGAATAGTATCTTTACTTTTAAAAACTAAACACGTGTTATTTGCATTTTAATACTGATTATTTTTAAATATAAAAGTGTACATGCTGTTTTACATTTGTAATTGTAAAACCAAATTATAGCATTTCGTTTTGTAAACGTTTAAATATTCATGGCACAGAAAACGAACTAGAACGACAGATAATCAGTTATTTATAAGATTGCATTAACATAAGTGCGACAAAAAAAGGAGATTTCTATTGCAAATCAAATAATTTTCTGTATAAAAGCAGTAAAGTGACTATAAGGACATGTTAAAAGCCAGTATTATAAGGCAAAATGCTATTTTAAAGCTTAAAGTTTAAGTATTATCGTTTATTTATATTTCTAAATGTAAATTGCTGTTGTACGTGCTTTGAGTCTTTTGATTTGTGTTTTTAAATATCAAAACACGAAATTTAAAAAGCAAAACTCCTTGTTATTTATTTGGTTTTATGAATTATTTGTTTTACCTTTGTAAAATCATTAAAAACTGGTCTAAGAGCCATTAAATAGCACAAACAGGTTATGAAAGATAGAATAAAACGCTTAATGGAGAGTCAACACATGACCCAACAAACATTTGCAGACTTCATCGGAATTTCGTCTGCTTCGCTTAGTAGTATCTTTAATGGGAGAACAAAACCGACATTAAATACAGTTGAAGCTATAAAAGGAAAATTTCCGACTCTTAGTCTCGATTGGATCATGTATGGAGTAGAGCCAATGTTCAAAGAGAAGGTATCTGAATTACAAAATCCAGATGTATCAAACGTATTACCTCCTAATTTAAATCTCTTCGATGAAGTACCATCTGCTCCCCTCACTTTTACGGTAGATGAACGCAGAATTGATGAAAATTCAGCATTAACACCCAAGGATATAGTTAAAACGGAGGTGAAATATATTGACAAACCACAGCGTAATATTACTGAAATTCGTATTTTTTTTGATGACCAAACTTGGGAGACATTTGTCCCTAAAAAATGATTTTTCTCCCCAAAAATTTAACATTTTATTTTTGTATAATATAGTAAGATCGATATCCTTTAGTCTCCATGCTGATTTTAAAATCTCTTGGAGACTACTTTATTTCCATTGTATTAAGATGGTCTTATCACTATATGGTAATTAGCGTAATATGCCTTATCAGTCTATTTCATATCCTCCTCACTTGTGAATAAATATCTATTTTAATACGTATAATAATACAGCAGCACGTGTTTGAATTACTTTTTCTTTTACCTTATTATATAGTAACAGTTCATTTCCTTTATGCGAATATTCTTCTTTTATTTTGTGAACCTCGTTTCTTATATGTTTTAAAATAGTTCTTTTTATATGATGGTGGTCCATTTTTCTATCTATGAGTTCTTGTTTTTAAGTAAAATAATTGCGAATCTCCATTTTTAGTTTTGTTTTCTCCCATCTATTCTTTATTTACAGAATTTAATTTGTTTGCTAAAAGCGAGATTGATTGTGCTTCGTTGCAATATTTTTTTGTGTATCTTTGCAGTAATATTTTCTATTATATCATCATGAAACAGAAGTTTATACTCGACCTAAAGGTTGTATCTGCAGAACGTTTGAATGCGAAAAATGTGTTGATTAAACTCACTCACGATAATAAACTGCCTGCTATGTTGCCCGGTCAGTTTGTTGAAATTAAGGTTGATGGTTCATCTACAACCTATTTACGTCGCCCTATTTCTATAAACTTTGTTGATAAGGAACGTAATGAATTGTGGTTACTTGTTGCAGAAGTGGGTGATGGTACACGTACTATAGCAGCTGTAAAACCAGGTGATGTGCTTAACTGTGTATTTCCCTTGGGTAATAGCTTCACCTATCCAGCTTCGTCTTCCGATAGTCTTTTGCTTATAGGTGGTGGCGTTGGAGTTGCTCCTTTGCTATATTTTGGTATGCTTTGCAAAGAACGTGGCATTTCAGTAACCTTCTTATTAGGTGCGCGTACAGCTTCCGATTTATTGGAATTAGATGAGTTTAAGAAATATGGTGAAGTCTTTATTACTACCGAAGATGGCTCTATGGGCGAGCAAGGATACGTTACGAATCATTCCATATTGCAGAAATGCCGTTTTGAACAGATTTCTACCTGTGGTCCTAAGCCAATGATGGTGTCAGTTGCAAAGTATGCGCAGACTGCTAATATTCGCTGCGAGGCTTCTTTAGAGAATCTTATGGCATGCGGATTAGGTGCCTGTCTTTGTTGTGTTGAGAAGACTACAGAAGGTAATCTATGCGTTTGTACTGAGGGACCAGTGTTCGATATTAAACAGTTACTATGGTAATTATGGGTCCTGATGGCATTTGATGATGTTCAAATATAATGTAATAGTGAATTAAAAAACAATCAAAAGCGATGGCAGATTTAAGTGTTAAGATAAGCAACCTACAACTAAAGAATCCTGTAATGACCGCTAGTGGAACCTTTGGCTATGGTATTGAGTTTCAAGATTTCGTTCCGTTAGACCAGATTGGTGGTATTATCGTGAAGGGAACTACCCTAAAACCTCGTGAGGGAAACGACTATCCCCGTATGGTAGAGACGCCTATGGGTATGCTTAATTGCGTGGGACTTCAAAATAAAGGTGTGGATTATTTCATAGAACACATTTATCCAGAAGTTAGTAAGATAGATACGAACATCATAGTGAACGTCAGTGGTGACTCTCCTGAGACCTATGCAGAAGCCGCAGAGAGACTAAATGATCTTGAATATATTCCAGCTATTGAGCTGAATATATCTTGTCCTAATGTGAAAAAGGGAGGAATGGCGTTTGGTGTAACCTGTTCCGGAGCTTCAACTGTGGTTCGCGAAGTACGTAAACATTACCATAAGACTCTTATTGTTAAGCTTTCGCCTAACGTAACCGATGTTGCAAGCATTGCTCGTTCGTGCGAAGACGAAGGTGCTGATGCAGTTTCGCTCATCAACACACTTATGGGTATGTCTATTGATATTGAGAAACGCGCTCATCGCCTAAGTATTCGCACTGGCGGACTCAGTGGCCCAGCAGTTAAACCAGTAGCTCTTCGCATGGTTTACGATGTTGCTCATGCTGTTAAAATACCTGTTATAGGACTTGGCGGTATATCTACGGCTGCTGATGCCATAGAGTTTTTGATGGCAGGTGCAACTGCAATACAGATTGGTACTGCTAATTTCGTTGACCCACAAGTTACGTTGAAGGTGCGCAATGGTATAAACGAATGGTTGGATAGCCATGGTTGCAAGTCGATAAATGAAATCATTGGATGTGTAGAATAGCCCTTGCTTCCTCTTAAAACTTTTGGTATTTAGAAAAGAATGATATCTTATTCGGGCAAAAATGATGTCATTTTCAAGTAAATATGACGTCATATTTTGGTGAATATGACGTCATATTTTTATTCAGTCCAATCATATTGGTACTTCAAGCATATTAAAATGCCTTCATGGATTGGACTCATTATTATTGCATAGCGAGCAATTAATCCTTAGCTTCAATTAAGTTTTCAACAAATTCGCTATAGTTTGGTGCTAAATATTCAATGCAATCTTCTGTAAATTCCCCTAAATCCATCAATAGCAACACAACCTCTTCTGTTTTTAAATCTATTGCAAAGTAGTTTCCTCCCCAATCAACTGCGAAAGGTAAGTAGTGCAATGGAACGTTTACTGAAGTCAATTTCGCATAGCTTTTCTCTATTTTCATTTCTCCTAAGTCATCGCTATAATACTTTATGGGGAGGTAAAAACTAATCTCATAACCATCTTCTTCATCCTCTGCGTCGCAGAAAAGCGCCTTGTCAGGTACTCCTCCGTTGAAGGTTAAGTATTGAGAAGCAAATTCTTTGGGTAATTTGTGCCCCGTTATACGTTCAAGATTAGCTATATCTTCTTGTACTATTGCTTGTGCTGTCTTTATAAACATAGTCTTTATATGTTCTATTTTAGTTGTATATAAATATTGTTTAATGTTGCTTCCTACTCCAAAACAAACAGTTGTTATTAAATTTCAAGTGTTTGCTCATGATAATCCAAGCCTGTCATCTTAGCTTTTTTCATGTAATTGATAAGCCTTTCCGAGAAGAATAAGCCCACTGCGCGAACTTTCAAGATATCAAAATCGTATTTTTCTACAAGGGAAATGTGGCTTATTTCCGTAAATTTCTGTTCACGATTTTTATATTCTACGAACGAATTAAACTTTAAACGTTCCCTCGAAAAGGAATCTATAATGATGCTTTTCGTGTAATCTATCTGCTCAAGAGGAATGCAAGGGAATGCTAAAAGATAATAGTTTTTTGTTGTGGAGAACTCTGGAATGCCCACTTGAATTTCGGAATGTAAGGGCAATTTGAATTGTTCAAGCACTTTCTTTGTCTTTTCTGAAACTATAAAATCGAGCATTCCGAAGGAGTTGTCCGTCATGTTCGATATGAAATCAGTTTCTTTTACCCGCTTTTTAGTTTTATAATAAACTATCTGTCCCAACTTGGAAACGTCAATTATAGGAAAGTCTTCTATGCCAATGAACATTTTACCTTCCCACAAACACCTACAATACTCCATTAGATAATCCTTCTCTTCCACATTAGCAAAGGAATATTGCTGTTTCTTGAGTCGTATTTCTACTTGATTGGTAACACCATCTGATATTCCTGTTACAGAACTTTCTATTGATGGACGTACTCTGAAATATCTTTTGTTCTCTTCCATTTATCTACTATTGGCTTTACAGTTGTTGCTTAAAATAAAGGTTATGAATTCAGTGCTTGAGGACTAATATAGTATAAGATGTTATTCATTGGAATTGCATCAGTTAATGATCTCGTCCCAATAATGCGGACTATAAATTGTTACAGTCCTTTCCCCTTCATCTTTTTGAAATCCACTGAGGGCAATACCGATGCTATCGAATATAGTAAAACCATATTTCTGTATGCACGAAAAACTATCCTTTAGCTTATCAATTATATTTTCGTAGCAGAATAAATTGTAATCGTTGTAATACAATTCAACTTCTTTTTTTTCGATTACAGATATTTCCACCAATCTATTATTTTCGAAAACTAAAGACAAATCGTCTGAATACAATTTTATAAGAAGACCTTTATCAACTTTCTCAAAGCCATTCTCTGCTTTACTCAAAATTTCTTCAAGAGAGCTTCCAAACTTGTATTCGCTCATTCCCTCGTAAGGTTTTATTACGTATTTCATCTTTCTTTATTCTCAAAACGTGGTAAAATCTATATCAGGATGCAAATATACTTAATGTTTTTGTAAAACTATTATTTTGCTGTTTTATATTGTTTTTATTCCTAAAATAAAGGTTTGGTTTCAAAAGAAATACCATTTCTTTTTCTTCGCAGATATGCTGTATATGCTTGTTTTAGAAGTTTTACCTTATATAAAAAATTTGAGAGCGTTCAATCGAACGCTCTCAACCAACACAAAAACTAAACTAGACTTAACTAAAAGTTTTTCGCACTATTTTCACAAACGGCTACGAAATATGTTACAAATGTACGATTAAATAATTACAAAATAATACATTGTATGCAGAAAAATTACGTTTTGCCGTAAAATATCATACTCTTTTGGAGTTATTGACCAATAAAGCGTCTAATAATATCATTGCTGTCATTGATTCAACAATAGGTACTGCCCGTGGAAGAACACAAGGGTCGTGCCTTCCGCGTGGGTCTATTGTATGTTCGTTGCCTGCAATGTCAACTGTCTTTTGCTCCATCAGTAAAGTTGCTACTGGCTTAAAGGCAACTCTGAAGTATATATCTTCACCATTACTTATTCCGCCTTGTATACCTCCACTGTGGTTTGTTTGTATTGCAATATCGTCGTTTTCGTTTTCTTTTATTGTTGCAAAACCATCGTTTTGCTGGCTTCCTCTCCATGTACTTCCGTCGAAACCTTCACCGTACTCAAAGCCTTTTGCTGCATTTATGCTTAGCATTGCTGCGCCAAGTTGTGCATGTAGTTTGCCAAATTCGGGCTCTCCTAATCCTACTGGGCACCCTTTTACAACACAAGTGATAACTCCTCCGATGGTATCACCTTCACTCTTCACCTTCGCAATCAAGCTTTCCATTTCTTTTGCCTTTGCTTCGTCAGGACATCTCACAGCGTTTTTCTCTGTCAAAGACAGGTCGTATCTTCTGTAATCCCTTTCTAATGCAATGTTGCCTATCTGCGATGTATAGGCTTGAATGCTTATATTGTATTTCCGTAATACAAGTTTTGCCAATGCACCTGCTACAACTCTGGCCAGCGTAATGCGTGCTGAAGCTCGTCCTCCCCCTCGATAATCGCGTATGCCGTACTTTTTATAATAGGTGTAATCGGCATGCGATGGTCTGAAAAGGTCGCGAATCGCATCGTAATCCTTTGTCTGTTGGTTCTTGTTTTTAACGATAAAGCCAATCGGTGCACCTGTTGATTTGCCTTCAAATACACCGCTCAGCAATTCAACCTCGTCGGTTTCTTTCCTATCAGTGGTGATTTTGCTCTGCCCTGGTCGGCGTCTGTTCAGTTCGTTTTGAATGAATTCAAGGTCGATATCTATACCTGGTGGCATTCCATCTACTATACCGCCTATCGCAACACCATGGCTTTCGCCAAAGGTAGTCAATGTATACAGTGTGCCAATTATATTCGGCATATTGTTTTCCTTTCCTTATTCTTCTGTTACAGACGTCTTTGAGAGCGTATTGTTTTTAGAGATTAGTTATGGCAGCAGCAGCCTTCTCCACTGCCTTCTCCGTCACCATGGCAGCCACATTGGCCGTTTCCATTACCTTCTCCATCGCCGTGGCAACCGCAATTTCCACCACAATGATGGCTGTTAAGCTTTTCAAAGAACTCTTTAACCTCTTCTTCGCTTGCCTCACGGTTTTCAATAACGTGTCCTTTAAACCTTAGTTCCTTTCCTGCCAATGGGTGGTTAAGGTCCACTTTTACCTTGTCTTCCGTTATATCAATAACGCGAGCCATGAATCGTTGGCCTTCTTGGTTCTGCAAAGGAATCATTGCTCCGACGTAAACGTTACTGCTATCAAACTCTCCTTCTTGTGAGAAAACAGCCTTATCAAGGTCTAAAACGTTTTCCTCCATATAGTCGCCGTAAGCTTGTCCCTTTGCTAAATCAAAAGCAAAATCGTTACCTGCAACTGTTTCCATTGCTATTTTTTCAAACTCTGGCAGCGCCATATCACAGCCAGTGTAGAAAGTTAGGGGTCTGTTTTCTTCTGTTTTCTCTATTAATACTTCGTTTCCGTACTCAATACTATATAATTCGTAGCTTGCAGAATGAATTTATGTGTTTTATTTTCCATTATTTTTATTTTGTAAATTTTGTTCCTTTGCAAAGATACTATTTATTTATGAGAAACTATCTAACTGCTTGTTGTTTTTTGATTGTACTATCTCTCTCACAGAAAAGAAGCTGTTGGATTGCTCATTAGTCTCACTTCTGGTTCTTATTGCATATACGAAAAGTAGGGTATTATTATGTAAATGTTTTTCAAATGCGCCTCGATGGCTTAACTGAATAGTTATCAACGTGTTATAATACCCATTGTTTTGCGTTACAAAAGAACCTGTTTTACACGGCAATAGTGCCTGTTTTGCGACGTAAAACAGGCACTATTGCAATACAAAACAATAATAATCGTTTTCTGTTTATGTTTTTCTTTACAAAAAGAAGCGGTTGAATAAGCAAATCATACTCATATTTTGATGTACAAAACTTTCACGTTTTTCATATTGCTTACTACGATAATATACTACTGAACCATTTTTATAATGAAGCTAAACAAAAAAAGGTCGCACCCTAAAGAGTGCGACCTTTACTATTTTAATATCAACTTTGATTATCCAAAGAAGTGCCACTCGCCCAAAAGGAACAATACTAAGTAGCTCAATACGATAGATATGATACCGCAAGTAAGACCTGCTTTCAACATATCTTTCTGCTCAATCAAACCTGTTGAATAAGCAATAGCATTAGGAGGAGTAGAGATTGGCAAGCACATAGCGTAGAAGCAGCAACTGCTATACCAATAAGCACGGTGCTGGTACCACCAATAATCTCAAGCTTATCGCCCATTGCACGGCAAACCACAGCCAAAATAGGCATCAAGAGGGCTGCTGTAGCAGTGTTTGAGATGAAGTTTGACAAGAAGTAACAAATAAGACCAGACACAAGGAGAATGATAATAGGACTCCAGGTGCCGAATGGGATGCTTTCAATGGCAACATCTGCCAAGCCAGAACCATTCATACCAAGACCCAAAGCAAAACCTCCGGCTACCATCCAGATAACACTCCAGTCGATTTGTTGTAGGTCTTTCGCTGTAATAACGCCTGTAATGGCGAAGATTCCCATTGGTATCATAGACACGGTGTTAGTGTTTATACCTGTTACCTCCTTTGGAATGATCCAAAGCAAGATGGTTACAATGAAGGTAGCAATTACTACATACATGCGCCAACCACGGTGTACTTCACCCGTAATCTGCAATTCAATAGTCTTATTAGTGAATGGGAAGAAGTAAAGAATTACCTTCCAGCAGATAAGAAGCAAGATAATTACAAGCGGAGCCATAACAAGCATCCATTGACCGAAGCTAATACCCAAGTTCAAACCTTCTGGGTCGTTCAAGAACTTCATGGCAATCATGTTAGGAGGTGTACCAATAGGTGTACCCATACCGCCTAAGTTGGCAGCCAATGGAATAGCCATGGTAAGTCCGATACGGCCTTTTCCATTTGCAGGAAGCGATGCAAACACTGGTGTTAAGAAGGTTAACATAAGCGCAGCAGTCGCTGTATTTGAGATAAACATAGAGAAAGTACCTGTTATGAAAAGGAAACCTAACAGCACATTCTCGCTCTTTTTACCGAAAGGACGTATCATATTCTTAGCTAACAGCGTGTCAAGGCCTGACTTTGAAGCTGCTATCGCAAGGATAAAGCCTGCCAAGAACAACATGATAATAGGGTCAGCGAACGAAGCCATAATATCTTTAGACTTCAATAGTTCACCTATTCCATCGCCTTTGAATGGTAAAAACGAGTTCTCTGATACTGTTACACACATGATTGTCATTATTGCTAATGACGTAGCCCAAGCTGGAATGCACTCAGTTAACCAAGAAAGCGTTGCAAAAACGAAGATAGCGATAATTCTTTGCTGAACAACAGTCAAACCTTCTATACCAAATACTGAGGTGGGAAGGTTCCAAACAATGGCTGTAACCAGCACAATTCCTAATAGCTGCCACACCTTCTTCCTCTCAATGTGCGTAGACAGCGTGTTTAAATTACTCTCTGACATGGTAAAATTTTACTTAATTAATTTTGATTGTTTATTATAGTTGTTTTAAATTGGGGACGAAATTACGAAAAAGTTTCTGTTCTTACAAAAATTCAAACATTTTTTGTAATTTTGCAGGAAATATTCTTTTGCTATGCGTAAATTTCAGGTTCTATACCTCCTATTATTAAGTCTGTGTTTCAGTTGTAGTAACAATCAGGTTAAAGAAGCAAAGACTAACGACCCAATAGACAGCACATTAGTGTTTAAGTATGCCGAGAACATCAAAATGGAACGTACTGATGGCGGTATAAAAGTAATCCTTGCGAACCCTTGGAAAAAGGGTGAGACATTGCATACCTACTATTTAGTGGAAGATGCGGAGAAGGTAGAGAAGCCTGAGAATGGTACTCTTGTGCAAGTTCCGATTAGGAGAGGCGTGTTCTTTACGACTGCACACGCTAACTTAATGGAGATGTTAGGTGCACAAAAAGCTATTGCGGGTGTTGCTGATGGGAAGTATATGCTGATACCTGACGTGCAAAAACGCCTGAAGAGCAAAGAGATTGTTGATTGCGGAGATGGTATGAAGCCTAACATAGAGAAGATAATTGACCTTAAAACCGATGGTTTGCTGGTATCACCATTTGAAAATAGTGGTGGATATGGCAAGTTAGATGAAATAAAAATCCCTATTATTGAATGTGCAGAATATATGGAAACCTCTGCATTGGGACGTGCCGAATGGATGAAATTCTATGGTATTCTCTTCGGTTGTCAGCAGACTGCCGACTCATTATTTAAGGTTGTAGAGAAAGAATACCTTGCTTTGAAAGCCAAAGCAAAGACCGCTAAGCAAACACTTTCGGTTCTACCAGACCGCAAGACAGGCAGTGTGTGGTATATGCCAGGCGGCGAAAGCAGTGTAGGATTGCTTTATAAAGATGCAAATGGCAAGTATGCATTTGCTAATAATAAGAAAAGTGGAAGCCTGGCGCTACCTTTTGAGACTGTTTTAGATAAGGTAGGGCAAGCTGATTTCTGGATTTTTGGCTATTACGGCAACTTTAACAAGCAGCAACTCTTGGCCGAATACCCAGGTTACGCAGCACTGAAACCTTTCAAGACTGACGAGATTTACGGCTGTCAAATAGATAGAACGCCTTATTTCGAGGAGGTTAGCTGGCGTCCAGACTGGCTTTTGGCAGACTTAGTACAACTCTTTCACCCTGACTTGAGAACTACTTCGTTGCGTTATTATCATCGTTTATAAAACTGCAGCAACCTTTCTGACAATGAAAAAGAATACTTTCGCATTTGTCTTACTGCCTCTTGGCATTCTCTTTCTTTTCTTACTGAACCTCTATATTGGTTCGGTACGCATTCCGTTTAATGATGTTTTAGATATCTGCTTAGGTCGTTTTGATGGCAAAGAGAGTTGGCGCTTCATTGTTTTAGAGAACCGTTTGCCGCAAGCAATAACCGCAATGTTCTGCGGTGGAGCACTTGCTGTGAGCGGTTTAATGTTGCAAACCGCCTTCAGAAATCCATTAGCAGGGCCTGATGTCTTTGGTATCAACGCTGGGGCTGGCTTGGGTGTAGCCCTTGTTATGCTGCTTTTAGGTGGCAACGTGTCCACGGTTTTATTCTCCGTGTCGGGCTTTATGGCTGTTTTAGTTGCAGCTTTTACTGGTGCAATGGCAGTAACAGCATTGATTTTCTTCTTTTCTCTTCTTATCAGAAATAGTGTTTTACTACTCATTATAGGCATTATGGTGGGCTATATGTCGTCGACTGTTGTGTCGCTACTCAATTTCTTTGCTACCGAAGAAGGCGTAAAAAGTTACATGATATGGGGCATGGGCAATTTCGGAGGAGTATCTATGGACCACATTCCTATATTTGTTGGAATTGTGTGCTCAGGCATTTTCTGTTCCTTATTGCTGATGAAACCACTAAATGCTCTATTGCTTGGTCCGCAATATGCTGAAAGTTTGGGAATCAATACACGTAAAGTGCGCAACTATCTGCTTATTGTAACAGGACTATTGTCGGCTATAACCACTGCATTTTGTGGTCCGATTGGTTTCATTGGTCTAGCTGTTCCCCACATAGCGCGTTTATTATTGACCACCGACAACCATCGTTTATTGCTACCAGCTACTATTCTTAGCGGTGCACTGATAGCCCTTGTATGCAATCTTATTTGCTATTTGCCAGGCGAAGGTGGCATTATTCCGCTCAATGCCGTAACACCTTTAATAGGTGCACCCATAGTAATCTATGTGCTTATAAAGTCGAAAGGTTAAGAAAACCCGTACAAAAAATAATCCAATTGCTTTTAGCAGTTGGATTATTTTTGTAGCTTTGCAGCTAGAATCCATAGCGATAGCTATGCGGTTAATCTAATTTAATAAGAAATGAACACAACTAACTTATCACCATTCAAACGAACCATCGTAGGCGTACAGTTTCTTTTTGTGGCTTTTGGTGCTACTGTGCTTGTCCCGTTGCTCGTTGGGCTCGACCCTGCCACAGCTCTTTTCACGGCAGGTATCGGTACTTTCATCTTCCATTTTATTACTAAAGGCAAGGTACCTATCTTTCTTGGATCGTCGTTTGCCTTTATTGCGCCTATCATTATGGCTTCACAAAGATGGGGAATGCCAGGTACCTTGGCAGGTATTATTGGCGTTTCGCTGGTCTATTTCGTAATGTCTTTGCTGATTCGATTGCAAGGAAGGAAGTTCTTAAATAGACTTTTTCCACCTGTTGTGATTGGTCCTGTCATTATCTTAATTGGACTTTCTCTTTCTAGTTCGGCTGTTGATATGGCTAAAGATAATTGGCTTTTAGCTGGCGTATCGCTTGCTGTGGCTATCTTAGTGCTTACTTTGGGCAAAGGACTCATTAAGCTTGTGCCTGTGGTATGTGGCATTATAGCGGGCTATATCGTTGCTGTTTGCATAGGGAAAGTTGATTTTAAGGATGTAATAGCGGCACCTTGGTTTGCATTACCGCCTGCATTGTCCGATTTCCACATGCCGCAATTCGAGTTAAAGCCCTTCCTTTTCATGATACCTGTAGCCATTGCGCCCGTTATTGAGCATATTGGCGATGTTTATGTGGTAGGTGCTGTAGCACAAAAAGACTTTGTTAAGGATCCAGGACTGCACCGAACAATGCTTGGCGATGGTTTGGCTTGTCTTGTAGCGAGCTATTTGGTGGTCCTCCCGTAACTACTTACAGCGAAGTTACAGGCGCTATGAGCATTACAAAAATCACTCAACCACAGGTAATTCGAATTTCTGCAGCTACAGCAATAGTCTTTTCGGTTATCGGAAAACTTAGCGCTCTGTTGCAAAGTATACCTACTGCCGTGCTCGGCGGTATTATGTTGCTGCTCTTTGGTACCATTGCTTCGGTTGGGATACAGAACCTTGTACAAAACAAAGTGAACCTAAACCACACCCGAAACACCATTATTATTTCGGTAACACTTACTATTGGTATTGGCGGAGCAGTCTTTAGCTATAAAGATTTTGCCATGAGCGGTATCGGTTTGGCGGCAATTGTAGGTGTTTTACTTAACTTAGTGCTTCCACATCCAAAGGAAGAAGAAACTGAAAAATAGTGCTTTTTTAAAGCATTAGTTACTACCATTAAATACTAGACCGCGGGGACAACAGTGCTTTTATGCCGTTGTCCCCGTTTTTTGTTGGCTAAATGAGCAAGCCAAAATGTAAGTATTTCATTGTTTTACCAGTATTTCTGATTTTCCTTGAAATACTAAAAAATCTCATAGAAGGCTACTTTCATTTGTAAAGAAAAGCACAAGTTAAAACCAATATGAATGGTTTTGCATTGCAATAGTGCCTGTTTTGCATCGCAAAACAGGCACTATTGCCGTGTAAAATAGGCTCTTTTGGAACGCAAAACAATGGGTGTTGCAACGTGTTGATAGCAAGTTGGTTAGATGATATGCGTGCTTCTGAAAAATGTTTACACAATTCTTACCTCTTTTCGGTTTGTGAAAGAGAACGTGTTGGTGTGTTTTCTATTTTATCAGACAGTAGCTATTTACTTTTGTTTGGGATACATTGCCACCACATTTGCTCCCCTTATATGACGCTCAAAGTGTGAGATGAGTGCTTCTGAATACTGTTTATGCTTCACGTCTATAGGTTCTTCGTCCAACATGACAGCATCAATGCTCATATATTTTTTCATAAAGTCGGCAGCAGAACGCTGACTTATATAATTGGATTCTTCGATTGTAATAGGCACAACTTGATGGAACTGAATGGTGCGACCGCCTATATTGGCAAACATTTCGTTAGGAACATCGGGCAGCGGACACAGCATCAAGGCAGCAAAGAAGTCTGTGGAAGCATCGAACGACAGTTCTTCGCCGTCACTATCATTGTAGCTTAGTGTGTCGCCCAGTTGAAATTGGAAGTTATAATAGGTGTATTGCACTACATCGCGCAGTAGGCGTAGATACCAATAGTTGCTGTCTTTGCTTAAATCGGCATCGGTTACGTTCCAGTCGGGCGGCAAATACATAACATATTCGAAGTGTTCTATCACAAAGCCGTCGGTGTATTTGGTTTCGTCGAAAGTTATTTCTCCATTGTCCGACTGCTTATAATATTCTTGGTTGGGCACACGAATGGCTCCTGCACCCACTGTGCAAAGCGTCCAATACTTGCGTTGCTTGGTTGGTGGAATGCTAACAATGTCGATGGGAAAGCCTTCGCCATCGGTATCGTGTAGTACTGCGTCTATCTTACCGAAGCGTTCTTGCACGAAGTTTCTTAGGTCTGCGCGTTCCTCTGCGCTATAATAAGGTATTGGTTTATCCTCTTTGGCTTTTTTTTTCAACTGCATATACGATACGATATTGCCCAAAATGCGTTCTGGTTCGTCTGAAAAGAGGTAGACAACTCCTATATCTGTCTTGTCTTCCGTTTCAATATAAATGTAGTTTTGAGCCAACCATATATCCTTAATCAGAGAGAACGGCGTGGTAAGATAACGTGTTTGAATGCCATCGACTGTGGTTATCGACACCGATATACCATCTTCATCAATGCGATATGTATTGAGTTTTAATGCTTTATAGAGCTTTCTGTAGAAGTATAAATAGTAAGCAAGAAGGCAGAAGAGCACAATGGGTATGCTTATTATAGCAAGTTTGGCGTCTTTTTCTAAATAAATCAAAGGTAATATAATCAGGTAAAGCCACGACACAAACATCTTTGTTGGGTGCTGTAACCATAGTCCGCCAATGGCACGGGGTATGAACCACCATGCTGATTTGTCGCAATGGCTTGCAACTGGTTCGGGATTATTGCGCACCAATAGTTTTAAAGCTTCATCTCTTGTGATATGCTTCATCGTGAAAACAATAAAATTAAGCTTGTTTTTAAACGTATAAAAGAACGCCTTCGATACGAAAGCGTTCTTTTACTATGCTGTTATTTAATTTTTAATGGGGGGATATTTCCTGAACCAACCGTCTATTCTTAAACGCATCACACCAAAGAAGGCTTCCGAGAATATACCTCCGCTCATCTTGCTTGTGCCTTCTCTTCGGTTTACGAATATAACGGGTACTTCCTTAATCTTAAATCCTATTTTATACGCAGTGTACTTCATTTCTATCTGGAAAGCATATCCTTTGAAGCGAACTTCATCGAGTGGAATGGTTTCGAGCACCTTGCGGCGATAGCAAACAAAGCCTGCCGTGGTGTCGTGAACATGGAATCCTGTTACAAAACGTACATACTTACTGGCAAAATAGCTCATCAGGACACGTCCGATGGGCCAGTTTACCACATTCACTCCGCTTACATAACGTGAACCGACAGCAATATCGAAGCCCTCGTCGTGCGTAGCTGCATACAGTCGGGGCAGGTCGTTAGGGTCGTGACTGAAGTCTGCGTCCATCTCAAATATATAGTCGTAGCCATGTTCCAATGCCCATTTGAAGCCACAAATATAAGCAGTTCCAAGTCCTAACTTACCTGAACGCTCAATGATAAATAAGCGGTCGGCAAACTCTTCTTTTATGAGCCGGTGTACAATCTGTGCGGTTCCGTCAGGACTTCCGTCGTCAATTACTAAGATATGAAAACACTTCTCCAAACCGAAAACAGCTCGGATAATATTCTCCATATTCTCTTTTTCATTATATGTAGGGATGATTACTATACTATCGCTTGTCATACGCAAATATATTCTATACTGCAAAAGTAAGATAAATATCCGAATATCCCAAATGTTACAATCGGTTTGCTTATAAAAAGGTTGTTAAAAGGGAAAGCGTAAGCCCATTGTACGGGGAAAGACATCGCGGGGTTTTCTGACTCTGTTTTTAGACTTCTTGGCGGGTATGATGTCATGTTTAAACCGATATGATATCATCTTCTGAGAAATATGACGTCATATTTTCACCACATCATATCATATTGAAACACAGAATATTACAGATGCGCTTTTTCTACTTGGAATATAGCCCGACAATGGCGTTGAGACTGGTGTGAAATTACCCTTAAAAACGAAGAGCCGACACGCTGTACGGCATGTCGGCTCTTGCTCTTTTTATGTGTTTTGCAAATGCAAAAATGTTCTTTTTTCTATTCGTCTTCGTCCTTAACTTCTGCTTCGTGTTCAGCAATGAGGGTCTGCTGGAGTTCGTTAGGCACGAGTTCGTAGCTTGAGAACTTGGTGGTGAAACTTGCACGGCCACCTGTCAGCGAACTCAGAGAGATGCTGTAGCTTGCCAATTCCTTCAACGGAATCTTGGCTTGCAGCTTCTGGTAGCCCGCTTCGCTGTCCATTCCCATTATCATAGCACGGCGTCCTTGCAAGTCGCTCATTACATCTCCCATGTAATCGCCAGGCACATACACTTCCAAATCGTAGATAGGCTCAAGAATTTTAGGCCCCGCAATCTTGAAAGCATCAGAGAATGCGTGGCGCGCAGCCAGCGTAAACGAAAGTTCGTTAGAGTCTACTGGGTGCATCTTACCATCGTAAACAACCACGCGCACGTCGCGAGCGTAGCTTCCGGTCAATGGTCCACGCTCCATACAGTCCATAATACCTTTTAAAATAGCTGGCATAAAGCGCGTGTCGATGCTCCGCCGACAACAGAATTGATGAATACGAGCTTGCCTCCCCAAGGCATTGTCTTCTCTTCCTTGCCCTTTATGTTCATCTTAAATTCTTGTCCGTTGAACTTATACATTGTTGGGTCTGGCATACCTTCAGCGTATGGTTCTACAATGAGGTGCACTTCACCAAACTGTCCAGCGCCACCGCTCTGCTTCTTATGGCGATATTCAGCCTTAGCCTGCTTGGTAATAGTTTCACGATAAGGTATACGTGCTTCCTTAAATACAGTCTGAAGCTTTTCATTGTTCTCTAAACGCCACTTCAAAGTGCGCAAGTGGAACTCTCCTTGTCCCTTTACAATGGTCTGACGCAACTCTTTGCTTTGTTCTACAAGCCATGTTGGATCTTCTTGACGCATCTTCAATAACGCTGCCATAAGCTTTTCAGTTTCTTGAGAATTAACTGATTCGATGGCACGCATGTACTTTGGATTTGGATATTTAATAAAGTCGAAGTGCTGTTCTACGCCCTTACCATTCAATGTATTGCCCGTCTTAACGTCTTTCAACTTCACTGTACAGCCAATATCGCCCGCATTAAGTTGGTCTACAGGAATACGGTTTGCGCCTGCACAAGCAAATAACTGGCCAATGCGTTCCTTTGAGCCTCTGTCTGCATTGGTCAAGTCGTCGCCCACTTTAATCGAACCACTCATAACTTTGAAGTAGCTTACTTCACCGATATGAGGCTCAACAGCGGTCTTAAAGAAATAAACTGATTCAGGACCATTAGAGTCTGGTGACACCTCTTCCCCACGTGTGTTATGTATCTTGTCCATTTCACTAACGAAAGGAACAACGTTACCTAAGAACTCCATTAAGCGACGCACGCCCATATCTTTTCCTGCACAAACGCAGAATACTGGAAAAATGCTGCGAGCAACAAGGCCCTTACGAATACCTTCGCGCATTTCGTCTTCGGTAAGAGTTTCTGTCTCAAAGAACTTCTCCATCAATGTTTCGTCGTTCTCTGCGGCTGCTTCAACCAAAGTTTTGTGCAGTTCCATCGCCTTATCCATTTCCTCAGCAGGTATATCTTCAATGATAGGAGAACCTCCTTCTGCCTTCCAACTATACTTCTTCATCAATAGAACATCAATAATACTATTGAATCCAGCACCTGTCTTAGTTGGATATTGTATCTGAACGCACTTTGAACCATAGATTTCTTTCATGCTATTCATCACATTATCGAAGTCGCATTTATCAGAATCTAATTGATTGACTAAGAAGATTACAGGTTTCTTCAACTTTTCTGTATAACGGAAGTTGTTTTGTGTTCCTACTTCAGGGCCGTATTGTCCATTTATAAGGATTACGGCTTGGTCGGTAACATTCAATGCTGTTATCGCACCACCTACGAAGTCGTCGCTTCCTGGACAATCAATTATGTTTAACTTCTTATTGTTCCACTCAACATGAAAGACTGTAGAAAATACTGAGTAGCCATATTCTTGTTCTACTGGAAAGTAGTCGCAAACTGTGTTTTTAGCTTCCACTGTGCCGCGGCGCTTAATAATACCGGCACCAAATAACATACTTTCGGCAAGAGTAGTCTTGCCGCTACCCGCACTGCCAAGCAATGCAATGTTCTTAATTTCGTTTGTCTGATATACTCTCATAACCACAAAAGATTTTAAAAAAGGTTGTTCTAAAAGTCTACATACAGGCAGTAATCTGTTAGAAGTCCACCTTTAGGTTGTTAGTATTATTTTCTATGCTGAGCAATAAGCTGTGCCTACTACTACTGCCGTCTAAGTTAGACATTTTATTTTATACCTCCAAACAATTTGCAACAATTTATGAAAGTATTAAAAGAAATTACTACTTTTGCAAAGAAATAAATCTTCTTTAAGTTTACTACATTATATAATAGATGGCAGGACTTTACTTCCATATTCCTTTTTGCGCAAGCCGCTGTATTTATTGTGGCTTTTATTCCACTTTAACACCACGTGCAGAGAAAGCAACAACGATGGATTTGTATGTGGATGCGTTGTGTAAAGAAGTTGTAATGGAAAAGAAATACATCTTTGATGATAAGTCTCACGCTGCTGATCGACTTGAAACGATTTACTTTGGGGGAGGTACACCATCGCAATTAAATGCTTTCCATATTGAGAAGATATTCAGTTGTATTGAAGAAAACTATGCTGACAGAATTGTAAACTATGACGATATGGAGATAACGTTTGAGTGTAATCCCGATGATGTAACCTCCGAATTTGCCGAAAATCTTAGGCACCTGCCCATCAATCGCATATCAATGGGCGCACAGACTTTCTCGGACGAACGATTAAAGTTTCTCCGCCGACGTCATAAAGCTGCTGATGTGAAAACTGCTATAAGTCGTTTGCGTAACGCTGGGATAGAGAATATCTCCATAGACTTGATGTTTGGTTTCCCGAACGAAAGCTTAGATGAATGGAAACTTGATATAGATAAAGCCATTGCCTTAGATGTTGAACATCTTTCGGCTTACAGTTTAATGTATGAAGAAGGTACTCCTCTTTACCAACTCTTGCTAAAAGGCAAAGCGAAAGATATGGACGAGGAACTTTATCGTACGATGTACGACACACTTATCGACCGCCTTGCTCTCACCAAATACGAACAATACGAAATAAGCAACTTTGCCAAACTTACTCATTCTGCGGCTTCTCCTTTCCGTTCGCGCCACAATAGTGCTTATTGGTCTAATAAACCTTATCTCGGCATAGGCGCATCGGCACACAGCTACAATCTTTCCACACGCCGTTGGAACATAGACAACATGCAAGAATACATCGACGGTATTACAAACAACCGCCCCATCTACGAGGTGGAAACCATCGACGCCGACACACACTACGACGATATGGTAACAACAGCCCTGCGCACGAAGAGCGGTATCGACCTTACCGCATTGCCGTCGCCTTACAAAGAACACATAACAAAAGCCTCTGCCCCACTCATCTCGCAAGGTCTGCTCGCCATAACCGACAACCATCTGCACCTTACACGCAACGGAATTTACGTCAGCGATTTCGTTATGAGCGAATTAATGTACGTTTAAAACCGCAGCAAACCATTTTTTTCATTACCTTTGCACATAGAACAAACAGAAACTTACATTTATGACAGAACAGGAATTTGAACAACTTTGGCAAGCCAACCGCCAACAACTGCTCGCAAACGACGAAGAATACCAACGCATAAGCAAAAGCTACACATCGTCGAGTTGGCTCGATTACCTTGTGTCTATTGGCGGATTCGTTATCTGCGAAAAGTTTATACAGGGCTTTAACCTTGGCAACGTATGGACATTCCTCCTTGCAGCACTCGGAATGGTCATCGTCTGGTACGGCTTCCGACTCATAAAAAGCAGACTAAGCAGCAACAAAACCCTCGAAGAAGTGGAACAACGCATAAAAGAACAATACAAATCTACTTTGCATTAGTGTCACTAAAATATTTTAAAACAAGCTTAAGGCAGGTTCTAAAAATCCAATAAAGATGGTTTTTAGAACCTGCCTTAATTATATTTTCAGATGTTTATAGGAGCCGCCAAATATCTTATCAACCTTTTAATTCTCTATGCAGACACTCAAAATTGTCTTATAAGACTTTTTTAATTCTCTTATAGGACAATTTTAATTCTCTTATAAGACAATTTTGATAGCTTTCTAAGCACTGATTACCAATGAATTATAAAAGTATATTTTTACTCCTGAAAGATGAAGAAAATGGGGCGTTGAAAACCTATTATCTGCGCACTTGCCGTGGATTAGAAACGCTTACGTTCGCTCTGTCCCGCTCCTGTACCTTTGTATTTGCTACGTGCTGTGTTGAATTTGTAGCGCAAAGTAACGTAGGCTTGACGACTATCGTACCCTTCGTTTACGCTTGTTTTAAGGTTATTCGTGTAAAGTATGACGTGATTAGCAGTGCGGTTGAAGAGGTCGTCTACGCCTACAATAACAGAAAGGCGGTCGTTTAGGAACGCTTTTCGTACTGAGAAGTTGAATGTGCAGGTGGTTCTGGTAAGCTCAGTGTTCTCTGTTATACCACTTGAATTGACTTGCAGGAAGGCTTCGGCAGTCCAATCGTGCTTAAACTCAAACGAATTGTCCCACTGTATTCCCCACACAGGCTTACTTAAATCTAACTTGCTGCCCAAACGCTCTATGTCGAACCATTGCTTTTGGCAGAACAATGTGAGTTGTGGCGACCATACTCCGATTGTCGGTGCTGCGGTAAGGCTCAGTGTTAAGGCAGGAAACCTTTTGAAATTGCGGTAACGCAAGTTGGTTATATTCTCATCAGTGCTTTCTTGTTCGTTCCAATACATAATTTTGTTGTGTGTCTGTGTGTAGTTGGCAACAAAGGTTAGCCAGTTCCAACTGCTCACAAGCGTAATGTTGTGTAGCGTTTCTGGCTTCAGTGTAGGGTTACCACTCTGACGCGTAAAGCGGTTCATATACTCTACATTTGTACCCAATTGCCTATAAGAGGGGCGCGATGTCTTTGCCGAATAAGAGAGTTGCAAGCCTACTTCCTTTATCTTTGTTGCGAAAGTGAGCGATGGAAACCATTGGCTGTAGGTACGGCTGTGTGCCGGACTATACACTCCTTGTTCGTAATAATCAGAATTTACGTGCTCGTAGCGCAATCCTGCCATAAGCTGACCAATGGGTGTGGGGTGGCTATATTCGAAGAAGAAAGCGTTATTGCGCTCCTTAATGGTTGATGCTGTGCTGGGAACCACGTTTTCTTGATTAACATAATTTTGTTCGTGATTAGTGAAAGTATTCTCGTTTCCAACCGACAGGCTGCCGCCAAACAATGGGTGAGAGAGCACCAGCTTGGTTGCAAAGAACTTGTTTGTGTGTATTCCTGCCGATGTTACAGTGCGATTGGCGTTGGTGGCACTTTGCTCTGTGGTTATGCGGTATTCAGTTTCTCTACCATAATAGTAGTCTGTATTGAAATCTATATCTATCTTTCCTACCTTTCCAACGTAGTAAGCCGAGAGACTTTTATTAGGTATGGCAGTAGAGTTAGCACTAATTTGAGACTCTATATGGTCGAATAGCACATTATTTTTTAGCACATCGGTAGAGAAATCACCGTGTCCGTTGTTTGCACCAACAAGCAAATTGGTGAAGAAACGCGCACCAACAGAGTGGTTGGCATTGAACTCGTAGGCTGCCGAAAGCGTATAATTGTTGTTTGTATTACAACTATGGCTATCGCTTGTCCACTTGTTCGTCCATAAATTGGCGGTCTGTACCTCGTTGGTAGTGGTTTGTTTGTTTAGACTATTGTCAATATTGTAAGCCGAACCAGCCGTCAGTTCCAAGCCATTGCGGCGATAATACATATTGAGCTGATTGTTAGTGTCCCAGTTTTCCCAATAATAAGCTGACGTGCGTACATCG
Source organism: Prevotella aurantiaca JCM 15754 (assembly GCF_000614025.1). Taxonomy (GTDB): domain Bacteria; phylum Bacteroidota; class Bacteroidia; order Bacteroidales; family Bacteroidaceae; genus Prevotella; species Prevotella aurantiaca. Next base: position 24,422 of record NZ_BAKF01000013.1, read on the forward strand.
AAACCGAAGCCGTCGCCCGCCTTACGCACCGTGTGAATGCGGATAACGGCACTCACTGTGGCATCGTAACGAGCCCCCGGATTGGTTATTACCTCAATGTCCTTAATATCCGACGAGTTAAGACGTTCTATCTCAGTTGCGTCAGTTATCTTTCTGTTGTTTATATAGATAACTGCTGCTCCTCTACCTATAACAGAATAGCTGCCTTCTTTACCACTCAACAGCGGAATGCGCTTAAGAACATCGTTGCCCGAACCAGCTTTAGCTAACGACGAACCAATGATAGTTGTAACAAGAGCATCGTTTCGTATAGCCATCTTAGGGCGACTGGCTGTAACTGTTACTCCCTCTATTGCTTTTGTATCTGATTCTGCTTTCAACTGCAAAGTATCAGCAATAAGAGGCAACAATACATTACGTTGCTCGTAACCAATGCCCGATACACGCAAAAACACCTGCATATCGGTAGATAAAGAAAGTTGGAATGCTCCCTCCTTATCCGTTACTATACCCGTAACAAGCGAGGAATCGCGCACAGAAAGTGCGATAACGTTGGCATATTCAATAGGCAAACGCTGTTCGTCGGTTACCCAACCACGAATGGTTTGTTGTGCTTTTGCTGTTGTAGAGAGCAGTGTCAAGACTGCAATAATAGGATACAATTTTTTCATTCGTACTAAAGTTTTATTGTTTAGATATTCGTTCGTCTTGCTTCAACACCTTATTGCCCTTGTTAAAAGGGTTTGTGGTTCTTATTTGCAAAGGTAAGAAAAGAACAATTATTTATAAAAAAAAACGAATAAACTTTTTGTTTTACTGCATTTTTTACCCTTTTGTGTATTAAAACAACATTCTATAGGTATGCTAAAAGGGTACCTATTAACAAAAAATGTAATATCAAAGCTTTGCAATTCGGCATATTTACGCTAACTTTGCATACTAAGGTAGTACTCCGGCACTGTCGCTGGTGTTGTATAACACGAGAGGAAAGTCCGGGCAGCAAAGAGTATCCTGCTTCCGAAAATGAAAGCTATTGGCAACAGTAGATGTAGGTAGAAGAAAACAACCGCCTTGGAAACGAGGTAAGGGTGAGAAGGTAGTGTAAGAGACTACCGGCACGGTGGTGACAGCGTGGCTGTACCGTTCAGGAGCTGCAAGTTCATGTAAACCGTTGTTTGAGGGTTACTCGCCCGAGCCATATAAGGCACAACGGAGGTAGAACGCTAAAACGCATGGGGTGACCCTGTGGTTAGATAGATGACAGGCATCCTTATTTGCCGAAAGACAATAAGGAAACGAGACCCGGCTTATAGGAGTGCTGCTTTACACATACTCGCTGCCTCCCCCTTTGTGGGGAGGGAGTTGAGCTATGAAAAAAGGAGAATGTCTGCTTTAACAGCCACCAAGTTGTATGGCAGAAAAGACAAATTACCGTACTATTCTTTATATCTTATGGAAGAAGTTCAAGACTACAGATACATATTAGACGATTTCCAACATCAAGTTGAGAACAAAATTAGAAATCATAAGGACGACCCAGGTTTTCCACAAATGGAAGGAAAGCTAAACCAACAGGAGTTAGACGATTATCTTTTCGACCACCAAGCTGCACTCGATACAGCAGGAACAGAGCGTACGCAATATACTATTGCAGGCGTACTGATAACGTTGCCCATTATAATATTGTCAGGATTCTCTGAAGAATCGCTGCCTGTAAAAGGCTATCAAGTGCCGCTTATGGGTGTTGCCATCGGTTTAGTACTTTACTTTATCTATCGTGTTGTTATGAAAACTATTGTAAATAACAAGGTGAAACGTGCAAAAAAAGACCACCCCGAAGCCTGTGAATACGTGGAAAAGGTGATGAATTTCTAACTTTTTGGCACACTATGTGCTTGGTATATATTCGTAACAATAAAGGAAATATATGGAAATACCAGATTTAAGCAAATACAAAGAGAAATTCACAAAGAATGGATTTATCGAGAAAATACAGCGTATAGCCAAGCGAGCTGGTGCAAAACTGGTTTATGCGGCGTTGATTCTGTATTACTCTATCGATAGCGATAAGGTGTCATTTAAGGAGAAAGCATCATCATAGGGGCGCTTGGGTATCTGATTACACCGCTTGACATCATGCCAGATGCTATTCCGCTCGCAGGATTGAGCGACGACCTCGGTGTACTTATATATGTGTTGCGAAAAGTTTGGGACTATGTAGACGATGAAGCGAAACAAAAGGCGGAAGACAAACTGTCGCAATGGTTCGATAAAGACGAAATGAAGGCAACTGAAAACCTATTCGTTGATAGAATAGAAGACGAGCCTGTATAATAAAAGAAAGGAGAGCTCATGGAACAATATATCATTGTTGGCATTGTTTTAGCGTTAGCTGTAGCCTATGTTATCCGTATGCTTATAAGAACGATTAAGGTTTCAAGGAACGCTTGCGGAGGCTGTAAAGGCTGTGCAATACGCGAACAAATGACACAAAAAAACAACTTTAACGCCCAAAAGAAAGTAAATTCTTGTTGCAATAGTTGATAAAAAATTTGGTCAAACAAATATTTCTTATTACTTTTGCACCGCAATTAAGGGGGATTGCCTTAGTTGTTCAACGAAACAAAATGGTGCCTGGGCCGGTCGGTTAGGTAACGGTCTGCAAAACCGTGTAGAGCAGTTCGATTCTGCTAGGCACCTCAAAGTCCGAAGGAAATATACCTTCGGGCTTTTTTTATTGCCCACTGATAAGATACCAAATAGCAAGGGTAAAAGGATAATTGGAATAGATTTCGCCCTTACAACATATACACATAGATGTAGAAAACATCAAGGTGATAGTATAAGAATATGGCTCTTATTTTGTAAATAAAATAGTAAGTAAAAATGATAATAGCGCTTTCGTATCGCAATAGTGCCTGTTTTGCAATGCAAAACAGGCACTATTGCGTTGTAAAACAGGCTCTTTTATTATGCAAAATAGGTACTATTGCAACGCTTTGGTATTCAGTTGATTACGCAAGAAAATGCTTTATGTAAAATCTTTACACTTTTGTTGCATTGTTTTTGTCCAAAATATAGCTTGAAGCCATGATTCTTTTACTATTCTAACAAGTGAATTTTTGTGGTTGTTTATAGTAGAATCTTAATTCAGTTTTGCCAAAATTGCTGGACAAGAAAAGTAGTTCTGAACTATATTACAACCAATAAATCAACAAAAACTGCGCACCGACTGAATGTGGATGCGCAGCTGATATACTCTGATTAGTATAGACTTCTGTGTACAAAGAGTACATTTTGCCCTTTATTAGTTCATATCGTCTACCTCTTCATCTTCTTCTTCATCATCTGTTTCTCCGCCGACTGGAACTTTAGACTGGCCTGCGAATCCTCTTTCAAGATAGTCACCGCTTAATTGTAATGTAACCACTTCGCAAGTGGGCATTGCATATTCTTTCTTTTTCATGTTGTTTTCCCTCCTTACTTGATAATTACTTTTTTTCCATTTACGATATAAATACCTCTGCCAGGGCGTTCTACACGGCGACCTTGCAAATCGTAGTAGACTGCATTAGCATCTGTAACAATAGCTTCTGATGTAACTTCGTTGATACCATTAACCATTCCATCTTCTTCCATATCGTATCCGTCTAACTTAGCACCAGATGTTTTAGCATCTACCAACAAGAATGCTTTGTTGCCCTTAATGGTTGTACCGCTATAACGATAGAAACCGATTGGGTTGCGAACAGTGGTCTTTGGGTTGATGTTAAATACACGAACAGTCTTTCCACCCGTTTCTATAGTTGCCTTAGCCTCGTCGAAGAACACACCATTAAGAGTATTATTAGTAGGAGCTGCATCTGTATTTGCTATAGGTAACAAACGATTTGAGAAACTTTGAGTAGTCTCACATTCAAGCACAATTGGTGTTCCAGCAGGGATAATGTCGCCTTGTGATGCTATCTTAGTACATTGTGCATAACCCTTTTCAGCGCCTGTTGTACCAATAGATTCTACTATGTAGGCATTCATATTGTCTACAATCTGCATTGGAAAGTCGGTATAAAGGGAAGTAAAATACTTATCATTCTTGCCCTTCATCTTGCTAACAGGAGCAACACCAAAGTAGTCTGCAGCGTTATCCTTAACAGGTTCGATAATCCATTTAGCTGCTTCGCCAACATCTGCAAGCTCAGGACCATACTCAGAAGTAGCATTATTATTACAAAAATTGAACTTTGCTTCACCTTCACGGTATTTGTTTATATTGCGACCATTCTCTGTTATGCGATCAAGAACGCCTTCCATTAAGTAGTAAGTATGGCCGTGATTCACGCGACCAGCATCTACATAGCTCTTTACTAAGATAGCTAAATCGCTGGTAACACCAAAGCGATTGGCGATAGCTTGGACTGCATACTGTTCTACTGCTTTCCAAACTGCATCGGCATTACCATTCTTTAAGCCTGCAAGAAGTTCTGGATAGCCAGCAAGAGCATTGTCGATTTGGGTGCCCGCAATCCAACTATAAGTTTTATAGAAATCTACAATAGGTTGCATAGATGGTACGGTTGCAAACATATAATAGGCCTCAACTCCGCCTGTAGTAGTCGTTTTCTCTAAGTGCATGTCTAAGTCCCACTTTGCAAGAATCTGGGTTTCCCATGCGGTTTTTGCTATGTTAGCTGCAAAACCATTACCCAGTTTATCTTGTATTTTCTGGTTTATGTTTTCTTTCACAAGCTTAAGTCCTTGCAATAAGTAGCCATTAACAACATCAACACCTTGCGAGCGTAAGGTAGTTATAGTGTATCTACTTTTCGCATTGTCCCATTTTGCTTCTAACTGAATAACGCTTCCAGGTTGCGTTTTTACAGCATCGACAGTCTGATTGGGCTGTGCTTGATACTTGCCAGTTACTTGTACATACAGCTTTCCATCGGGTCGTGTGTGTGCGTTTTTAATACGGAAAAAGCCAGAAATAGGCTCTGTTGCATGCATTCCGATTGCTAATAAGAGCAATAAAAATGAATGAATCAAACGTAATTTTTTCATCATCTTGTAGTGTTTAATATTATATTATAATTTAAAATCATTATCAAGTTATTTAGTTCGCGCATAAAACTAAGAATTGTAATGCGCGTTCTCAAAGTATCAGACCCACATTCAAAGCTTTAATATAGATGTATTGACAAGCTAAAAAGAATGTGTTGTTGTCTTTTTAATGGTCGCAAAGATAGATAGAAATATGTATATGAATTCATCTCTTATCTAAAAACTGTTATAGATAATACTTTTTAGTAGCCTTTTAATAAAAGAAACAGAAGTCTTAAAAGTTGTTGTTATTCATCGTTTTGACCATTAAAAAAGTTGCGCACCAATATTTCTATCGATGCGCAGCCTATATATAATAAGGTGTAAACCCTTTTAATGTTTTCAGAAAGTCTACTTAACGACTATCTTCTTTGTAATTACAGTCTTGTTGTTGTCTGTTATTTTTACGATGTAAATACCAGAAACAGATGGGAAAATAGTGCCAAGATATTGTCCGCTGATAGAGTAATAGCCATAATTAAGTACTTCTTTACCAGGTACAATGGGTGCAATAGCAGTTGTAGTATTGAACTCAGATGCACCAATATCAATGCTCTTGCCCATTATTCGGTCGTTGCCATAAATGTCTTTAGCGTAATCGTCTACATCGATAGCTACACCCTTATCAATATATTCGCTGCCTGTTTGCAGCTCCCAGCTGGCAAAAAGAATGTCTTTTGTCTCTTTTTCATCGGTTGTACTGCCCTCAAATGCAGTTGGAGCCTCAAAGTTTGATTTACTCACATCAGTACCGCTGATGGTATTTATCACATCTTTCTCAATGTTGCTGTTAGCAGAGAAGTCGATATTAGCACTTGTTGTAGCTTTTCTCGACGTGTTATTTTGAACGGTACAGTTTATTATTTTGCCACCATCGGCGAAGATTCCGCTCCATGAAACGACGTACAGTTATACACAACAGCCCCTATGAATGTGCCTTTATTATAGACTCCACCACCAGCACCGCCTTTATCATCGCCAAGTAAAGTATAATCGGCAAAGCAGTTGCCCACAGTATTATTGATGGCAGTGCCCATATTGTAGATTCCACCGCCAAGAAGTGCACGGCAATTAAATACTTCGTTGTCTCTTAGAGTGCCTGATGTTGAATAGATAGCACCTCCTTCTCGGGCATAGCAATTATCAAATTCGCAATCAATAACCTTACCTTTAACATTGTAAACAGCACCTCCTGCATCTAAAGAAACGCAGTCTAAGAAGTAACAATTGTTTATTTCGGTGTTCTCCGCATATACTGCTCCGCCTTGTGCTTGGGTGTTTGGAGAGTGTCCATAAGTACGCTTAAAGAAACAATTGGCAATTTTTGCATTGCCTTTACCTATCAAATAGATGGCTGCACCATTGGCATCTTTGTTTCCTTCAGCTGTAAAGTAGCAAGAGTTTTCTATGAATTGGCAAGTTGTAATGGTTACATCGCCCACTGCATAGATAGCTCCACCCGAACATTGGACGTTATATACCATTGCATTTGCACCCTTTAAGGTAAATCCGTCGATAGTTATTGAAACTGTTAATTCCTCCTTTTTAAATAATATATGGTTAGCATTATTCTCTGTTCCTGGTATGATATTGTTTTCAACCTTCCATCCATACACAAACGGAGTTTCTGAATTAGCTTCTCTTACCCATTCGTCAGCCACATCATCATCGGCACTTAATATTGTCTCATTTACATAATTGTAGGCTTCACCATCTTCTATTTTTGCACGTTCTTCCTTCTTCGACTCTGTACCAGCAAAACCGCCATAAAGCGAAACACCATCTTTTAATGGGAAATGGCGTGAGTTTTTTTTCGAAGATTTAATGAGTTGGGTAGGCTTATAGGTACCTGCTGCAATCCAAATCTCATCTCCCGAAGTTGCTTTTGCCAAGGCATCGTCTATGCTTCCCATAGCATTTGCCCATGAAGAACCATCGCCTGTTCCTTTCGTAGTAACGTGATATACTTTCGCTTGTAGCGGTGTCGCAGTAAGAAGTAGACTAAGTCCTGCTGCAAAAAAATAAAAATGTTTCATGTTTCAATATGTTTTGGTCAATAAAATATCAGAAAAGGTGTTGTCGTTTTCAGCTCAATTGCCTTTACTTACCTTTAGAAACCTTGATAAGTAATAGCCAATGGCTGTCCAAATAAGTTCACGAAGTCGCACAATAAGGGCTACAAAGATACCTGCATTAGACGTAAGTCCTAAGCCAGATACCGACATTAAGAAGCCACCTTCGCGTCCGCCAAGTTGCAACGGCATAAAAAACAACATGTTGGCAAATAGCGTCGTGAATGAAATAATGAGGATACAATTCAGATAATTCACGTTTGGGAACAAGACAAGCAATATGAAGAACACTTCAAGAGCACTGCAAATGCGACACATGAGTTCGATAAACACCACCGAAAAAAATGTTTTCGGGTCCTGATTATGTAACGCTGCTATTTGCTTATCTATGTTTTCGAGTTGCTCTTGGTTCTCTTCCACATACCGTCGTGCCCATTTCTTAACGAAAGGGATATGCCGTAACAGGTTCATAACGCGAACAGCGAGTCCTTTTCGATAGCCAGAGAGGAAGAACCAGATAGCTGTTAGGCAGAAAAATGCACACACTGAGAGCATTATTGCCATGAAAACACTGACGTGCTGCGTAAGAATGAAGAGCGGAATAGATAACAACCAGAACCAAAAATGACTGAAGATGTGTGTCATAACGAATAAAAGCACCGACGATGTAGCACGTTCCACACCGATACGGGGTGTTAATTCCATGATACGATAGGGCTCTCCACCCATCAATCCGCCTGGTGTGGCATAGTTCAAAGCAAATCCTGACACGCTAAGTTTATAGAGATACCAGAACGGAACCATGCGTTTGTCGTCGCCTTTGGTCTGACTTTTGATGATGATATACCAAGACGAAGTATTAAAAATATAGAGAAAGGCCCACAATATCACCACTGCGAAGAACCAATAGCCTGCATGTTGCAGCCCATTCCATACTTCGGCAAAGTCTAATTGGGTTACCATTATCACCAAAACAACAATACCGAAGAGGAAAAAACCATTCTGATGTTTCTTTTTCATAGGCTTCTTTTCTTACATGGGAATAGAAATTACAACAACTCTACAATACACAGAGAAGCTTTGAATATCTGAATCACCAAGCAGTCATCTATTTTTATCTATTATTCTTCCTTTCTTTTGGGTACAGCAAAGCGCACTTTTTCACTATCATCACGACGCTCTTTGTATAGTTTTGGCAATGGATTACCCATTGGCTCATCGTATTCCATGCGATGACGGAAGATGTCTATAGCAAGGAAAATGGCATGACGCATAGGCATAGCATCGGCTATTCCTTTGCCTGCAATATTGAAACTGTCAGCTATTTCGGGTGCAGTGCGAACCAATGGCAGTCCTGCAAGATAGTTTACGCCCCCTTCTACTGTGAGCGAACGGAAAGGAGTAAGTCCTTGTTCATAGTACATTGCAAGCACACCATCGAACTGTTCCCAATCGTTACTACCGAAAAACTTATCCGCTGCGTATGGTCCAAAAGCCTGAATTCCCTCTTTTTCGAGTGCAGCAATAGCAGGTTCAATCACCTCTTGTTCCTCTGAACCAAGCAAACCGTTATCGCCTGCCTTCGGATTAAGGGCTAAAAGGGCGATACGTGGATTGGAAATGCGGAAGTCGCGACGTATGCTTTGGTACAGCAAACGGCCATTTTCGGTAAGTCCTTCAATAGAAATAGACTCTGCCACTTGCTTTAACGGCAGGTTACGAGTAGCCAAAGCAATACGCAATCTTTCGCTAACAAGCATAGAAAGAGTAGCTTCTTCGGCAGGTAAATGGTCTTCTATGTAACGACTTTGCCCACTGAAATGGAAGTGTTCGCTATTTTCTATCGGTGCAGTTACCAGTACATCGAAGCCGCCAGCATGGTAATCAGCCAACGCTCGGTCTATTGCAAGCAAGCCAGCGTTGCCCGATTCTTCAGTTGGAACGCCGATTTCCACCTTTATTTCCTCGTCGAATACAGGAATAAAGTTTATCCTATTGTCTTGAACTTCGCTTATATCGTTGATGATTGTAAAGGTTGCTTCAATCTCTAAGGCATTGCGATGATAGGTAGCAACCTTTGGAGAGCCATATATTATAGGCGTACATAGCTCCAACATTGTTGGTTCTTCAAAGGCTTTAAATATCAGTTCGTATCCTATTCCGTTCGTATCGCCATGCGTAATAGCTACTCGGACTTTTTTATTGTTACTCATAACTTATTCTGTATATTATGTATCTCTATTTAATTCTTACTTATTTTCTTGTATAAAGGGCAGCTTCCAATCGGCGTACAAGGTTCCGTTTTTTTGTTTCGGGCGCATAAACAAAAGCTTCTGTTACTATTATGCGCTTACCTTTCGGCCTCCAATATGCTACGAAAGCACCTCCCATGGCATCGTTTGTCATCTCCCAAAGTCCTCGTATCGTTACGGATTTGCCCTGTCCGTGCGATATTGAAGCAATAGAAGCGGTTTGCATATACATTCCTTGTTGCTCTCCCGGCATGTTTTTTCGCATCACGCTGTCGCGCTGTTGGGCAAAATCGCCTTTGCTAATGCTGTATATACAAATATTAGACATACCCGATGCCGCATTGTTAGAAAGCCATAGGAAGTCTTTCCCAGTTTTACTTGCTGTTAATTCAGCAGGCACTTGCATGTTAATTCCAAACATTTTCTGTATCAAACCTTCCGCTTTTACATTCGGTTGTGCTGCTAAATCACCTTGAGAGCGGTGCAATTCTACTTTCGTAAGATAGTTACGCAAAGTATGTCCCTGCTTTTTCATAAAAGCTTTTAGCCTCGTTAGCGATGGAGTAGTGATGGTTATGATAACCTGTGGCTGTGCATACACGTTCTGTTGGGTGCTTATGTTCACTCCTTTATCGTGTTGGTCTATTTTCAAAACAACTAAATTGCGCACCATTTTGCTATCGCCCTGCAATTCATTGTGTGCAATTTCCACTACATCGAACGCTGGTTCTGATTGCGGAAGTCCTACTATCGGTGTCGAAAATACATCGTATAAAAGACTATCGCTATCTCCCGCCACTACAACTTCGTAGGCTCCGCCATAGCTTGCAGGGCGGAATATGTTGTTTTTGCACCCCGTTAGCAATAGTATTGCTACGAGTACAGCGAACGAAAATAGTTTACGCACGTTCATCAGCAATCTTCTTTGCTGTAGAAAGTAAGCCGCAAGCTGCAAAAATATCCTGCCCGCGACTGGCACGTATAGTAGTGAATATGCCGTGTTGGGTAAGGTAATTGCGAAACTCCTCCATCTTTTTGTCGTCTACTCCATGCAGTGGAACGTTGGGGATGGTATGGAAACGAATTAGGTTTATTCTGCAATCCAATCCTTTCAGTAACTGTATGATTTCCTTTGCGTGGCGTTCCGAGTCGTTCACACCTTTGAAAACGATATACTCAAACGACAGACGGCGCTGGTGAGAGAAGTCGTAATTGCGTAGCAACTCCACGATATCGGCAATTGACATGCCGCGTTCTCCGGGCATTATCCCTGCTCTCTCGTTAGGAATAGGCGAGTGCATGCTTATCGCAACGTGGCAGTCGCTCTCTTCCAAAAACTGTTTTAGTTTGTTTTTTATACCAATTGAACTCACCGTAATGCGCTTTGGCGACCATGCATAGCCATAATCAGCAGTCATTATCTGTGTAGTTCGCAATACGTTGTTGTAGTTATCCATAGGCTCGCCTTGCCCCATGAACACGATATTGGTTAGCTTTTCGCGTTCAGGAAGCGAGTAAATCTGGTTCAATATATCGGTTGCTGTAAGGTTTCCCTCAAATCCTTGCTTGCCAGTTTGGCAAAAAAGACAGTTCATTTTGCAGCAACTTGTGACGAGACGCAAAGAGTAGCACGGTCGTCGTCGGGAATATACACCGACTCAACAAACTTTCCGTCGTCCGTTGGAAACAAATACTTGATGGTTCCGTCTTTTGAATACTGTGCGTCGATATGTTTTTTGCAACCTATAGTATAAGCCGCTTTCAGCTTTTCGCGATTGGCTTTCGACAAATTAGTCATATCGTCAATCGACGTTACATGCTGTGTATAGAGCCACTTTGCCATCTGTCCGCCTGTAAAAGCAGGCATACCAAGTTCCTTTGCAACCGTTTTCAGTTCCAAAAGGTTCATTCCCATGAGTGGTTTCTTTGCGACTTCCATATCTTGTTCTTTATATATAATGATGCAAAGATAGCTAAAAAATAAGGAATAACCACGTTTTTCTGTCGAATAATAGACTAATTACCAACAAGAAAACGTGGTTATTCCTTAGCGAAAGCAATGTTTTTCTAAATCGAAGGCTTAGAAGTTCCGCGCTTGAAAAGCATAGAATGGTTGCCCGTACCGAAATATTTCAACACCAAGTTGCTTTGGTTTACATATTCTAAACAGTGAAGTTGCACTACACTGTGTCCTTTACCGTCTTCCTCAGATGTAGAAAGATACATCTCGCCATACTCTTCTTTCCAGCCTAAGCCCCACTCTCCTTTGCTTATGGAGTCTTCTTCTATTTCCCAATCACCATAAATTACTTCATCTCCCTTTTTAATACGCTTGCGAGTAAGAAATTTTTCATAGGTTTCTAACTTACCTTTTTCCATAAAATTGTAGGCTATGTAGCGATATCGGGTGTCGCTTTGTTCTTCATAATACCATTGTCCAAGCAATCTCTCATAGAAGAGTCGATGGACAGACATAGTCTTTTCTCCCTCTGGGGTAAGCTCTGGTTCTCTGTGGCACGACATCAGCGACATTGCCATAGCGCAGCAAGCCATAAATAAAAATACTACTTTCTTCATCGTTTAATTTCTTTTTATTATTTTTATATAGTTTATAACGAAGATAAAAAGACTTTATTATATGGTTTGAATTATAAATAAATGCAAACTTTAAGTGTAGCGGAAGAACATCGTTTTATCTACTTTTTTCTTATCAAAATAAGGGTACAATAAAGTAAGAATAATGTAAAGATTATTTCAAAGTATCAGTCTTGTGTAACTTGTTTGTTATCAATACGTTATAAAACCCATTGTTTTGCGTTGTAAAAGCGTCTATTTTACAACGCAATAGTGCCTGTTTTGCATCGCAAAACAGGCACTATTACAAAGTCAAAGCGTTACTATTGTTTTCTTATGATAATATATTTACAAAATGGGAGTAATTCTATGCTTCTATCATACCCCAAGTATGGACATCTAATTTGTTACATTCCTTACACCCAATTCGTTGTTTCTTTATATTTAGAAACGTGTCGAATTGTCCCTTTACATATACTATCAATTGGTTGAAGAATTGTTTATTATACATGTAGGAAAGGCGATAGGAAATCAATTCCACCAATAAGTAGCGACTTTTTTATGCTTATGCTGAAGCGGTAATGCGTCATCAGCAAGTCATTAAAAGAGTTTTAAGGCCATCAATTACATGATACCGTCTTCACGAAGTTTCTGTTGCCACTTCCAAGCAGAGGCAAGTACGTCCTCTAAAGGCGTATCGGCTTTCCATCCCATCACCGTGTTGGCTTTGGTACAGTCGCCCCAAATCTTTTCAATATCGCCTTCACGACGTGGTCCGAACTTCCAGTTCACCTTCACGCCAGTAGCCTTTTCAAAGGTAGTAACAATCTCAAGAGTAGAGTTTCCGCTACCAGTACCAATATTAAAGTATTCTATCTTATCGGTATCCTTATCCAATACACGTGTCATAGCGGCTACATGAGCCTTCGCAAGGTCCACTACATAGATGTAATCGCGTATGCATGTGCCATCTTCTGTATTATAATCGTTGCCGAAAATAGTCAGTTGCTCACGTATTCCCATAGCAGTTTGCGTAACGAAAGGAATAAGATTGTTGGGCACACCATTAGGTAATTCACCAATATGAGCCGTTGGATGCGCACCAATTGGGTTGAAATAACGAAGTACAATGCTCTTAATGGCAGCACCGCTGTGTATGTAATCGTAAATAATTTGTTCGTTTATCTCTTTCGTATTGCCGTATGGCGATGTTGCTTTTTGGTGGGGTGCATCTTCCGTAACAGGTAGATTCTCTTTGTTAGGCTGGCCATATACGGTGCAAGAACTTGAGAAAATAATGCCCTTTACATTGTATTTTGGCATCATTTCCAGTAGGTTGATGAGCGAAACAACATTGTTACGATAGTACATCAATGGCTTTTCAACACTTTCGCCCACAGCCTTTGATGCAGCAAAATGAATGATACCTTCTATATTTGGATATTTTTGGAATACACGTTCGGTAGCCTCTTTATCTTCAAGGTCAACCTTTTCGAAAGCTGGGCGTATACCTGTTATCTTCTCAATACCATCGAGTACTTCTATTTTAGAGTTTGAAAGGTTGTCTACTATTACTACTTCGTACCCTGCTTCTTGTAGTTCTACCGTTGTATGTGAACCGATAAAACCAGTACCACCTGTAACTAAAATCGTTTGTTTCATATTGTTTCTAAATATATTGCAAGTAACTTGTTGTTATTTCTCACATTGTAAGAACGAGAGTTTTTTCTATTTTTATGTTTGCAAAGATACTGAGAAATCGGCACGTAAGACCATAAAAGCGGCATAATTTATTAAAAAAGGTGTGTTTGTACCACTATAAATAAAAAGTTTTACTAACTTTGCCATAGTTTAAATAGCATTCAATAGTTCTTTAAAGGTTTTATATTATGGAACAGACCAAGCAACAAATAGAACGCTTTCTAAGGAAGATTGCGCAGAAATTCCCCACAACTGAGGCCCCAACAACGATGACAGACATTCATTTAAGAGTGTCTCAATTTACCGGAGACCTTATGGCTTTCAACGACGAAGGGGAAGAAATAACACGTTGTGTTGTTGAGGAATGGATTGAAAACAACGATGACGAATTCAATAAAAAGGTTACTGCGCTACTCCGTGCAGAAACATTGGCCTTGAAAGACATTGTAGACGACTTCGGAATAATGAAGCCTTACAGCTTGGTTTTAGAAGATGAAGAAGGAGAAAACATTGCCGAAGTATATGTAGCAGACGATGATACGATTATCGCTGGAGACGATTTGCTGCCTGATTTAGAGGAAGATCTCGACGAGTTCTTGAAGAAACTATTACCTTAAAGAATAGGAAATATGCTTATGAGAAAGGGCAGAAAAACTGTCTTACTGCTATTGTCGTTGTTGTTTTCAATAAGTACTGCAGCACAACGCCACGAAATATTGAGCGAGAATATACGTTCGTTGCAGGTCGTAGCGAACAAAGATTGGCTCAATATGCCTGTTATGGAATTAGGAAATGGCATGTTGGACATCGATTTTGATGACCTTACACATGAGTATCATCGCTATACCTATAAGCTGGAACACTGCGAAGCCGACTGGAGTAAATCTACTTCACTGTTCGAGAGCGATTATGTAGACGGCTTTGCAAGTGGAAATACGATAGACGACGTAGAACAATCGTTGCTTACAAATACCATTTATACACACTATCACCTTAGTATTCCAAACGATAAATGCCGTCCAAAACTTTCTGGTAATTATCTGCTTACAATCTACGATGAAGACAACAACGAGGTGATAAAAGCATGTTTCATGGTAAAAGAACCTCTAATGCGATCAATGGGCGTAGGATTGAATATTATAACCAATACCGATGCTACCATAAACACAGCACATCAGCAGGTGGAAATGGAACTAAAGTACAATAGTTACAACGTAACGAACCCGCAAACACAGCTAAAGACCGTGTTGTTACAGAACAAACGATGGGACAATGCACGATGGAATGTAAAGCCACAATACGTTATGAGCGATGGATTGCGGTGGAGTCACAACGTAAACTACATCTTTTGGGCGGGCAACGAATACAGAAAGTTCGAGATTTTGTCTACTGATGTAGCCTCGACGGGTATCGAACGCATTAGATGGGACGGCAAAAACTTTCACGCTTACCCCTATATTGCATTGCCAAGGCCTAACTATCTGTACGATGAAGACGCAAACGGAGCGTTCTTAATACGTAATTCGGACAACTATAATATCAATACTGAAAGCGATTACATGCTGGTTCATTTCCAATTAAGTTGTCCACAGCTTAGCAAAGGCGATGTTTATGTAAACGCTGATTGGACTTATGACAGGTTTTTACCGCAATATAAATTAGCTTACGATAATGAATCGAAAAGCTATCAGGCTGTTATTCCACTGAAATTGGGCTATTACAGCTATCAATACGTAGTGTTGAACGAAAACGGAAAAACTGAAATTATGCCAACAGAAGGTAGCTACTATCAAACCGAAAACTCGTACCAAGCGCTGGTTTATTATCGTGAGCCAGGCGGAAGAACCGATAAGTTGGTGGGATATACGTCGGTTAAGTTTAAAATAAGATAGGCTGGAGCAACTGAGGCAGACTCTTCCGCTGCACGATTTAACAATCAATATATATGAAAAGACTTTTATTTGCATTTATGGCATTAGCATTAAGCAGTCTAGGAGCAATGGCTCAGAATAAAGATATAACTATAAAATTGGTAGAAACATCGGACGTTCATGGTTCATTTTTCCCCTACGACTTCATTACACGTAAGCTAAAAGAAGGATCAATGGCACGGGTTGCAACCTTTGTAAAGGAATTAAGACAAAAGCAAGGTGCCGAAAATGTTTACCTATTAGATAATGGCGACATTCTACAGGGGCAACCTATCTGTTATTACTACAACTATATTCAGACACAAAAGGAAAATATTGCTGCCAGCGTATTGAACTTTATGAAGTACGATGCAAGTAGTGTTGGAAACCACGATATAGAGACTGGGCATGCTGTTTACGATAAATGGATACGCGAATTGAATTGTCCTGTGGTGGGAGCAAATATCATTGACACAGAGAAACAAAAACCGTACGTGTTGCCTTACACCATTATTAAAAAGAAAAATGGTGTGAAGGTGGCAGTTGTAGGCATGCTTACACCTGCTATTCCTAACTGGTTGGAAGAGAATTTGTGGAAAGGTCTGCACTTCGAAGATATTGTTTCATCGGCAAAAAAGACAGTTGCTGCATTGCAGGCGAATGAGAACCCAGACGTTATCGTAGGACTTTTCCACTCTGGTTGGGACGGTGGCATTACGACTCCGAATTATGTTGAGGACGCTTCAAAGAAGGTTGCAGAAGAGGTAGACGGTTTTGATGTGGTGTTTTTCGGCCACGACCACAAACCACACAATATTATTGTAAACAATAAAAATGGCAAAGAGGTATTGTGTCTCGACCCTGCTAACAACGCACAAAAGGTAGCTGTGGCAACCATAACCTTATCGCCTGCAAAGAAAAATGCCAAAAATGGTAAGCGTTTCAATGTTATTAAGAAGTCGGGAGAGTTGGTAAATGTAAGAGATTTGACCGTTGATGAGCCGTTTATGGCACATTTTCAGAATGAAATAAACGAAGTAAAGAGTTGGGCAAATACCGAAATCGGACGCTTTGAAAACACTATCAGCACGAAAGACTGCTTCTTTGGCAACTCAGCTTTCAACGATTTAATTCTTAATTTAGAGCTTCAAATCACGAAAGCAGATATTGCTTTCAATGCTCCTCTGGGCTTTAACTCAAGTATAAAAGCAGGTCCTATCACTGTAGGAGATATGTTTAGTCTTTATAAATACGAGAATCAACTTTACGTTATGAAGCTAACTGGCAAGGAAATCAAAGACTATTTGGAGATGAGTTATAACCTTTGGGCGAACACAATGAAGTCGGCTGACGACCATTTGCTATTGCTTTCGGAAGATACAAGGGACGATTCACAACGCTTAGGCTTTAAAAACTTCTCGTTTAACTTCGATTCTGCTGCGGGAATAGACTATGAAGTAGACGTAACAAAGCCATATGGGCAGAAGGTAAACATACTAAAAATGAGCAACGGACAGCCTTTTGACGAAACAAAATACTATAAGGTGGCTGTTAATAGTTATCGTGGTAATGGTGGAGGAGAGCTCCTTACAAAAGGTGCAGGCATTCCACAAGATCAACTAAAGAACCGTATTATATGGCGAAGCGACCTTGATCAACGCCATTATCTTATGGAAGAGATAAAGAAAGCAGGTACTTTGAATCCACAACCCAACAGCAACTGGAAATTTGTACCTACCGAATGGACTGAGAAAGCTGCCGCTCGCGACCGCAAAATACTATTTGGCGAATAAGCTAAAGCATTAGAAAAAGGAGAAAAGAATACCAAAATGAAGTGCTATTGGTTTGTATTTTGCAAGACCGACCTTGTGTTGGAAAAGACTGCAGCCGGCTATACAATACCACTATCAGAGGATTGTCCTGTTCCCTTGAAAGCATGGTCACAGGTATTAGAGATAGATTCGATGCCCGACGGAACAAGTGTAAAGGCGGTAAATATAGATGTGCCAATGACCGATAACCCCACTCTTGAAGTGTGTGGATTGCGCAACAGCTATTACAAACTATCGCAAACGCTTTATCAGAAAGCTGGAAAATGCTATGAATTGCTTTATTGGAACCAGAATACACAGTTCTGTGGCGTGTGCGGAGCACCGATGAAACTGCACACAACAATATCTAAACGCTGCACCAACTGCGGCAAAGAAGTTTGGCCACAGGTAGCAACAGCCGTCATTGTACTGATACATCGTGGCGAAGAAGTGCTATTGGTTCGAGCCAACAGCTTTAAAGATAACCACTACGGCTTGGTTGCTGGCTTCGTAGAGACTGGCGAAAGCTTTGAAGAAGCAGTGCATAGAGAAGTTGAAGAGGAAACTGGAATAAAGATAAACAATCTCCGTTACTTCGGTTCACAGCCGTGGCCGTATCCTTGCGGTATTATGGTGGGTTACAACGCCGACTATGTTGAAGGCAAAATACACCTGCAAAGGAGTGAACTATCTAATGGAAGCTGGTTTAAGAAGGACAATCTGCCCAATCTTCCAGAGAAGTTATCAATTGCAAGAATGCTGATAGATGATTGGCTTGAAACTACAAAAGACAACAAATAATAATCAAAATACAAATTAAACATCTTATGAATCTTTTAGAAAAGACCTTAGGGTTCGACCCTAAAACAATGAAGTTGCGCACCGAAATGATAGCTGGTGTAACAACATTCCTAACGATGAGTTACATTTTAGCAGTGAATCCATCTATCCTTATGTCTACAGGTATGGACCAAGGAGCACTCTTTACTGCTACAGCATTGGCTTCTGCGATTGCCACTCTTTTGTTGGCATTCATGGCAAAGTTGCCTTTTGCACAAGCACCATCAATGGGACTCAACGCATTTTTTGCCTATACGCTTTGCCAAGCAATGGGCTATTCGTGGCAAAACTCGCTCGCTATTCTCTTGATTGAGGGCATTGTATTTATCTTGATAACGTTTTTCAACGTGCGAGAGATGATCTTTAACGCTATTCCAAATAACCTACGCTATGCCATTTCTGCGGGAATCGGTATGTTTATTGCCTTCATCGGTCTTAAGAATGCCGGTATTATTGTATCGAAAGAAGGAACTTTTGTAGGCTTAGGTGCTTTCACTGCTCCATGTTTGCTGGGTATTTTCGCCACCTTACTTAGTGGAGTACTCATGGCACGTAACGTTAAAGGCGCATTGTTTTGGGGCATTATTATTACAACATTGATAGGAATACCATTGGGTGTTACCATTTTCCCAGATCATTGGTTGCCAGTTTCTGCACCTAAAGATATTTCGCCCATCTTCTGTGAGTTCGATTTCTCAGGCTTATTGAACCTCAAAACAGTGCTCGTTGTCTTCTCGTTGCTTATCGTTAATATCTTCGATACCATCGGAACACTTATGGGATTGGCTGAAAAAACAGGCATTGTACGTGAAGATGGAAGCATTCCACGTGTTAGCGAAGCTATGATGAGTGATGCTATAGGTACTACTTGCGGAGCCATGCTCGGTAGTTCTACGATCTCAACTTATATAGAAAGCGCTAGTGGTATAGCCGAAGGAGGTCGTTCTGGCGTAACTTCATTGGTTGTAGGTGCCATGTTTATTCTATCTTTATTCCTCGCTCCAGTCTTCCTTCTTATACCAAGTGCTGCCACAAGTGGTGCCCTTATCATGGTAGGTGTACTCATGCTTGACTCAGTAAAGAAGATAAACCTTAGTGATATGACCGAAGCTTTCCCAGCTTTCATAACAATGATAACGATGGTTCTGTGCTATTCTATCGCTGACGGCATTTGTTTAGGTATTTTGTCGTTCGTAGTTATGAAGCTTTGTACACATCGTTGGAAGGACCTAAACTGGACTCTCTGTATTCTATCTATCCTTTTTGTTCTCAACTTTGCGTTTGGATAAGAATGGATAAATAGGAGTAATTGAAATTCAAACTATCGAAATATTATAACGACAACGGCTCTGTATCTTTTATACAGGGTCGTTATTGTTTCTGTTGATATAGAAAAATACCAGCATATAGTAAAGTTTTTGGAGAAGGATAGAACTCTTTTCAAAGCTAAGAAACTGTAATAATTTGCTGTATTTTATAGATGAAGAAATGTTATTAAAAATGTAAAGAATTTACAAAAGAGACAGTATGGTGTAATAAACTGAATATCAGCGTGTTGTAAAAGAGCCTCTTTTGCGTTGTAAAACAGGCTCTTTTGCATTGTAACTAATCAAGGAAAATGAAGAAATATCGAAAGATATGCAAACTAATTGGTAATGAGGTAGAAACGAGGCAATTTGTATAAAACTGCTCTATTTGTAAAGGGTAGAAATATGCAGATATAGGCAAAAGTTCAGTTACTAAATCATTACCAAGATTTGAAGTAGGTAACTAAATGCAGATGTAGGTAACTGAAATTGTTTCTCTCGTGTGTTTGTTGCTTTGGTCGGCAGTTTTCTGCATAAGTGAGGAACGCTTTAATTCGGGTAACTTTGCCCATAAAAATTAAAGCGTATGAAAACAGAAAAGATGAAGGTGTTGCTCTACCTCAAAAAGAGCGGAAAGGATAAGCAGGGTAAAGCTCCCATTATGGGACGTATCACACTTGGAAGGAGTATAGCACAGTTTAGTTGCAAGCTATCTTGCGATATAGATTTGTGGAGTCCTCGTGAGAGTAGAATGAGGGGCAAGAGCCATGAGGCGGTGGAAGTGAACGGAAAGCTGGATAGTTTAGTACTTTCCATTCAGTCCACTTATCAAACATTGCTGTCCAAAGGACAGACATTTACAGCCACGGACATCAAGGAGCAGTTTCAAGGGAGCGTACAATCTCGGTGTATGCTTATAGAACGCCTTGATAGGCTTATCAGGGAGAAAGAAGAACACGTTGGAATAGATATTAAGAAAGATACGCTATCTAATTATCACTCTACACGAAGCAATCTTCGCACATTCATCGAAGAAAAATATAAGGTAGAGGATTTAGCTTTCTCACAACTATCTGAGAACTTTATTTATGATTTTAGAGATTTTTTCTTGGGGACATTAGGTTTTCAAGAGAGCAGTTTCTATGGTGCAGCTTCCCAAATAAAGACCATATGTAGGTTGGCATACCGTGAAGGATTGGCTGATACCTTGTTGTTTGCTAATACAAAAATAGCAAGAGGAGATAAGAAGCTACCCAAAGCTCTTGACAGGTGTTCGCTTGACAGACTAATGAATATAGAGTTTGAAGAGCTGGAGGAGGAAATGGGAACCGCAAGGGACTTGTTTGTCTTTGCCTGCCATACGGGTGCTGCCTATTGTGATTTGATGGAATTAAGTAAGACGCATCTTTTCCGTGATGATGAGGGAAGCCTTTGGCTGAAGTTCAACAGACAGAAGACAGGTGTTCTCTGCCGTATCAAGTTGTTACCCGAAGCCATCAGGATAATAGAGATGCACAAGAGCGATGAAAGGGAAAGGCTACTGCCACAGATGAAGTATGCCACCTACCAATCGTATCTCAAAGCATTACGTCTAAGAGCAGGTATAGCCTTTCCCTTTACCACGCATACGGCAAGACATACCTTTGCCACGCTCATCACATTGGAACAAGGAGTACCAATAGAAACGGTAAGCAAGATGTTGGGGCATAGCAACGTGAGTATGACCGAGCGGTATGCAAAGGTTACGCCACAAAAGCTGTTTGTGGAGTTTGAGCGTTTCCTTTCTTTCACGGAGAATATGCAGATGAGTTTTTAGCAATAGTAGTATTAAAACTAAAATCATTATGAGAAGTACATTCAAGACACTATTTTATATCAACAGACAAAAGACTAAGGCAAATGGTCTGACCTCCATACTCTGCCGTATCACGATAGATGGCAAGAACTCTGTCATTACCACAAACGAAGAATGTAAGGCTGCGGAGTGGAACTCAAAACAAGGAATAACAACAGACAAGAAAACCAATCTTCGACTGCAATCATTCAGAGAACTTGTAGAAAAGATGTATCAGGAACTGCTCCTAAAAGACGGAGTGGTAAGTGCTGAACTGCTTAAAAACAGATTGCAAGGCATAGCAACTTCTCCCATCACTTTGTTGGAGCTTAGCAATACAGAACTACAATTGGTAAAGGAAAGTGTGGGCAAGTCAAAGGCAGAAGGTACATACACTAACCTTTGCTATGCTAACAGGATGCTGTGCGAGTTTATAAAGGACTTAGAGAGTAAGGATATAGAAATCCGAAGTATAACGGAGGAACTGTTTGAGGAATATCGCTTCTTTCTTAAAAAGAAAGGGTTGAAAGGTTCTTCTATCAACAATTATCTTTGTTGGTTGAGTCGTTTGATGTTCCGTGCAGTAAGTCAGCGCATCATTCGTTATAACCCATTTGAACATGCGGAATATGAAAAGGTGGAAAAGGCTATCCGCTTTCTTAGTAAGAGTGATGTGAAAAAACTGATGGCTATGAAGATATGTGATAGTGATGCCGAGCTTGCCAGACAGATGTTTATCTTCTCCTGCTTCACAGGTTTAGCTATTGCAGATATGGAACACTTGACGTTTGGGCATATCAAGAGTGCCGCAAACGGACAAATATATATTAGAAAGGAGCGTCAGAAAACAAAAGTAGAATTTATAGTGCCGTTACATCTCATAGCCAAGACGATCATGGAGCAACAAAGAAAGCTACAAGCGGTGAAAGAAGAAGGCAATAACACGGATATGGATAATCGCTTTATTTTTCAACCCTGTTGCAGCAGAAGTGTGTTAGCAGCGAAGTTAAGCATAGTAGGCAAGGCTTGTGGTATAAAGCAACGTCTGTCCTATCACATGGGGAGACATACCTTCGGTACGATGTGTCTAAGTGCAGGTATTCCCATCGAGAGCATCGCCAAGATGATGGGACACGCATCAATTGCAAGTACGCAGATTTATGCGCAGGTAACGGACTGCAAGATTTCGGAGGATATGGACAGACTCATCGCCAAACATCAGGAAAAGAACAAAGAGTATGATAAGGTAACTGTAAAAGAAACTATTACCATAGGGACAATGGCTATTGTCAACACAGGCAGAAATAAAAGCATGGAGGAAACGGCATGAATACGGAAGATGGAATAAAGACCAAGGCTGCAATCCGTCTAGACACGGGGCGCAGCTACTTCGAGTGGGGAAAATCAACAAGAGCGGATACCTGCTCCAACGGGTTGCCCATTGCGGAAAGAGCCTTGAGAGTAAACTCTTTTTTAAAGAGACTCTCCTGTTTTGATTGGCGATATGTAGTCGTTTTCTTCATAAGGTAATATCAATATTAGTATGTAAAGGTACGACTTCTTTTCGAAAATTCGCAAGTAATTAGCTGATTAATAATAAGTTAATTTATAGAACATCCCTTAATTGTTTCTTTTTGCTGTCGTAGTTTTTGAAGGCATGCCGATGTTATATCGGTGTGCCCTTTTTCGATAATAGAAAATATCTGTTTACAAATTCATTATACTTTGATTAAACTCTACATTTTCACCGTAAAAAATTTATTAAAAACAAATAGATTATGATTTAGGTTGGATATTATCTTCATTTTTGATAATCATATCTAAAAACCAAATTATTTTTTCTATCGGAACAGCTGTTACAAAAGGTTCCTTTTCTGGTCCCCTAATAAGCATTCCTGCCAATAGTCCGTTGTCATCAAGTATTGGTGCCCCACTTAATCCAGCCCAATATTGAATATCTACTTCTACTAATGTCGGTATTTTAAGAATAGCATATCTATCATTATCCAATCTTTCAAATATCAAACCTTCATGCAGTACATTTATTCTATTGAGTACAGTTGAATTTTTAATTTCATTACATATTGTACCTGCAACAAGGTAGCGATTATCGTTATTGAAATTTTTACTGTGGGTTGAAAATAAACTAAGTTTTGGCATACCTTCTTGAATCAAAACCTCTTTATTTTGCATTATCACTTGGTTGCTTAAAAGTGGAACACTTAGGGGTTCTTTTAATTCACTAATAGCCATATCCGGTAAAGATGCAATTCTGACATCTAAAGGCAATTTTTCATCATTTATATCTATAACACCATCTATGATTTTATTAAAAATCGAAATGAATTTCTCAGGATTATCAAGCGAATCCTTATCAAACCCAAATCCTGTTAAATGATAGAACCCACCAACCGGCAGATTTATCGATTTCAATTCTCCTTCAATTTTGATATTCGTTATAATTTGAGGTGAATAATCGGTTCCTATTCTTTGCCCTGTCTCGTTAGCTGGGTCATGATCATCCAGATGTACGACATGGTCTGCTGTAATAAAAAACAAACGATCTTTATGTCGTAGAAGAAAACCACTTCCAAAACCTTTTATTTTATCGGAATTACAAGTATCAGGAATAACCAATTGAAGTGTTGCCAAAAAAGCAACAACATCTAATCGAATCATATTTTCATTACAAGGTATCATTATAGCTATTACTTAAGTTATCTCTTTAAATCAATAGTCCGTTAAATTTTGAGTACTCTACCGAGTTTCAAAAAATGCAGTTAAATATTTAATTATCAATGATATAAGTTGCTTTTAAATTTGGTCAAGTCCGTGTTTTTTTTGTACCTTTATAGTTGATTACCAATCACTTAAAGATTACTTAAATGAACCAACTTGACCAGCTCAAAACTCTTTGCGATAGCGCATTAAGCCTTTGCAGCACAAAGGTACGAAAAAAATTCAAAACATTCTTCATTCAGACGATGTTAATTTACGCAACCACATTTATCCGAATCAATTTCTCTCAGATGGGAAGACTTTCTTCATCTTGCGAACAGCGTTATCGTCAGAACTTTGAGAAGAAGTTCAATTGGATTGCATTCAATAAGTTCTTTCTGTCAATGCTTCCTATGAGACGTTGTGCAATAGCGCTTGATCCAAATTTCATCTCCAAGTCGGGCAAACATACTCCGGGACTTGCCTATTTCTGGTCTGGTACAGCCGGCACGATAAAGCGTGGACTTGAAATACTTGGCTTTGCCGTTGTGGATGCCGACAGCAATGATGCGATATTCATGTGCGCAAAGCAAACGAGAGCAGACAAGGTGGACAAAGGCAGACGCCCGGACTGTCTGAAGTGGTGTAAAGGCAACAGCTCTCTAATAGAGCAGTACCTCAGAGCAATTCACAGCAACAAGACGGAGTTCCTTAAAACCAGCAATCTGTTTGTTGCAGATGCATTCTTTTCGGTCTATCCATTTGTGGAGGGACTTGCAACTATGGGATTTAACATAGAAGGCAAGAAGACGCAAACTCGAAAGATGTTCTTCTCAACAGATACCACAATGGAGGCTATAGACATCTTTGACATCTACAGAGCAAGATTCCAAGAGGAATTCCTGTTTCGCAATGCGAAAGGTTTTATGGGATTAGAGCATTGTCAAGCACGAAGCGAGAAAAAACTAGACTTTGCTTTCAATATGTCCCTGGCGACCGTCAAAATGGTAAAGTATATGGCTCATAGAATGGAAATAGAGAAAACCATCAAACTCTCTGTTCAAGATATGAAGATAATGTTCTGTGCTTTGATAAAAGGACTAACAAATCTTAAATTCTTTCAAAGTATGCCTCATAGTCGTGCCACTTTATACTTGATTTATATTGGACAGCCGTCTTCATCAGATGTCTGAACAAGTCATATTCTGGTTTCTTGCTATCCCTAAACCAACGACGGTTAAATCTCCAACAATACTCGTTCAAGTATAATTGGAGAAACCGCTCATCAATTTCTTTGTGAATGGCATCAATACCACTGCGGCATTCTCCTGTAACGATGTGAACCCATGGCAGAACCTTAGTCACGAGTTCGTGTGGGCTACTTTCTGTTTGAACATGTTGGACAAGACCTGTCAGAGTTTTCTTAAGGATTATGAGATTATGTCCTCCGTCTGTATCTATCTTTTAGTCATGAACTACCGACTTTTCAACATAAGGTGCTAATGTCTTGTATTGACTATTAGGTAATGCATACATTTTGATATAGCGAACAGCTTTCTTCACCTTGCTTCTATTAGCTTGCTTTATAAGTTTAGATGCTTTGTTAAAACGCTCTGTATCAGTGTTATCTGATAGATAAGTGCTTAGAATAGAATCCGCATCTTTGCTCTGCGCAATTACCAGCACAGGAGTTTGTTTACTCTTTAAGATTTTCTCTCCGCCCTCCTCTGAAATAAAAGAAGTTGGGAAATACGATAAATCGAGTTCTATCTGCTCAGAGAGTTGATAGATACTATCTCTCTGTCCCATAATATCCCTCAGTTTCATCATCATCAACCATGCAGGAAGATAATATTCAAGTTCAAGTTGATGCTGAATCTCTTTAGCCGATAGGACTTGTTTTATGGATGTCATCATGTGCGCAGTGAAAAACCAATCATAGAGCGATAATTTGCTATGTTCCATAACAGTGCCCTTTGTCAAGGGAATTCTGTTGCCACAGGTCTCGCACTGAAAAGATCTCCTTCCATATAGCCATTTGTACTTGGTTGCTCCACACTTAGGGCATACAACACCTACCTCTTCTCGGACACCCTTAAGGTAATTTTCGCAACTATTCTCATCGGGGAACATTTGGAAGAAATCTTTCAATAACATCAGACTCATATTTTTAGCAAATATAATTGATTTATAGAATGTTGCAGAAGTGTTATATTTTAATTAACATATATTAGTCCTTTTATCAAAACACAGAAAAATTACTTATACAGATAAGAAACGTAAGAGTAAAACAGAAATGTATTTCGGAAGTCCCATAACCAAGAAGAATTACATGTTTATGATAGAAGGAGGATCTTTTTTTGTGATTGCTCGCCAACCAAACATCTTCCATTTCTTCGATGCGGAGGGTAAACAGGTAGCGGAAGTTGAGATAAATGGTAAGCCAATTCAAGTTGGTGAAGATGAATTTGTGGTAAGAGATGGAAATACTGCAATCTAGTATGATGCCAACGGCAACAAAAGCTCTGAGCGACAGTTGACAGAAGAAGAGGTAAAAATGTTTAAGTAAAAGCTATGAGTTATTCTGTTGAATTCTATATTGACTTACTCCATAAGATTTATCCTTGTAAGGAGAGCTTTGTTGTAGATGTGAAGCATAAACGCAACAAGCGTATTATGGGTACATATACTCCGAGTCTTCATCGTATTCGTATCTATGATAGATATTCAGACAAAGACAATATCAATACAGCAATCCATGAGTATGCCCACCACATTCATTATACAGAGAAAGAAAAAGAGGCTAAAAATAATAGACCGCATAGACCAGAATTCAAACTGATTTATCATGCTTTTGTTGTTAAGGCTATTCAAAAAGGACTGGTGTCCAACCTGCTAATTGATGACTTAGTAGCAAAGTGAGGTTTATGGGTATAAAGTTAAAAAATATAGACTCATTCAACAACTATGCATAGAAAAGGTTATGGAGGTAGAATATAATAAAATAATGCAGCAGATTAATACTTTATAGTATGAAGATTATGTGTATGGAAAAATATTTTACGGTATGTGGAATTGGTAATGGTGGTGGTATCATTGTCGATAGTATTTATCAGCAATATGCGATAAATGGTAAAGAATTATGGAAAGACAGTAGCGTCGACCTTATGGCTATTGGTAACGCTTGGGACTTAAAAGAACTAAGTGTAATCAATAAGGTAAAAGGAAAAGTAGCTCAGATTTCCTTTGCTCGTATTACTGTTTTCATTGCTTGTTTGGGTGGCGACACCATGCCTGTGCTTTTACCTTATTATATAGAGATGGCAAAGCAGCAGAATAGCCATGTGCTGGTATGTTTTACTTTGCCTTTTGCCATTGAAGGTAAGGAGAGTGTTGACTGACTAATACCGACGATGTCGGCAATTTCTTTTCTCGCTGTTTTCTTTTGGAGTAAGGCAAAAATTTGCGACCTTTACTCCGAGATTAATTGATGATACATTTGCAATACAAAGTTAGTTAATCTTTGGGAGACTTCGGTCTCCTTTTTTTATTTGTATTGCTGGTTGTTTCTTTTTCCTCTCCGAGAGATGCAGACAACCTCTTGCTACGCGTCGAGAACGTCTGCATCTCTCGGAGAGGGACACTCTTTTATTGCACTTCGTTTTGGAACTTGCAAAATCCAGTACCTGCGAAAATTATAGGTAAAGCTGAATTAGGACTTCCTAATATGCTATGTTCTGAAACATTTTTGGCTATTGGCCCTTTTGAATCTGAAGACGAAGCAAAGAGCGTAATAAAATATACTCAAACCAAATTTTTTCGTATTTTGGTTGGGGCTCGTAAACTCAAAATATGACATCTGGCACTTATAAATTTGTTCCACTCCAAGACTTTACAAATAACAGCGACATCGACTAGTCGCAGTCCATCCCCGACATCGACCGCCAACTCTACACCAAATATGGCTTGACAGAGGATGAAATAGCATTCATCGAATCAATGATAAAGCCAATGTAAAAGCAAACGAGGGCAAGTATCGCATTACTGCCCTCATTAAAAACTCATTTTTCTTTTCGCACACCTTTAAATGGTGTACCATCTTGTTTGACATCCATGAAACGCCCTGTATCTTTATCCCTTTTTACCCATTGTTCGGTTTTGGGATTAAAAACCTGTGAACGATTTTTCACTGCACCATTGCGATGTCCGTCTCCTGACGGTGGATTTGTTGCCATATTTAGCCTCCTATATTTTATTCTTGAATTATATAGCCAAGAACACGCTATTATGCTGACTGTTTAAATTTACAGGCAAATTTATGGGAAATCATAAAGTCATGACAACTAAGATATTCCATCGTAAAAATAGCTAATTATAAATTTATCAAACGGAAGTAAATCGTTTAGGTCATGAATGATTCTTTTCCTACCTATATTATTAAACTGTGTAATAATTTCCGATATTTCTACCGAATCATCTTCAAGATTAATCAATCCAGAATCTTGAATTTTTCTGCTTATCATTCTTGGTAGTCCATATTCTTCTAATTGATATACTAATTTAGGAAGAAAAGCATTTGCAGCTCGCCCTATAAACAAAGAAATGTCAGGTGATGTTGGGTCGAACGATTTCTTTAGTACATTTATAACAGAAAGAGTTGAACATAGATTATAAGATAGGTATCGTTCAGCCGAGAACAGATCTTCATAACTTACATTAGAAAGTTCGGAATAAACCTCTGCAATAGTTCGATTCCAGTTATCAGGCATTTTCCATATAGCAATTTTGATAAGTCTGGCCATATTGTCTCCGAGCAGATCTACAACATCCAAAATAGGCTCTCTCCAATTATAAGTGTTTGTTGCTGCCAATGCGGCATATCCTCTAGGCCAACTTGGATTCGCTTTCAATTTTTCTATAAGTGATTTAAGGATTCGTGGGTCAAAAGATTTAAAAATAGATAGTTTCCTTATTTGACCAAAGTTGTCAGAACCTAAAGCATCCATCATAAATACCTCATATTCTTTGATATGGTTGTTTTGCTCTTGACTTATTTCTATTCCTGGGTTTTCAGAATCTAAAGACTCTGCTACTTCATCAGGAAAACCGATTGTTAAAGTTGTATTTTCTTGTATGGGTGGCTCCTCTAAGAGATAAACTTTTCCGACAAAATATTTGAACATGCGACCAGCTCGCCCAATAATATTTCGATATGTAAAATAATCAAACTTATGCGAGCCTTTTTTATTAGACCAAACAATAACTTGCTCTGCTTGTGTGTTAACCCCTTCTATAATAGAAGAAGTAGAAATGATTGTGTCTAGTCCTTCTGTGTATTCAAATAACTTTACTTGTATTTGGCTCAAAGACCTATGCATTTTCCCATTATGAATGCCAATACCTAGTTCACTTAATTGACATAAAGAAAATGAATCTCCATAATTAACTTTTAGCCAATCCCTGAAATTTTTAAGTAGCGGCGTTTCTTTTTTAGGTAATTCATCCGCAAGGATGTTACTAACCTTGTTAATATTATTATAACTTCCTGCATAAATCAACGTTTTAGATGTGTTATTTTGTAAGATATTGACAAGATGGTTCTTTTTGAACTCATCAGTATTTTCGCCATTTTTTTGTTTCTCATATATCTTTGCCGCTTTAGTGATAACCGTTTTGAAATCAGTCAATCTCATGAATTGCATACCTTGAGTAAAAACGTTATCTGCTATTTTGTGAATATTGGGGGCTAGATAATATTTTTGACGTGATATTCTTCCAAGTTCAATGATTGCACTAAGTAGAGATGAACTTCTGTCATCATCAAACATCGAACTTGCTTTATAAAACTCATCAACAATAAGCATATCAACTTTCTTTAACTTATCAAGATATGCGAAAGAACGTTCTTGTGGAAAGATAAAAATATTACGCTCCGTAACAGTTGCATCTGTTGTCGTGATAATTTTATATTTCTGCGAAAATTTATGTTCTATTCTGCGACGTGTTTCATCTGCTAAAGCAATTGTAGGTACTATTATAACCACATTTTCCGGCTGGCGTATGGCAATAAAAGCATCTATAATAAAACTTTTACCAAAACTTGTTGGTGCACTAACAGCAATATTATCGCCCAATAGAAGTCGTTTTAGGACATGAGATTGAGCACTATGGAGTGTTACTGGAATTTTATCCCCAACATTAGCTTTAAACGCCTCAACAACAACTTGGTCTTCCCATAAAGCAGTTTTGGGGTCTATATAAGGGAATAATCCCACTTCCCTTATAACATGATTTACAAGAGGAGTATATTCATTCCCATCACGTTGCAACTTGTCCAACAAATTAATAACCATTGATCGGGCTTCTGCTTTATTGCTATTTTCTATCAAGGTGTTAATTTGAGCACATTCTTCAAATATTTCAGTGTTAAGCATCTTCCTTAATCTGTTTAGCTCGTTCCACAAACCAATTAACTATATCTGTTTTTTGGGGTACAGGAAATAATATTAAATGGAATTGAATATGTTCATATCCATGGATTTTTTCTTTCATTTGTTTATTATTTTGCGATACAAAATATTTTTGCGCTCTATTTAGATGATATTTTTTGATATTTCCCAAATAGCTTTCGGACAATTCAGTAGTTTCATTTGTTATACTACATTCATGTAGTAACAAAATAGGCACATGAAGTCTTTTTCTTATTTCATCGATGGATGTTTCACGGCGTAAAGTTGTTTGTATTTTTTTTCTGACATTAGGATTTGCTATGACATATTCTAAATCTTTTATACTTGTAATAATGGCGTTTTCTTTCTTAATTTTGTCCGTGGAAATAGTGTCAAACACAGATTTAATTGGTTCGTATAGCCTTTCGTCAGCAATATCATTGTAAAATTTAGCTTCACCTAACCACAAAGAAAAATCACCGTCATCATCCAAAACGATATGAACACTATCTGCTCCTTTTGCATTGTCTTTGGGATTCTGTTTATAAAAAATCTTTGGAACAACAGGTAATGCATGATAGTGGTAACGCATAATTCCGTATAAAATTATTTCTGCAATCTCACTGCCTTTGCCGTTATCTTTATCAACAAGTCGAAGATTTTTTATTGATTCCGTTATAGTGGTATATGGCGATTCAGAATAAAGATTGTCACGGTCTTCAGCTGACAATCCTGTTTGAGCAATATTATCAAATATAAACTTACGCAATTCGCCCTTTCTCCATTTACCATCTTCGAAACCATTTATAACAGATAGCAAGAAATCGTTTTTATCTAAATCAGGTGTTGTCGATTCTTGATTTATCTCCCAAAGGCATTTGTTAATCACAATATCGAAATTTCCTATTTTTTGCATAGTCTTAATTCAAACCTAATTTATTCAATAACTCTATCACTCTATGCACCTCCGAATATGCTATCAAATCCTCTGGCGATTCTTTGCAGAGTTGGCACAACTTTTCAGAATTTAACATCGCTCGTTCCAAATCGCCATTCTCTGTCAAGTATTTGTATAGGTTGGTGCGTATGAAATACCGTTTTGTCTTCTCGTAGCCAGGCATATACTTCTGCAATTCAGGAAGCAGTTGCTCGTAACTTTCGTATCGCCGACAAACTACATTGGGCAGAAAGTGCAGTAAGAACCAAAATTCCGTGCAAGGATTCGTTTCTACAAACATCACTCTTCCAGCATATCTCTTTGCAGCATATTTCTTCTTTGCCCGCTGATATAATTGCATTTCAGAGGGAAACTGAAATAGTCGGTCCATATCAAACAGGCATACGATAAAATCATATTGCTTGTTCAAGTAGGATTCTACCCGTTTTAGGATATGCTTGATGTCACTATGCTGTGGAAAATCTGGCGCAACCTTGAAAGGATAGCGACAAGCCACCCTCAAAGAGTCGAAATAGAACCATTCGGTCTCTCCTTCGCCTATGATGGCAATACTTTTTGTTACTGTTCGTCCCATATTGTCAGTCGTTTAAATTGATATACTGACTGCCAAGGAACGGCAGTTTTACTAATTTACCTTGCTTATAGGCATTATATGGAGAGAGATTCTTATGTAGTCCCAAAGAGGACAAACGCACTATTTTGGTTTCGCCAAGTTCGTCTTTGTCGGTAAACCATATTGTGTCACGACGAATGAAATCTTCATTGAGAAGATTGATGTCGTGAGTTGTAAGCAGCATCTGCGATGTTCCTTCACTATTCGCTAAAAAGACTTTCAGGAAATAAGCCAACAGCTCATAATGGATGCTTGTTTCGACTTCATCGATAGGCACAAACCGATTGGTCTTTAGCAGGAAATTCAAAATTACAGCCATACCCAAAAACCTCATTGTACCGTTGGACTCGTATTCTTCCGACAAATCATAAAGTTTATCGCCAGCTTTATGTTTGAATGTCAATTCGGTATTTGTGATTTTCCCCTTTCTAAGCATATCGGCTTTTGCTTCGTCGCCAATAGGGGCGTTTTGAATCAGTTGCTCCAGTTCCGGAGTAATCAATTCCTCCTCCTCGTGTAATGCAACATCTTCTATGTTGAAGTCAGAAGCCTTCAGGAAGTTTAGGATAAACTTCTTTAAGTCGCCCGATTCGTCTTTATCCAATCGTG
This sequence comes from Prevotella aurantiaca JCM 15754, assembly GCF_000614025.1. GTDB lineage: Bacteria > Bacteroidota > Bacteroidia > Bacteroidales > Bacteroidaceae > Prevotella > Prevotella aurantiaca. Next base: position 57,167 of record NZ_BAKF01000013.1, read on the forward strand.
ATTTGACATAGCCCGAAAGCAACATACCCGGTGCCAGCACATCTTTTACTTGTTTGACAAAGTAATCGTACACATCATTCAGTTTAGTCCACTCCACATTACTTTTACCAAATGCAGCAAGCACACTGCAATTATTAATAGTGTTACCGGAAATCACATCTTGGCTTTTCTTTGTCATTTTCAGATTTACACCGAAATCTATTGTTGTGGAATCTGTTGCTGCATCATAATTGCGGCTATACAATTTGGTAGGTCGGATAGAATCATATACAATCAGCGTCTCGGAATGAATGTATTTAGCATCCAATTCAAAACTGAGAATATACTTCGACTGACCGATATAGAATACCATTGACATCTTCGTCTTTTCATTTCTTGATGTATCATCCAGCATGAAAGGAACAACCCCGGTTTTCTCGTTACGGTCTTTGGGCATCCTAAGCACAAGCATCCTGAAAAATTTGACAGCATTCAAAATGTTGGTTTTGCCGGAAGCGTTAGCGCCATATATGATACCCACCTTTAGCAACTTTACCCCATCCTTAACTTCATATGAATATTCGTCAGACATAAAAGTATCTGACGAAGGCTCAAAACTTATCTTTTGTGGAGACTTTATTGAGAAAAAATTTTCAATGGTGAATTCTGCTATCATATTCGTTGAGTTTATCTATTACACGGTGCAAAGATACAAATAAAATCTCATATATCAAATTATAATTTGTATTTTCGTAGAAAAATTACAAAGTTTAGATACAAAAAGAGTTTTATGCGCGTTTTTAGAAGCAAATTCAAGCCAAACCCATTCCCAATTCTATGATAGTATTTGTTTCGTTGTTTGGATTATCGCAGTGGTTAAATAGTGGTGCTAAAATGATACTAAATTGAAAGTTGTTTGCTTTTATGTTGCTGTAATATATTAAATATCAGTGTATTGAAAAATATTATATCTTGTAGCCCACAATGCAACCTTTGATATGAGCTGTATTCGCCATACCTTACAACTACACCATCTACCTTGTCCTGACATTGATTATTACTGTTCGCTCCGTGCCGCCCGACATATCTATGATTTCGGTTATAATTCGCTCGACTATCTATGCGACCATTTTTCTATATCGTATGGCACACATCACCGTGCTGGCGATGATGCAGAAATGTGTGCTCAGCTATTTTTGCAAGAGATAAAAGATGGTAATTTTGCAAATGTAAGGGAAATGAGTTTTTGTTATGGAAAGTTATAATATACTTTACAAGTTGCATTTTACTTCCAAAAGCTTAGATTTGTTGTCTATTCTTGATAAATAGAAGTAAATATATTATAAGAATATTAGGAAAGATTAAAGCAAAAACACCTAACAGGCTATGTTCCGTTAGGTATTTTTGTTGTTATATCTTGTAATACTCTTCCAGTAACCTCTCCAAGTCCGAAGCCTTATAGAGTATCTTCCTGCAAGCTGTGTATAGGGTATAATCCCCTTATCCCGATAATCCTGTAATGTTCGAGGACTGATATACAGCCGTTCGCACACCTCCTTGCCTGTGAGAAAATGCTCGCCACCAAATAGCGGTTTGTGCATTTCTCCCACTTCCTTTATTCTCCTGCCCACATCGTGCAGTGCGGTAAGCACCACCTGCATCTCGTCCGAGCCAAAATTCAAATCTTTTGCCGTTTCCATAACTTGTTTATCTTTTAGGTTTGTCAGTTTTTGTAAGGAGCAGCCTTTCCACATCCTCACGTTTATAATAACACTTGTGTCCAATTTGTGCGAATGGCAGCACGCCTGTATCACGATAATGCTGCAAGGTGCGCTTGCTGATGTTAAGCAGCTGGCACACATCACCATTGTGCAGCCAATCTGTGTGCTTACACTTCTCTCCAAATGCCTTGTGGCAGCAGTCGGCAAGACTTAATATCTCGTCCCTTAGTTTCTGCCAGTTCTGGTCTGTAATTATTAAATACCCCATACTTCTATTGTTTTGTTTGTTGTTACTGTTTTCTTGTGTTGCAGCGTTCTGCGCTACGACACGATGCAAAAGTAGGGATAGTTTCCTTATGCTCAAAGCACTAAGGAACAGCAGGGAAAACAAAGGAAATACGATGAAATTCTTTTCCTTATTCCTTGTCGTTATCAACGCTGATACGCCCACTTTTCTTTTTTCACTGCCAATAGAATCAAAGATACAACCTACCATTTGGCATAAGCCACTATCTTGTTCTAAGATTTCAGAGAATATTGAGATAAGCTCTTAATTTTTGCTTACATCTTTTTCGTTGAATGCTTTTTGTTCTAATGGATAGCTATTTGCGTCTTATCCGTTCTTTGTCATTCCTTTACTTATAGCTCACTACCCAAATGTGCAGAATACCGCATTTGAATGTGGTTTTTTACAAAGCCAATCAATTATTGGTATTTGTATCATTTCTTTTTATCCTTTGATTTCTCCATTTAATCCACTAAAAACTAAGATGTTTGATGATTTCCTACAAGGAATTTTATAGCAGGTTTATGCAACATTATGCAAGCACACCGAGAATGCTTGGCTATCAGAATTATCTTCCTTAACTTCACTTTCAGAAATCATTTTAGGACGATTATGAAGAAATGCGCAGACAATAGCAATATACGCACAGAAGATAAGCCGAAGCATAGTAGGCAAACTTCCAAAAACAAGGAGATAGAAAGCTACCTCTCCACCCATTATGACTTCAGGTTCAACACTGTACTTGGCAGAACAGAGTTTTCTCCCAAGTGTGCCAACTTGTATAGCAAGGTCAGCCGTTATGACATCAATACTTTTCGCAGGGAACTTGATAGCGAGGACGGTATTATTACTTCCGCTGACAATCTCTATTCCATCATCGAAAGTAGCTTCTCGCCACGCATCAATCCCATACAGGAGTATTTCAAGCTTTGCCAATGGTTGATGCTTCAGAAGTGCTGTACAAGATAGAGATAAACCAATGCGCCATCGCCAATCTTGCATCGTGCGTTACCGTCCGTAACTCCGAGAAGTGGCTGCCGTACCTTACCAAATGGCTTGTGGCAGTGGTTGCCAACGCTATGGACAACCGTGAATGCCGTAACCATACCTGTCTTGTACTAACAGGGGAACAAGGAAAGTTCAAGACTACCTTTCTTGATTTGCTTTGTCCGCCCGCACTTAAAGGTTACAGCTACACAGGAAAAATATATCCGCAGGAGAAGGACACACTTACTTATATCGGTCAGAACCTTATCGTAAACATTGACGACCAACTGAAAGCCCTCAACAAGCGTGATGAGAATGAACTCAAGAACCTTATTACCTGTCCTATGGTTAAATACCGTATGCCTTACGACAAGTATGTGGAGGAACACTCGCACTTGGCGAGTTTTGTAGCATCGGTAAACGGCAATGACTTTTTGACCGACCCGACAGGAAGCAGACGCTTCCTTCCATTCGAGGTGCTTGCCATCGACATTGAACGAGCAAAGACAATTTCTATGGATGCCGCCTATACCGAAGCCAAAGCCTTGTTAAGCGCAGGCTTTCGCTATTGGTTTGACGATGACGAGATAGCTGAACTCTACAGGGAGAGTGAGGACTTCCAAGTGCAGACCGCTGAAATGGAACTACTATTACGCTGTTTTGAAAAGCCAACAGAGGACAATCCTCATTGTGCTTATATGACCACTACTGAAATACTCGCTTATTTAGGTGTTTATACGCATCAACCTTTGACACTCAAACGTATGGGCGAAGCACTTAAAAAGGCTGGATATGAAAAGGTAAGCAAAAGACGTGAAGGTTGTAGTCCTGTCTATGTGTATAAGATTAGGAAAATCCACCCCTGCCCACTGGTAAATAGCTGTAGTAGTTTGATGTAGTAGCGTGAGTAGTATTGTTATATACTACAATGCGATACTGATAATCAGCCACTTATCACAAAATAGTATGTAGTAAGAAGAAAGTGAAAAAAGTTTTTAGGGGAAAAACTTTAGGAAACGAAAAAGAATAAATGAAGTTTGCCCTATCAGCATAATCAAAATATAATCCGATATTAAAATCAGAATAAATAAATGTTCAACCAATAACAATAAATAAACAATGAAAGAAGAAGATTTATCACTCATCAAGCGATACCCCATAGTGGAGTATCTTGAAAGGAAAGGTATCAAATCTGTGCGTAGGACACCATCTTATGCCCTCTACCGTTCACCGTTTCGTGAAGACACACATCCAAGTTTCAAGGTGGACACAGAGAAGAATCTTTGGATAGATTATGCCGAAGGCAAAGGCGGAAGTATTATCGACCTTTGTGTGCGGTTAGAAGGCTGCACGCTGTCGGAAGCCATCCGACTTTTGGATCAGAACGCTCCCGATTATACTGCTTGCAATTCTCAAAAGGCAGACAGGGCAATGAAAAGAAGTAGCATACCTATGGCATCCGCAAGTGGAGTAAGGAGACTGATAGAAATATCAGACACCTTACCTTCACACTTACTAAAGTATCTTCAGGAAGACCGCTGCATCAACATAGAAAAGGCGATGCCCTTTCTGCGTTGTATCAGCTATGAGGTAAGAGGGCTGCACTATCAAGCCATAGGTTTCGCCAACCAATCGGGCGGTTATGAACTTCGGGATAACGGCTCTTTCAAGGGAACGATTGCTCCGAAGGATATTACCCCCGTGTTCACGGATAAGATAACGGATAGAATGAAACCGGTCTGCGTGTTCGAAGGTTTTATGGACTTTCTATCCTTCCTTTCAATGAAAGAAGAAATCATCAGCCATTGCCTTGTGATGAACTCCGTGAGTAATGTGGCAAGGAGCATTCGCTATCTCAATGACAGGCAAGTATCCTCCATTCGTACCTTCCTTGACAATGACGAAGCTGGACGGGGAGCTACGGAGGATTTCATGGAGGCTGGTTTCAAGGTAGATGATATGTCCGTGCATTACAGGAACTTCAAAGACCTCAACGAATATCACATCCACAGGGTGCGTGAACAGCAGAAAAGCCTATCATTGACGATGTCACAAACACAAACCAATCCCATAAAGGTAAAACAAGTTAAACATAAAATGAGATAAAGACATGGAAAAGAAGAAAACAACAGAAGAAGAGTATGACCTTTCATATTATTTGGGTGGTAACGAAGAAGATACCTATTCAAAGCCTAGCAAACAAAAAGACAAGTTTATCCTGAACGGGAAGAGGTCAGGAAGCAGGAAAAAAGAGCACCTATAAACCAGTCGGGTATTCCATCGGAGAACTCGGAACATGAGCAGCATGTTGTATCATCACAGGATGCAGTGCCATCACAGCACACAGAGAACACAGCCGTTCAAAGACGCATCAGCGCCAAGATGAGAAAGAAAACACTCGAAGCCTACAAGCAAGCCTATCTTGTACCGACTAAGTTAAACAACCGTAAGGCGGTCTATCTGAGTAGGGAGACACAGGAGCGTGCCGACTTCATTGTGCGTAGATTAGGCGACAGAGGCAGCAACCTTTCT
>NZ_BAKF01000012.1 GCF_000614025.1 Prevotella aurantiaca JCM 15754
AATTAAAAAATTTTTGTGTTTGTTATTATAACTTCAAACAGCTTGATTATATCGAACAAACTTTATTAAATATATAGGCATCTTGGACAGAAAATTTGCTTTAAAATTAGTACCTTTGCATTAGTAAACACGATGTAATAATAAAACAAATAAATAAAAAGGTGTTGTGATTAACTTTAAAAATAGTACCTTTGCATTAGTAAACATAACATTAGAGGATTATAATAATAATCAAAATACACATTGAAAATGGAAGAGAAAGAACCTAAATTGCACATATTAAACTCTCAAATGCTTTCCAAAGACCAAAAAAGGCTTTTTTGGGCTGAAAGAACCATCGAAAAGTTTAAGGAGTATGATAAAAAACGAACTGAATATGTGCACAAACTCGAGCAGAATTATCAGACGTTGAGAAAAAGATATGAAGAGCTTGAAGAAGAACTTTATGGAGATGATAAAGAGGCTTTATCAAAGAGAGAGAAAACAAGAAATAAAAAGATTGAAGAATACAATAGAATAATGCGTGGGGAGCATGCCTTACAAGTCATGCAAAAGAAATATATGATTGATGGAGAATACACAGATGAATTTCGTGCTTTTCTTAGTGATTTTAAAGCTGCTATGGCAAAAGAGTTCCGCGACCATCTTATAGAGAAGAACAAGAAGCTAACACGTAACAACGAGAGTTTGTTATGTGAATTAGTAAAATACAGAATGCGTATCAAAGAGTTGGAAGAAAAATGCAATAATAGTAAATAAATAATTATTGGCTTTACATTAGCAAACACAACTGTATATTAATTATGTCAATTTATGAAATTTTCTTTTTCTTGATATCGCTTGTCCTTATGCCTTTCTTTACACATGGTGAGCCTTGGTATGTAAAGTTGTTCTTTTTAGGACTATCTATGCTCTTTACCCCAATAATAGGTATACCATTATACAGATATTTTGCAAAGTAATTAGCTTTAAAATTAGTATCTTTGCATTAGCAAACACAACTCAATATAAGAAAATAAAATAGGGGCAACGAAGCCCCTAAGTAGATTGGCGAAGGAGTTGAACCTTGCAATATGCAGCCTTTCGGGTGCCTCGCTACCGATGCGACCATCAATCTATAATGCAAATATAAAGATAATATTCGATAAACGCAAATTATAAACGTTAAAAGTTATGGCAAATCCGTTATGATTAGCTTTAAAATTAGTATCTTTGCATTAGCAAACAGAACTATTTATTATCTTTGCTTTCATAATAAAAATAAGACTTTTAAAAACAAGAACAGGTATGTTGATAATCGAAACTATTTCATTCCTTATAACCCTCCTTGCAATGCCCTTTGTTACTCGTGGCACGCCGTTTCTTGTAAAATGTATCTACTTGGGGCTTTGCTGTTGTTTTACTCCTATAATAGGAATTTCCCTTTACAAACATCTAATGAAATAATATCCATCATTAGGAAAAACTGTCCTTTGCACTAATACTGTCTGTTATTATATTTGCACTTAAAAGGTAAATATGGTAACAGAAAGTCTTATTCATAAGAAATTTGTTCACGACACTCTCCATCAGGGTATCTCTAAAATATATACTACGCAAGAAAGCGTTGTACGTAGCAATTATCAGATTCGCTCGGGGCGTCTTCTAACGTCCCTTTCTAAACATTCTTCTAATACAAGTATTTCGGGCGAATCTTATACCATTTTCGTACGGATTCTGCCTTATCTTCGCTTCTTAGATATGGCATATCGTCTACGAAATGACCGTATAGCCAAGCACAAACGGTGCAACCTTGCACTTTAGTTGTGATTAGCTTTAAATTAGTATCTTTGCATTAGCAAACACAACACAGATTTGGGGTTACAGAAAGCCGCAGCAGTTGTGATTAGCTTTAAAATTAGTATCTTTGCATTAGCAAACACAACGAACGAACGTGAAGAGAAAGATCTGCGCATGTTGTGATTAGCTTTAAAATTAGTATCTTTGCATTAGCAAACACAACCCACTCTGTATCTGCTATATAGTTACCGCCGTTGTGATTAGCTTTAAAATTAGTATCTTTGCATTAGCAAACACAACCGCATCTTTACTACCATTAGAAATACCGAGTTGTGATTAGCTTTAAAATTAGTATCTTTGCATTAGCAAACACAACTCAATATCAACGCCATATTTATCAGAATAGTTGTGATTAGCTTTAAAATTAGTATCTTTGCATTAGCAAACACAACTAAATTAGGGTCTACCGCTGCAGGGCTTAGTTGTGATTAGCTTTAAAATTAGTATCTTTGCATTAGCAAACACAACTATCAATACATCTTCGAAGAGGTCGTACAGTTGTGATTAGCTTTAAAATTAGTATCTTTGCATTAGCAAACACAACAACTGCTAACTTTACGGTTGTTTCATTCTCGTTGTGATTAGCTTTAAAATTAGTATCTTTGCATTAGCAAACACAACTCAACAGGCATAAAGCAATGATATTCAGCATCATTACGAAGGTTTAGAGAGAAAGAAAAATGCAAGAAAAATAAAGTTCCATTCTCAATGAATGGAACTTTATTGTTTCTAACAGAGGGCTAAAAGAGTTCTAATTGTACTCCTGGCGCATTGGGGCGTTGTGGTTTCTTACCATAAAATAACTTTATTTCTTCGAATTGTTTATCTGTTATTCCCATAATTCCAACTTTTCCGTACGTTGGAATAAAGGTAGAAACTCTTTTTATATGCACTTCCATATTTTCTTTACTACCACAGTGGCGTATATAAATAGAGAACTGAAACATTGTAAACCCATCTTTTAATAGGTTCTGACGAAAGAGAGTAGCAGCCTTTCGTTCTTTCTTTGTATCTGTGGGTAAATCAAAAAACACCATTAACCACATGCTTCTATATTGACTAAACCTATATTGTTCCACTCATTTGCATTATAATTCTGGATAAGCCATTCTTCTTAATTCGCCATTGAAGCACTTGTAAAGCGAAGAGGTTGTTTGTTGTGTAGCTATCATCAATGGACTTTTCTTGTTTCCAATTGTTGTATCGAGCACTGGAATAGCAAGTAGTTTCATCTTTATTTCTTTAGTTAGTTCGCTATAATCGTTCGTTGAAGCCATTACATCTAACACTAATCCATCGACGTAAGGGCGATAAGGTTCCATTACATCATCGGCAAGACAATAAGCATTATACTTATTATGGTGGTGAATGCCTAAAGTTGGAAGCAATCCGCTGGCAACTAAAGACCGTGCTACTACTGCACGCAATATAGCATAACCATAATTTAAAAGATTATTAGGAGGTTCTCCTTCACGACCTCTTATGAAATTAGGAATATCAGAAAAAACATTTTTCCAATAATATGCGGCTGCTCTTGCCTCAAGATTATCAGGATCGCCACTCCTAACCTTATCAGCCCAAACGTACATACAACCAGTATCAACCTTAGTATATCTTTCTAAGAGTTTAGCTTGATTGCATATTTTCTGCTTAATGGTTTGTTGCCATAATTGTTTTTTAAGTGGTAACGATGCTTCTATTTGCGTGCGAAAACGTTCGCTTTGTAGTGTATTACTGCATAAAGGAAGCAAAAGTCCAATGGGCATATTCTTGCTATCGCAGGTAATTACTGCACAGTTATTTTCTATTAAAGCTTCTAATGCTGAAGAAGTAATGGTTATTCTTTTGTTATCGAGCAGTACAACTCCAATATCTTCTATTGGAATTGTACGCTCGGTTTGCTTTTTAAAACCATCAGACAAATTACTGCAAGTCTCTACTTCTGGCAAACGAATTACCAGCTGCGCATTCTGCAAACTCAAATATGCAGGATTACTGAAACATAATGTTTTCTTTATCATAGATTCAGAATATTAATCGTATTCTCCTATTGCCACTATTTTGCCAATAGCATTGATGCGCACCTTTACAATACCTTTTAAGTGTGGTAAAGATTTTAATTGTTTGTATGTAATACCCTTAAGATTTGGAATTCTTTCTACTGTTGTTTCTAAATGATGTCTAAAAAGATAATCACGGATAATAGACTTGTCATAGATAATTTTAGAAATTGTTTGAACTCTGTATAGATTTGGACTTATCATGTCATAATTGGCTTCGTCCATTAAATTCACTTCGGTAGGAATAAATCCTGTCGCTTCATTAGGGAACACGAAGTATTCGTTTTGCTTCATTGTAAATAAAAAACTCCAACCTTTATCGTGATTATAGTTTTTGTCAACAATAGGAATTCCTTGCGATTTACGTTCTGCAGCTTCGAAGAAAGAAACGGCATTATCTTGTAGATTGCCATCTTCGTCGTAATAGAAAGCGATATGATGGTTGTTACTTGTTTGTACATAATTACCTAATACAGGTTTTCCATCTTTTCCAATAATAAGTTTACCTGCTTGATCTTTCAGTGTATGTAATGGAATGGCACTTAAAACTCCTTCTATGCTAACTCGTTTTAATGCTATTTTCTTTGCTTCGTCGATATAAATAGGGTTCTCATCTAAATTACTGAATGCTTTCTTTGCATCTCCATTAAATTTTGCTAAGCGGGCTTTCAGAATTTTTCGTATACCTTTATCTATTACTTTTTCTATTTTAAGATCTGGTGTAATTGGTTTACGAATTGGGTGGTAAGTTTCCCATTCTACAGTTTTAACTAATGCAGGTAGAACTTTTGTCTTTTCTTCATTTAGATATATTGGATTCTTTTCCAAACTATTCTTTCCTGCAAAAGCCTTTTTCGCATCACCATTGTATTCAGCGAGGCGTTTTAGAAGAGCTTCGCGAATAGTAAGATTGCTTATTTTGTTTATCGTTGCTTCATCTAATGCTGCTCCAACTTTCACCATTGTTATAATAGGACGTTTCTTTGTTCCATAAATTGTTTCGTTATGAAGTGCTCCACGTGGTGTAAGTTGAATCTTTTTTATTACTCCCTGTTTGGTTTTAATCTTGTTTACATTCTGTGTCATCACCTTATTTTTTGCCTTAATTGATATTAAGATGGCACTAAGATGGCGTTTTGCTTCTGCACGAAATTCGTGAATAGGGATTGGAGCATTAAACTTTAGCTTATTATCCTCTCTGTGTAACTCTTTATTTTCTATTGCATAGATGCTATTGCTCTTATTGCTTCGTGCATTAAGATTGTTTAGATACTGAATGAAAGCGGGTTTTGTAAAAGCGATTGTCAAGGCATCCATTGCATGATGACGGTGGTCGTTTCGTTTTGTCCAATCTTTTATGCGTTTAATTTTCCTTCCGTCTCTATCTTCTACAATATCTGCTAAACCAAGTTTTTGGTACTTTTCAAAGTTCAGCTCCTTCATCACGTCTACCAATTGCCAATCTTCACGCAGACGATTGGTTACTTCTCCGGTTGTTGGTGTAACAGTTTTTACAAGTTCGCCCAATATTTCGCATGCTTTCTTCGCTATGTATTGTGTATTGCGAAGGTCTCGTTCGATGAATTCAGAAGGGATATCGGCTTCTTTCATCAATAGTTTGTTGTATTTTGCTCTGCTTATAACTTCTTTTGACAAAAGTATATCAAGTTTCTTTTTATAAGCTTCAGCACCTTCGGTACCATATTTTTCCTGGACGAAATCGAATGCTGTTTTATTACTCTTTGCAAGGTTTATATCGCGTGCTTCAAGAGTTTTATTTGAGAAAGAGTCGTCGAAAAGACGTGCCTTTGGAATGATATGCTCGACATCGAAGTCTTTAGAGAATAGTTTTTCTTTAGAAATATATGTATCAGAGTATAATGTCTTAAAGCCATTTGCTTCAAGTTCTTGATATAGTTTATACTTTATAATGTCGTTACGGCTGATGTATGAAAGCGCAAAATCTCTTTCCAAAATTTCACGAATACGTTGATTTTCAGCATTAGCTTGGCTAATTGCACGTGTTGCTTTCTCTCTTTCTGCAGCACTACTCTTTAATTCGCGTGCCATTTCTATCCTGATTTCGTCAGGCTTTCCGTATTCATCAATAATTGTATTGATGACATTTATCATCTGATTGAGGATTTTCTCGACAACAGGATTGCGCAAACTATTCTTTGGTAACAGTTCTAATCTTTCTTTATAAATCTTCTGGTCTAACTCTTCTTTCGTAAGTGAGCGACGTGAATGTTTATATCCAGCATATGCACAAGCCTGACTATAGTCGTTTCCTACTTCAAGATAAGGTAATATTTTGCGCATTGCTTTCACACTGAGATTACTATAATCGTCCTCAAAAACAACATCACAAAGTACAGTTGCATACTCTTTTGGAAAACCAAAATCAATTTCTAACTTTCTTAGAAGTGCTTCGTTACCTGTTCTTGAGTTATCGCTTTCGTAAGAATATAGTAAATGCCACAACATATACATAGGTTGTTTTTCCAACTCATGCTTCACTAATGATGGATTAAAGTCAAGAATATCGGTATTAAAACCTAAGTTTTTAAAAATTGTTGTAACGTGATGACGGATCTCGGAAGCTTGTAACTTCTTGAAATCACACTCTTCACGACCAGTTAAAGAAATAATTTTGTTATAGCAATCAAAAAGAATAGCTTGTGTACGATTGCCTTCTACTTCCTTATAGTTAAGGTCCCATTGCTTACCTTTTTTATTAAGTATTTTCAACACATCGGTTTTACTTAGCTTTACCTTTACACTTAATTCTTGATATAGCAAGTTTCTTTCTTTCTCATCGAGTGAATGTTTTTCATTCGTATCGTTATTTATAAGTAAAATATTATTGATATTTTGCCAAATTCTAAATTCTTGGAATACAGGAGAAGACTTTGGTGCTACCTTTGGACCTATGGTTATTTCTTTTTCCTTACCATCAATTGTTACTTTTACTTTGCGTTGCTCCAATTCGCAAACAGAGATAAGTCCTTTCTTGCTCTTCAATGGGCGTTGATAAAAGATGATAATATCTCTTATTTCGTGCTTCAGTTCTGGTGTTAGCTGCTTATGGAAAGCGGCTTGCGTTTCCCAAAGCTTCTCAAATTCATCCAAGTAATCTTGTCGATAAAAAGGTTTACTCTTTATGCTGATATGTGGGTTTTTTAGCGAAGCCCAAAGATATTGACCAACTGTCTGTTTGTTAAAAAAGAGTTCTTTACTTCTGTCACTGATAGCACCGAGATAACCACTTGTATTTGCTATATGACCTTTTAAATCGCTGATAACAAAGGCTAAAATTTCTTTGCTAACTTGTTGTTTTAATGCCTCAATTCTCCATTTTAAAGGTTGCAATTTTCTGTCTAAACCTTTTAAGTCAGCAGAATAAATTCCATATTTAGCAAGGAAAATTTTGTTTGTATTAACTTTGGTTTTACCTTCTAATTGTTGTTTAAACTCGTCTGTAAGTATCTCTGGATAATACTTTTTCTGCTCGTTCCATATTCTTTCAAGTTCAGCAATTAAGTCGGAACGATAGTAATCTTGAGCAAATTTCTTACCTTTACTAAGCAATTGGAAAGAATATTCTGCAGGAGTAAGATGCTCTTCGTAGAGTTTCTTTGCTATAGTCATGCCATCAAAAAGCTGTCCTTCTTCCTTATTGTTTGCTTTACGATTACTTTTATAGCCACGCTTTTTATTCAACATAAATAATACACGGGCAAATTCGTGAAGCGAAATCTTTTCTTCTGCAGCCTTTGCTCGTAGCTTATAGGTTTCAAAAGTAGTTCCTTTACCTTCCTCGTACAACGCTTCGTTAGATAACCAACCTTGATCTTGTAGAAGATTGCGAAGGTTTTGTCTACGAAGTTTATAGCGTTGAAGATTTATTCTTGCACCATGACGTTGCTGTCTATCCGAATTGGTTGTGATAGCCTTACCTTTTTCGAAGTTGCTTTTTTCATCTACGGTTAATGGATTAACCCTTACCCCAAGTCGAATAATCGAAGATGATTCATTATCGTTGTCAGCTTCATTCACTAAAGCCCATCCTATACTTGTGGTTCCTAAGTCTAAACCTAATATTTTTCTCATGCTTTTCGACCATTTATGTTAATAATATTGCGTAAAATTACAAAAATATTTTAAATTAAAGAAAACATGTATTGAAAAACTTGCATATTGTTTTAGAAAGCTATATCTTTGCAATACTAATTTTAAAGCAAATCACAATAAGGATTTTTCCGTTGTGAAGACATTAGGTTGCCTCGTCCTTAACGGGGCTTTTTTTATGTCTGCATCTTTGCTTATAACTACTATACAAAAGGCGTATTATTAGTAAAGAGTGAAGACGAAATGTATGAAGAAAAGGAAAAGAAATTAAACTTTGATGATTAAAAAAGGTTGCAACAAACATAAGAAGGAACCTTATCACTATTTTTTCAAATGGAGACTCTATATATAAATAAGGAGAATATATTCACCAACTTTGATGAATTGAGCAACGTATGGGACAAATCGACAAGCTTGTCGTTATGTCTGAACATTCCTATACCCGACATTGAACCTGTCGTTACCGAACTTTTGAGAAAGCCATTGAACGATTTAGTTTTCAGTATTCTATCGGAAATAGCAGAAAAGGACGGATTAAATGAAGAGTTGATGCGTTTGATTTACAATCATGGAGACAAGGGTTGCAAAGTTGCCATTGCACTTCGGAACGATTTACCAGCGGATTTAAAAATCTTATGTGAACACCATGACGACGCAGATATAAGAGAACATTATATGAATAAGCTATAAATTGAATCTAAGGAGAGAAACGATGGAAGTATCTAAACAGGAACTTGAGGCCGTCATAGTTCTATCGCCAGAAAAACGTTATGACTATTTCGTAAAAAAAATATGCGATTGGGAAAAGGTATGGACGCTATATGAAGACGACTATATTGTGCTAAACGAAGCTAAGAACGGAAAGTTATATGTGCTATTGTTTCCGTTTAAAGACTTTGCTAAGCACTATGCAACAAACACAAGAGACATGAAAGGTGTCTCATATAAAAGTTTTGAGCTTTGCGAATTCCTTGAGACGATTGTAAAGAAACTGCAAATGAACAAGGTTAACCATGCTTTGATTTTTCCAGTTGCTGATGGTTATGGACTGAATGTATCAATGGAAGATATGGTTAAGGACATTCAAAGCGAAATGGAGAACTACAAATAAAAGATATGAAGCAAACTATTATTAAGAAATTGAGTGCCTTCTTTAAAGAGAACACAACGTTATTAGGCATCGCTGCTACCAACGAGCAAATTGGAAATGTCGAAAAAGTACTTCTTGTGGTAATGGATAACGACTACAAAGAGTTTATTTTGAACTTCGGAGGTGCTTATGAAGCATAGCCATTCATGCTTTTTAGAACGGAACATTGATAGGGAAAGCTACAATTATCGACCTAACGACGAATGCTCGCCATCTTTTTAATACGGCAACTCTCTCCCCCGAAATAAATTAATGTCTTGTTTTCTCTGATGACGGGGTTGGAAATCCAATAGCAATAGCACCAAATGAAGAAGTTGTACTCTTTGACTACGATATAGAAGAAAAGCAAAAACTTGCCAATAGCTTTGAAAAACTAATTGAAGATAACTTTATCAACTGATTAAAAAAGCCTCAACAAAGAAGTAAAACAATGAGTAGAAGCTAAAATGGTAAGATGAAAACAGACTAAACAACAATAAAAAAAGTCTTCAAATGTTGTATATTGCACATTTGAAGACTTTTTTAATATGTTCTCTCAATCCTAATGCAGCAGATAATAAACTGCTTCGCCAACTGATTTGCCTGCACTATAGACTAAATAGCAACACAATGCAACAATTATTGGTCGTGTCCTCCATCGCATATATCCTTTAAATGCAGGGTGACTTGCAAGAGATTTTAAAAACTTTTCCATTATTAAATCAATTGAATCCTATTTTTCTGCTGATTCAGGAGCCTTACCAATAAGGTCCATAAACTGATCAAGCTTAGGAGTAATGATAATTTGTGTACGACGATTGCGCTGCTTTCCAAGCTCAGTATCATTAGTTGCGATTGGATTATACTCGCCTCTTCCACCAGCAGTAAGACGCTTTGGATCTACACCGAAGTGAGTTTGCAAGTATTGTGCTACTGAAGAAGCACGCAAACAAGAGAGATCCCAATTGTTACGAATATTCTTCATCTTATCGCTTTGAGCGTTTACAGGCACGTTATCTGTATTACCTTCGATCAATACATCGTAATCTCTGTAGTCAGAAATAATCTTTGCAATCTTGCTAAGAGTCTTTTCTGCACGTTCATTTACTTCGTATGATCCGCTCTTATAGAGCATATTATCTGCCAACGAGATATAAACAACGCCCTTCAACACTTGAACATCAACTTCCTTAAGTTCTTCCTTGCTAAGACTACGTGTAAGGTTGTTGGTGAGAACGAGGTTGAGTGAGTCGCTCTTACTCTTAACTTGAACAAGATGACGGATATATTGGTTGCTCTCGTTAATTTGGTCTACCAATTTTGAAATATTGATATTGTTTGAATTTGCATTGTTCAAACTCTTGTCAAGACTGCCCTGCAACGCTGCAGCACTAGCCTTAGCTTGTGCCAATTGGTCTTCCAAGCTCTTGATACGAGCATTGTTTGCCGCAATAGTTTCCTTTGCATTCTGATATTCACCAGATAATCGTTGGTTCTCAGATTGGCAGTTTTGCAAATCTTTTTTGCTGGCACAACCAGTAAACAAAAGTGCGCCTGCGCACAAGGTTAATACTAAAAGGTTCTTTTTCATATTACTAATACTTTTAAATTTATACTCAATAATATTTCTTTTACCTGCATATAACAGGTGCAGACGTATTTCGCCTGCTTCTTGTACAAAGTTATTCATTTGACGGGAGATACCTATAAAAGTAAAAAAGCTTTATATTATTTTAAGCGATTTTAGACATTTACAGCACATAAACATCTATTTTCCTACTCAATAGGCTCTATCTTAGGTGCTTTCACATCTGTTATTTGCGTGTTATTGGTTCCTGTTTCTTCCTTTGTAGAAGGCGGAGGAGTGGCCGAAACATCAATAGGTTCAGGTTCCGGTATATTCTTTAAGTTCAAGTTTGCATCGTTCGATTCAACGTAATCAACTTTCTTATTTTCCTTAACCTCTACTTCTTTTGCTTCTTCCTTGGTTAATACAGGAATTTTTGAAGTAGTATCAATACCTATTACCGTTCCCGACATATCCACTTCGTACTTGCGTGGGGGTGCCATCTCACGTGTTGCCATCAGTATTGACAGCAATATTGAACCGAAGAAGAGTACTCCAGCGCAAATAGCAACGGGCTTGGTGTATGTAGGTTTCTTATTTCCTTGTGGACTCATAAGCACATTGTTGTAGAATCGAACTTATGCAAAAGCAAAGTCATATGTATTGTACAAAAGTACTGAAAATATCCAATACCACCAAAAGAATGCACAAAATGCTAATATTTCTTCTTGTTTATCTGATGGTCAGATACCGCATCGCTGGCTTTATTGAGGGTTTTGCCGACTCTTTCACCGAATCTTTTGCCAGAATCACTTATCCTTTTAAAGAAGCGTTTGGTTTTCTTTTGAACCTTACTTGCTGTATTTCCAATTGATTCAGACTCGTTTTCTACAAAGTCTCCCACTCCTTCGCCTATGCTACCGAGCCCTTCTTTAATCTTTTCTCCAGATGTTTTCTTCCTGTTACTTGTTGTACTTGTATCGTAATCGCCGTACTGTTCTGTAGCATAAGGCTCTGTCTGCGGCTTCTTTTTTGCGGTCGTACTCTGTTTCTTTGCAGGCACTGGATAGTTTAAAACTGCATTTGTCTGTGCGCTAACGCTTGTGCTTATTCCTATAAAAAGGAAGGTAAGCAGGGTATAAATAATCTTTGTTTTCATTTTATTCTGAGGATTTGATTTATATAAAGAACGTTGACTTTTCGACAATATTACTTTTTTACGAATTTTCTTACTACAAACCAAGCGTGTTTTGTAAGGGTTGAGAACAAACCGTAGTGCTTGCACATAACTTGAAAACGCTCTCGAAGCGATGCCCGGTGATGCTTTGTGGTCTGCCCTTCTTCCATATAATGAGCAACCACAGCGTGCACATTTCTTAATAAAAGACCTTTGCGTTCGCCCTCACGCATTATCTTTATACACCAATCTACATCGGCAGAATATCGATAACGTGTATCGAAAGGAGTTTTACGAGCTATGTCTAACCGAGCATAAAAAGCTTGATGACACACCAACATACCATCTCTAAACGACTGCCAGGTTAGGTTTTCTGGTGGCTGAAGTCTACGTTGATATAAGAAAATTCCTTTTTCATCTACTATATCCGTATCCCCATACACTACAGCAGGCCGTTCCTCGCCATCTCCAACCTCTGCTGCCAATGCCACTTTCTCAAGAGTATCGGCAGTTGGAAAGCGGTCGCCAGCATTTAAAAACACTACATAATCGCCCTTCGCACGCACCAATCCCTTGTTCATAGCATCGTAAAGACCTTTGTCTGGCTCGCTATATATTCGAACAACGTGCCCATTTTCGGCACTATCAGACATATCTTTGTAAGCCTCAGCTATTGCAACAGTGTTGTCGGTAGAGGCTCCATCCACGATAATATGCTCTATTGTGGGGAAGTCTTGCTTCAAAACACTATCTAATGTGGGCTGCAACACATCGGCAGCATTGTATGTAATGGTGATTACTGAGAATGTTATCATACTTCTTTCGTCTTTGAATTAGCAAGCGCTTTCTCGTAAACAGCTATGTATTGTGCGGCTACTTGAGCCTGAGAATAGCACTGCTTCACTTTTTCTACAGCTTCGGCAGACAGCATTTCATAGTCTGCCACATTCAGCACCCAGTGTATTCCTGTTGCCAAATCGGTTGAATCTTTCATCTTAACCACGTATCCATTGCGTTCATGGTCTATCATTTCAGGTATGCCACCTACCTTAAAGCCCACGCAAGGCACGCCACAAGCCATCGCTTCCATTACTGTGTTGGGCAGATTATCGGACAAAGATGGTGTTACAAACACATCAATGGCATTATAAACGTCTACTATCTTTTGCGTATCGCTAACATATCCCAGTGGGAACATTGGCAAATTGAATTGTTCGCGTAGGTCTTCAGCGTGTCCTCCGAGCACTACAACCGCCGTATTTTCGAGCATTTCGGGGTGTTGTTCCGCCATTTTTCGACACGCATCTACCAAGTAGTTCATACCTTTATTATGGTTTGTAACTCGTTGAGATGCGAAAAGTACCAAACGTTTATCGGCAGGTAAGCCCAGTTTTCGGCGTGCTTCGGCCTTATCAACCTTGCGAAAAACATTTGTATCTATGGGGTTTGGAATACATTCAATCGTATTCTGCCCAATCAATGCACTTTGTTTTGCTTCGCCTTGCAGCCACTTACTACACGTTATATATATAATGTGTGTTCGTCCTTCTATCGCTTCTTTACGCTTCCACGTTTGTTTTGCAAGGTCTCTTCCTATACCAGAAGGTAGCAAGCGGCACTGTTTGCACTGACTTTCGAACTTCCTACAGTCTAAAGTAATATGACAAACAGCAGTAGCGGGCCATATATCGTGCATCGTCCACACAAGCGGCTTACCCGATTTCAATATCTTTTCAATACTTTTGAGGGAGAGCATACCTTGGTTTATCCATGCTAAATGAATTACATCAGCATCTTTAAACACTTGCAACTCGGTAATATCAGTACCCGCATTGGCTATATCGATGGCAAAAAGATTGCGTTTAGAGAAATGCAGATGCCAAAAAACACACCACCGTTCCCATAGTCTATTCCACCTTGTACACCAATTATTCTTGATTGTAAACACAGTTTCTTCGTCGCTCAACCTATCGCGAACAAGCATATTTGCTTCGATTCCGTTATTATTAAGTGCGACTTTCAAGCGGTTTGCAGCCACAGCTGCACCTCCCGTTTGCTCACTTGTATTCACAATCAGTACTTTCATCTTACCTTATTTTACTTGACAAAGATACATGTTTTCAATTAAATAACGGAAAGAAGCCTCTAAATAATGCTATAAAACTTCTACAAAAACGAACTGAAAATAAAGGAAACACACCTCGTTTACAATGAAAAAACACAAAACCCAAAAGTGTTATACGGTTTTTATCAAAGGATACTAAAACTCCAAAACATTTGATTTTCAATCTTTGACATACATCAAGATTTTGCAATAACATTAAAAATAGACCCCGAAATATTTGCAAGAATTACAAATTATAGCTACCTTTGCATTGTCAAAAGGTTAATAGATTGTTTAGGTTAGTAGTAATAGATTTAGGTTTTTAGTTATTTTTAAAAGGTAAAGTTTAACAGATTGTATTACAAAGGAAGCAAGGAGGCCGTGAGGTTTCCTCTATTCAAAAGAAAAGAACAATTAAGGTTAAACAACATAAATGCTGAAGCTCGTTGAGAGTTTCAGCATTTATTTTATACCTATTCCATCTTTTTGCTGCAAAGAACATATCCCAGTCGGATACCATTAGCCTTTCAAGAACTCTCATTTCTTACGCAAGAAAAACTTAAAAGAACTACTTTCATTTTGTAAAGAAAATTACAATAAAAAACGATAATATCGCTTTCGCATTACAAAAGTGCCTGTTTTGCATTGCAATATAGGCCCTTTTGCGATGCAAAACAGGCACTTTTATAATGCAAAACAAGCTCTATCACAAAACTCTAACTATCAAATAGTTACGCTGAATAACGCTTTATGAAAATTCTAAACAATTCCCTCCCATTCTATTTACCAATAAAATGCAGAATAACATCATATTTGGAACGTCCAAAAACAAATACCATTACTGTGTTTTTATCAATTTTCGAAAAGATAAAACGAAGGTAACTGAGGGAAGAAAGTAGAGGTGTTGCACTTAAATAGATGAAAGAAAAAGGTGATATATCCTTATTTGATACATCACCTTTTCTCTTTCTCAAATCATCAACTAACTTAAATAATTTACTCTCTTAGAATAACTAATCAACTAATCTTTATTCTTGCAGAGTGCCTATGCTTCACCAGCAGCTGCAACTGCAACTATCATTGATACTATTAATACTTTCTTTTTACCTTAAACTGAGCGCCATTTGCACTCATATTGCCTATATCTTACTCCTTTTCTACGTGTGCAAAGTTACAGCTTCTCAGTGTTTTACACAAATAGTTAAGTAAAGATTGCTCAATATTGGCGCTTTTGTTGCCATGCATCAAGCCGATTGACTTTTATCAATAACTATTTGCGAGCATCGCATTTTTTACGTAATTTTGCTGAACGATAGCGATATTAAAGCAATGGAGAAGAATATAGAACTGCAAAACGCATGGGACTTTGTAGAACATACAGGCATTAGTATCTTTCTAACAGGAAAGGCTGGAACTGGAAAAACAACTTTCTTGCGTACCATTAAGCAACATAGCACAAAGCGAATGGTAGTGGTTGCACCTACTGGAGTGGCTGCCATCAATGCTGGAGGTGTTACTATTCACTCGTTCTTTCAACTTCCTCTCTCCCCTTTCGTACCTGAAAGCATGGTAAAACCGCGCTTTGAATACAGCAAACAAAAGCGAAAGATAATGCGAACGCTTGACTTACTCGTTATCGATGAGATTAGTATGGTGCGCGCAGACATTATGGACGCTATCGATTCGGTGCTCCGTCGTTTCCGCGAACATAATAAACCATTTGGCGGTGTACAGCTTTTGATGATAGGAGACCTGCAACAACTGACGCCAGTAGTTAAGCCTGAAGAGGAAGAACTACTGGGTAGATATTATAATACGCCTTATTTCTTCGACTCAAAAGCACTGCAAAGCATACAATATGTTACGATTGAGCTTACAAAAGTATTCAGACAACAAGACGAAACATTCATAAACATCCTGAATCACTTTAGAGATGGCAACGTAACAGACGATGATTTCAAAACTCTGAATAGTCGGTATCAGCTGAATTTCAAACCTGAAGAAGGCAGCGACTATATTCATCTGACAACTCATAATCGCATTGCCGACAACATAAACAACAATCAACTCAAGCAAATAGAATCGGAAGCGTATAGGTTTTGCGCTCAAATTGAAGGACAATTCCCCGAAAACAACTACCCCGCAGACTATGAACTAACACTAAAATGTGGTGCGCAGGTAATGTTTATCCACAACGACCGTTTCGAAAGATACTACAATGGAAAGATTGGACGCATCACTTTCATTAACGAAGATAGGATTTTGGTAGCTTGTCCCGGCGACAATGAGACCATAGAAGTAGAACCACAAACATGGGAAAATACTCGTTACACGCTCAACGAACGGACAAAGCAGATTGAAGGAGAAGTGTTAGGCACCTTCACACAGTATCCATTGAGATTAGCTTGGGCCATTACCATACACAAAAGTCAAGGTCTTACATTCGAACATGCCATCATTGATGCTCAGCAGGCATTTGCTTCGGGACAAGTTTATGTGGCTTTGAGCCGCTGTCGGTCGTTGGAAGGTTTGGTATTGGGCTCCCCATTGAATCAAAATGCTGTCATAAACGATGCACGAGTAGATAGTTATATTGCTCAACAGAATATACGAGCAGCAGAGAGTATTAAGAATTTACCGCTGCTAAAAGAGGAATATTACAGAATGTTGATACTGGAACTATTCAACTTCAACGAAATTTCTGAACTTGAAACAGCACTTTTTAGAACTTTAGTCGAGCATTTCCACAAGTACGCAAAGTTAATAGCACTCCATCGAACAATCTTAGACGACTTGCAAAAGCGCATTCTCACCGTATCATCAAAGTGGATTCATCTTGTGAAAGGTATGCTAACGGAAGATTTGCACAGCCCAGAATTTCTTGAAAGAATCAGAAATGGCGCACGATACTTCTACAACGAGCTTACTGAAATATTCTCGGAGCAAATTGAAATAACTAAAACGGTGGAGAGTAAGAATAAGGAAGCGATGAAGCGCATAGATAATAACATTGCCGAACTCGAACAAACAAAACAGGCAAAGCTATTATTAATAGAGGATATGATGGAGGAAAACTTCACCACTAGCCGCTATCTGAAATGCAAACAAGAATCTATTCTGACATCAATGGGCGATGAAGATGGTCTCAAACAACGCGAAAAAAAGCGGAAAACAAAAGCAGAAAAGAAGCCTAAAGAACCTACGCATGCTATAAGTTACAGACTTTATAAAGACGGAATGGACTTAAAAGCTATTGCAAAAGAACGCGGTCTTACACCGCAAACCATTGTAAGCCACATTGCAAGGTATGTTACAAGTGGCGAACTGAAGGCTACTGATTTCGTAGATACACAGAAAGCAAAGATAATTCGAGGCATACTAAAGACCATTTCGCCTGAAGACGGAATTAAAAACATTAAGGATGCTTGTCCATCGGGAATCACATACTCTGACATTACCTTTATATTAGCAGAAGAAAAAAGAGAAAAACAAGAAGAGAGTAAGAACGAATAAGAAGCAGAAGAAGAGGAGTTCTGTTGGTCAAAAAGAAAGAAGATGGATAAGAGGAAGGGAGAGTAAGAAGAAAAAAGAATGAGAACAATATGCAAAAAAAATGAGAACAAGAAGGCAAATCGAAAAAACGAACAATAAAATATCCTCATTCTCACCTCTCAACAGCAAAAACGTAATGTTATCGTACTTTTGTAATAAATCCGCTAAACAACCCACTAGAAAAAGCGAACACATTGTTTAGAGATATAAGAAAATAGTATAAAAAAACACCATCACAAGGCGAAATAAAGAACAAAATTATACACTAGAATACTAGAACGACCATAATTTTCCATAATTACACTAAAAAAGATGACCAAATTGTTGGCGATATGCTTTTTTATCCTTACCTTTGCAACAAATTATAGAACAATTTTTGATTACAAACATACAAAATAGTTATTAGTAAGTTAATAGTCAAACAAATGTTAGTTAGTACGTCTTCGTGATGAAAATGTACTTACGAGAATTGAGTCAAGTAATTTTTTGAGTTATTTAGTTAAGTGGCAAGGCCTATGTCTGCGTGAGCAAACATAGGCTATTTTTATGCCATTACTTCAAAAGAGAGATATACGCAATCTACAAAAGTATCTCCAGCAAAGCAAAAAAAATAAACATATAAGGCAAAAAGTAGATGCTTAAAGAACACAAAAAAAGATATAAACCAATACAAAAGATAATAAGGTCTGCAAAAGAAGTATCACTTTTTGTAAAGAAAAACAATAGTCGTCTACACTCATTATTTAGTAGTTTGAGAAAATATCCTAAGGGCTTTACATATCAAAAAGAATATTTGACTGAAGTTCTGTGAGTGTTCTAATTTAACAATTTCACCTTATTATATATTATATCCCATTTAAAAAGAAAGATAACACTCGCTTAAAGGAAGATGATATACATTATCTTTTAAGCTGAAACATATATCAAAACGTTATAATTATTTTGAAAATTCCAACTAAATAGTTATTTTTGCAAAGAAAGACCGACAAAAAACGAAAGAGAAATATGGATAACTTAAGATTCGATGTAGTAAAAGAGGCATTTAGAAAACGTCCTGTAAAATTAGAAGTAACTAACGAACGCCCTTCAGAACAATTTGGGAAGTATGTCTTTAGTCGCGATAAGATGTACAAATACCTTCCTGTTGACATTTTCAACAAGATGATGGACGTAATGGAAAATGGTGAACGGCTTGATCGTTCTATTGCAGATGGTGTAGCAAATGGTATGAAAAAGTGGGCAAAAGACCATGGCGCTACACACTATACACACTGGTTTCAGCCACTAACAGAAGGTACCGCAGAGAAGCATGACTCCTTTATTGAATCAGATGGCAAAGGAGGAATGATTGAAGAATTCTCTGGAAAGCTGCTTGTACAGCAAGAACCAGATGCAAGCTCGTTCCCATCGGGTGGTATTCGAAATACTTTTGAAGCGCGGGGCTATTCTGCATGGGACCCTACAAGTCCTGTTTTTATCATAGACGACACTCTTTGTATCCCTACTATCTTTATTTCTTACACAGGAGAAGCGCTCGATTACAAAGCGCCTCTACTTCGTTCGTTGCGTGCAGTGAATAATGCTGCGAAAGAGGTTTGCCAGTATTTCTACCCAGACGTCAAGAAAGTACACACCAACCTTGGTTGGGAGCAAGAGTATTTCCTTGTAGACGAAGACCTATTCTTTGCTCGTCCAGATCTCATGCTTACTGGTAGAACTCTCATGGGGCACGACTCTGCTAAGAACCAACAAATGGACGACCATTATTTTGGTACTATCCCAGAACGTGTTCAAGCCTTTATGAAGGACTTGGAGATTCATTCTTTAGAACTTGGAATACCTGTAAAAACTCGTCATAACGAGGTTGCGCCAGGTCAATTTGAGCTGGCTCCTATCTTTGAAGAGTGTAATTTGGCGGTAGACCATAATATGTTGCTAATGGCACTTATGAAGAAGGTGGCTCACCGACACAGCTTCCGCGTGCTATTACACGAGAAACCTTTTGCAGGAATCAATGGTTCAGGAAAGCATAACAACTGGAGTTTATCTACAGACACGGGTATATTGTTACACAAAAGTGGTAAAAACACAAACGACAACCTACGATTTGTTGTGTTCATTGTGGAAACTCTGATGGGTGTCTATAAGCACAACGGTTTGCTAAAAGCATCGGTTATGAGTGCAACGAATGACCATCGCTTAGGTGCAAACGAGGCGCCACCTGCCATTATTTCATCGTTTCTTGGAAGACAAATTACTGATTTACTTGAGCATATAGAAAAGGCTGACAAACAGAATCTATTTACTGTAAAAGGAAAACAAGGCATTCATCTCGATATTCCTGAAATACCTGAGCTTCTAATAGACAACACAGATCGAAACCGAACTTCTCCTTTTGCCTTCACTGGTAATCGCTTTGAATTTCGCGCAGTAGGTTCAGAGGCGAACTGTGCCTCTTCGCTTATCGTCTTAAACACAGCTGTTGCTGAAGCCCTAACAAACTTTAAACAACGTGTAGACGCACTTACTGAACAAGGAGAAGACCAGATGAGTGCAATTATAGAAATTATTCGCCAAGACATTAAGACCTGCAAACCAATTCACTTTGATGGAAACGGCTATAGCGATGAATCCGTACAAATGTTCGAAGCAATGAACGTGATGAAGCGTAATGAACTCAAGGCTCGGAATGAAGTAAAGTGGGAAACTTACACGAAGAAAATACAAATAGAAGCTCGTGTTATGGGCGATTTGGCTATGAATCATATCATACCTGTCGTCACACACTACCAAAGTCGACTGGCTAAAAACGTTAGTTCTATGATTGATATCTTTGGAAAGGAAGAGGGAGAACGACTTACGGCACGTAATGTAAAGATACTAAGGGATATTGCAGAACACATACAGGCCATAGAAACGGGTGTAGACGAACTTGTTGAAGCAAGAAAAATAGCCAACAAAATAGACTGCCAACGAGAGAAAGCCATTGCTTATCACGATATCATTACCCCAAAAATGGAAGAAATACGCCAACACATTGACAAGCTTGAGCTAATTGTAAGCGATGAAATGTGGACTTTACCAAAGTATCGCGAACTCTTGTTTATTCGTTAAAATAGCGTAGAATACAGCTTAGAGTATATACTGAAGGGGAGGTTATTCTCCTCTTTTTCTTTTTTATAAAAGCTCTAATATTTACATACAAGAATGAAAAAAGTAAGGCAATATATCAACAAAAGAGGCCTACTTTGCGAACGAAAAGAAAGAAACAAAAGTGTAAATATTTAATACTATCATAATTAACACACAACTACTTAAATACCAACAATTTACAATACCCATAGTTTTGCATTCAGAAACAGCCTGTATTGCACGGCAAGATAGGCACTATTACAACGTAAAATAGGCACTATTGCGACGCAAAAGAAGTATCATCAGTATTTACTTGAATTTTATTTTACAAATTAAAATAGCGTTATAAGAAAATTGCAGTCTTTTTACAAGACCTTAATTAGTATTCACTCAGTCTATAAGATTACTATTATGCCTATTTTCGAAATAGCATAAGAATGTTCAAACCTATACCTAAGAAAACATTGAAAGTATTTTAATACGAGAGAAGTAATATCTAAAAGACAACAGAAGCAAAATAAAAAAATCGGCATTTATTGCTCATTTCATCGCTGAAAGAACAACAAATGCCGATTATTCTTTATAATACTATTTAGTTATGTTCCTTAGTTTTCTTTCTCTTCGTAAATCAAGTTATTAGCGCCACTGGTAATATTCAGAGCCTCTGGATGGTCGTTTACAAAGCTTTCTATATGACGAATACGCTTTTCTTCGAATATTTCGTCCACAGCAATGAGGATTCCAGTTTCCTCTACATCGCCAAAACCATTATTAATACCCGTTCCGAAGAGTTTCATTGTTGGAGAAAGATTCATATAAGCATTCACTAATGGTGGAATATTGTAGCCTAACTTGCGAATCTCTCTATTTAAAATACGATAGTTTTCTTTAAATGAAGCAGCATTGAACAACGACTCAAACTCAGAAGCTGGAGTATCAATTTTAAGCGGTTTAATCGGTATAATCAAGTTTTCCTTATCATCAAAGAACTTCTTAAGGAAATAAAGGATCATATCACGGCCACGACGAATATACGAAGGATACATTGTTACCTTACCAAAGAAGTATTTGCAACTTGGATTTAACACTGTGAGAGCACCCAAACCATCCCAAAGATTATCCAACGCAAATATGCTTTTTGAGTTTTCACGAACATTTTGGTATCCCAAAGATACAAATGAACGTCCTAACTCAACGGTATAGGGTGCATATTCCTTCAAGAACTTATCAGAGAAATGGAACATATGACTTGTGGCCAATATAGGTTGTCCATTGCTACCTAACTTCCAATCGTCGCCAAACACATAACGATAGCCTCCTATAATCTCTTCACTATCAGGATTCCAAACTATCAACTGCTTGCAACAATTTGGCATAAGGTCGAACTCATCAATATCTTTTGCCTTTCCCGTGCCACCACCTGCGCTGCGAAAAGCCTCCTCGCGCAGTCGTCCAATCTCATCCATCAAATGCGGAGCCTCATTTGCTGAGAATACATAGATATCATTATGACTCTTATTTGTACCTCTCAGCAACCTATCGGGAGTAAGTTCGCTTCTTAAAAGTTCTTTACTGACTGGTTGAATTATCTCTTCTTCCTTCATATTATAGCTTTTTGTCGCATCGCATTGTTTCGCATCACCTCATAAATGTAAGACTTTCTAAAGTTCATACACCTTATTTTGAACGAATTCAGCCCATTCCATCGGTGTTTTACTATTATCAAATGTCTGCCATGGAATAGGTTTTCCAAAGCTAACACGAAAGGTTTTACCAACATTCTTGTACATTTCATCAACTAAGAAGAACATCGCAAGATTTACTTTCTTCATATATTTATCGCTGAAATGGGCAATTCTGTAAAACCATTCCGAATTTTGCCCGCTGAAATGAATGGGAACAACATCACGTTGATACTCCACACTCTTCGTAATAAAAGTCTTTTTCCAAGCTAAATCGCGAATTATTCCATTTTGCTTTCTGCTATTCAAACCTGCAGGAAACATCAGCATATGGTTATCACTGCTAAATCCTGCCTCCACCATACGGGGAAAATCTCGACTCTGTTTACCAGTTTTGTTAATTCCAATGCTTACAGGCGCTAAACCTGGTAAGTTCAACAACAAGTCGTTTACAAGATAACGAAACTTTCCATCATAATGTTTGCCTATGATGGAACCTAACGCAACACCATCTTGACCGCCGAGTGGGTGATTAGAAACAAATGTGTAAAGTTTACCATCGTTTTTATCTGGCAAGTTTTCCAAGCCTCTATCTCAAGTGTCATACGCAGATACTTGACACATTCAGAGAGCCATTCCGTTCCTGTTTTATCACGACTTTCCCACAAGAACTTGTTAACCTCATCTTCGTGAATAATACTTCTAATCCAATTAATCACAAAACGAGGGACAAACTTTGCTTTCAAGCCCATCTTACCGTACAGTATCCTTTGGATATCAATGGTCTTCTCCATGTTGCTTTGTGCTATTTCGTTCTAATTTTTCCAAGTTCTCAAATTAGAGTGCAAATGTAATTAAACCTTTTGAAATATTCAACTGTTTTATAAAAAAATTGCTCAATTATTGTCGTTTTACATACGGAAGATAGCAAAAAAAAAATTTTTTGTCACTCCTCCTCACCCTCCCATCTTACGTTAAATATATTAAAAAAGCAAGAAGAATGCAAACTTTGTGGAGAAAAGAGGTGAAATGTGGGGAATTTTCCTTAACTTTGATGCGAAATTTCAATTATAAGAAGGTACGCATGCGATTTTTAGGAAGCATAGAAGCCAAGACTGACGTTAAAGGAAGGGCCTTTTTCCCTGCCACATTCCGCAAGATATTAAATACATCTGGCGAGGAATCACTTATCATGAAAAAGGATGTTTTCCAACCTTGCTTGGTTATTTACCCTTTATTTGTGTGGAACAAAATGCTTGATAATCTTCGCAATCATCTCAATCGATGGAATAAACGTGACCAAATGGTCTATCGACAGTTTGTTTCAGACGTCGAAACCATAGTACTCGATGGAAATGGACGTTTCTTAATACCAAAGCGATACTTAAAGATGGCTAACATTGACCAGCAAATAAAGTTTATTGGTATGGACGATTGCATTGAGATTTGGAACAACGAGAACGAGGACGCATATCTTGACCCAGACGACTTCAGTGAAACACTAGAGGCTATAATGGGAAAATCAGGAGATACGAAAGCACTCACCACAGACATATAACCCAGGTAGAAGTTATGGTTAAAACCGTAGAAACATATCATGTTCCGGTATTACTTCGCGAGAGTGTAGATGGCTTGAACATTGACCCCAACGGAATTTATGTAGACGTTACCTTTGGTGGTGGCGGACATAGCAAAGAGATTTTTTCACGTCTCAGTAATAAAGGGCACTTATATAGTTTTGACCAAGATGCCGATGCAGAACAAAACATATATGAATTTGGCACCAATGGAAACAAACTGAAGAACTTTACGTTCGTACGTTCTAACTTCAGATACTTATTGAATTGGATGCGTTACTATGGTGTAGAGCAAATTGACGGACTATTAGGTGATTTAGGAGTAAGCAGTCATCATTTCGATGATGAACAAAGAGGATTCTCTTTTCGCTTCGATGCTCCGCTTGATATGCGTATGAATAAACGAGCAGGTAAAACTGCTGCGGCTATTTTACATGAATATGACGAAGAGCAACTTGCTAATATCTTCTATCTTTACGGAGAATTAAAGAACTCGCGCAAAATTGCCGCTGCCATTGTTAATAGCAGAGCCAAGGCGCCGATACTTACAACGAAAGGCTTTCAAAATGTAGTAGAGTCACTTTTCAAGCGAGAACGCGAGAAAAAAGAAATGGCAAAGCTTTTTCAAGCTCTACGCATAGAAGTAAATCAAGAGATGGCTGCGCTAAAAGAATTACTAAATAGTGCTTCTAAAATATTGAAGCCAGGTGGTAGGCTATCTATAATTACTTACCATTCTTTAGAAGACCGAATCGTCAAGAATATAATGAAATCAGGTAATATTGAAGGAAAAGTTGAACAAGACTTCTTTGGACGAATCAATTCCCCTTTTAAGTTGATAAACAACAAGGTAATTGTACCAAACAGCAACGAACAGGAAAACAATCCAAGAAGTCGCAGCGCAAAACTTAGAATAGCAGAAAAGAAATAAATGGACGACAAGCTTACAGAAAACGAAGAAGTACATGAAGTAGTAGCGAAACCCATTTTCAATGTAAGGGAACGTGAAATTAAGGAGACTGGAGAGATAGCTAGCTTATCAGATCAGTCTACTGATTCTGTAGCTATGGGCGGTACAGAGGTAGAATTAGAAGTAGAAAAGCCTCAGTTTACTAAAAACATACAAGACTCTAAACAAAGAAAGGAAGAAGGAAAGGAGGAAAAAAATAATAAACGACATGTAGAAGAAGCAAGAACAATTGAACAAACAGAAGAAGAACAGGCACTGAGAAATGCAATTGAAGAACAAGCGCGAGAAGATGAACAACCATTTTCAAGCAACTTCACATTAAAGAAAATACTCGGAGGAGATATTTTCTCAGCACATTTTTTGAGAAACAACGTTGGGCTTATTCTACTCATCGTAGGCTTCATTATTATATATATATCGAATCGTTATAGTGTTCAAAAAGACTTGATTGAAATTGATAAACTTGAAACAGAACTATCAGATGCAAAATACAGAGCTTTATCAAGCAGCAGTCAACTAACTGAACGCTCAAGAGAAAGCCACGTATTAGAAATTCTGAAAACAAATAAAGATAGTGTATTAAAGATTTCTTCACGTCCTCCTTTCATCATCAATCTGCCGTCTAAATAAGAATTATGAGTAAATTCAATAGTAAAAATATCATGC
The DNA here is from genome assembly GCF_000614025.1 of Prevotella aurantiaca JCM 15754. Lineage (GTDB taxonomy): Bacteria > Bacteroidota > Bacteroidia > Bacteroidales > Bacteroidaceae > Prevotella > Prevotella aurantiaca. Next base: position 25,587 of record NZ_BAKF01000012.1, read on the forward strand.
CGCGCTATTCGCTCATAGCGCTTATTATGAGCCTTATAGCTATTGCTGTCGTTGCGAAATCGGCTTATATAATGATTGCGCAAAAGGATTATTGGTTGGAGGTTGCTGCAAAACAAAAAAAAGATAATGTCCCTATCCTACCTACACGTGGCAATATTCTAAGCTCAGATGGTGAACTAATGGCAAGTTCGTTACCCGAGTTTAAGGTTTATATAGATTTCAAAACGCTCAAGGAAACAGGTAAAGATACAGCTTTTATTGATAGTATTGACTACATCTGCAAAGGGTTAAATGAGCTATTCCCCGAAAAAACAGCAGGTGAATTTAAACGATACTTATTAAATGGATTAAAAGAAGAGAAACGTCATTTCCCAATTTGGAAGAACCGCATAGACTACAATACATATAAAGAGGTAAAGAAACTGCCGATTTTCAAATATGCCAAATTTAAGAGTGGCTTCCATGAAGAAGAGTTTAACGCGCGCCGCCGTCCGTTCGGTTCTCTAGCACAACGCACCGTTGGCGATTTATATGGTGCTAAAGACGTTGCTCGATGTGGCTTAGAATTGTCATTTGATAGCATTTTGCGAGGCACAAATGGTATTGAGAATCGCCGAAAAATCCGCGATAAATATCTCAGCATTACCGAAATACCTCCTATTGATGGTTCCGATATCGTTACAACAATAGATGTTAGTATGCAAGACCTTGCCGAAAGAGCCTTACTTGAAGAATTGCAAGAGATCAATGGCAACGTTGGCGTGGCCATTGTTATGGAAGTTACAACAGGAGATATTAAAGCTATTGTAAACCTTGACAAGTGCGAAGACGGTCAATATCGCGAAATAAAGAACCATGCGGTAAGTGATTTACTCGAACCAGGTTCTGTTTTCAAGACAGCATCTATGATGGTTGCACTCGATGACAATGTTGTTGACACTATGTATACCATTGCCACAGGTGGTGGTGTATGGAATATGTATGGCCGAGATATGAAGGATCATAACTGGCGACGTGGAGGTTACGGAAGCCTAACATTACCTTGGTGTCTCAAATATAGTTCGAATATTGGCATTAGTCGCATTGTTGACAACTTCTATCACAAGAATCCAGAAAAGTTTGTCCAAGGAATCTACAACTTAGGTTTAGCCGATGACCTTCAAATCCCTATCACAGGTTATTCTCCTGCGAAGATTCGTATGCCTAAAAGAAACAAGAGAGGTCAATATACAAACTGGAGTAATACTGCTTTAGCATGGATGAGTATTGGTTACGAGACACAAGTACCACCTATTTCAACATTAACATTTTACAATGCGATTGCAAATGGTGGAAAAATGATGCGACCACGCTTTGTTAAGAAGATTGTAAAGAATGGAACTGTATTAGCAGAATACCCTCCTATTGTCCAACGTGAGCAGATTGCAAAAGAGTCTACCATAACTCAGATGCGACGCATTCTTACAGAAGTAGTATCAGAAGGATTAGGGAAAAAAGCTGGTTCTGATAAATTTTTAGTTGCAGGTAAGACAGGTACAGCTCAGATGTCAAAAGGTGTTGCAGGTTATAAAACAGGCGTTACAGACTATTTATTGAGCTTTGCAGCTTCTTCCCTGCCGACGCGCCAAGATATAGCTGTATTGTCTGTATACAAAAATCTGGATTACCAGCATCAGGTGGTGGCATGAGTGGCGTTGTTTTCCACCAAATTGCAGAAGGAATTATGGCACAAAACCTTAAACTTAGTGTTACTGATGCAAAGGATTCTACCAAGCCACTTGTTCCTATGGTGAAGAATGGAAACCTTTTGGCTACTGATTACGTGCTCTCTGCTCTCGGTTTCAACGTTAAAAATGGCTGGAACGGGGCTTATCCATTTGGAAATAACGTCTGGGGAACTGTTGAAACGAATAAGAGAGACATTACATTCTCGGAGAAAAAGAATATTAACAAGCAGCTCGTACCTGACGTACACAATATGGGAGCACGCGACGCAATCTACCTATTAGAGAATTGCGGGATTAAAGTTGTCATGTTTGGACGTGGAAAAGTTGTAGAACAATCGCTTGCACCAGGCGAAAGAATTAAGCAAGGAATGGTTTGTAAACTACGATTTGCATAACTCCCTCTACCGAGAATTCCGACAAGAATAAATAATTAAGGAAGAAGCAAGATATGAAATTAAACGATTTGCTTAAAAATGTGAAGCCTTTAAACATAGAAGGCGATGCGGATAAAGATATTAAAGGCATTAACATTGACAGCCGTAAAATTGAATTGGGACATTTGTTTATTGCCATAAAAGGTACACAAACAGATGGTCATAAATATATTGAAAAGGCAATAGAATTAGGTGCTACGGCAATTTTATTGGAAGAAATGCCAACAGAACCCATCAATAAATGCATTACTTATATACAAGTTAAATCTACAGAAGAGGCTGTTGGTAACGTTGCAACAACTTTCTATGGCAACCCCTCACACCATTTAAAACTTGTTGGAGTAACAGGAACAAATGGCAAAACGACTGTAGCCACCTTATTATATAATATGTTTCGAAAGTTTGGACATAAAGTTGGCTTGCTTTCTACAGTCTGCAATTATATTGATGATGAAGTTATTCCAGCTGACCACACAACCCCAGATCCAATAGCATTAAACGAATTACTCGCAAAGATGGTAGCAGAAGGCTGCGAATATGCCTTCATGGAATGTTCAAGCCACGCCATTCAACAACGTCGTATTGGTGGTTTGAAGTTTGCAGGAGGTTTATTCACAAACCTCACACGCGACCACTTAGACTACCATAAGACCTTTGATAATTATCGTAATGCGAAGAAAATGTTCTTTGACGATTTGGATAAAGACGCTTTCGCCATTATCAATGCTGACGATAAAAATGGAATGGTAATGGTTCAAAACTGTAAAGCACAGATAAAAACCTATTCCATCAAACGCATGGCTGACTTCCGTGCACGCATTTTGGAATGTCATTTTGAAGGAATGTACCTTGAAATAGATGGTAAAGAAGTGGGTGTTCAATTTATTGGTAAGTTCAATGTAAGCAATTTATTAGCAGTTTATGGCACAGCTATTATGCTTGGCAAGAAGTCTGAAGATATTTTAGTAGCACTCAGCACGCTGAAGAGTGTAAACGGACGTTTGGAGCCAATCACTTCTCCAGAAGGTTATACTGCCATTGTAGATTATGCTCACACACCAGATGCACTTGAAAATGTTTTGATGGCAATACATGAAGTACTTGATGGAAAGGGCGGACATGTGTTCACTGTATGTGGAGCAGGTGGTAATCGTGATAAAGGCAAACGTCCGCTTATGGCTATTGAAGCCGTAAAGCGTAGCGACAAAGTTATACTTACCAGCGATAATCCTCGCAACGAGGAGCCTCAAGCTATTATAGACGATATGTTAGCAGGACTAGACACTACTCAAAAGAAAAAAGTTCTTTCTATATCTGATCGAAAAGAAGCAATTCGTACTGCTTGTATGATGGCACAGAAAGGCGATGTTATTCTGATTGCAGGTAAAGGACACGAAACCTATCAAGAAATAAATGGCATTAAACATCACTTTGACGACCATGAAGTGGTACGTGAAATCTTTGGATTGAAGTAAAGAAAATCATAAGAAGTAGAGATATTAAAAGCCGGTTATAAAATAAAGACATTATGTTATATTACATCTTCCGTTGGCTTGATCAGTTTGGCATTAGTGGCTCACACTTATGGGGCTACATTAGTTTCCGAGCCATTATGGCAATGATTCTTGCATTGATAATTTCTGCTTGGTTCGGCGAAAAGTTTATAAAATACCTTAAGAAGAAGCAAATTACTGAGGTGCAGCGTGATGCAAGCATCGACCCGTTCGGTGTTAAGAAGATTGGTGTACCATCTATGGGCGGCATCATTATTATCGTTGCACTGCTTATACCTATATTATTATTAGGCCGTTTGCGCAATATCTATCTCATCTTAATGATCATTACCACTATTTGGCTCGGATTTCTCGGTGGAATGGACGATTTTATTAAGATATTCAAACATAATAAAGACGGATTAAAAGGTAAATATAAGATTGTTGGACAGTTCACCATTGGGCTTATTGTAGGTTTAGTTTTATGGGCATCACCCGATGTTAAGTCAAACATTAACTTGGAAATGCATAACGAAAATGGGAAAGAAATTGTGGTGAAACATGGCAAAGAAGCTGAGAAAACTCTCAAAACAACAATCCCATTTATAAAGAATCACAATCTCGACTACTCTGAAATCATGTCCTTCTGTGGTAAATATAAAACAGCAGCAGGTTGGATCTTGTTTGTCATTATGACTATCATAGTTGTTACAGCAGTCTCAAATGGTGCTAATTTGAACGATGGAATGGATGGAATGTGTGCTGGAAACTCCGCCATTATAGGTGTAGCACTAGGCATTTTAGCCTATGTTAGTAGTCATATCGAATATGCAGCCTATCTAAACATCATGTATATTCCTGGTTCTGAAGAACTTGTAGTTTTCTTTATGGCCTTCATTGGTGCGCTGATAGGTTTCCTTTGGTACAACGCTTACCCTGCACAAGTCTTTATGGGCGACACAGGCAGTCTCACGATTGGTGGTATTATCGCTGTCGGTGCGATTATCATCCACAAAGAATTGTTGCTTCCTATCTTATGTGGAATATTCTTTGTTGAGAGCTTAAGTGTAATTTTGCAAGTCTACTACTTCAAGTTGGGCAAGCGCAAAGGCATAAAACAACGTATCTTCAAGCGTGCACCAATCCACGATAGCTTCCGAACACAAGATAGCCAGTTAGAGGTTGATTGTAAATATCTCATCAAAACACCCCACACTCCAGTACACGAAAGCAAGATCACAATTCGTTTTTGGATTGTAACCATTATTTTGGTGGCACTGACTATCATTACGTTGAAGATTAGATAAAACGAAAAAAGCAATTTCAGAACAAAATAAACGTAGGGAAGTAACCTTGCAAAAACGACGATAAAAGACAAATAAAGATGAAAAGAATTGTAATATTGGGAGCAGGCGAAAGCGGTGCAGGAGCAGCCGTATTGGCAAAAGCAAAAGGCTTCGACGTGTTTGTTTCGGATATGTCTGCTATCAAAGATAAGTACAAAAAGCTACTCAACGACCACAACATAGAGTGGGAAGAGGGTCAACACACAGAGGAAATGATTCTGAATGCCGATGAAATCATAAAAAGTCCAGGCATTCCGAAGGAGGCACCGATGGTTAAAAAACTTATCGAACAGGGCACACACATCATCAACGAAATAGAGTTTGCTGGCCGATATACCAATTCTAAAATGGTTTGCATTACAGGAAGTAACGGCAAGACCACTACTACAAGCCTCATCTACCATATTTTTAAAGATGCTGGATACGATGTTGGTTTGGCTGGAAACATCGGTAAAAGTCTTGCTTTGCAGATTGCTCAAGAGCCACACGAGTACTACGTAATTGAACTAAGTAGTTTTCAACTTGACGATATGTACGATTTCCGTGCAAATATTGCTATCTTGCTGAACATTACACCTGATCATTTAGACCGTTACGACTATCAGTTTGAGAAGTATGCTGACTCTAAAATGCGCATTATTCAGAACCAAACGCACGAAGATAGCTTTATATACTGGAACGACGATCCCGTTATTAAGAAAGAATTGGAAAAGTTTGATGTAAAGGCAGTGCAATATCCATTCTCTGAACTCAAGGAGAAGGGCAGCATCGGTTACATAGAAGAAGGACATTATACCCTTGAACAGCCTACCCCATTCAATATGGAGCAAGAAGATTTGTCGCTTACAGGCAAACATAACATATACAATTCTTTAGCAGCAGGGCTTGCATCGAATATCAGCGGTATCAAGAAAGAAAATATTCGTAAAAGTTTGAGCGATTTTCCAGGAGTGGAACACCGTTTAGAAAAGGTTTGCAAGGTAGCTGGTGTGCAATATATCAACGACTCAAAGGCAACGAATGTAGACGCTTGTTGGTATGCTTTAGAAAGTATGCGTACGCCAACTATACTTATTATTGGCGGTAAGGATAAAGGTAACGACTACAATGCCATTAAAGAACTGGTAAAAGAGAAGTGTGTAGGCTTAGTTTATCTAGGAGCAGACAACAAGAAATTGCACGAAAACTTCGATGAATTGGGCATTCCTGTACGCGATACTCATTCTATGAAAGAGTGCATTGAAGCATGCTACGCTATGGCAAAGCCAGGAGATACCGTACTTTTAAGTCCATGTTGTGCAAGTTTTGACCTGTTTAAAAACATGGAAGATCGTGGTGAACAATTCAAGACACTTGTGCGTGCGTTATAAAATCAAGAGACAAAAGAACAATTTAACATTTACATTCTTTAAACTTCTAAACGACAAAAAATGAGCCTAAAGTCCCTTAACAACATATTCAAAGGCGACAAAGTAATTTGGATGGTCTTCTTTATTCTTTGTATGATTAGCATTGTAGAAGTATATTCGGCATCGAGCACACTTTCGTACAAGGGAGGAAACTATTGGGCACCACTTGTAAAACATAGTGGAATGCTATTTATAGGCTTCATACTTATGATTGTCGTTATGAATATAAAATGCCGCTATTTTAAGATTGCGACACTGCCAGCACTGGTAGGTTCGTTTCTATTACTGATTGTAGTACTACTTACTGGTGGTGTTACCAATGGTGCGAGTCGTTGGATTGAGGTGATGGGTATTCAATTTCAGCCTTCCGAATTTGGTAAAGGTGCATTAGTTTTGGCAGTTGCACAGATTCTAAGCGCTATGCAAACAGAAACAGGCGCAGCCAAAAAAGCATTCAAATACATCCTTATTTTATCAGCATTTATCATTCTTCCGATAAGTTTTGAAAACCTTTCTACAGCATTATTGGCAAGTTTAACAGTATTGTTAATGATGATTGTCGGACGTGTTTCTTCAAAACAAATAGGTAAGCTTTTGGGTGTGGTCGCTCTAATGGTGGTCTTCGCCCTTGTGTTGGTTATGGCTGTAGGACACGATAAGGAAGAGAATACAACCAAACAGAGCCTCACGGAGCAAACTGCTTCATCTGAAGAAGAAACTGAGTCTAGTTATATTGGAAAAATATTCCACCGTGCCGATACATGGAAAGCGCGTATCAATAAGTTCTTAGATAACAAATACGTAGCACCAAAAGACTACGACCTTGATAAAGACGGACAGGTGGGGCACGCCAATATCGCCATTGCTTCGTCGAACGTAATAGGCAAAGGACCAGGAAACTCTAACGAACGAGACTTCCTTTCTCAAGCTTTCTCGGACTTTATCTATGCCATCATCATTGAGGAAATGGGTATTGGAGGAGCCATTTTCGTAGCTTTCCTCTACATTGTCATACTCATGAGAGCTGGAAAAATAGCAAGTCGGTGCGAAAACTCATTCCCTGCATTCCTCTCTATGGGCATTGCGTTCTTGCTTGTAACGCAAGCTCTCTTTAATATGGCAGTTGCAGTAGGCTTAGCCCCAGTTACTGGTCAACCGTTACCGCTTATCAGTAAGGGTGGAACTTCTACTATTATCAATTGCGTTTACATCGGTATGCTACTAAGTATCAGTCGCTTTGCAAAGAAAAAAGACCGCGGAGCATCTATCGAAGTAAAGCCCGTCAAAGCGCAAACAAAGTAATTCAAGAATGGAATAAAGATGTAAATATTTTTACACATAGATTTTATCATATAACTAACTAGTCATCAACGTTTTACAAAACAGGCTCTTTTGCATTGCAAAAGAGCCTGTTTTGCGTCGTAATAGTGCCTGTTTTGCATCGTAAAATAGGCACTATTACAAAGCCAAAGTGATATTACCACTTTCCCATATCCGTTATTTTTACAAAAGAAAGAACTTTTTATACCGTAGTAAACCAACGATAAAACTATCAGTAAGTAGTTCGTAAAAACAACCGGACTATATATCCTGTAAATCGAACGATAATGAACTGAAACACAGTATCAATCTTTGAGCAAAATGACATTTGCGATATTTCACATTTTTAATGGGTTAAATTTATGACAAAAGAAAAAAAATGATTAACTTTGTATGTTGATATTTAGAGACTATGAACGAAGAGTTAAGAATCATCATAAGCGGTGGCGGAACAGGAGGACACATCTTTCCCGCTGTGTCTATAGCCAATGCTATCAAAGCAAAACACCCCGACGCAAAGATATTGTTCGTTGGAGCGGAAGGAAGAATGGAGATGCAACGTGTTCCCGCTGCAGGTTACGAGATTAAAGGCTTGCCGATTAAAGGGTTCAATCGCGCAAATAAGCTGAAAAATTTCAGCGTTCTTTATAAGCTTTGGAAGAGTTTGCGCTTGGCTCGCAAGATTATAAAAGACTTTCAACCACAGGTGGCTGTAGGCGTAGGTGGCTATGCAAGCGGCGCAACGCTTTATGAATGTTCGAAAATGGGCATACCCTGCTTAATTCAAGAACAAAACTCTTACGCAGGAGTAACCAACAAATTGCTGTCTAAAAAGGCTAAGAAGATTTGTGTAGCATACGAAGGTATGGAACGCTTTTTCCCAGCCGACAGAATCATTATGACAGGAAACCCTGTACGACAGAATGTGCTTGAAACACCGCTTTCGCAAGAAGAGGCAAGAAAAACATTCGGACTTAATCCTACAAAGAAAACTATTTTGCTCGTAGGAGGTAGTCTTGGCGCACTCACTATCAACCGCGCTGTATTGGAACACTTAGAACTTGTAGAGGCTTCCGATGTGCAGTTTATATGGCAAACAGGCAAATATTATCACCAAACTATCCTTGATACAATGAAAGGAAAGGAACTTCCAAACCTAAAAATCATGGATTTCATCGGTGATATGGGCGTGGCTTACAAAGCAGCAGACTTGGTAATAAGTCGCGCAGGCGCAAGTTCTATTAGCGAGTTCCAACTCATCGGCAAACCTGTTATACTCGTACCAAGTCCAAATGTAGCAGAAGACCACCAAACAAAGAACGCTATGGCACTTGTAAACAAAGGCGCAGCGCTCTTTGTAAAAGACATGGAAGCTCCCGAAACACTCTTACAATTAGCAGTAAAGACTGTTAATGACGAGCAAAAACTTGCAAACTTGAGCGAGAATGTGAAGAAAATGGGACTTCATAAGTCTGCAGAAGTTATTGCAGAGGAAGTGATGAAACTTATCAAATAAACAAAGAATAAACGATTAAAAAGTGGTTTTTGTAATACCACACGACAATAAATAAAATGGAATTTAAGGATATTCAGGCTGTATATTTCGTAGGAGCAGGCGGCATCGGAATGAGTGCTGTGGCTCGATATTTCCGTCAAAAAGGACTTGTTGTAGCAGGTTACGACAAGACTCCGTCTGATTTAACACGCAAGTTAGAGCAAGAAGAAATACAATTACACTACGAAGAGAACGTCGACTTGATTCCATCAGCGTGCAAAAATCCTGCGACAACATTGGTGGTTTATACACCTGCCATTCCGGAAACACATAAAGAGTTGGCTTTCTTCCGTAAAAACGGATTCGAAATAGAAAAGCGTGCACAGGTATTGGGTAGATTAACGCAAACGCACAAAGGTCTTTGCTTCGCTGGAACACACGGAAAGACGAGTACATCGACCATGTGTGCCCACATCATGCACCAAAGTCACTTGGATTGTAATGCCTTTCTTGGAGGAATTTCGAAGAACTATGGCACAAACTACATACTATCCGACAAAAGCGATTATGTAGTTATTGAAGCCGATGAATTCGACCGTTCTTTCCATTGGTTACGTCCATATATGAGCGTTATCACATCAACAGACCCCGACCACTTGGATATTTACGGCACAAAAGAAGCTACTTGGAAAGCTTCAGACATTATACTGAACTTATACAAACTGATGGTGTTCTCGTAATCCATAAGGATTTGGAGATGAAACAAAACGTTCAAGCTGGCGTTAAGGTATATGAATATAGCAGAGAAGCTGGCGACTTCCACGCAGAAAATATACGAATAGAAAATGGAACCATAGTTTTCGATATGGTTTCGCCCATCGAAAACGTTACGAACATAGAGTTAGGACAACCTGTTCCTATCAATATAGAAAATGGAATTGCTGCAATGGCTTTAGCACAACTAAGTGGTTGCACTGCGGAAGAACTTCGCAGAGGCATGAAAACCTACGAAGGTGTAGACCGTCGCTTCGACTTTAAGATTAAGAACGACCAACATGTGCTACTCTCCGACTATGCACATCATCCAAAAGAAATACTGCAAAGCGCAAAAAGTCTGAAGGAAATTTATTCTAATCGTAAGATTACAGTTATTTTCCAACCCCATCTTTATTCACGCACACGCGACTTCTATATGGACTTTGCCGAAGCTCTTAGTCATTTCGACGAGGTAATTCTCACAGAAATTTACCCTGCAAGAGAAGAGCCTATACCAGGTGTTACTTCTGAACTTATCTACAATAATCTTGATAACAAGGTTGAAAGGCAGATGATTAAGAAAGACGATGTATTGGAATTTGCAAATGACAGAGACTTTGATGTACTTGTAGTACTTGGTGCTGGAAACCTTGACAACTACATGAGACAGCTCAGTGAAATAATAAAAGAAAAAGAACAGAACTAAAGGAATGTACACAAACTGGAAAAAGATAACTTTTTGTGTGTTAGACATCATACTAGCTGTCTATCTTGTTATGGCTATTACATCTTGGAATACGCCTGACAAGAACCATCGTGTATGCACGAAAGTGAACATCAATATTTCTGATTCCAACAACGCTGGATTCCTTAGTGCAAAGGAAATTAAATCTATTCTTGAAAAGAAAAAGCTCTATCCACTTAACAAACAAATAAGTTCTGTAGAGCCGAGAAAAATAGAAGAAGCTTTGAAAGTGGGACCATTCGTAGATAGTGCGCAATGTTACATAACGGAAAATGGGCATGTAAATATCATGATTTCACAACGTATGCCTATCATTCGTATTAAGAATCTAAAAGGCGAAGACTACTATTTGGACGATAACGGAGGAATTCTTCCGAACTCGAAATATACCAGCGATTTAATAATTGCATCGGGAAATATAAGCCGTTGGTTTGCTCATTATGGCATAGCACCATTGGCAAAGGCTATCAACAAATCGGAATTCTGGGTTAATCAGATAGAACAAATCTACGTTTGTGACGACCGCGGTATAGAACTTGTACCACGAGTAGGCGACCATATAATTTTTATTGGCTACTTACCGATAAAGAAAAATAAGGTAGCAAACGAGAAAAGCATAGCTGAATTTACGGCTAAGAAACTTGAACGAACCGAGAAATTCTATCGTTATGGGCTATCGCAAGCTGGTTGGAATAAATACTCATACATTAATGTAGAATTTGACAACCAGATTATTTGTAAGAAAAAAGGTGCACAACAAGAACAAACAATTGCTCCAGAACAACCCAAACAAGAAGAGAAAATTCCGACAGAAGTAACAGAATAAGAATAAAACATAAGTTATAAAGTATTTTAGTGTATGGCAGAATTTATTGTAGCCATTGAACTGGGCTCATCAAAAATTATGGGTATAGCTGGCAAGAAGAACCTTGACGGCAGTATCTCTGTGAACGCTGTTGTTAAGGAAGACGCTTCACAATGCATCCGCAAGGGCGTAGTCTATAACATCGACAAAACTGGACAGTGCTTAACCAATATCATAAATAAGTTAAAGAAGCAACTAAAGCATGAAATTACACATGTCTATGTAGGCGTAGGGGGACAATCTATCCGTAGTGTAAAGAATGTTATTGTTAAGGAGCTTCCTGCCGACACCATTATATCAAGCAATATGATAAATGAGTTGATGGACGCAAACCGCGACATGACTTATCCAGAACAAGAAATTCTTGATGCTGCCACACAAGAATATAAGGTAGACAACCAAGACCCTATCGATCCTGTTGGAATTAAAGCTAGCCATTTGGAAGGTAACTTCCTCAATATACTTTGGCGTAAATCGTTCTATGACAACTTAAATAGTTGTTTCGAAAAAGCAGGCATCGCCATTGCAGAAATGTATCTTGCACCATTGGCTTTGGCTGATAGCGTACTTACAGACAACGAAAAACGTGGAGGTTGCGTACTTGTAGACCTTGGCGCAGAAACCACAACCGTATCAGTATATTACAAGAGTATACTCCGTCATTTGGCAGTATTACCACTTGGTGGTGCAAATATCACAAAAGATATCGCCAGCTTGCAGATGGAAGAAAAAGACGCAGAGAAGTTGAAACTAACATACGGCAGTGCGTATACAGATGATAATGACATCGACAATAATCTATCTTACACAGTAACAGACGATTTCGCAGTAGAAAGTAGAAAACTCGTTGACATTATTGAGGCACGTGTTGAAGAAATCATAGAGAATGTCATATATCAGATTCCAGCAGAATTTGCAGACAAACTATTAGGCGGTTTCATTCTTACTGGTGGTGGCTCGAATATGAAAAATATTGAGCGCGCTTTCCGCACCTACTCGCATGTAGATAAAATCAGAGTTGCCAAGTTTGTTACACCGACTATTAACGCAAGCAATGCTGATATCAACGCAAAGAATGGAACTATGAATACCATTCTCGGCTTATTGGCAAAGGGCGATATAAATTGTGCAGGTGCTCCTATCAATCCCGACCAAAAGTTATTTGAGGACACCACAAAACCCACAACAAATACCACAAGCGACCTTCACAAGGAACCAAGAAAACCAACTGAAATTGGTCAAGGTGTTGTACTAACAGCTGCAGAAAAAGAAAAAGCTGAAGCAGAACGTCGACGCATTGAAGAAGAAGAACGTAAAAGAAGAGAAGAGGAAGAAGAATTACAGAGGCAAGAAGAAGAAGAGAAACGCAAAAACAGCTTATGGGGAAAATTCTCACGCAAGTTAAAAGAGATTGGCGGTTCTATCTTAGAGGCTGAGGAATAAAGATCTCTGAGTAGGAAGAAGAAACCAAGAAGTAAGAATACCTTTAAAGGCGTTAAACAAAAAATTAAGACAAAGGAAATACGGCTATGGCAGATAATAATATGAAAAGAGAAATACTCGACTTCGGCGAAGCTGAACAAAACAGCATTATAAAGGTTATCGGTGTTGGTGGCGGCGGTGGCAACGCTGTAAATCATATGTACCGCGAAGGTATACATGATGTAACTTTCGTTTTGTGTAATACCGATGCACAAGCACTTAACGATTCACCTGTTCCAATTCATTTGCAACTTGGTAAAGAAGGTTTAGGAGCTGGAAATAAGCCAACAAAAGCGAAAGAGGCTGCTGAAGAAACTCTTGATGACATAAAGAAAATGCTGAGCGACGGCACCAAGATGGCATTCATTACTGCTGGTATGGGTGGCGGAACTGGTACTGGTGCAGCCCCCGTTATTGCGAAAGTAAGTAAGGAAATGGATATTCTTACCGTAGGTATTGTTACTATTCCATTCCGATTTGAAGGCGATAAGAAGATTAATCAGGCGCTCGACGGCGTAGAAGAGATGTCGAAACACGTAGATGCATTATTGGTAATCAACAACGAACGTTTACGCGAAATATACCCAGAAATGAGCGTACTCAACGCTTTTGGTAAAGCCGACGATACTCTTAGCGTTGCAGCAAAGAGCATTGCAGAGATAATTACTGTACATGGACTTATCAATCTCGACTTCAACGACGTTAAAACTGTACTGAAAGATGGTGGAGTTGCCATTATGAGTACGGGCTATGGAGAAGGAGAAGGCCGTGTAAAGCAAGCTATTGATGATGCTTTAAACTCTCCTTTACTTAACGACAACGATATTTACAATTCTAAGAAAATACTTCTCTCTATCAATTTCAGCAGCGATAATAACGAAAATCAAGGCCTGACTATGGAAGAGATGAGCGATGTAAACGAGTTTATGAGCCATTTCGGTAATGGCTTCGAACTGAAATGGGGTTTAGCGCTCGACCCTGAACTTGATAAAAAGGTAAAGGTTACTATCCTTGCAACTGGTTTTGGCATTAAGGATGTAGAAGGTATGGGCAGCCATATCAAAAAACACTCATTGGAAGAAGCAGCACGTCTTGCTGAAGAAGCAGAGCGCGAAGCGGAACTAAAAGAACGCATAGAACGCATATATGGTGGAAGCAAGTCTACAAAATCGAAACGTCGCCCTCATATTTACATCTTCTCTCAAGATGATTTGGACAACGAAGATATCATCCTCGCTATTGAGAATACACCAACTTATAAGCGTACAAAGCAAATGCTTAAAGACTTGAAGCTGCACCAGAAAAGAAAGAGGATACACAGGCAGAGGAAATTCAAGGAGTTATTAGATTTAAATAAAAAATAAGACATTTGCAAACAGCAAAAACGATGAAAAAGGAAAGAATCACATTCTTCTTAATGCTCGTAAGCATTATTTTCCTCTCTTCTTGTTCAAACAAAGAAGATGTAGAAAACTCGTTTAAAATTACTGTTACTCCTACAACCTTAACGATGAAAATGGGAGAAACAGCAATAATAACTGTCAATAATGCTCCCGAAGATGCTGAGATATTATGGAAATCGTCTGACGAGAAGGTTGCTAAAATAGATAATGGTAAAGTAGAAGCTTTAGAAAAAGGAACTGCCGTAATAACTGTTATTGCTAAAAAAGGCGATATCTCTTCTGATGCCCAATGCAATATAACGATAGAAGAAAATCCTCAGTATAATTCTATCAACTTTACCGATGCATATCTAAAACAACGCTTATTAGATATTCCTGGTTTAGATGCAAACAAAGATGGCAATATTTCAGTTAAGGAAGCACAGACTATTCATAAACTGAATTTCAGCTATGCAGTAGGGGAAAATACTACCGATGCAAACACAATAAAGAGTTTAGAAGGATTGCAATATTTTGTAAATCTTGATACGCTTACTTTGAATTATCATAAAGTAAGTGATGCTACGCCTATTAGTAAGTTAGACAAATTATCTCAATTGCATATAGGTGGCAATCTAATCAAGTCTATTGATGTTTCAAATCTCAAAGAATTAAGAGATTTACGTGTCTTCAAATGTGAAATAGAAGAACTAAATCTTGCAAACAATTCTAAATTGCAGATATTAGACATTCATAATACGAATATAAAGAAGTTAGACTTTACTCCTTTAAAAGAACTCGTTACAATTGTTGCACGTACGACTAAGCTTACAAGTGTGAACTTAACAGACATGCCAAAACTTACTGGCATCGATCTTCGTCAAGGTGTTTTAGAGGAATTCATTGCTCACAATCTTCCACAGATAGAAAAGTTGTATATTGAGCAAAACCAAATCAGTAGACTTGAACTTAGCAATCTACCGGAGCTACAACATCTTGTAGCATACGAAAATAACATAACTAAGATCGATTTCGATTTGCCTAAGCTAATGTTCCTTACTGTCTACGATAATAGAATTAGTTATGCCGACTTCAGTAAGATGCCTATGCTCTTCCGTTGCTATATTAGCTACAACCTACTCAATAAAATAGATTTCAGTAGCAATAAACTTATTGCACAATTAGAAATCCTCCAAATGCCAAATCTGGAAGTTATCAACTTAAAGAACGATAACTTTATGGACGCTCATGAATATGATATTATATACAACAACCCAAAATTAAGTAGAATACACGTAGACGCTGGAGAAGAAGAAACATATGTTAGAGAACTAACAACAAATTTCCCTAACATTATTATTGATACAAATTAAACGAAATAATAAGATTTATCAAAACAACAAAACGATGTACACCTATTCTAAAGTGTACATCGTTTTATTTGTTTAAGAGAGGCTACGAGAAACTCTTTATTAGGTTTGATTTTTATAATAAGAAATTCTGAAAATATAATTATAAATTTTGAAATTGTAATTATAAATTTTAAAAACATAATTAAAAAATAAATAAGAAGAAATATCCTTTGATACACAGCAAGATACGAAGAAAAAAAATGAACTTGTAAAAAGAAAACAAATTAAACTTTTAGGTAGAAATATAAAAAGGAGTTGAGAAATTAGATCTATTCTCAACTCCTTTTTTATAATTCTAATATTTGTTTTATAGTCCCCTCCTAAACTGCGATGGGCTCTTTCCGTAGCGATCTTTGAAATACTTTCCTAAAAAACTTTGATTAGGGAAATGCATTTCTTCTGCTATCTGCTTAATACTCATCTTGCTATTTTTAAGCAACACGCGAATTTCCATCATCACATAATAATCAATCCATTCGCTTGGCGTACGCTTGCTAACATGCTTAATTGTTTCTGAAAGATACTTGGGTGAGATATAAAGCTGTTCAGCATACCAACTAACGCGACGTTCTGAACGATATTCCTTTTCTACCAATCTAATAAAGTCAGCAAAAATGGTTTCTCCTCTCGACTTACCTGTCTTTTCTACTTGCTGCACACGATAGATGACATTACACATATCGTATATAAGCACTTTTAACATAGTTGCCACCAATTCGCGACGGAATTCATGGTCAAGGTCAAGAATTTTAAGCTTTACAGCTTGTATATAGTTCAGCAATTCTTTTGCCATGTGGCCTTCTGTATGGAATACAGGATGACGACGAGCAAAGAGGAAAAGTGTTGTAAGTTCTCTGACATTACTTACAACTTCCTGGAAGAAGTCGTATGATAGGAATAGACAAACACCCTTTGCATCTGCCGACATCTTATAATCACCCACAACCTGTCCTTCACTTACAATGATAATATCGTTAGTAGAAACCTTGTGCACTACTGTATCGACAGTATATTCAACCTCTCCTTCAGTACAAATTGCCAATAACAGGCACTTCATTTTTGAAGGCTCAGTGAGAGTAGGTAAACTCGTAGTTTGGTCGTACAGCAATAAATCGCTCTCTATGCTGAAACCATAAGGATATTTAGCCTTAATGAAATCAATATTAAGTTCTCGCATATAGCACTATTTAAATTGAGCATTCACTTCTTCTGCAGAAGCAAAAAATAGTGAAAGTTCGTAGATTAAGCAATTCCTTTCAGCTGAATAACAATACTAAGCATCAATATTTGCATAGGTTGCATTCTGTTCTATGAACTCACGACGTGGCTCTACATCATCACCCATCAACATAGAGAACATCTCATCTGCAGTAGAAGCATTCTCGATAGTTACTTGTTTTAGGAGACGTGTTTTGGGATCCATTGTTGTTTCCCAAAGCTGTTCAGGGTTCATTTCACCCAAACCTTTGTATCGTTGTGTATGAACAGCCTTATTATCTTCATCACCTCCAGCGTATTTCTGAAGGAATTGGAGGCGTTGCTGCTCGGTATAGCAATATTCGCTCACCTTCTTATAAGTACACTTATACAAAGGCGGAGTAGCAATATATAAATGTCCTTCTTCAATAACGCGTGGCATATAACGATAGAAAAGTGTCATGATAAGAGTGTCGATATGAGAACCATCGACATCAGCGTCGGTCATGATGATAATCTTATCGTAGCGTAACTTATCTGTATTAGCTTCGAAATCTGATTCACCTTCAACTCCAAAACGAACACCAATCGATTGAATAATGTTCATTACAGATTCTGCTTCAAACACTCTGTGACGCTGAACTTTCTCTACATTTAAGATTTTTCCTCGTAAAGGAAGAATAGCTTGTGTATATCTATCACGTCCTTGTTTAGCAGAACCTCCTGCAGAGTCACCCTCAACAAGGAATATTTCACATTCCTTCGGGTCTTTATTAGAACAGTCTGCTAACTTTCCAGGTAATCCACCACCTGTCATAACATTCTTGCGCTGAACACTTTCACGTGCCTTTCGAGCTGCAATACGAGCCGTAGCTGCAAGAATAACTTTATCGCAAATAAGTTTTGCCTCAGCAGGATTTTCCTCCAAATAATATGAAAGCGCTTCACCTACGGCTTGTTGAACTGCACCAGACACTTCGCTATTTCCAAGCTTTGTCTTTGTTTGTCCTTCAAATTGTGGTTCAGCAACCTTGATAGAAATAACTGCAGTAAGACCTTCGCGGAAGTCTTCACCTGTAATTTCTATTTTTGCTTTCTCTATTTGCTTTGCGATTTGTGGTTCATTATCAGCATACGATTTCAATGTACGTGTCAATGCCGCACGGAATCCAGTAAGGTGAGTTCCTCCTTCAATCGTATTGATATTGTTTACATACGAGTGTATGTTCTCGTTGTAATCCGTATTATACATAACAGCAACCTCAATAGGAATGCCTTGTTTTTCAGTTTTCAAGTATATAACATCATCGAAAAGATGTGTACGATGACGATCTACGTATCTTACAAACTCTTTTAATCCATCTTTTGCATGGAAAACTTCTTGTCGAGTCTTTCCATTTTCATCTGGACGCAAATCGGTTAATGTTATTTTTATACCTGCATTCAAAAATGCAAGTTCTCGCATACGACGCGCTACTATATCCCATTGATAGACTGTTGTTGTGAAAATTGTAGGATCGGGCCAAAATTGTTGACGCGTACCTGTCTTATCAGTGTCGCCAACAATCTTCACAGAATATAGTGGTTTTCCTTGCTTGTATTCTTGCTGGTAGATTTTTCCATCACGGAACACTTGAGATTTCATGTGTGAAGATAATGCATTCACACAACTAACACCTACTCCATGCAGACCACCGCTGACTTTATATGAGCCTTTATCGAACTTACCACCAGCGTGAAGCACTGTCATAACTACTTCGAGCGCACTCTTGTGCAATTTCTCGTGTTCGTCTACAGGAATACCACGACCATCATCTTCAACTGTTACTGAGTTATCTTCGTTAATTGTTACTTCTATATGGCTACAATAGCCAGCCATAGCTTCATCAATAGAGTTATCTACTGTCTCATTGATGAGATGATGAAGTCCTTTTTCACTTATATCGCCAATATACATTGCAGGGCGCTTACGCACTGCTTCAAGTCCTTCAAGAACTTGAATATTACTGGCCGAGTAGTTGTTCTCGTTTCCTAAGTTATCTGCCATTTTATTTTTTGAATCTGCTTATTCTTTTTTGATAGCCTAAAAGCGTATTAACGCTATTTGGGATATTATATAGCCTAAAGGCTATCTACTTGCAAAGATACAAAAAATACCTTATTTAAAGTAACGTTTTATACGAAAAAAAGTTTAATTAGGGGTATTTGTATAGTATTAGAAACGAAGAAATAAATAATTGTTTCTTAGATACCATAAGCTTATAAAACGCAAAAGGTTACAATCTTTAACAGATTGTAACCTTTCATTATTCTTTATTTGCTATGACTTTACAATGTCTTATCCGAGCGCAGCAATATGCTGGCAAAGACCAGATTTCAAGTTTGCAGCCTTATTCTTATGAATAATATTTGTTTTAGCAAGTTTATCAAGCATCTTCTGTAGGGTTGGATACAACTTAACAGCCTCTTCCTTATCAGAGATGTTACGGAACTTGCGAACAGCGTTACGCATTGTCTTAGCGTAATATCTATTGTGCAAAGTCTTCACCTTGTCTTGGCGGATTCTTTTAAGTGATGATTTGTGATTTGCCATCTTTACTTCTTATTTTTATTTGGTAGTCTCTAGGGGAATCGAACCCCTCTTACAAGAATGAAAATCTTGTGTCCTAACCGATAGACGAAGAGACCATCTTTTGTTTTGCGGGTGCAAAGGTAGCAGTTTTATTTTAATCGTCCAAATTTTCTTGAATATATTTTTCTTTCTATTGCGTTTTTTGTATCTTTGTATTAAGAAATAGGTTTATGGTAACGAAAACAAGAGGAATAGTACTGCGTAGCATTCGTTTTGGCGAATCATCATTAATTGTTGATGTTCTAACAGAACTATCGGGACGTGTTTCTTTTGTTGTACGCATTCCTAAAACATCGAAAGGAAAAATTAAGAAACAATATTTCCAACCCATGACCTTGCTTGAGTTTGAATACGATTTCAGGCAAAAAAGTAGCTTGCAGCATATTAAAGATGTGAGAATAGCGCAACCTTATTCGTCTATTCCTTTTGAACCTATAAAGTCGAGCGTACTGCTTTTCCTTGCAGAATTCTTATTTTATACGACACGCGATGAGCAAGAGAACTCTACATTATTTAATTATATAAGTACAAGCTTGGAATGGTATGACAGCGCTTGTGTTGATTTTGCAAACTTCCATCTTGTTTTTATGATGCGCTTGAGTAGATTTCTTGGCTTTCAACCCTTCCTTGAAGAATTCACGGAGGGTTGTTTCTTCGACCTTCGCAATGGTTGTTTTACTATATCAGCACCTCTTCATTCTGACTTTTTAAACGCAAAAGATGCTGAACATATGTATACACTAATGCGAATGAACTTTGAAACAATGAAACTTTTCAAACTCTCGCACAACGAACGTAATCGAATTACGGAGCTTGCCTTACATTATTATCGTCTCCACATCCCTAATATGCCTGAGCTACAAAGCTTCGATATCCTACGAGAAGTATTTTCTTAATAAGCTTCTTCAATTCTAAAGATTACATTTTCTGTATTTCCAATGCACCATTGAGAGATTTTCTTACATTCATTTCATGTTGATTTTACTCCGACTAAGTAGATTCTAATACTACTTTTAAAATTGACTTTGAGCGTCATTCTATTTTTCTCTACCCTCTACCATCGTCTTAACAAACTGCATTTAAATTATTCCTATTTAACAAGACAAATACAATTGTACGAAAAAAAGTCGTATCTTTGCTTTAAAATTAGACTTAGTAAATATCAAGCGATATGAAGAAAATTATATTTATCGTCATTTCATGCCTTACAATAATGGCAAGTTCATGCTCAACAGAAAAGGATATCATACAATTCACAGTACTCCAAAATTATTTTTATAAGAATGATGCGCCAGAAGGCGACCAATTACTGAAGCTAACAACACAAGAAGAATTTAACCATTACTTTGGTGAAAGTGCCTTTATGGGCAAAGATGGTGAACCTACAAAGATTGATTTTAGCAAAGATTTCGTCGTTGCAAAAGTCTTATCAGAAAGCAACAAATCACCAGAAATTATCAACATATCACTAAAGAAGAATGGTACCGGTGAGCTTATCTTAGGTTATGAAGTAAAAGAAAAGAAACCCCAAAGCTTTACAACCCGCCCAACTATCCAACTTGCAGTTAGTCGTGAATACTTAAATGCAGAAATAAAGGAAACTAAGAAATAAGAAAAAAAGTCTTTTCAACTATTTTACTTTTATCCGAGAAAAGGTGTTTTACATAACAACTGCGATAACAGCACATAAAAGAACAACTACCACCTTTGAAAAGAGATAGCTATAAAATAAAGACAACACATTTACGTTCTACACAAAAAGTAATTGCGTTTTCTTCTTTAAAAACTACTTTCTTAAAAAGCGAGAAGCAATTTCAAGCGTTAGTCTTTTAACAGTTGTTCGACAACTGCCTCTAATTCAGCATACCATTCTTCGCCAAAACGACGAATAAGCGGACCTTTTAAAAATTTATAAATAGGCAAATCGAGCTCCCTACCCTTCTTTACGGCATCTTTGCAAATGTCCCAACGATGATAATTCAGACCTACAAGATTATTACCAAACTCTTTTACGCGAATTGGATAAAGGGCGCACGAAATAGGTTTTACAAAGTTTGTCTTCCCTTCACGATACGAACGTTCCAGCGCACATAGGCAACATTCTTTATCATAAAAGGTAAAAACGCAGTCTTTTCCATGCACAATGCTGGTTACTAACTCTCCTTCTCTATCGTTATAAGCAACACCTTGCTTATCGATTACAGCTTGAGCAGAAGCACTTAGATCGCACCAAACAGTATCAACAACATCTTCTATGGCTGCAATTTCCTCCATAGAAACTGGCGCACCAGCATCTCCTTCCACACAACAGATACCTTTACAAGCGTCCAGATCGCAACAGAACTTCTCCGTTATAATGTCTGGTGAAACCAAAACATCGCCAACCTGCAAGATAGGTATCATCTTCTTATCGCTCATTTCTTTCCTTTTCTCTTTCCCAAATATGGATTTACCAATCTATTTCGTCCAATCCCAGTTGTTTTAAATAAGCATTGCAACGTGAGAACTGGTGCTGACCGAACCAGCCACCTCTATTTGCCGACAGCGGAGAGGGGTGCACTGACTCTATAATAAAATGGCGATTGGCATCTATCAAGCGCTTTTTTGAACGGGCAAAACCACCCCAAAGCATAAACACAACATGCTCACGATGATTACTTAATGCTGCTATCGCAGCATCGGTAAAGTTCTGCCAACCCAATGCTTGATGACTATTGGCTGCATGTGCACGCACCGTTAATGTTGCATTGAGTAACAACACTCCTTGTTTTGCCCAACGTGTCAAGTCGCCCGATGTAGGTATAGGTTTTCCAAGGTCGCTTTGTATCTCTTTATAAATGTTTTGGAGAGATGGCGGAAGCATTATTCCTTCAGGCACAGAAAAGCTCAAACCCATTGCTTGTCCCTGCTCATGATAAGGATCTTGACCAAGAATAACCACCTTCACCTTATCGAACGGACAAAGATTAAAAGCATTGAAAACCAGTTTAGCTGGTGGAAAGCACAAGCCATTCTTATATTCATTGCGTACACTTTCGGTGAGTTGAGCAAAGTAAGGCTTTACAAACTCATCCTCCAAATGCTGTTTCCAAGAAGCTTCAATATCTACCATAAACATATTCTTAGATACAATTCAGCCCTATCAAGCATAAGTTTGATAGGGCTAAATCATTGTTTTTATCTTTATTTATCTTCTATCAAGCATTCGCCTGTCATCTCTTCAGGCTGTTCTAAGCCCATAATATGAAGAATAGAAGGCGCAACATCAGCCAAACGTCCAGGCTTTACACGTGCAGAATTATTATCAGTAACGTAGATAAATGGTACTGGATTCAATGAGTGTGCCGTATTTGGCGATCCATCTTCGTTTAGTGCATTATCTGCATTACCATGATCTGCGATGATGATAGCCTCATAATCGTTTGCCTTTGCAGCTTCGATAACATCCTTTACACAATTGTCTACAGCATGAACAGCCTTTGCAATCGCATTCATAACGCCTGTATGACCAACCATATCGCCGTTAGCAAAGTTCACAACAATGAAGTCGTACTTCCCTGTATTGATGGCTTCAACCAGTTTATCCTTTACAACATAAGCACTCATCTCTGGCTTTAGGTCGTAAGTAGCCACCTTTGGCGATGCCACCAATATACGATCTTCGCCTTCATAAGGTTCTTCTCTACCACCATTAAAGAAGAATGTAACGTGCGCATACTTTTCTGTTTCAGCCGTATGTAACTGCTTTTTGCCTTTCACACTTAGGTATTCACCAAGTGTCATGGTAACATTCTCTTTTGGGAATAGTATGTGAACACCTTCAAAGCTTGCATCGTATGGGGTCATACAATAGTATTGCAAATCCTTTATGGTGTGCATACCCTGCTCAGACAAGTCTTCTTGTGTAAGAACATAGGTAAGTTCCTTTGCGCGGTCGTTACGATAGTTGAAGAAAATAACAACATCGCCTTCACCAATAGTTCCGTTTACGTTTGCATTTGTAATTGGTTTGATGAACTCATCGGTTACTCCTTCTGCATAACTTTCTTCTACTGCTTTCACCATATCGGTAGCTTGCTTTCCTTTTGCGTCAACAATTAGGTCGTAAGCTTCTTTTACACGCTCCCAACGCTTATCGCGATCCATTGCATAAAAGCGTCCAACAACAGATGCTATATGCGCTCCGTTGGCATCACATACCTTCTGTATGTCTGCAACAAAGCCTGCACCGCTCTTCGGATCGGTATCGCGGCCGTCCATAAAGCAATGTACGTAAACGTCCTTCAGACCGTATTCCTTACCAATTTCGATTAGTTTATGAAGATGTTCCAATGATGAGTGTACGCCACCGTTAGACGTTAAACCCATCAAATGGAGCTTTTTACCAGTCTTTTGTGCATAACTGTAAGCGTTAATGATTTCTTGATTCTTCAAAATATCACCGCTTTGGCACGCTTTATTTATCTTTACTAAGTCTTGATATACTATTCGTCCTGCACCAATATTAAGGTGCCCTACCTCCGAGTTACCCATTTGTCCATCTGGCAGACCTACGTTTTCACCCGAAGCTTCTAACTGTGAGTGAGAAGAAACTGCATTTAGATAGTCCAAATAAGGTGTTGGTGTATTGTAAATAACATCTCCTCTACCATGTTTTCCGAGACCCCAACCATCGAGAATCATCAGAAGTGCTTTTTTTGCCATAATGATTTTTATTCCTTAAATACCTATTTTTACTTGATGCAAAGGTAAGAAAAAACTTAGAAAGCACAAAACAATCTCAGCATTCTACTCACTTTTTTGGATATTCAGTGCTACTATTTTAGACAACAACAGTATAGAGCAAATAGCCCCAGTGTGCTACTAATGCTGCAACCAGACCTCCAATTGTATGAGAAAGTATGGCCTTTGAGGTAAGTTCGCGGTATCCAATTGTATCAAGCATCGCTGTATGGGTGCTTAAGAAACCGCTCCAGCACATACCGATACCTGTAAATACAGCGATTGCATTACCATCTATCCAACCTTGAGATAGGAAATTTGGAACAAGACTTAGGGCTGCTCCTACTGCACCCAGCGCTGTAATAGGGAATGCTATCTGGTGTGGGTCAGAGAAACCGAATAATGGTTCCAACAGCCAACCGAGGTAATTGGCGGCCTTTGGCAATACCGCAATACCTTCATAAGCAGCTCCGGTGAACTCGCCAGTCTTGCTTGGACCGAACGTAAGTATCATTACAAGAGTAGAAATGATAAGCACACCAGGAATAATAGCCATACCTACGTCTACCCCCGACTTTCCTCCGTCAAGCAAAGAGTTAAGTGTACGCAAGAAGACAGACTTCTCTTCTTCGTGCTGCGGGCGTTCAACTTGCTTTTCAAACTTCTCTGCATCGAG
Source organism: Prevotella aurantiaca JCM 15754 (assembly GCF_000614025.1). Classification (GTDB taxonomy): domain Bacteria; phylum Bacteroidota; class Bacteroidia; order Bacteroidales; family Bacteroidaceae; genus Prevotella; species Prevotella aurantiaca. The sequence goes on from NZ_BAKF01000012.1 coordinate 50,680, forward strand.
TGCATTTTCAATACGATACTGTGGATAAGACTTCAATACGAAGTGTTGCATGCAACGTGTTGATACAACACAACCTAAGCAAGCGCCTATAAAACCAATCAATGGTTCAGCGAAATAGCCTTGTCCAAGCATGAACACAATTACGATAAGGCCCATACCGAAGGCTGTTCCGAAGTTGGTAAGTGATATGTATTGGAACTTCTTGAAGTAGCCACTGAAGTGCTTATCCTGCGCTAACGTAATGATAGCAGGGTTGTCTGAGAGAAAAGTAAGTATGGCTCCCAGCGAAGCAACACCAGGAAGGTTGAACAACGGACGCATAAGCGGTCGCAAAACCTTCTCAATTAGGTCTACAACACCAAACTCAACAAGAAGCTTTCCTAATGCTCCTGTTAGTACACAGATAGCCATTAGGTAGAAACAAGTGTTTAATAACAAATCGTGTGCCGTATGCATAATGGTGTTAAGCATAGGCGCTACTCCCATTATCCAGCCGATACCGCCGAATAAAGCAAAAATAATTAGCAGACATACTATACCTTTTGGCAATATCTGCTTCGACTTTTTAGTCGTGTTGTTCTGTTGGTTTTGTTCCATTTTCGTTTAGGATTATATCAAAGGTTTAAAATTTCGGGCGTAAAATTACTATATTTTTCACAATTATAAAACTAAAAATTGAAAAATATTTAAAGTACGATTAACTTATGCTATAAGCCTCGCAAGAATACGCTCGTAAGGTTATCCCAATGCCTGCCATTTACAACAATCTTATCTTATGGTTTAAACAAAAATCGCATTATAGGTTTTTAAGTGTTGAAAATATAGAAGTAGAGAGGATAATATAAATGTAAAGATTTCGCCTAATCTACTAAACGGTGCAACAAATTGGTTATCAACGAATTGCAATACCCATTGTTTTGCATTGCAAAAGAGCCTGTTTTACACGGTAAAAGTGCCTATATTGCAACGCAAAACAGGCTCTTTTGCAACATAAAACCGCAAGTATCGTTTTTTACTTGCGGTTTTCTTGACAAATCAAAGCGGTTTTATATACCTATTAGGTCTATTATATGGGGACAAAATATTTATTACCTGTCATACGTATAGAGCTATTTTAACGATGTAGGCTATACGAAAAGAAAATTCTCAGCACCTACTTTTTATTCATCAAAGCCGATGGGCCTGATTTGCTTTTGCGTTTCGCTATAAACGAAACCAGCTGCGTGTAGCCGCTTTTTCAGGTCTTCTATATTTTCATTGAAACTATTGCAGAGCGATGATAATGTATCAAATTCTCCATCGCGCAACAGCATATTCACTGCACTAACGAGGATTGCAGGGTCGTTGGGTAACTTTTCCATAAAACAAAATAATAAATTGTGGATTTTAAAAGAAAGGCAACAAAATAGTCTAAAGTCTGATTTTGCAGCCTTTGTATAATATAAGGGTATTGAAAAATGCCCCAACTGGCAACGCCAGATTTAGGGCATTATGGGGTTATTTCATCGATTCGCTAACGAACTGCAGGGGCAGTAGGTCTTTAATCGTATTGATTACATAAACTCCTTCTGTACCATAAAGCAAGATACGAACAGGCTTTTTGTATCGGTCTTCTACCTCTAACACCACCTGTCGGCACGATCCGCAAGGCACAATAGGTAGTTTCATCAGTCCTCCTCCATTGCGTGCAGCAATGGCTAATGCCTTTATGGGTTGGTCGGGGCGTGTACTTTGCGCTGCAAAAATGGCTGAACGTTCGGCACAAAGTCCTGACGGATAGGCCGCATTTTCTTGATTTGCCCCTATCACAACTTCGCCATTTTCTAACAATAAGGCTGCTCCTACACAGAAATGGCTGTATGGCGAATAACTATTTTTCGTGGCTTCGATGGCCGATTCTATAAGCGCTTGCTCGTCAGCCGACAATTCTTCTGGTTGGCAAACACTTATTTGTATGTTGATATCGATTTGCTTCATACGTTATTTTATGTTCTTTCGCTTATTCGGGTCTGTACTCATAGCACCCAACATCGGGTGTTGCATCTCGTGTAAATCCATCATGATCGGTAGTACTAAGCCCATTGGGGAGCGTAATTCCTATATCACGAGCCTTCGATTTTTCTGAAAGATGGAAATCGTATGCCTGCTTATCACCATCGATCTTGCGGAAATGCTTCTCTCCCGACTGCACAGTGTCGGTGGCTTCTTCCCACACTACGTCGATGTATTTGGTTGCATCGATTTCCGTTGGCTTTATTGTGCGCAAGATACTATGGTCAAATTTGAAGTTATAAGCGGTTTCATCGGTAAATGCTCCCATGATTACGTCAGCGGCATAACCCGTTATCAAGGTGTTGAAAACATGGAATTGATGGAGCGTATACTGCTTTCCATCGCTGCTATTTCCAAACCTTAGGGCTGCGCCACGATTTCCATCGAATGGATAAAACTGCGCAAGGGTGCAATGACTCAGTGTTATAATACCGCCAAAGAAAGCTGCACAGTCTTTCAATGTATTTGTTATCTGACTATTGCTGATATCTATTTTGCAGTTGGTAGCCAGCAAACCATATCCTTGACAGTTATGAATCGTGCTTCGACGAAGCGAAAGTGTAGTACGATCGACACTTGATGAGTCGCATACAATACCATTATAAGTAGAATGGATATCTGCAAACTCTATTTCATTGTCGTAACTTGATGTGTTGAAATGTATGCCTTGCCACTGTCCGCTAACGCGATCGTAAGGCAAATAGTCGAACATATAATCGAGACGATCGCCTCTTAGCGTAACTATTTTGTCTTTTGTACCTGCTATTTTCAGCTGTCCGTGCACGTCAATGCCTGCTTTATTTGCAAAGTAAAGGGTTGTTCCAGCGCCTATTGTAAGCGTTGCGCCTTCATAAACCTTGATACCTCCCTTCACCACAATGGGCTTTGTGCTTTGTATTATTGTATCATGCTTCACTTCAATATTCTGCAATAGTTCGGCATCCCAGCTATAAGCTCTTAGGTTTACCTTCTGTTGCACCGAACTTTCGAGTGTAAACACAAGGTCGTCCTCCACCAGTTGCGGATCGTTTTTACCATTCTTAGGCGTCGTAAGTTCTACGAACACACGAATGCTATCCTTATTTCGCACTTCAAGTCCGTTTACCTGATAACCATTTGTCTGCCCCAAGTAGATACCATCTACATTTACACGGAAACCTGTTTGATTGCCTTGTGCCAACCGAACATTGGAAAGACGAATGCCATCTCCTGACTTATTGTAGACCCAAAAGGTCTTTGTAGGGGTTGGAATCTTCGAAAATGTAGTATCAAGACGTACCGTATCTGCTGAAAATGCCAGCCGATTATTTACCGACGTTGTAAATGTATCGTCGTCGTTGCAAGCTGTTAACATTCCAGCAACAGCCAATAGCATCATGTATGCAAATATTTTAAACTTCTCCATCGATATTATAACGCTGAAAAATGCTACTTATTACATCTTTATATTAAAAATACAAGCAAACAAAAGATAGCTTTTAACGAGAGTTCCATACTGCTATCAAAAATACAGAATAGTACTTTTAAAAATCTACATCGACTCAATCGGTTTTCAAACAACAGAGAGAGAGATGATAAAAAAGGTTAATATTTAGGGGGGGGAGTAAGTTCTTAATCTCTCAAAAAAGTATTATATTTGCAACATATTTCAACTATTAAACCTATTCTAAACAATAAATTCGTGGATCTATGAAACAAAAGAAATGTTTATTTAGCCTTATACTTACCTTATTGGTGAGCATACCAATGATGGTAAGTGCAGATATTGTTACGGGTAAAGCTGTAGACGACAAGACGGGCGAACCTTTGGCAATGGCGTCAGTACGGATGGAGTGCAAGATGGGTGGATCCATTCATACCATCACTACCACTACCGACTCGTTGGGCAATTTCAGCAATCAGTGCTCCTCCGAAGGGAGACTAACGGTTACGGTGAGTCTCTTAGGCTACCACGATACCAAGAAGAGAGGTTACTGTGGAAGCGGTTCGACTGCCGATACCATAAAGTTAGGGGAGTTCAGACTGCAACCGTCAGACGTTGTACTCGATGAAGTTATGGTGTCGGCAAAGGCTAAACGTTTCACCATACAAGGCGACACAATTGTGTTTAACCCTGCTGCATTCAAACTAACCGAAGGTGCTCGACTGAAAGAGCTTATAGAAAAGCTGCCGGGCGTAACGAAAAAGGACGGCAAACTCTACTGGAACGACAAACCTTTGCGCCTCCAAATGAACGGACACGATATATTCGGAGGAAGCGGAATCGTTGCCGACCTGCCTGCAGAGGCTGTTCAGAACATTAAAAGCTACAACAAAGCGAGCGACTTTGCCAAACATTCGGGCAAAGACGACGGCAAGGAAGACCAAGTGTTGGACATTAAAATAAAGGCGGGCTTTATGGATAAATGGTATGGCGATATAAAGGCAAAGCTACAATCGCCCAAGAACTACCAAGCCTCCATAAGTTCTTCAAAGCTCAGCGATAAAAATCCTATCATGTTCCAATTCGATGCTAACAATGTAAACCGATATCAGAAAGTAGGTACAAGCTGGTGGGAAAGTGGCGACTTCGACTATTTCGGCAAGGCACAGAATGCAGCCTTAGGCTATCAGCACAATTGGAAAGCAATAGCCAACGAATATCACTTTGTTGCACTTTCTTCTAACTTCAATCACAAAGATGGTTGGGGAACCGACTACGAAGCCGCACAATACTTCTCGCCAAACAATGTAACAACGTGGAGCCTAAACCGAACGAAACACTATAACCACGAAATAGCACCCGAAGTGCGTGCCGAATTACTGTCGTTTGTAGATAGAAATAACATCGCTGCAGCACACTTAATTTTCAATTACACATTGCAACGAAACAATACAGAGACAGGTAGCGCACGCTTCGACACCGATACGAAACCTTACGGAGACTTTCCTTTAGACTTAGCACTAAGCGCAGGGCACGGCGATGCTGTCTATCGGCACATCATAAACCGAGAACGTTCGTACCAGCAACAAATAAACGAAGGTGGAGGAATTAAACTCGAAGGTATCTGGAAACACTTCATTGCCAAGAAGGCACAGTTGGAAATCAATGCCGAAATGGAATACCAGAACGGCAATAATCGTTTTGATGCTCATCGCGAGCTGGAGTATATAAACAAAGGAACATCTTCGCCACTCTATCAATACAGCCGCGCACCCTATCATAACATAGAGGCAAGCGGAAAGGCTGCATTGGAATACCACATAAACGATGCTCTTATGCTAACCGCAGCAGAGCAATTTAAGGCTAGTAACAATAACATTCGGCAGAGCTTTTACAGTTCGCCCATTGCTTCGAAAATAGAAAACGACCCTGAGAGTGTACTCGATGTAGCCAACAGCTATAGAAGTAGACACTTAGAAACCAATGCCACAAGTACGCTTGGTATAACTTACAAGGTGGGCAATTGGCAGTTTATTCCTACTGTAGACTATAATTTCGATTGGGAACAACTGAACTATCAGCGTGGTAGATTAGACACTGTGGCACATCGCAACAGTAATATCTTTATGCCGGGAATGGCTGTTAAATGGAAATTGAACAAGAATAATCGCTTCGATATTGCATTCAACTACACAACAAAGCTGCCCGACCTGCTGGCTACATTGGGCTATCGCGACGACACCGACCCATTCTGGATAGTAGAAGGAAACCCTCTATTGCATCGCAGTCATCAGCATACAACCTCGTTAAACTATGCTGCCACAGCGACAAAACAGCAAGCTATGTTCCTCTTTAAAGTGGGGTACACACACATTATCAATCCTATTGCTACTGTATATAACTTCGACCCACAAACAGGAGTGTACCGTAGCCACAGCGAAAACGTGCGAAGCGGCAACGATTGGTTCGCTGAAGTAACCTACGACCGAAGTTTTGGCGACTACATACACTTCTCCAACAAGGCAGAAGCGCATTTTAAGAAAGCTTATGGCTATCTTGCCGATTTCAATGGACACGCTACACAAGAGCAAAACCAACTGAAAATGTTTACTTTCGTATCAAATCCCGAACTGTCGTACGAAAACGATTGGCTGAAAGCTGGCATCTTCGGAGAAATTAATTTGCAACGAAACAGATACTCGCTGGCGAGCCAATACAACAACACACCTATTGAATATGTCTACGGATTGCGCGCAACACTGAAGTGGAAAGGCTGGGAGATAAACAACGAAATACAAGACAAAGCCACAACAGGCTATTTATCGCAGACTCTGAACCGTCACCGCATAATATGGGAGGGCTACATTCGTTATGTTTGGAAGAAGAGTAAGAACTGGATTGGATTAAGTTTCGACGATATTCTGAACCAAAACCGTTATTATGAACTTAACGTAAACTCAACAAATCGTACCGAAAAGTGGAACGAATTTCTGCACCACTACGTTTGCTTAACCTTCAATTACCACTTCGACGCAAAAGGCAATAAAAAGTAAATATCCGCTCTCCGCTCTGTACCACTATTGCCTTCTGTTGGTAGCACTATGGTTTGCTGCCAACAACACTATGGCTTACGCTCTATTTATCGTTAGATAAATGGTTTTACCAGTGTATATACACTATACTGAAACGAATGTGCATCTATGGATCTACGAATGTACATCTATGGATCTACGAATGCGCATCTATGGATCTACGAATGTACATCTATGGATCTACGAATGTACATCTATGGATCTACGAATGCGCATCTATGGATCTAAGAATGCGCAATTGTTGATGAACAAACACTACGCCATAGAAATAACGGAGCAATACCATTGTGTAGAGCAAAAAACAGCAGACATCTAACTAATTAGATGCCTGTTGTTTTGTTGTTTCGTCTTAATTGGGCGTTACATCGCACCCATATTGTTTTATCTTTATACCATTAACCTTTGGTAACTTTCGTATTCTTGCTAAAAGGTGGTTTGCTGCATTTTGGTTATGAAATATATAGGTATGCTTAGCAATAAAACAAAATAAGCCGAGCTTCTAACGGCTACATTTGTTTTTAACAATATAAACTCTCACTATTTAGCATCTGCCCTTACAAGTTGCATTGCTATATTAACAGCTTGCCTAATACGGTCTGCCATACCAATGCCGTTGCGCAGATTGCCACCTATTATTAAGCCCTTATAGTTCTGTTCAATGCGTGTAATGGCTGCAAAACGCTCTCCACTCGATAGTTCATACTGTGGAATGGCACGCTCGTGTCGGAATATTCGTATCATCTCAGGGTGTATATCGTGTGGAAACCGAAGCATAGTAGGCAATGCTTTGGTTACTATTTCGCACAATTCGTTATCGTTCTTCGTAAGCATTTCAGCGTGTTTCACCCCACCGAGGAAGAACGAAAAGAGTGCGCCCTGTGTAGGACAACGATGCGAAAAGCAAGCCGATGGGAAAAGAATGCCCAACAATTGTTGCTGCTCGCAAGTAGGAATAAGTCCGCCGAAGGCTTTATTTTCAACACCTTGCGCATTGGTTAATCCCACGCTAACTTGCACAATGGGTGCGTAGTGTAGGGCAGAGATAGGCATAATGTCGGCGTTATCAACAAAGGGCAACATAGTTTTTAGCTCGTAAGCCCCCACAGTTGTAACCACGTGCCTACTATGCAAACATATTTTTTCGCCACTTGTATTGGTATAGTTCACCTGCCATATCCCTTCCAGCGGTGTAACAACAACATTGTTGGCTTGCAAAACTATATTCTGAAATGCTACCGATTGTGCCAGAGCGTCCACCAGATGTTGCAATCCGCCTACCGCCGAGAACACCTTTTTAGTAGCCAATCGGTCGCGTTCAGTCTTCCTTTCCCTTCCTTTGGCTATGCCTCCACGAATAAAACTTCCATAGTTCTGTTCCAAGTTGTAGAGCTTTGGCAGTGCATATCGTGTAACGAGCGAGTGCGGATCGCCAGCATATACACCCGAAATAAATGGGTCTACAGCATAGTTTAAATAGCTTTTACCCAGTCGTCGAACAACCATTGATGCCACATCTTCGTTTGGATTGGTACCCTTTGCACGGAAAGGTTCGAGCAATATTCCAAACTTATCTGTCCAACTGAATAGCGGTGTGCGTATCGCAGTAATCAAGTTAGATGGTAAGGCATAAAACTTTTTACCTTTCCATATCCACCGTTGCTTAGCTTCGTTGTGTGCCTCCTCGAGCGTGCAGCCTTCTTTTTCCAATTCTTTAAATAGTTCAGCCACTTCAGGATAGCTTACAACACCCGTGTTTGGTCCGCTTTCGAACGTGAAACCATCTTGCCGATGAGTTTGAATTTGTCCGCCAATCCTATTTGTTTTCTCTAACACAACCACCTCTTTGCCGTGCTTTCGCAACGTGTGTGCAGTAGTTAGTCCTGTAAGTCCGGCACCTATAACAATGGTGTCTATAATATGTTGTGTTTCGTTTTGCATTGTGCAAAGAATAAAGAGTTTATACTGGTTTTGAAAATAGTTTATGATTGTTGCGCATCATGGGGTCGAAAGTAGCAGCAACATTACGCACAAAGGTCATACCATCGTTAGTTAGTTTTACCGAATTGGTATCGAATGTAATCAAACCATCAGTCTGAAGTTCTTTCAGTTGCGTCTCATCGTAGTGTACAGCTTGCTTAATATCATCAACCGAGCAATGCAACCTTTTAGCCATATCGTTCCAATTCACAGAGTTGTTGCACATAATACATTCTATTACTTCGCGTGTTATGCGCTGCCACGAAGCCAAAGCGTAACCTTTTGCAATGGGCAATTGGTTTGCATTTACTTGCGAAATGTAGGCAGAAATATCTTTCGTGTTTTGTGCATACGCCTCGTCTAACTGACTGATGCCCGACACACCAAAGGCATAAACTTGTGCTGTAATGCGACGTGGACAATAGCCTTGAAAGTTTCTATGCAAAGTGTGGTGTTGTAAAGCCACATTCAAATCATCGTCGGGCAACACAAAGTGGTCCATACCAATAGCACAATAGCCTTCCGCCTGAAGAAGTATAGAAGCCTCTTCAAACATTTTTAGTTTTTCGGTTTGTGGGGGCAAGCCAGCTTTCTCCAATATCATTTGTCGTTTAAAAATACTTGGCAGGTGTGCATAACTAAAGGTAACTAAGCGGTTAGGACGTAGTTTTATGGCAGCTTCTATAGTAGAAACAAACTCTGCTACAGTTTGTCCGGGCAAGCCATAAATAAAATCGAAGTTCACCTTTGCACCGCCCTTACGCAATATATTCATAATATCTTCAACAGGCAAAATAGATGGTCGGCGATTTACGGTGTTTAAAACATTCGCATTAAAATCTTGAATGCCTAAGCTGAAACGATTAAATCCACTGTCGAGCAAATATTGCCAATCGGTTGTGTCGAGATATCCAGGGTGGCATTCAATAGCAATCTCTGGTTGTTCAATGGTGTCGAAAGCCTCCAATAAGTGTTCGTTGAGCGAACGAATAAAGTGTAAAGGCATTGACGATGGACTTCCTCCTCCATAATGTATCTGACTTATCTTACGATTTTTGTGCAAATGAGGTAGCAGTAAATCAATCTCTTTGTGTAGTGTGTTGAAATATTCTTCCACCCGTGAAGGTTTCGCCATCGCAACAGAGTTACAGCCGCAATAGTGGCAAAGATGTCTGCAGAAAGGCACATGTATATAAAAGGAAATATTGTCGGCAATTGCATTGTTCGATGCTTCTACAGCTTTCAGATAACGTTGTGCATCGAAAGCTTCAAACTCGTTTGCCGTCGGATAGCTTGTATAACGAGGAACAGGTACATTATATTTCTTAAAAAGAGCTTCGTTCATTATTATTTCACTGTTTTATTCATTTGTAAAGTGTAGAAGAAAGATACCAATGCAATGGCGCTTTGCGTAGCAAACATTCCAGCATAGCCCACATAATGTGCAATGACACCGCCTATAACTGCTATTATAATTCCCATCAAGTGAGTTATAACGGTTTGAACTGTAAAATCGGTACCTTCTCTTCCCACTCGTACATGTTTCATAGATGAAGTGTAAACCACAACAGTTCCCATACCATAACTGCCCCATAACACAACAATAGCTATGGTTAAGGTTAGAGTTGTTGTGAAATTTTGGTTTATAGATAGGAATACAAAAATGAGTGTTGCCAGGAACATTATGAATGCAAATACAGACCGCATACGCTGATAGCCATAACGACGCACCAAAATTCCTGCTGGATATGCCATAACGAAGGCTGCACCAATGCCAATAATGCCACATAGGAAACCTATTTCTTTCATAGAGTAACCCAAATCTACCATAAAAGGTTTAAGTATAGACATAATACCAATGATACCTGTATAGTAGAGAACTAAGAAAACTATTTGTCGTGCTATGCCCTTTTGCGTGAAAAATAGTACAAAGTCTTTCCACGTAGCACGCTGTTTTGTTTGTGTTTCTTGTTGGAAACTAAGTTTCTTATGTAACAATAGTGGAACAAGCGCTATAAGAACAAAAACACTGAGACATTGTGTTACACTATTCCAACCATACGAATGGAGTACCATAAGCAATACACCACTTCCTAAAAGACTTCCGCCAAAACTACCCATCGATTGCATACTGTTAAGTAATCCGCGTTGTTTGGTTGTTGATGTGCGTATAGCTAAAGCATCAGTTGCAATATCTTGTGTGGCTGAAGCTGCCAAAGCCAAAAGTATTATTGCTATTAGAATATGAAAATAAGAGGGCAGAATTGTATGTAAATCGAAGAGGCTTGTTATAAAAATAAGTAGTGCATAAGTAATTTCAGCACCAATAATAGCTCGTTTATAGTTGCGCACTGTATTACAATAACGGTCTATTGCTGGCGACCAAAACACTTTTAATATCCATGGCAGTTTTATTATTTGTAGCAATCCAATAACGGATAGCGACACTGCTTGTTCGCGCATAATAACTTGCAGTGCCGTAGTAAAAAAACTCATAGGCACTGCTTGAGCTATATATAGACTAAAGAAGGTAGACAGATAAGCTACCTTCTGTGTTTGTTTTTTGTTCATAGAGAAAAGATAATCTGATACTATGGATTAAGTTTAAACACCAAAGATGTGCCTATCATAAAAGGTTTACCTTGTTGAGCAAATGCTGCAGACGAAACAAAAGCATAGCTCATATAATGTGTATTGGTTGTATTCTTTGTCCAAACTTCCCATGTGAAACGTCCCTTTGTTGCTGCAATCTTCAGATTGAGAAGCGCATAAAAAGGTTGTTTTAACTTGTTATCTTCTGTCCAATATATTTTTCCAGTACCTGTAAGTGCAGCATTAAACATAAGTTTATCTAATCCTGCTACATTAGAAAGTGTATAATTAGCTACAAACGACATAGTTTGTTTTGGCACCATTGGTAACATATTGCCAGTAAAATCTACGGTTGCACTTTTCTTATAATATAGGAATTGCGCATAAGTATAACCATAATTTGCTTGCAATTCTAAGCTTGTGATAGGACGATAAGTTGCCGAAAGCTCGAAACCTTTACTGTTAGAATGTCCTGCATTATTAATAATATTTCCTACACCAGGTACGGTAGTTGTTACTTGTTGATGTTTCCAATCTATGTAGAATAAACTCATTTCTGTTTGAAGAGTTCCATTAAGGAAAGCCAACTTTGCTCCAATTTCGTAATTCCAATTGTATTCTGGATCGTAAGCTGGAAGTTTCTGTGTAGTAGAAGTAACATTATAACCACCAGCTTTATAACCACGTGCTATAGAAGCATACACCATTTTGTTGGCAGAAATTTGCTGACTGAGTGTAAATTTTGGTGTTATCTGACTAAAGTGCATGTGGTCTTTATACGTTGCTGTTTGTACATTACTTGCAAGTCCTGTGCTTAGATTATATTTGTTTGCTGTATAGTTTTCGCCTACTCGTTCATAATCGTATCTCAATCCTATTGATGCATATAGTGTTTTTGTTATATCATAAGTAGACTGATGGTAAATAGCTCCTCCCCAAGTAGGATTATTATAGAACTTAGGAGTAGCAAAGTCTTTTGTTATGAACTGTGTTTCAACACTATTATTTAATTTTTGGTAGAAGCCGAAAGCACCTATAATCCAATGATAGCGATTATTATTGTTTGCCGAACGTAATGTAAACTCTTGGCTTACGAGAGTTTGTTTCAGTCCTGTTATAACAAAGTAGAGGTCTTTTGGTGTAAAATCCTGGTCTATATATTGTTTATCTTTACTGTATTGGAATGATGTTTGTGAATTGAAGTGGAGTTTATCTCCTTTATAAAGCCAATTTAAGCCAGCCGAAAAAACATTTCGTCTATAGCTACTGTAACGATTGTAGTTTACAGCTTCTACCGTGTTATTGGTTACGTTATATTTTCCGTAAGGATAACCACCTTGTGTAGAATGATCGAAAAGAACATTCAAACGCATTGTCCAAAGTGGAGCTGCTTGCCATGCTAATCCCATTTCTGCATTGGCACTTTTCAAATTATCTGCTTTTTCTCCCGTTGCTATATTGCGAAAAAATCCATCGTTTCTATGATAATTTCCTGCTACGTGAAGTCCTAAACCTTGTGTAAGTTTCTGATAATGCGATAAGCCTAAACGTAAATCGTTGCGCGAACCATAACTCAATTTGGCTATAGTGTTTTGATATTCTAATGGCGAATAGGTATAAATATTGATAAGTCCGCCTGTAGAATTTCGTCCATATAATGTACCTTGTGGTCCGCGTAGAATTTCTATTCCGTTGATTCCTGCTATATCTAAATCAACAACTGACCGTTCAAAATAGGGCATTCCATCAACATATAGTCCAACAGAAGGGGCATTTGTTTTAGAACCAATACCTCTAATGTAGATAGGTGTATTTTGTCGTGCACCATAATCTGCTATAAAAATATTTGGAAACACACTACTTACATCGCGTAAGCCATTTAATTCGTTGTGGTTAATAAACTGACTCCCTGCCACAGATACTGACATTGGAGCTTTACTAACGTTGTCTTGTTTAAACCCATTCACTACAACCTCTTTTAATATGTGATGTTGTGTGGTTGTTGAATCGGTTACTTCTGCCATTGCACAAAGTGGAAAGAGTGCTGTACATAGTAAGAAAGAAAATTTCATAACTCTTGTTCTTTTTAATGTGGGTGCAAAGTTACGTCTTTCTTTTTTTACATACAATCATCATTTATAAGGAAATTTATAAGGAATATTGCTGAAAATGTGAGATTATAACTATGTGCTCAGCTTTCGGTTGTTATATTCTTACCAATGGTTTTGTTATATTCTTATTAATACTTTTCTATGTTTTATTGCTCACTTGCAAAATGCTAACAACTATAGAATGTAGATGCCTATATATAATAAGGTGTAAACAATTAGAATAGTCGTCCCTTAAAAACTATATTTCAGCATAAAGCTTGTA
>NZ_BAKF01000011.1 GCF_000614025.1 Prevotella aurantiaca JCM 15754
TTTATGCTGAAATATTGTTTTTAAGGGACAACTAAATATAGATGAGTAATAAGCTTGCTAATGGTAGTCAGATTGAAACATTGAATAAATGTATCAACACACACATAAAACCATTCTTGTTTTGTAAAGAAAACTTCGCGGAAAAGTCATCATCGTAGTTTCAGCATGTAAAAGAGCCTATATTGCATCACAAAAGTGCCTGTTTTGCCCAGCAAGACAGGCACTTTTACATTGTAAAACAATAGGTGTCGCAACGTGTTGATTACAAGGTTATTATGCAATAACACCGCTAAAGATAAATATTTACATTTTGTACTGCCCATTTTTCTTATATTATAAGAAGCAAGTGGGGCTGCTTTTTGCACACATAATAAAAGCAAATATGGAGTAGGGAAGATGTTAAAAACAAATAAACTCATTACATTAAGTTTGGTATTCTGATACATAATGCCTATCTTTGCAAAGATAAGATTGGATAAGGTGATAATAAAAAATCTACTTAACACCAAATCTTGGATAACATTTATGTTTAATTTAATAAGTAAAATAATTATGGAACTACGTAAAATTGCTTTATCAATTATTGCTGCAGTAGCTTTGACAACTGCAACAGCACAAGTACAGGACAACAAATCTTGCTGCAAGTCTACAGCAAACAAAGAACAAGTATGCAATAAATCAGCAGAAAAGAAAGAAGGTTGCTGCAAGGATAAGGCAGAAGGAAAGCAAGCAAAAGATTGCAAGAAAGAATGTAAGAAAGACTGCAAGAAGGCATGTCCAAAAGCAAATGCAAAGAAAGACTGCAAAAAAGAGTGCAAAAAAAGCAAAGAAATAAACTAAGAAACTTTGTGCCGTAAAGTACATAACGGCACCATTAAGGCAGACACTGCTGCAAGAAAAATTAGCATAAGATCTGCCAAAAAGACAACAATCCCCGAAAGATAGCTTTAAAACTGCCTTTCGGGGGTGTTGATTTTATAAACATAAAGTATTCCTAAGGTAGTACGAATTATAAACTACTAAGCACAAAGACAATGGCATACAGTTTGCAATACAAAATATAACTAAGATGTAAATGGAGGAATGTTTATGCTTGTAAATTTGGTTATATCATATATTCTTTGTAACTTTGCACTTAATTTCGTCTATCCTGACGAGGTTATACACCATATTAATTTTAGGTACATACTATCTAATGAGACAACTTAAGATTTCAAAAAGTATCACCAATCGTTCCAGCGAGGCGCTTGATAAGTATCTTGTGGAGATTGGACGTGAACCAATGATTACCGTTGATGAGGAGATTGAGCTTGCTCAAGAGATTCATAAAGGCGGCAGAAAAGGCGAACGAGCAAAGGAAAAGCTCATTAAGGCGAATCTACGCTTTGTGGTTTCCGTTGCTAAACAATACCAACATCAAGGTCTCTCCCTAACCGACCTTATCGACGAAGGTAACATTGGTCTTGTTAAGGCAGCCGAAAAGTTTGACGAGACACGAGGTTTAAGTTCATCTCATACGCAGTTTGGTGGATTAGACAGAGTATTTTGCAAGCTATTGCTGAGCAAAGCCGCATCGTGCGCCTGCCATTGAACCAAGTAGGAGCTATCTCTAAGATAAACCAAGTCACCAATGAGTTCATACAAAAACACAATCGTCGTCCTTCTATTCATGAGTTGGCAGACCTTACCGGCATTGATGAAGCGCGCATTCGCCAAAGTCAAAGCGCCGATAATCACCACATGAGCATTGACGCACCATTTAGTGATGACGACGATAACTCTATGAGCGACATGTTGGCATCGGGAGATGACTCGCGAACAGACCGAGGAGTAGACTTCGAATCAATGTCTGACGATCTTAAATCGGTGTTACAGAACACTTTAAAAGAACGTGAACGCAAAATTGTTGTTGAGTGTTTTGGCATTGGTTGCCAGGAAAAAGGCCTCGAAGAAATAGGAACAGAGATGCAGCTTACACGCGAACGTGTACGCCAAATACGAGAAAAAGCAATCGAAAAAATACGCTTGAGTGGTAATGCACGAGTACTAATGAAGTATCTCGGTTAAACAAAAAACTTATCGGATAGTCTTCCTCGTAGGACTGAACATTCAGAAATAAGCCCCATCGCTTGCATAGCGGTGGGGTTTTTAATTGTGAAAAAGTCCATTTTTCTCATTAGTTTTTAGTGCTACTTCCTTGTTCTTTCATTGAAAATCACTATCTTTGCAAAGTTAATACCATCGTCCTACGTTAGCGCAACAATAAGTTTAACGAAAGGGTAGGTGTAAAAACGATTTGGAAAAGCAATTATAACAATAACATAAACAATAAAGAACATCTCGTCTGCTAACCCGCATGATGCGATAGAATGCAGAAAGATGAAAGTTTTAATAAACAAATTGATGGAAGAATTTGAACTCATTGCCAAAACCTTTATGGGACTTGAAGAGGTTTTGGCTCAAGAGCTCACCCAACTGGGTGCTAACAACGTGCAGATAGGACGACGTATGGTGTCGTTCACCGGTAACAAGGAAATGATGTACCGCGCTAACTTCCAGTTGCACACCGCGATTAGAGTGCTGAAACCAATCGCCCACTTCAAGCACAAAGTGCCGACGATATGTACGAAGAAGTGAAGAAAATAGATTGGAGCAAGTACATTTTGAAAGGTAAAACATTCTCTGTAGACTCGGTAGTTTACTCAGAAGAGTTCAAGAACTCGCGCTTTGTAACCTATAAAGTAAAGGATGCAATCGTAGATCAGTTCCGTGAAAGCACAGGCACAAGACCAAATATATCTGTCAGCAACCCTGATATTCGATTGAATATTCACGTGCTGAAGATAAAGCAACACTCTCGCTCGACTCCAGTGGTGAGTCTTTGCATCGTCGTGGATACCGCCAAGAAAGTGTTGAAGCACCTCTGAATGAGGTACTTGCAGCAGGTATGATACTCATGACAGGCTGGAAAGGCGACACTGATTTTATTGATCCAATGTGTGGTTCTGGCACATTACCTATTGAAGCAGCCCTCATTGCACGTAACATATCGCCAGGAGTCTTCCGCAAAGAGTTTGCTTTTGAAAAGTGGCCAGACTTCGATCAGGACCTCTTTGATATGATATACAATGACGATTCACAAGAACGTGAATTCGAACACCATATTTATGGTTACGACGTAGATATGAAAGCAGTAAACACTGCAAAGATGAATGTTGCCGCAGCAGGCTTCTCAAAGTACGTAACTATTGAAAATAAAGACTTTAAAAACTTCACCCAGCCTTCGCAAAAGAGCATCATTGTGATGAATCCTCCATACGGAGAACGCATCTCAACACCCAATTTATTAGGCACATATAAAATGATTGGCGAGCGTTTAAAGCACCAATTCATGGGTAACGAAGCTTGGATTCTCTCATATCGCGAGGAGTGTTTTCGCGAAATAGGACTGAAACCAAGCATCAAGATACCAGTATATAATGGTTCGTTGGAGTGTGAATTCCGTCGCTATCAAATGTTCGATGGCAAGCTGAACGACTTCCGTGCCGAAGGTGGCATCGTTAAAACGGAAGACGAAAAGCGTGAAATGGCACAGAAACATCGCTTCAAGAAGAATCGCGACTTCAAGAAACGACTCGACGAAACAGAGGAAAACGAAGAAGGCGACATACGCTCTTTCACCTTCCATAGCTTTGAACACAACATCTCTATAGGCGGAAAGAAAACCGAAAATGGTAAGCGTGGCGGACGCAAAAACTTCCGTGATAACGACCGATACGACGATGAACGTGGCTCATTCCGTGGAGGAAAGAAGTTCGAAGGTAAACGATTTGATAAAGGAAACAAAGGCGGAAAGTTCAGAAAAAAAAATAATTATAATACAGATGAAGACTAAATCCCTAATCGTAAGCGCAGGATTAGCATTCGCAGCTTTAGGTCTTGCATTGCCAACCAACGTTATGGCACAGAAACAATTCACTCTCGAAGAACTTAACTTCGGCGGTAAAAACTTCCAAAAGATGCGTGCTGAAACTCGCTACACCACATGGTGGGGCGACCAACTCGTGCGTATGGACAACGACCGTTGTACTATTGTAAATCCACAAACACTCAAAGAAACGACGCTCTTTACGCTTGACGATATCAATGCAATTGTAGCAAAGGATAATTCCGACCGCCAAGTGCGTTCACTTTACTCTGTTTCATTCCCTTATGCAGACCGTTCGGTAGTGAAAATCGCTACAGGTAAGGAAACATTGGCTGTAGATTTCAAGGCTAAAAAGCTTGAAAGCACAATGAAAAGTATTGCAGGCGTACAGGCACAAGACTATAATAAGGTGTCAGGAGCGCTTGCTTATGTCCTAAAAGACCAACTATACGTTGTCAATAAGAACGGAACTGCAAAGCAACTCACTAACGATGGCTCACGAAGCATAGTCTATGGTCAAGCCGTACACCGTGATGAGTTCGGTATTAAGGGCGGTTTGTACTGGAGCCCATCGGGCAATCGCTTGGCATTTTACCGCATGGACCAAAGCATGGTAACTGATTATCCGCTCGTTCACATACCAGAAATAGATTGGAAACCAGCAAAAGGCGAATCAAGAATAGCTACTCCAGAACCTACCAAGTATCCTATGGTAGGCGAAACATCGCATAAGGTAACAGTAGGAGTTTACGATATCAATACAGGTAAGACTGTTTACCTCGACGCTGGCGACCCAACCGACCGCTATTTCACTAATATTCAGTGGAGTCCAGATAGCAAAACCATTTACATGTTCGAGCTAAATCGCGACCAAAACGATTGTCGTTTGGTGTCATACAATGCCGAAACAGGTAGCAAAATAACTGAATTGTATCGCGAAACAGACGCTAAGTACGTTGAACCATCGCATCCTATCCTCTTTTTGCCATGGAATGCCGACCAGTTTGTGATGCAAACACAGAAGGACGGCTACAATCATCTATACCTATTTAATAAAGATGGCAAGCAGATAAAGCAGATAACGAAGGGCAATTGGGTGGTAATGGACGTGCTTGGATTTAATAACAAGACGAAATCAATCATCTATGTGTCTAACGAATGTAGCCCAATACAGCGCAATACATGGAGTGTTAGCGTTGAAAATGGCGCTCGCACCCTCTTAGATAATGGCCGTGGTTATCACTACGCAACGCTAAGTGGTAGCGGAAAGTACTTGGTTGACAACTATACCGAGCCTACCGTACCACGTAAGATAGACATTATTACCGCTACAGGAGCAAAGCCAACCATCAAGAATTGGCTTACTGCGAAGAACCCTTGGGCTGGTTACAACGTTCCAGAGTTTACCTCAGGCTCGCTAAAAGCTGACGATGGCACCACCGATCTCTATTGGCGCATGGTTAAGCCAATCGGTTTCGATCCATCAAAGAAGTATCCAACCGTTGTATATGTATATGGTGGACCACACGCCCACAATGTAGATGCAAGCTGGAACTATGGTTCTCGTTCATGGGAAACCTATATGGCACAGAAAGGTTACTTGCTTTTCATTCTCGACAATCGTGGTAGTGAGAATCGTGGAAGAGCGTTTGAGCAAGCAACATTCCGCCAACTCGGACAAGTAGAGATGCGCGATCAGATGCAAGGAGTTAAGTTTTTGAAATCATTACCATACGTAGATGCCGACCGTATTGGTGTTCACGGTTGGTCATTTGGTGGCTTTATGACGATATCTCTTATCACTAACTACCCTGAAACCTTCAAAGTGGGAGTTGCAGGTGGCCCTGTTATCGACTGGAAGTGGTACGAAGCCATGTACGGCGAGCGCTATATGGACACACCAGAGAGCAATCCAGAAGGCTATGCAAAGACTTCTCTCTTGCCAAAGGCTAAAGATTTGAAGGGTAAGTTGCAGATTATCACTGGTATGAACGACCCAGTTGTGTTGCCACAACACTGCTTGTCTTTCCTTAAAGCGTGTATCGCTGCTGGCACTCAACCCGATTTCTTCGTGTATCCAGGCGAACCTCACAACATGAGAGGCCACCAAAGCGTTCACTTGCACGAAAGAATAACACAGTATTTCGAAGACTATTTGAAGTAAGTTTTCATCAAACGAAACGTAAAGTAAAACTATAAATCCTTCCGATATGGGGGTAGAAAGGTGCTTATGAAGATATTATTGTTAGGTAGCGGAGGTCGTGAACACGCCTTAGCGTGGAAGATTGCCCAAAGCAAAAAGTGCGAAAAGCTATTCATTGCGCCAGGCAATGCAGGCACAAACGACTGTGGCGAGAACGTAGCCATTGGAGTAAACGAGTTCGAAAAGCTCAAAACGTTTGCCGCAGACAATGCTATCGACATGGTAGTAGTAGGTCCTGAAGACCCATTAGTGCGTGGAATATACGACGAATTCAAGCAAGACGCACGCACAAAGCACATTCCTGTCATCGGACCGTCGTTGAAAGGTGCTGTACTTGAAGGCAGTAAAGACTTCGCCAAAGCCTTTATGCAGCGCCATGCCATACCTACTGCAGCCTATGCGACCTTCGATGGTACCATGATAGAGGAAGGATTGAAGTTCCTTGAGACGCTAAAAGCCCCTTATGTGCTCAAAGCTGACGGCTTGGCAGCAGGCAAAGGCGTGCTCATATTGCCTACTTTAGACGAAGCGAAGCACGAATTCAAGCAGATGCTTGGCGGTATGTTCGGCAATGCGTCGGCAAAAGTCGTTATCGAAGAGTTCCTTTCAGGTATCGAATGTTCGGTGTTTGTACTCACAGATGGTACAAACTATAAGATACTTCCCGAAGCAAAGGATTACAAGCGCATCGGTGAAGGCGACACAGGACTTAACACTGGTGGCATGGGAAGCGTGTCGCCAGTGCCTTTTGCAACTGCTGAATGGATGCAAAAGGTAGAGAAACGCATCATTAAACCAACTGTAGATGGTTTGAAAGCAGAAGGAATCGACTACAAAGGTTTCATTTTCTTTGGACTAATCAACGTAGATGGCGAGCCAATGGTGATAGAATACAACTGTCGTATGGGCGATCCAGAAACCGAAAGCGTTATGTTGCGTCTGAAGAGCGACATTGTAGACCTCTTCGAAGGCGTTGCCAATGGCACCCTTGAAAGCTGTAATGTAGTGTTCGACGACCGTTCTGTGGTTTGTGTTATGCTTGTAAGCGGCGGTTATCCAGGCGATTATACGAAGGGATATGCCATCAGTGGCCTTGATAGCGTGGGCGATACAGTTGTCTTCCACAGCGGAACAGCTCTGAAAGATGGCCAGATTGTATCCAACGGAGGCCGCGTTATTGCTGTATCATCATACGGAACAAACAAAGACGAAGCCCTTCTTAAGAGTTTCACAGAAGCAGAAAAGATAAAGTTTACAGGCAAATACTTCCGCAGAGACATCGGTAGCGACTTATAAGAGAAACGTCTGAAGGACAGAATAATGATAGGAAAGTATATACAAAACACAATTGCTGAAAGCCGATGGACGCTCACTGTAGTGTCCATTCTTTCTACTGCAGTGTGGGCAACAGTGTGTATAAACGACTCTTTGGCCATTGTTCCCTTCGTTTGCATGCTCTTTTCCACTTTCCTAATGATGGAGTTGAACAACTCCAACGTCCTCATACGCATCTTCAGTCGTATGGTGTCGTGTTGTTATATGTCGCTCACCACAATGGCAACCTTCCAGTTTCTGTCCTTACTAGCTGCCAGTGTGGTGCTTTGTATGGTCGGTTTCTACACCTGTATCTTCCGTTGTTACCAAGATAAACGCTCTCCGGGGTGGGTCTTTTACGCCTTTCTTTGTTTGGGATTTAGCAGCATTGTGTGGGTGCAAACCCTTTATTTTGTACCCATTGTATGGGTTTTATTTGCCAGTAAGCTGTTAGCTGCCAGTCTTCGCAACTATGTTTCCTCTCTTTTCGGACTTCTTTTGCCTAATCTTGTAGCACTCGGCATCTTGATATACAATGGCGAATGGCATTGGGTCTTGCGTCATCTTGGAGAACTAACCAACTTTGGAAGTCTTGCCGACTATGGGTTGTTATCCATCAATCAGATAATAACGGCAGCGTGGGTTATCCTCTGTGCCATCATCGGAACAGTTCATTACATGCGCAAGAAAAGCTCTGACAGCATTCGAAACCGCATGCTTTACGGCTTTTTCATACATATCAACAACCTTTCCATCTTGTTTTTGTGCCTTCAGCCCCAGCATTTCGATGCCCTTCTTGGCATGGTTATCGCTTCAACATCGCCCCTTATCGCTCACTTCATTGCGCTGACGCGAACCAAATTCACCAATATCACCTTCAAATTCCTTGTACTTGGCACCTTTGCCATCACGCTCTACAACCTCTTTTCTAACCTCCGTTAATTCTAAAGCAACAGCCAATTGTACTGTTGTTCTATCGTTCTGACGAAATCAGAAGTTCCCTTTTTTCTAACTATTTCAGTCTGTTTATTCTTCGAATATCATTCTGCGACAACCCCTTTACCCCTTTGTTTCATCAACAAGATTGAAGTGTTGAAGAACAGGAGGAGTAGGAGAAAGGTCGTAATAGTCTATTTTTGCAATCTCCAAAGTAAAGTAAGTCATTATGTCGTAGCTACTATAAAGGCGTGATAGAACATCGTTGTGGTCGTAAATCCGTCTTTTTCGTTCGTCATCAACGTTGAAATTCACCTCACCTACACATCGTACCGACACCTTATCCTCCTCTGTCAAATCACAAAATAAGAGCTTTAAAACAACTACTTATACACTTCTTTTCGCCTATCATCACCTCTCAACAAGCACCACTTTATAGCGATAATGACCTAATTAAAGTGTAAAGATTTTACATAAAATCTTGTTTTGTATAACGTATTGGTATTCAGTGTGTTGCAATACCCATTGTTTCGCATTGTAAAAGAGCCTGTTTTGCTCGGTAAAACAGGCACTTTTGCGTTGCAATATAGGCACTTTTGCAATGCAAAACCGATACAACGAAAATCTGCATGTACTTTCTTTACAAAGCTATGGCGATTCCGATGTAATAGAATGGCACTTCTTTCGTCTTGTTTCTTCTAAATGATAGATAAACCATCGTTTGGTTTTAGTATTCCATTTTTTATGCTTACCTTTACATCTAAATTACTAATTGCATTGGCAGAATGGAAAAACATCTAACCGTCTATAAAGCTTCAGCAGGGTCAGGAAAGACATTTACCCTTGCCGTAGAATATATTTCGTTACTTGTGAAAGACCCAGAGACTACCGAAAGATACTTGCGGTAACGTTCACAAATAAGGCAACGCAAGAGATGAAGATGCGTATACTGTCGCAACTGTATGGTATTGCCAATCAATTAGAGACCTCTGAACAATACTTCAACAAGGTGAAAGAGAAGACAGGCATGCCCGATGTGGTGATAAGAAACAATGCACGCTATGCCTTAACCCTCCTTATTCACCGATACAATAACTTCCGAATTCAAACCATCGACGCCTTTTTTCAACAGGTTTTGCGCAATCTTGCACACGAATTGGGCCAAACTGCCAACCTAAGAGTAGACCTCGACATCGAACAAATAGAGGGAAAGGCAGTGGATCAGATGATAGAAAGTCTGGAAGAAGGGCAACCTGTGCTGCGCTGGATAAGCAGTTACATAAACAACAGCATAGAGGATAACATGGGCTGGAACATCATTGGCAAGATAAAAAGCTTTGGTTTGAATATCTTTAAAGACTTCTACAAGGCACACGAAGCCCAATTGAAAGAGCTGTTGAGCAATGCCGACGACTTTGAAAAGTACGAAAAGACATTGCGAAACCGCCGAAATGCCATTCAAAAAGAGTTCAACGACCTCGCAAAAGACATACTTCAAAGTCTTCGAGAGGCCAACCAAACCATACCGTCCAACTTTGCTCGTGGTCTGTATTCCTATCTTGAGTCTTGCGCTACCCAGCCGCTTAAAAACGAACCGCTTAAGGTTGCAGTTGAAAAAGCAATGGATAACCCCGACAAATGGGCCAGCACCAAGTGCGATAAAGCCGACAAGGAGATTATAAAAGCGTTGGCAACGAGTTCGCTTTGCGATAAACTTAAGGCTTTAGTTGCTACAATCAAGACTACTGGAACGAGTTTCAGTCTATCCGTTTAACCTTATCGCACTTGTCGCAACTACGTCTTTTGCATGCAATATCCGATGCAGTAGACAGTCTTACTAAGGAATCTAACCGCTTTATGCTCAGCAATACACAAGCATTGCTTAAAGAATTGATTTCCGATAGCGACACTCCTTTCATCTTTGAGAAGATTGGTGCGCGTCTGAAACATATTATGATAGACGAGTTCCAAGACACCAGTACAATTCAATGGAAGAACTTTTTGGTGCTGTTAAACAACTGTATGGCGCAAGAAATGTCCAGAAACTTAATAGTAGGCGACATCAAACAGAGCATATACAGGTGGCGACAAGGCGACTGGGGCATATTAAACGATATAGAAAACGAGTTTCCCAACCAACCCATCGAACAGCAAACGCTCGATTACAACTATCGTTCCGAAAAGCGAATTATCAACTTTAACAATGCGTTTTGGCACGAATGTGTAAGCGATACTGCCGATGAATTGGAACAAAATAGTGTGGAAAAGGCTGCTATTGTGCGCCAAGCATACGAAGATGTGGCACAGAAAACGCATCGAACCAACGAGATTGGCTACGTTAAAGTGGACTTACTGCCAAGTAAAGACTATAGAGAGGCTATCTTAAACAAGCTTGTTGAAACCGTCCGTTCGCTATTCGAAAATGGTTATTCGGGCAAAAACCAAAGCAAAATAGCCATTCTCATTCGTTCCAATACCCACATTCAAGATATAGTGAATAGTCTTTTGGACGCCTTCGGAACCGAAATAAACATCGTTTCCGACGAAGCTTTCCGCTTAGATGCGTCGCTGGCGGTGAATGTTATCATCAGTGCGCTACACCTACTCACACACCCTGACGACATGTTAACGCGCGGAAAGCTCGTAAAACTCTACAATCAGGAAGTGCTGAAAAAGTCAATTACCGATACCGAACTGTTGATAGCGCTACCCAATACCGACGATGATGATGCCGAAATTACCGATAAAAAGGAGAGAAGAAGACTGGCACAGCAGCGTCAGTTGGTCAAGTTGAACAGTGCATTACCAGCTGAATACGTCGAAAATAGGGAACTCTTATTGGGTCTTCCAATCGTTGATTTGGTGGATAAGCTGTTCATGTTGTTTGGTCTTGATAGGCTTGAAGGTCAGAGTTCTTACGTTTGTACGCTCTATGATACCTTGAACGACTATCTGCAAGACCATACAGCGGATATCGACGACTTTATTAAGGAGTGGGAAAACACCCTTTCTTCTAAAACCATTCAGAGCGATGAGATAGAAGGAATACGCATCATGACCATTCATAAAAGCAAGGGTTTGGAGTTCGATAATGTCATTATACCATTCTGCGATTGGCCGTTGGAGATGGCAGGAACGCTGTGGTGCGAAACAAAAGACAAGCCAACGCCTTTCAATAAACTGCCTTTGCTGCCCGTAGACTTTACCAAGAATGGTATGTTAGGCACAGTTTTCGAAGCCGATTATATGGAAGAGCATTTCCAAAACACCATCGACAATATGAATTTATTGTATGTTGCCTTCACAAGAGCGGCTAAAAACCTTTTCATTTCAGGCTCAAGAATGGGAGAATCGACACTCAAAAAGTGGGCTATTAAGCCGTTTTCAACCAATCGTTCGCAGGTTATTGAAAACATATTAGAACGTATTTCCGACCAGTTAGAGGGCAGTTCGTTAGACTTTCCCGACGATTTTAAATCGGCTATCAGCTTCGAATATGGTGCTTTAGAGCCTGCAACAGAAGTGAAAGAGGTTCAGAAAGAAGACAATCCCTTCCTCGTTCAGCCCGAAAAACATGTTGTAAACATCGCTACATACCCCCAAGCAGCAAGCTTTAAGCAAAGTAATAAGAGTAAAGACTTCGTACAAGGAGAGGACATAGACCCTTCCGATAAGTCGCGATATATCAAGGTGGGCAATGTGCTACACCAACTTTTCTCCACCATTTATACGACGGCCGACATACCTTCGAAGCTGAACGAGTTGGAGCAAGAGGGCATTATATACAACGATGAGATAACTTCGGCACAGTTGCGCAAAAAGATTGAGGACGCAATACAGAACAAACAAGTGCAAGAATGGTTCTCAGATAAGTGGAAACTGTATAACGAATGCACATTGTTGGAGTATGATGCAGCAACCGAAAGTATGCAAGAACACCGCCCAGACCGTGTTATGACGAACGGAAAAGAGTGGGTTGTGGTAGACTTTAAGTTCGGTAAAGAACGCGAAGAATATAAGAAACAAGTGAAGAGATACATGCAAATATTGCAGCAAATGGGCAATAAAAACGTGTCAGGCTACTTGTGGTATGTTGTTAATAACTCGATAGTTAAGGTAAATATTTAATGTAACGCTTGATGATATGAAGACTTTTCTGCAAGAAGTAGCAAGAGATTTGATTACAAAATACCGCAACGACTTAGCCCATACGGCCATTGTCTTTCCCAATAAGCGCGCTGCTTTGTTCCTCAATCAGGAACTGGCGAAACTCTCCGATGGCCCTATTTGGAGCCCATCGTACGTTACTATCTCTGAATTATTCCGACAACAGTCCGACCTTACCATCGCTGATCCGATTAAAAACCTATGCGTTCTCTACAAAGCATACACGGAAAAGACGGGCAGAACAGAGACGCTCGACGAGTTTTATAGCTGGGGACAGCTGCTGTTGGCCGACTTTGACGACATCGATAAGAACCTTGCAGATGCCGATAAGGTGTTTCGTAACATACGAGACTTGCACGAATTGGATACGATAGACTATCTTACCGAGAGCCAGAAAGCCGAACTGAGTCGATTCTTTGTCAACTTTACTGGCGATTCGAGCGTACTAAAAGAACGCTTTTTAAGTTTGTGGAGTAAGCTGTACGATGTCTATTCCGATTTCAAAGCAAAACTAAGGGCTGAAAATTTGGCCTATGAAGGCATGCTTTATCGCGATGTTATCGAGCAAAATAGTATTCCTAACCGCTACGATACCTACATTTTTGTGGGCTTTAACGTTTTGCAAGAGGTGGAACAAAAGCTTTTCTTAGCCTTAAAGAAGGAGGGTAAAGCACGCTTCTACTGGGACTACGACCATTATTATCTAAAGCCAACGAACGAAGCTGGCGTGTATATGAACAAATGGTTCGATAAGTTTCCCAATGAATTTGATGCCGATAGCGACCTCTACAATTGCTTTGAGCAAGACAAAGAAGTACGCTATATATCAGCGCCTACCGAGAATTTGCAAGCCCGTTATATCTCTGAATGGTTGTTAGAAAATAACCGTTACCAAGCAGGAAAGCGCACGGCGGTGGTGATGTGTAACGAAACGCTGCTGCAAACCGTTATCCATTGCATTCCACCCGAAGTCGATTTGCTGAACGTTACAACGGGTTATCCGCTGGCGCAAACGCCAATAACATCAATGGTTTGGCAACTGATTGCTTTGCAAACTGAAGGCTATTCGGTAAACGAAAGGGCTTACCGACTGCAATATTTGGCCCATGTATTGCGCCACCCTTATGGGAAATACCTTAACATACAAGCTGCCCAACTACTTGAAGAACTTAAAATAGAAAAGCAATACTATGTGAAAGTCGAGCGCACACAGTTGCCATACATCGGTCAGAAAGACCTAAAAGCCCTGCTGACATGGCTGTCCGACATGGTAAGAACCATTGCGACGAATGGCTCAGAGAGCGACGATCAGCTCTTCCAAGAGTCTACTTTCCGTATGTACACCCTCTTAAACAAACTCTTAGAGCTTATGAATGAAGGCGATTTGATAGCCGATTTTGTTATCTTTCGCCGCTTATTCAGTCAGCTAATCGCATCAACCACTATTCCTTTTCATGGCGAACCAGCGCGTGGGGTGCAGGTAATGGGAGTGCTGGAAACCCGTAATCTCGACTTCGAAAACGTATTGTTGCTATCTTGCAACGAGGGAAACATGCCGAAAGGAGTAAACGATGTGTCGTTCATACCTCACTTTGTACGCAAAGCCTATGGCCTTACCACCATCGATAACAAGGTAGCTGTCTTCAGTTATTACTTCCATCGGTTAATCCAAAGAGCCAAAAACGTTACATTACTCTACAACAATTCCACGCAAGGAACGAAGACAGGAGAGATGAGTCGCTTTATGTTGCAGCTGTTAGTAGAGAGCAAACTCAACATCAAACAATGGGCGTTGCAGGCTGGACAAGAGCCGATGAAACTGCCCACACCAGTGATTTGCAAAGATGAAACGGTGCTGAAAAAGCTCAATCGCATCGCTTATTTCTCGCCAACAGCCATCAATACCTACAGAAGTTGCGAACTAAAGTTCTATTATAAGTACGTTGCTGAACTCTTAGAGAGCGACGATAGCGACGAAGAAGACGTAGACGGACGTGTCTTCGGTAATATTTTCCACTGTGCAGCACAGCTGATGTACGAACGACTTCTGCCTCGTTCGGTCATCACAAGAGAGAATATTGAGTATGTTTTAAAGACAGGTAAGTCGGCACAATCGCCTACAACGGGCAACGCAAACGTTACTTTGAACGATATCGTGAGCGAGGCTTTCGCTCGAGAACTATTTCTTCAGCAACCAGGAAGTACCAAACACCCGAAGCTGAACGGTCTCCAGCTCATCAACCAAGAGGTGATAGAGAAGTTCCTTCGTCAGCTTCTTCGCATCGATTTGCGTACTGCTCCGTTGCGCGTAATAGGTCATGAATTCGATGTTTATAAGCCTATAACGCTCGATTTAAACGGAAAAAAGAAGACCATATCAGTAGGAGGACGCATCGATCGCTTAGACGAGATAAGGTTAGGAACGCCCCACGAGCAACTTAGAGTAGTCGATTACAAGACTGGAAATAAGAAGGCGGGCGAACTAAAGAGTGTTGAAGAAATCTTCGATCCCAAGAAAATAATATACGATAAGAGCGATTATATCTTCCAAGCCGTACTATATAGCATTATCGAACAAGCTGACGATGCCCACAACAACCCCAAACACAAGCCTGTAAGTCCTGCATTGCTCTTCATACAACATGCTAATACCCACGACTATTCGCCTGTTCTCACACTGGGAGGAAGGCCCATTACCAACGCAATGGAGTATGCTGAAGAGTTCGATAACTTCTTGAAAGATAAGTTGGAAGAGGTGTTTGTGAAAGCAACATTTGAACCAACAGACAATAATACGATGTGTTCTTATTGCCCATATAGCCAACTATGTGGGCGTGGATAGTGCTGAAGGTGGTACATGCTAAAGACTTTAGCAGTCTTAGTGTATGGCAATAGTTTAGGAAGTATAGGGTAAATAGGAAATCTATCACGCCCTTCAAAGCAGCATATCAATCGCTTCTGTTTTGTAAAGAAAGCACATGCTAAAATCAATAGAATCGCTTTTGTGTTGTAAAAGCGCCTATATTGCAACGCAAAAGTGCCTGTTTTGCACGGCAAAACAGGCACTTTTACGACGTAAAACAATAGGTATTGTAACGCATTGGTTATTACATAGTTACACGAAAAACGTTGTTCTGTAAAATCTTTACATTTGTTTCGTCTTCTTTTTACGCTTAAAATAGTTTTATACAACACTATTTGAGTTTTTAAAAACCACTTAGGTTGAAAAGCAGAAATACGATGAAGCAATTTGAAAACCCAACTTACAACACCTTAAATTTGGCAAATTTCAGTAGCAGTTGCTTTGTTCCTGCGTTGCCGAAAGCCACCGTTGCCTTTGCGTTTTCGCCAGTTCCTTCTATTGCTTCAACCACTCCTATACCGAAACGCTGGTGTTCTATGGTTGCTCCAATGGTGAGTCCGTTTGCCGTTGTGGTACTGGAAGTTACCGATGGAGTATGTGTTGCGTAATTACGGCCGCCATTTGAAATAGCTGCCGAGAGCCTTTTGAAGTTTCCCCCTTCACGTATCAGGCGTTCTTTGGTGCGTTCCGACAGTGGATCAACGGCACGTTCGGGTTGCTTGTAAGCCGTAATCTTCGGCTTAGGGTCAGCCCTAAACTGACTGGCAACAGGGTTTGCGTTCTGCCAACGACCACCTCTTTGCGGTTCGTCCCAAGGCATTCTGCTTCCTCCAAAGGTAGAAATAGGTCCGCTTTCCGTGTCCAAATAGGCAGCATCAATGTCCTTTAAGAAGCGGCTCGGATTATTAAACTGCATCGTTCCGAAGTGGTATCGGTTCTTCGCATTGGTAAGAATACAGAACTGCTCCGCCCGTGTGATGGCGACATACAGCAATCTTCGCTCTTCTTCAATCTCACGACGAGAGTTCGCAGCCATTGCATTGGGGAATATATTCTCCTCTAATCCCACGACAAACACTACTGGAAACTCGAGTCCTTTGGCTGCATGAATCGTCATGAGCGATACTTTCGGACTATCATCATCCTTCTTATCAAGGTCGGAATAAAGCGCAACCTCCTGCAAGAAGTCGGTTAAGAAAGTCTCATCTTCGCGTCCTTCCTCTCTTCTATCCTCTACAAAGGCTTGTATTCCAGCCAAAAGCTCCTCCAAGTTCTCACGTCTTGATACATCTTCGGGAGCTGTTCCCTGCGCCAAATCGGTAGAAATGCCACTCTCTTTTATGATTTTTGAACCCAGAGTGAAGGCATCTGACATCGCCAAATCGCGGATAAAGTCGTTGATTAGTTCTACAAAAGCCAATAGTTTGACCATTGTTCCCTTGTTTACATCTAAGTGATAATACTGCGCTTTGCCCACAACGTCCCACAAACTCACCTGGTTTGTGTTCGCACAGTCAATGATTTTCTGAAGCGTAGTATTACCAATGCCACGCACAGGATAGTTAATGATGCGCTTAAAAGCCTCCTCATCGTTCGGATTAGCCACTAAACGGAAGTACGCTATAATGTCTTTTATCTCCTTGCGCTGGTAGAACGACAGACCGCCATATATCTTATAAGGAAT
Source organism: Prevotella aurantiaca JCM 15754 (assembly GCF_000614025.1). Taxonomy (GTDB): domain Bacteria; phylum Bacteroidota; class Bacteroidia; order Bacteroidales; family Bacteroidaceae; genus Prevotella; species Prevotella aurantiaca. Next base: position 17,096 of record NZ_BAKF01000011.1, read on the forward strand.
GAGAGACTTGCGTAATTCATCTTCGAAACTACGACTTTGAGCATTGGTTCTATAAAGAATGGCAAAGCTGTCATATTCAAACGATTGCGAACGCTGTAGCTTTGCAATTTCATTTACCACTACCATGGCTTCTTCTTTATCGCTATAACAAGGGCGATAGCTTATCTTTGTGCCTTCGCTTTCCTTCGAATAAACATCTTTCGGAATCTGTCTGGCGTTGTGTTTCATCAACGAATTAGCCGCCTCCACAATCTTTTGAGTAGACCGATAGTTGCGTTCCAGTTTGAAAACACGTACATTATCGAACTTATTTTGGTAGTCAAGGATGTTGTCTATATTCGCTCCTCGGAAGGAATAGATACTCTGATAGTCATCGCCCACGACGCAAACACGTTGGTGTTGTGACGCTAATAGCTTCACAATAGCCACCTGTGCATAGTTCGTATCTTGATATTCGTCTACAAGAATGTACTGGAAGCGTTCCGAATACTTCCTACAGATGTCGGCGTTATCGTTGAATAAGCGGAACGTATTCATCAATAAGTCGTCGAAATCCATAGCGTTTGCTTGACGACAACGTGCCTGATAGGCTGTATATATCTGCGAAATGGCAGGCAATTTGGCGTTTCTATCACGGTCCCAAGCCGCTTTATCGTTTGCATAAGCGTCTGCCGTGATGAGCATATTCTTTGCCATTGAGATGATATTGTGCACTGTTGCAGGCTTATACTTCTTGTCGTCCAAGCCCAAAGTCTTGATGATAGACTTTAAAAGCGAGCGTGAGTCGTTCTCATCGTATATGGTAAAGTTGCTGTTATAGCCTATATGCTGCGCCTCCGCCCTAAGAATGCGAGAGAAAACGGAGTGGAATGTGCCCATATAAAGCTGGTTTGCTTTGTCGTAATCGACCAGTGTGCCGATACGATTCTTCATCTCTCGAGCAGCTTTATTGGTGAAAGTAAGTGCCAAAATACGGTAGGGCAGCACGCCATACAATATTAAATACGCAATCTTATAGGTTAAAACGCGTGTCTTTCCCGACCCTGCGCCAGCTACAACAAGCGATGCGCCGTTGCAATATTCTACTGCTTCGCGTTGATTTTCGTTGAGTTGCGACAGCAGTTCCTTAATTTTCTTATCTTTATCGTCGTGCAATTCAGTCATCAGAAGTCCTCTTTTCTATTTCTTTAATGGGAATGCGGGAATGTGTTTCATCTGTGTTTCTATCTGCTTTAAGCGTTTCCGCATGTATGGTCCCGGTGTTTTCGATGAGAATTTTCGTGGGTTGGGCAGTGTTGCAGCAATGAGAGCGCAGTCCGAACGAGTAAGATTTTTAGCATCAACATCAAAGTTTTGCTCTGCACAAGCCTGTACTCCGTAGATGCCATCTCCCATCTCTATCGAGTTCAAATAGACCTCCATGATGCGTTCTTTGCTCCAAAACAATTCGATAAGGAAGGTAAAGTAAGCTTCTAAACCCTTGCGAACCCACGACCGTCCTTGCCATAAGAACACGTTTTTAGCCGTCTGTTGCGATATGGTAGAGCCTCCGCGCAGTTTCTTTCCGCCGCTCAGGTTGCTCTTTGCAGCCTGTTCTATCGCCTTATAGTCGAATCCGTGGTGTGAGAGAAAGCGCTGGTCTTCGCTCGCAATTACTGCAACGGGCATCGAAGGAGGCATTTCTTCCAATGGAATCCAATCGTGATACAACTTTATTTCATCGCCATTTGCAATCTGTTCGAAGCAGCGCATAAACATAAGAGGGGTGAAATAAACGGGTATAAAGCGGTAGGCCACCACGCTTAATATAGTGGAAACAAACAGTAAAGATACTATCCATCTCGTGAATTTAATTACTTTTTTTATCATACAAAGCACAAAGATACAAAAAAGATAGCTGCTAAACAAAAAAGTTTGTGGTCTTTATACAAATCCTAGCCTTATGGTTGGTACTCCAATAGTTTGGTGTTAATGAATTGATAGAATAGGTATGAAAAGTGTGAAAAAATGTAAACGCACGGCTGTGTCGGTACTATGACGTAACAGATTAGTTATCAGCGCTTTACAATAGGGGTTGTTTTGCGTTGCAAAAGAGCCTATATTGCAGCGCAAAACAGGCACTTTTACCATGCAAAACAGGCACTTTTGCAAAGTCATTGTATCGGTATCGTTTTGCAAGGGTTGTATTTTTACATTTTTAAACAATTAGTGCTATTCATGAAAACCGAGAAATCAAATGGGTTGGAACATGGTTTTGCTTTTGTTAGTAGCCAATGATATCAAACAAATAAGTGCTGAATAGTGTATTAAAACAACACTTTTCAGCACTTAATCTTTTCTTTTATACAAGCTTATAATCCGTTATTTATCAGTTGTTTTGTTTCCTTTTGGAGTGATAAAAAACCAATTATCCGACGCCCAAGTCCAATGGCCGTCTCCGCCAACCCCTGCTTTTACCTTCTTTCCGCTGTTGGTTACCTTCGCTTTACCATCTTCGAAAGGATAAGCAAACCTATATTGTGGCTTTATTACGACGTTGCCTAACGAGTCGGCATAGCCAAAAAGGCCGTTTTTATCGAGTATTCTGAAGTAGCCTTCTTGAGGGTAATCGGGTCCGTTATCATAGTTAAATACATAGAAAAGGAACTCCCCTTTGTTGTTGAAACACTCGATTTGTCCTTTCTCATTACCTACAAACCCTATCCGTTCTATGGTGTCTGTAAAGCATAAGTTGTACTTACAGTTGATAACAGTATCGCCTTTTGCATTCACAAAGCCATACATTTCGTTCCTTTCCACCGCAAATAGTCTGTTGTCGGTAGTGCCACAGCTTGTCAATAGTAGGGCGAAGCCGAGCAAAGAGATGCAGAATAACTTATTCAATGTGTTCATATTTTATTTCAATTCATAGAAGTCGCCTTCTTTACTGATTCGGTTTACAGTTATCTTACTCTTCTTTCCATCGTTCGTTTTCACGTATATGGTGCCGTCAGTGAATATGGCAAAGCTCTCCGTAACGTCGCTATAAGAGTCTGTTGCGCTTATTTCGACACTGTTTGATAGTCTAACACATTGTTACGTAAGGTATATATTGTGAATATATCGGCCTCGTGATAGTTGTAACATATAAAGATGGGGAAGTTTTTATAAGGTGGTAGCTTTGCAAAATAGAAACCGCCTTCGCTTACCATCGACTCTATTCTGTCGGAAGAAAGCATCTTTAGTTTGCCTTTATATTCGTGAATGTTGTATTGTTGAGCATTTTTGGTGCTCTTTTCCTTTTCTACATCTTTGAACATATCGTCGCTTGTGTATTCCAATTTTGCTGTGGGCGAGGGCAGACTCTTGCTGTTTTTGCTGATAAACTTGTAGATTACGCCAACTCCTCCATAGTCTAATACAAGATATTTGCCAGTGTAAATGTATTTCAGACCATTGCTATAAATGTCTTCTTCCGACGATAGCAACTGCAAAACAGGTACCGATTTGCTGATGTTGATGCCACGAATGCCAAAGAAAGGAGCAAGATAGGATTTGAAATAGCTCTTATCTTTGTATTCTGAAGCGTCCACCTTGGTGCGGTGGACCTTTACTTTCTTGTTGTTTAAGTAAAGGATAGAGTCGCCCACCAGCTTTATTTTCACATCCCACAATGCCTCTCGCGCGTTTGCTTCTTCGGTATCTCCGCCATAATTATAGAAGTCTATCATAGTCCATTCGTCGGCTAATTTGTACTTCTTAGCAGCGTATTTAGCATGAATAGATTCCCAAATTGTGGTTTCATCGTATTTTTTTTGCATCATTGTATCGGCTTTCAGCTGCTGCGAAATAGTATTCCGAGTCGTGTTGGGCTTAGTTTTTGATAACTCTTTCTTGGTGTTTCCATCAGAGCAACCAACCAAAAATAGGGTGCTAACCCAGAGTAAAATGATACCTTTTTTCATATTTCCATATAGTTAAAGTTGTAATTTTCACACCTACGTAGGCAATTATCAAGTTGTTGTAGAACATTATTTGCTCTCTACTCTCTTACCATCGGGCGTGATAAAGAACCAATCGTGCGACTCCCAAGTGCAATAACCATCTTTTTCAGACCCCACTGTAACCTTCTTAAGCCTGTCGGTTACCTCAGCTTTACCGCCTTCGAAAGAAGAAGCATACTTATATTGTGGCTTTATAACGACGTTGCCTAACGAGTCGGCATAGCCGATAAGACCATCTTCATCAATTATTCTGAAGTAGCCTTCTCGGATTTCATCGAGTCCGTAATCTAAGTTATACACATAAAAAAGAAACTCCCCTTTTTTGTTGAAACACTCAATTTGTCCTTTCTCATTACCTACAAACCCTATCCGTTCTATGGTGTCTGTATAGCATGATATGTACTTACAATTGATAACTGTATCGCCTTTTGCATTCACAAAGCCATACAATTCGTTCCTTTTCACCTCAAATAGTCTGTTGTCGGTAGTGCCACAGCTTGCCAATAGTAGGACGAAGCCGAACAAAGAGATGCAGAATAACTTATTCAATGTGTTCATATTTTATTTCAATTCATAGAAATCGCCTTCTTTACTGATCCAATTGATATTGCAGTTGCACCCTTTATGCACCTGAGTTATGGCTCCGTTACGTTGCCAATCATCAACATCAGCAGTGTCTTGCCCTATTTTTGACGATGCTTTCATACCATTTACTTGTGCAAAAAGTACTATGAAGAGCGTGCTGACACCTATAAAGAGTATTACTTTTTTAATCATTCTATATTGTGTAAGTTAAGATTTAATGTTTCCGTTGCTATCGTTTAATATCATTGTGCATTACCTTTTCTCCAACAGTTTTATTATTTCCGTCGCCCGATTGCTACGTGCTATCGAGATAGGCGTAGCACCTTCAGTGTCCTTTACGTTTCGTTTTGCACCATATTTCAAAAGTAATCGCACCATATTAACGTTGTTATTCTCTACCGCAGAGATTAAAGGATACCACACATATTCGCCTCCGAGGTTGCCAAGACCATCTGCTTTCGCTCCTTTTTTGAGGAGAAGAGAAGCCATTTGAACGTTGTTTAAGGAACAACTCAGCGCCAATGGGCATAAACCATTCTCGTTATAAGGCAGGTTTGGGTTCGCTCCTAACGACAAAAAGAGAGTCGCCAGCTGTATGTCGGAGTTGATAATGGCCATATAAAGTGCGTCGTAGATAAGCATATTATCGGAGAATGCACATGCGATATCAGCCTTTCGAGCGATGAGTTGCTGCACTGCTGTCTTGTTATTATATAGACATGCGAAGCCCAAAAGAGAATAAGCGTGGTCTTCATCTACCACGATTAACGAGTCGATGTTCTTGATATGCTTAATATTTGCATTGAAATCAGCCTGATTCTTCGTCTTTATCGCTTTGATAGTAAGCGCATAATAATCTTTTGTTTGAATAGTTTTGCCTGCTGCTATCCGCTTTTTTCCACCCTGCTGCGCATAGTTTGGTATGGCGAAGGTAGCCAGGAGGAAACACAAAACCCATAATCTGAATCTGTTCATAGATATCTTTACTTGACTGAAAGTGGTAGTCATTGTTTCTATTCTTTTTGTTTTTGAATTATCGTTTAAGTTGTATTGCCTTTCACTTTTGGTTGTTTTATTCAACAAACTTTGTCCCTTTCTGTTTAGAACCCAAATCCGTTGTTTGGATTTTTCGGGTATTTTCTGTTCACAATGCGGTTGATAGCCCATCTAAAAACAATAATAGGAAGAAGCAAAACAGGCAAGCAGATAATTTGTTTTATAAAGAAAATATTATCGTAAAGTATTGCTTTTCTTTCTGAAGGAGTGCCTGCTGGAGGCATTTCCTTAAACGGAAAGTCTGCAAGGAAATCATTTAAGCAGAAGAAAAAGGTAATGAGGACAATGCAAATAGATAACAAAAAGAAAATGTTGAAACTTGCTTTACGCACCAATGCAGACCGTTCGTCTTCGGGAACACGAAGCAACGAAGGACACAACACAGTCATTTGGTGCAGATGTCTTTCCTTTCTTAACTTCTCCTTACGCTTATAATTATCATATATTCCCATTTTTCTACCTTGTTATTTACTTGCTTTTCACAATTCTACTCTTGTGTATGAAACCCGTTTTACCATCGTTTGTTACCACCTTCCACCAATTATTATTGGTTTCTAAGACGCGGATTGAGCTACCAGAAGGCACTTGTTGAATGACACGAGCCTTCTTACTGCCTTGCTCGCGTAGGTTGCAATAGCCGTCAGGGTCGTAGATTTTGTAGTTAGAACCCTTGCTTTTGTTGGCGCTTACAGCCTCTTTGTTTTGGTCCTCAATGTTCTTTACCAGTTCTTTCAGCTTATTATCGTTGTAGAAATTCTGCGCTTTAAGCCGACTTTCCAATGCTGGATACTCGCTAAAGAAGTTGCTAAGATGCTGGAAAGCCTTGCTGCCACCTTGTTCTAAGATAGCCGCCTTGTTCTTGTTGTCGTAGTCTGACAGTAGCGAAATAAGGTAAACCAAACATTGGTCCTTAACGTTTACATCGTATTTCAGCTGTTCGAAGTCGTTGAAATAAGTAAGAACGATTTTCTCGAAGTCCTTAAAATCGTCTCTATTCTTAGAGCAATGTTCGTAAATCTGGGCAATAAGGTACTTTCTTATGCCACGTTTCTTATTGTTATAAAACAATATTGCTTCGGTGTTATCAGCAATAATGTTCGACAGATGCGCATATTCAATTGCCCTTTGCGTAAGCGTTTGGTTCGCTTCATAGTTGAAACTGAAAACCACTTCCACCGCAAAATCTGGCTCTTTCCTAAAGTATGGGAGCGCAGAAGCGTCGTCGTTGAACATCATTTTGTTGTATGCGACAATCTTACTGCCTATTCCTGCCTCCTTATTTTCAAGAAGGCGCTTTGCATCTTCCCTTGTTATATCTCTCTCTATCTCTGGTTGGTAGAACAAATTTTCTACTTCTGGGTAGATAAATCTGCCGAATTCGTTCAGCGTATAGTCTGTTTCCATGGTACGAATATAACGCAAATTCGTTTGCGGAACCTTAGGAAGGTTCACTCCGAATAAGTATAAGCACCTGTCGTTGAACGCTTGTTGCGATGGTTCTTTATAGCCGTTCTTCTTTAGAAAAGCCCGAATGGTTTCGGTTTCCCACTTTTCATTGTCAGTCAAAACCTCCTTGTTAGCAAGTTCTTTAGGATTTTTATTTAGACAAAAACTGCTATATGCGTTATTGCCTACGAGCAAAAAGCATGCTATGAGCCAAGCGTAATGTTTATTGTACATATACTATAATTATTTACTTTCTATGATGTGCAAAGTTAATATATTATACTTTATTGAGCAAAAACAAACCTAAAAAGTTTTGAAAGAGCACCTTGCAGTGTGGCAAAATATGGCCGTTGATAGCTTAAAAATGGCTGTTGAAAGAGCGGTTAGGTAGGTGCTGAATGTGTTAAATACTGTAAATTCAAGGTAAAAGCGTTGATGTAGTGTAACCATCTAATTATCAATGCGTTGCAATAGGGGTTGTTTTGCGTTGTAAAAGTGCCTATATTGCAATGCAAAACAGGCTCTTTTGTCGTGCAAAACAAGCCCTTTTGCAAAGCGAAACAAATGGTATGGTTTTGCGGTGGAGATTATTTAACAAGTTTAAAGAGTTTAAAAGGTGGTTTTTAAAAGGCTTTAACACTCTGTTGATTTTATGTATTTTCGCGAAAAAAAAGTTTCTTTTCACCACTTCCAAAAGTCCCTTTGCAGTGTAGAAAAGAAGAAGAAGCAACAGAGTAGGGTAGGTTTTAGCTTGAAAACATAAAAAAACAGCAAAACAGTAGCATAATTAACCGCTTATTTTGCAGGTGTCGGTAAATTATCGTACTTTTGTATTTGGAATGTAAATTCTATACAGACAACAAACGTATGGTATTAAATTATATTTGGATAGCATTCTTTTTGATTGCATTTGCCTTCGGTATTATAGGCTTAATGATGGGCGACACCACGCTGTTTCAGAAGATGGTAGACGCTACTTTCGACTCGTCGAAGACGGCATTCGAGGTGTCGCTCGGGCTAACGGGTGTACTTGCGTTGTGGCTCGGCATAATGAAGATAGGCGAAAAGGCAGGCATTGTGAACGTGTTAGCAAAGCTGTTAAGCCCTATTTTTACCAAGCTTTTCCCCGATATTCCTAAGAATCACCCAGTGATGGGGTCGATTTTCATGAACATTGCATCGAATATGCTGGGGTTAGACAATGCCGCTACACCCACAGGACTAAAGGCAATGGCGCAGATGCAAGAGCTAAATACAAAGAAAGACACGGCAACCAACCCAATGATAATGTTCCTTGTGCTGAACACAAGCGGACTAACCATTATCCCAACAAGTATTCTTGCGTTCCGAAGTGCTAATGGAGCGGCGCAGCCAACCGATGTTTTCATTCCTATTTTGCTCGCTACGACAGTGGCAACCTTAGCGGGTATCATCATCACATCGCTGTGGCAACGCATCAATTTGTTCCAACCTGTGCTGCTTGCCACTATCTTTGGCTTGATAGCTTCGGTAGGATTGGTGATTTGGGGCTTTGGTCAGATGGACCAAACAACCATGAATACCGTTACATCGTTAGCTTCTAACCTTATATTGATGCTGATAATAGTTGTCTTTATCGGTGCAGGCATGTTCCGAAAAATCAATGTTTACGATGCATTCATCGAAGGAGCAAAGGAAGGTTTCAACACCGCTGTGCGCATTATCCCTTATCTTGTGGCCATATTAGTGGCTGTTGGCGTGTTCAGAGCGTCGGGAGCAATGGATATTTGCATAGGTGGCATTCAGTGGTTGTTGGAGCAATGCAATATAAATACCGACTTTGTGGGTGCGCTACCAACGGCTTTGATGAAACCATTGTCGGGCAGTGGCGCACGCGGACTTATGCTTGAAGCCATGAAAAACTATGGTGCCGACTCGTTTGTAGGCCGATTGAGCTGCATTTTCCAAGGTTCTACCGACACCACATTCTATATATTGGCAGTTTATTTCGGTAGTGTCAGCATACGATATACACGCCATGCCGTTGCTTGCGGACTGCTGGCAGACCTTGCGGGTGTGATTGCTGCAATTGGAATATGCTATATTTTCTTCTAAAATAAATACGAAACAAAATGGCAAACTTAAAATCTTTAGCTAAAGATACGGCTATTTATGGACTCAGTAGTATTGCTGCTCGATTCATAAACTATCTCTTAGTGCCCATACAAACAGACAGATTTAATGCTGCCGGAGGTGAATACGGAATCATAACCAATGTGTATGCTTACGTAGCACTGCTTATAGTGTTCCTTACGTATGGTATGGAAACTACCTTCTTCCGCTTCATGAGCAAGGAAGGAGAGGACCCGAATAAGGTTTATGCTACTACTTTGAAGATGGTGGGAGCCACATCTTTGCTCTTTATGGCGGCGGTTTTGCTTTTCAAACAGCCCATTGCCAATCTGCTGGGATACGCCGACCACCCCGAATATATAACGATTATGTATATCACGGTGGCCATAGATGCCTTCGCTGCTATACCTTTTGCTTATCTAAGGTGTAAGCATCGACCCATAAAATTTGCTACTTTGAAGATTCTGAACATCACTTTCAACATCTTGTTGAACGTGCTCTACTTGGTGGTGTTGCCTTCTTTAAAGCTCAATCCGTTCGGAATATACGACGCAAACTTTACTCTTGAGGTGGTATGGGTATTCTATATCAACTTCTTCTGCACTGTTTTAACCTTGCTTTTGCTTTGGAAAGAACTATCAGGTATACGTTATAGCTTCGATATGGGGACGTGCAAGCGCATGCTTAGCTATACTTTCCCACTCCTTATCATGGGTGTTGCAGGTCAATTGAACCAGTCTGCCTCGCAAATCATATTCCTTACGCCTTCGATGGTACTGCGGAAGAGGCACGAACTCAGCTCGGAATCTATGGCGCATGTATCAAAATAGCCATGATAATGGTTATGATTACACAGGCGTTCCGCTATGCTTACGAACCATTTGTGTTCGGAAAGTCGAAAGATAGAGACAATAAGGATACGTATGCAAAGGCAATGAAGTTCTATATCATATTTACTTTGCTCGCCTTCTTGGCTGTTGTGGGATACATGGACGTGCTTCGTCACTTGGTAGGACGTAGCTATTGGGACGGATTAGAGATTGTTCCGATTGTCATGGCGGCTGAAATAATGTTCGGAATCTTCTTTAATTTGAGTTTCTGGTATAAGCTTACGGACCGCACAATATGGGGAGCGTACTTCTCAGGCATCGGTGCTGCAGTGCTAATCGTTATGAATATCTTGCTCATACCGCACTTTAGCTATTGGGCTTGTGCCTGGGCGGGCTTCGTATCCTATGCTGTTAGCATGGTGGTAAGCTACTATTTCGGACAGAAATATTACCCTATTGCTTATCCATTAAAGGAAATTCTCTTCTATGTAGTGGTAGCTTTGCTGTTGTTTGCAGCCATTACGGCTTCTAATAAATACCTTCCTATTGTGCTTGCTCTTGCTGCTAACACAGCATTGGTAGGTGTTTTCCTTGCCATTATTGTCAAGCGCGACTTCCCATTAAGCAAGCTTCCTGTTATAGGAAAGCACTTTAAGAAGTAAGAAACAAATAAAATAAATTTACTATTTATATAATTAATTATGAAAAAATCAACATTGCTCCTTGCTGGATTGCTCGCTTTGAACACTACATCTAAAGCGGATGAAGGTATGTGGACACTTTTTAATCTGCCTGATGCAATCTATACGCAGATGGTAGATTACGGTTTTAAGTTGCCATGCGACATGCTTTACAACAGCCCTAATGCGATTAGCAACTACGTAGTAAACTTCTCTGGCTTCTGTTCAGGCGTTGTAGTATCGCCCGAAGGCTTGGTTTTCACCAACCACCACTGTGGCTTTGGTGCTATCAATGCGCTCTCTACAGTTGAGCACGACTACATGAGAGACGCTTTTATGCCAAGAGTTACGTGGAAGAGTTGCCATGTGAGCGTACATTTGTATCGTTTATGCGTAGTCAGGAAGACATTACCGACCGCATTGCACCGCTGATTGCCAACAAATCTCTGCAGAGACAAGGCGAAATTATCGACTCTATAGAGAACGTTATGAACGCTGAAGTGAAGAAAAAGGATAAGACTCTGCACTTAGAAGTGGCTCCGTTCTACGAAAGAAACAAGTTTTACGCAACTACTTATCAGGATTTTACAGACGTACGCCTTGTGTTTACCGTGCCAAAAAGCATGGGTAAGTTCGGTGGAGATACCGATAACTGGATGTGGCCACGCCAGACTTGCGACTTCTCAGTATTTAGAATATACGCCGATCCTAAGACAAACGGACCTGCTGCTTACTCTAAAGACAACGTACCGTACCGCCCTGAGCACTTCGCACCGGTTAGTTTGCAAGGTTATAAGGACAAAGACTTCGCTATGACAATCGGTTTCCCGGGCAGTACGAACCGATATCTCTCTTCATTTGGTATTCAACAGCGTCGCGATATAGAGAATACTGCACGCGTACAGAGCCGCGACATCAAGCTCGCAATTATGAAAAAGTACATGGATGCAGAGCAAAACGTGCGCATTCAGTACGAGTCTAAATACGCAAGTTCGGCTAACTACTGGAAGAATTCAATGGGTATGAACAAATGTATTGACTCTATTGGTCTTATAAGACAGAAGGCTGAGTACGAAGAAAGAATCAAAAACTGGTTGGCACAGCAGTCTTCTAAGCACCCATCTGTAGATGTTGACTTCGCCAAACTGGAGCAACTATACGCTGAAAACCGTCCTATATCGCAGGCATTAACCTACTGGAAAGAGTCGTTTGGACGTACAACAGAGTTCTTTACACGTGCTTTTACTTTGAATAGCAAGTTGTCTTTGACTGGTTCAGCGGCTAAACCGAAGGCTCAATACTACGAGTTTAAGGACAATAGCAGCGAGTGGCACTATGCATTAGATAAGGAAGTGACTGCGGCAATGCTACAAAACTATGCTAAGATGGTTCCTGCAGAATATCAACCAGCATTCTTTAAGACTGTAAAAACTAAGTTTGGAGGCGACTTCTACAAGTATACCGATTGGTTATACAAGACAAGTAAGGTGCTTACAAAGGGTGCAAAGTTCTATCCTAACGACACTAAGAAGTTCATGAAGGACCCAGCTGTTGAGATAGGAAGAGACCTTAAAGCTATTTTTGAGAAGCTTATAAGCAAGTCAATGCAACTATCTGAGGCTATCGGAGCGCAAGAAAAGAAGCTCACCGAGGCTAAACTTCAGATGGAAATGGACCTCCCTCACTATAGCGATGCTAACTTTACGATGCGTTTAAGCTATGGTCAAGTAGGCGGATACAAGATTGGAAGCTTCAATAGCGGATACTTTACAACAGCTAAAAGTATCGTTGAGAAGTTCAAACAAGCGAACAAAGTGGCTGATTACAAGGTTGAACCAATCATGATGAGTCTGCTTTCTTCTGGCGATTTCGGTAAGTATACTGATAAGAACTCAGGCGAATTGCAACTCTGTTTCCTCACAAACAACGACATAACAGGTGGTAACTCTGGTTCACCAATGTTTAATGGAAAGGGCGAACTCATCGGTCTTGCATTCGATGGCAACTGGGATAGCCTCAGTTCAGACATCAACTTCGACCGCAATCTTGCGCGTTGTATCGGTGTAGACATTCGTTTTGTACTCTTCATGATGGACAAATGGGGACACGCTGACCGCTTGATTAAGGAAATCAACGCTAAGTAAAGCAACGTCGAAAGACCTATATAAAATAAAAGGTGTGGCAGAAATTCTTTCTTGCCACACCTTTTATTATTGTTGTTCGTAATAAGAATGCTTTCTAAAAGCCTTCTTTTAAAGAAGCATTTTAGAACTTAAAGTTAATTCCTGTACCAAATACCACCTGGTTAAAGTTGTCAATAAACTGATACTTAAGCTCACCGTTGAGGCTTATGTTCTTAGTTAATGCAAAGTCAACACCACCTCCAAGGTTCACACCAAGTCTTCCCTTAGAACTCTTTACAGCTACATGGTCTTTGTCGCCAGCCTCATAGCTCACATTAACATAGCCTAAACCAGCGAGTGGATACACTGTAACTTTTCTCCCAACGTTGAAGAGATAGTGCATGTTAGCGTTGATATCCCACATTGACCAACCGTCTTTCTTCAAGTAATAGTCAAACGCTGCTTCGCCTCTAAGGTTGTCTGTGAGGTTGTATTGGCCCTTTACGCCAAGACCAACGTTATCGATTTCCGAACCATAAAGGAGGCTAAAACCAACTGCTTTTTGTCCTTCTTGTGCCGAAGCAGACATGCTTATCACTGCAGCACATACTAATAATAAAAACTTTTTCATCTTTTTTACTTTGTTATAGTGTTAATAAAAATAATCCATTTCTGCGTTAAGCTATAACAGCTATTAGAGAATCTGAATCCAATCTGATGCGAATAAAAAAACAAGAGTAACGGAACCATTTAACCCGTCTTTCACTTTTGCTTTTTAACTTGTGCTGAAACACAAGCGTTTACTTTTACACTGCAAATATATATAAAATACTTTTAGAGTCAAAGGAAAACAGAATAAATATTGAGAAGAGACGAACAAAATGCACAAAACAAACCCTTTTTTAGTCTCTTTTTACTACTATACCTTATTTATATAGTTTGTTTTTGCGCACCTATACACCATTTTCCCTTGCATATATTTTCCATTTTGCAACGTTGAGGTTTCTATATTTTCTTGTCACCCCAATTATACAATTATCAAGTTACCCATGTTTTGGTAGACATTCGTACTTATTTCTCGTTTGAACCTATATGAAACGCCATTATCTTTTAACCTTTTTTATGTGCATAAAGTAACAATTGTTACCTGTCGTTCAATTATTTATATCTACTTTTGCAAATAGTAAAACCATAAAAAAAAAGGATTATAAGATGAAAGAATACCTACCACCAATGGACCCCGAAAAGCTTAAAGCGTTGTTTGACATAGAGAATGACTTTAAGGCAGGTAAGTTATCGGCAGCTGAAGCACAGCAGTTGATAAAGGAACGAGTAGGAAAAGTAAGCGCCTACCACGTTGCTTATATAGAACAAACAATGACTGAGGAGAGCGAAGACGAGTGTATCCGCGAAGACGTACATGCTGTTATAAACATGCTCGGCGACCAAATAGACAACACAATGCCTAATCTTCCAGCCGATCACCCCATCATGCACTACCTCAAAGAGAACGAAGAGATGAAGCGTTTGCTCTTGGCGGTAGAGGATTTGGTACAATATCCAATGATAAAAAACCAATGGTTGGAACTCTACGATAAGATTAGCAAGTACCCATTGCACTACAAGCGCAAGCAAAATCAGCTTTACCCAGTGCTCGAACAGAAAGGTTTTACACGCCCAACAACAACGATGTGGACCTTCGATGATATGGTTCGCGACGAGATTAGAGAGGCTGAACGCTTGTTACGAGAGGGCGATGAAGACGCATTTATAAAGCAACAAGAACGAGTTTTGCTCTATACGCGCGACTTAATGGAGAAGGAAGAGTTCATATTATACCCAACTTCGATGGCGCTAATCAGCGAAAAAGAGTTTGAAGACATGAAGAGTGGCGACCAGGAAATAGGCTTTGCCTTCTTCGAAGTAGACCATAAGCCTACCGAAACAAAGACCGAAGCAACGCCAGAAGGGCAGAACAACTTTGCCAACGACCTGCAAGCGCTTCTCTCTAAGTACGGATATTCCACCCCAAACAGCGAAGTTCTCGACGTTGCAACGGGCAAACTGACGCTGGAACAGATAAACTTGATATACAAACACCTACCTATCGACATCTCATACGTGGACGAGAACGAGCTGGTTTGCTTCTATTCAGACACCGACCATCGTGTTTTCCCACGCAGTAAGAATGTAATTGGGCGTGAAGTAATGAACTGTCACCCACGCAAAAGCGCCCATATCGTTCGCGAAGTAATCGATAAGCTGAAGAGTGGAGAGCAAGATAAGGCCGAATTTTGGATAAATAAGCCAGGTCTTTTCATCTATATTATATACGTACCAGTACGCGATAAGGACGGAAAGTTCCGCGGTGTGCTTGAAATGATGCAAGATTGCACCCACATCAGAGCGATGGAAGGCTCGCAAACCCTACTCACTTGGAACAACAACGAGGCGCCAGCAGCTACCGAACAGTCTGCCGAAACACCACCATCGAATACAGAAAGAGTAGAAACAGAGGTTGAATCAGAAGACACAACGCCCGTTACGGAGATTACACCACAGACACGTTTGAAAGATCTTCTTAGGCAATATCCGACTCTTAAAAGCCGTTTGCCAGAACTCGACCCTAAGTTTAAGATGCTTAATACGCCACTCGGCAAACTTATGATAGGCAAGGTAGACGTGCAAGCAATGAGCGACCGCTCAGGAATACCACTTGACAAGCTCGTTGAGGGCATAAAGACGCTCATAAATTAGGACTCATTTTATAATTAATATATATCTCTAATTAATGGGTCTGTGGACTGCGTTGATGCACGTCCACAGGCTTTTTTTATGTCCATTACGTACCATTCAAAGTACGAAGCACCGAGAGTTATGCCCTTCGATAAGTCAATATTCGTACTTTTATATGTTCAAACCAACTGCAACAAAAGCGCCAATAGAACCCCGAAGTAGGAGACAGGAAGAGTTAAAAAGTGTGTATAAATGTTTAACTCAAACGGTTAAGTAAAATCAACGAAATAGAATCGTGAAACAATAAAAACGCTCTTATTTTTTTAAAAAATCGGTTCCATTTTGCAAAACAGCCACTATTGCTTTGCAATATAGGCCCTTTTGCCGTGCAAAACCTATTGTTTTGCGTTGCGAAATAGGCACTATTATAGTCAGTTTTTAGTCCCATTCGTTACCTCTACTGTTTGTTTTGCGAGCAAATACGCCTTTTTTCGTTGCACAGATATACTATATAGCGGTACAACAGCCTTACTTCCAGCTGCTTATAAATGCACATCAAAATTGCCGTTATTTGCCAATCATCTTTTATTCGTGTGCAAATTCCGCCTTTATGCCTATGTTTCACGCTCGTTATTTAACAAATGCAGTTCTGTGTTTTATATTAATTAACATTTTTGAAGGCGTATTATAGCGTTACGTCTGTCATATGATAATATAACAGGTAAACCGCTCATGTACCTTCATTTTGTTCATGTTAAATAGCTGTATGGCTTTAAGCTGTTAGCGATAACAGCGATTTTGTGATAAATTTTCTTCTAAAAAACATAACAATTTCAATTTTAATGTTTATCTTTGCAATATGTCTTACATTGCTTATCTTATATTTTTTATCGCGCGAAGATAAGCATCAGAATCGACATTAAGCAGGTATTAGCCAACTGGTTGTTGTCTGATAGCTTGCGTTACCGAAAGTATGCCCTTTCTAAATTAAAGAACTAAAAACGTTTATTATGGAAAAACAAAAAGCAATCATTAAGAAAAGATCAACTCTTTTACTATTGCTCATGCTCTTTGTCTGCGGTGTTCGAGCCGACGAAGTGAAGTTGTTAGGCGATAACACCTATTGTTTAGCCATGTCGCCTAACGGAAACTATCTTGTAGGATACAATCCAACGAAGGTAGAATTCGGCATGGGAACAGAGAGTTTCGTGTATAACATGAGCAAAGAGACACTCAATTGGATTACAACAAGCGACCCAGGAAAGTGGGAAACAAGCGGTTTGTTCAGAGATGTAAACGATAATGGAATGCTCTGCGGCTCGGTTAAGGACCTGAAACACGTTGTTGAGTTCTACGGCGACGTCGCTCCTACCAACGTAGCAGCCGTATATGAGAACGGAAAAATTACCCAACTGCCTTATGGCGACATCGATACTACGAAGATAAGGCAGCACGAAGATGGTACGTTTGCCTGCTCGTTGTCTAACGATGGTAAGGTTGTTGTGGGCTATTGCAAGTATTCAAACTTCGCATACAGCCACCCTTGCAAGTGGACACGCACCGCAAACGGCTCTTGGAAGCTGGATATTCTGCCCCTACCAGAGGGATATAGTTACGGATTAGCACTGAATGTGTCGTCCGACGGCCGTACGATTGGCGGATTAGCCATTAGCAAAGGTTCGTCGATAGCATGCTATTGGGTAGACGGACAGTGCCATGTTGTAACGCCAACGGGCAGCGATGTCGAGCTTGCTAAGGCAAAACAGATGCGCATGATAGACATTAGTCCTAACGGAAAATACTTTATTGTGTCGCTTTCAGCACGTTCCGACTATCGCCTTTACGATGTTTCAAAAGCTCAAACCATTACTTTGCCCACTTTTGAGAGCAACGACGAAATGCGTGTTCCTACTGTAACAGACAGTGGAGACGTGTTTGGTGCAATGATATACGGTGCGCTTGGTATGGGTGGAATGGGCTATTACAGGAACTTTTGGTACCAACATTCGTCTGGAAGAATATTCGATTTCACTTACTATACCTATCTTTTCAATCCGCAGTTGCGCTCGTCTTTCCCACTGAACTACGAGGATCAAGCACAGGCTTTCCCTTGTTCTGTATCGGCAAATGGCAACATAATAGCAGGTAATAAAGACGTTTATACAGCATTAGGGCAGACTCCTAATGCGTGGTTCCTTAGTGTAAAGCAACACGAAGTGGAAATTCCTGCAACACCAGACAGGCCCAATGGCGAATCGAAAGCGCTTCACCAAGTGAGCCTTACATGGAAGAAGGATAAGACAAATTACCGCACTTGGAAGTTGAAAGGATATAATGTGTATTGCGACGGAGAAAAAGCGGCAACTCTAAAGGACCTGAATGACGAGATGGCAACTACATTGAAAGATGTTGAACCAGGCTATCGTAACTTCTCAATAGAGGCAATTTACAACGATAAAGAGGGAAAAGAGATGCTCTCTCCACGCTCAAACCCAATCGAAATAGCCATTCCAGAGAGCTATTACTTCCCACTTTTCGAGAACTTTGAACGTGGTTCGCTCAACACAAACTATTGGACAACAAGCACGGATTATGGCGATTATGCGACAGAGAGTGGACCGTAGCGGCCCAAATAGGTCATGATGGTACGATAGGACTATCAACTGGCGCTTGCACATTCACTCCTTATTCAGCCAGTTTGGTAAGTAGACCACTCGATGCGAGCCAGGCTAAGAAGGTGAAATGCTCGTTCTTAATCCTTTGTCAGCAGGAAGCTGTGAAAGAAGGAAAGGACTTCGATGCTACAAAAGATACACTTAGCATTGAATATACCATTGATGGCGGAAACACATGGCAGTCGGGTAAGGATTGGACCGTAGAACAATTGCCACGCATTGAAGGAATTTTGACCGCAGATTTAAGTAAGCAACTCGCTGGAAAAACCTTCCAATTACGATTCCGCAAGCATGGAAAGGGAGCGCTGGGCTACTATTTCTATCTCGATAACATCATGATAGGAAGCGGCAACGACGTTAAAGCGCCAGAAGGACTCACGGGAAAAGTAATGAACAAAGAAGTGTTCTTAATGTGGAAGAATACTCGCAACGCTTATGCGCTAAGTTATATTTGCGAACCCGAATCGCCTGGATATACACTGGGTAACGAGGGTAAGGAACTTATTGGAGCCAATAAATTCACACCAACCGAACTATCACCATACGACGGAAAGTATCTTACTTCTGTATCAGCGCACATCAATTACTACGACGATGTGGGCGAAGACCAAGAAATTCATGCCGCTGTTGTTGTGTTCGAGAATGGAAAACTCATTTGCGAACAAGAGATGGAAGACATCAAGTTCAACGAAACCACAACGCAAAAGTTGGATAAACCTATTAAGATAGACGGCACAAAAGAACTTATTGTGGGCATTAAGGTGCACGATTACAGTGCTGAACAAATTCCATTAAGCTATGAAAGTTCAACCGCTTTCGTCCATGGTAAGAGCGATTTGTACTCAGAAGACAACGGAAAAACATGGAAAACGGTGTGGGATTTCTATGAAGGCGACCCACAACTTGGCTCATGTTGCTGGAAGATAACGGGCAACGTAAACGACCAACCTGTTGATGTTACAGCGGAAACAGACGACGAATTGGTGGGCTACAACGTATTTAGAAACGGCGTTCAGCTCAATATTAACTACATTCCGGACGAGGCTACGCACTTCATAGACAAGCAACCGCTCGAAAAGGCCGACTATTCTGTGGTGGCTTACTTTAACGATGGCAAAGAATCGAAGCTTCGGCACCATTCGTAGTAGATTTAACTGCTGGCATAGACCCATTGTTCAGCAACTCTATGTTGTCGGTAGACAAGTCTGCTATCCGTCTAAATGTAGAAGGAAAGTTGCGCCTTTACGCTGTTGATGGACATTTGGTGGCTAAGGGCACCAATGGCATCATTCCGCTAAGAGGCATTCATTCGGGTATTTACATCGTATGGATTGAATGCAATAATCGTCGCTTTACACAAAAGATAGTTATCAATAACTAAGTAAAAGCGAATATAAAAGTGGTGAGATAACCTTTATTTTAAGGGGCGAGGTACCGATTAGGCAACCTTCGCCCCTTTTTTTGTATGCCCATAAAACCCCTTCTTTTTGTAAAGAAAAACACAAGTAAAAAGCGACACAGATTGTTTTACAATGCAATAGTGCCTATTTTGGAGCGCAAAACAGGCACTATTACCGTGCAATATAGGCTCTTTTACAATGCAAAACAATGGGTATTGCAATGCGTTGATAAAGAGAAGGTTACATAAAACAATCTATTTTGTAAAATCTTTACACTTTTATTGGCTTTCTGTATTGTCCTAACGAGCATGTTTCCGCATTCGTTTTGCGTTGCAATCGTTAGGTTTTTATGCCTTAGAAAGCAATGTCGAGTCCTGCATTTACAGCCGTATAGTTTTTTCCAATAGGTACAATAGGGTGGCTATCGTAGATGAAACGATAGGCGCCACGTATACCAATCTTTGGCGTTATATGGTAGATGAGGTCTACTGCGCCCCCAAATCGTGCTTTCCTAAAATAGTCTTTAGGCTTTGTTTGGTGTATGGCGGTAGCGATAAGGTCCCATTTTTCGCCGATAGTATATTCTAAAGTAAGCGACAAATGGTTCTTGATGGAACGACTATATAAATAAGAATTAGTTCCAGTAGGGGCGTCTACGTCTTCCCATTTCTCGAATTCATAGAACAAAGCAGTATTCGCAAACAACTTTAAATGGTCGGTATTAACAAATCGATAGCGTGCTTGCAGACCAGTAGACAACTTGAAAACCATGCCACGACTGCCTGCCCAAAGCGACTCTGCATAAGGATACACTTCGAAAACGCGGTAAAGCAAGTAGCGATATTCGGCATGAACGTGTCCTTCGCTCACAGCTATTTTATCGCCAACGGTATTGATTTCTAATTTGTTGATAAGGTTTATAATGCGCTTTTGCTTTATCAACACATTCAGATTAGCCGTATTCTTAATGGTGAACACATGTTTTTTCTCTGTTTTAAAGTCGATTTCAGGTTGCAACGAGCCTTGAATAGTCTTCGTACTATCTATGTCTAACGTAAGATTTTCGGAGAAAAGCATTTGCGCTTTCATTGGAATAGCAGCAAAAAGCATAATTATAATAAAGGCATATTTACCAAAATGCGCTTTATTATTAATGGTTTGCTGAGACAAAAATAATGATAAACGATGTTGAAGATAATTTTTTTTCTTAATGTAAACGTTATTTTCCATATCCTTTCCTTTTATTTTTACCTTATATATTTTATTGTTTGCAAAGGTAGGGATTATATTTTAAGAAAATGTTATCTACTGAAAAAAAATATGTAAAGGTTGTTGCATATTCCAAAAAATATCCATATCTTTGCATCGTAAACTAAATATTAATATGGTTATGAAAAGATTTTTGTTAATTGGGATAATGATCTTGGCAGCTGTAACTGGCTTTGCTCAGGATGAAAATAAAGTAAAAACATTAAAAGAACAGCAAAAAGTGCTGAAACTAACCTCTAAGTTGAATAAGCTTCAGCTTGATTATGAGAAGGAGAAAGCAACCTATAACGACATCACTCAAGCTGCTGCTGAGGCGAATGCAAATGCAGATATAGCTACAACAGACTTTAATACGACTGATGCAAAGGGTACTGTAAAGGATGCTAAAGATACGATTAAGGCTCTAAAAGAAGCTAAGAAAGCTAACAAAAAGTTGAAAAAAGTACAGCAGAAGTTGAGTAAAATGGAAAAGAAAATAGCTAATCTGCAGAATCGTTTAGATAATTTGAACAAGGGAATCGAGTTTGTAAACCAATAAAAGGTAGAACAAACGTAAAACAATAGAATAAAAACGACATTACAAATTGATAGGTAAAGATAGTCTTCTTTATTTCTTTTTTTTTAAACTAAGAAATATTGAAGACTTCTTTTTTTGCCTAATTTTAAGCAACTTTTGTAGGCTCTTTATAATTATGTTTGTTTCTTTTGTAAAGAGTAATACAGGCTTTTCAACTCTTTGTTTACATCTACATAATCTTGTCAAAAAGCCGCACATATCTTCTTTTTGTATTAGTGAAACGAATTAAGAAAGTCGGTAAAGGATTCTGAAACTAAAACAAATGCTTTGTCTTCAGCACGTTCTGCTTCTATAATATAAATGTATCCATACGTGTTTTGTGCCACCGAAATAAGGTAAATGTTGCCTCCATTGTCGTAAGCAAAAGGTATTTTGTCTTCGAAAACAATGCCGCTTTTTTCGTAATCGCTTATGATTTTCTCGATAGGAAGCACACCATATTTAATCGGATAGAAGCTGTTGATAGTGAAAAGGTGCTGTTTTCCCTTTACATTTTCATAAGGAGGATAACCTCCATTGTATTGTAAATAATGCTCTTTGAAATCCTTTGGCAGTGCAATATCATATTGATTTTCAAATGCTGTAAGTTCTTCCGCTGTTAGTTGCTGTTCGTATTGTTCGAATTCCATACCATTTTAAATACTTTATTTGTATATCGCTACTCTTTAATGCACATATACTTGTTGTATAGTAGCACTAATATGCAAAGATAATCATTTTTGTTTATTGCGCCAATACAATGCCTTTAAAACCATTATTGCTGCAATATGATGTCGTACCAACGGCATAACGAGAAAAGAAATGAATGTTTTTTATATTGCATTTTTTTTACTCAAAGTCTTTCATAATTTGAAATAATGATGTAAGTTTGTATCATCAAGACAAGATAAAGAATTTGAACCAACTTGAAATTCCCTTGGAAACAGCGAGAGAAGGGCCACATATAATTGAGTAATATCCTTATCCGTAAAGTTAAAAGGTGAATTGATAATGAGAAAAAAGAATAAAAATAAAACAACGAAATAATGAAAAAATATCTGTTAATAATACCCATCTTAATTTTATTTGGCTGCAAAAATAATCCAAATACAAAGGAAAATAATCCTGATAACAACGATTCAACTAAAGTGCTTAATATGGAGAACAAAAGCTCTTTGCCTTTAGCAATTCAACAACAGTTGGGGATATCGGAAGATATGATATTGCCATTTGATTCTATAAGAATGGATTCGCTAATACAAGATTATAAAAGTGCTTTAGCTGATGAGTCGGAAGGCGATGATTGTGAAGAACCAGAGTGGTTTCCAAATAATGAACAGTACATAAAAACTTTAATTCCTTATGCTTTTAACGATTTGATAAAGCGAGGATTTGTGCCTTTGTCTGCAACTCAATTTCAGAATAAACTAAAAATATTGGGCTTGGAGATGCAAGAAAGGAAGAAAATTCCAATAATAAATGAAACTAAACACTATTTTTCTATGCCACCTCTTGATGCTGGGTGGTATGATGAGGTAGCTAAAGATGGTATTGATAAAAAGGAACTTAACTATATTAGATATGGAATTTCAAATTATATTTATGTAAAAGGATACAATTTTATTTTGCCAACAACATATATTACAGATTTCTTAAAAGAAAAGAAGCATAATGTTGTCGTATTTAGTTTAAACGACGAAATAGTGCATCTTAATAAGTTCTTCTTAAACGATGATAAAGCCAGTTTTTTATGGCTAAAACAAAATACTCCGCTATCATTGATAGGTCTTCTTAAGACTTATGGTTACGACACGAACGAAAAAATTAATAATGTTGTTCTAGCAGATATATTTAATAGATATGACCAAGACGGAAGTGTATCTGGTATGTTTAACACCTTCATACGTAAAATATTTTATAACAAACCGCACATGGAACTTAGAGAAGGCTTATTAAAGTCTCTTCTGCGCTTACCAGTAAATGAAAAGAATAGTTTATGGTTAGTAATGCTTAATGAATATATAAAATTCCTCATTAAAGATGGAACCAAAGACACTTATGCTTGGTATTTCGACTTTACAAAAAAAGAACGATATAAGGCAGCAGCTTATTTCGGATATTATTTGTATAAACTAAGGGCAAAGTATAAAGAAACGAATCCAATTTTTTTTGGAGAAGAGCTATATTACAATAAAAACTTCTACAAATATCTTTACGAACAGAAGTATTTCAATCTCCCTAAATTCAAGGAGATATGCGATTCTGTCTACGAAGAATATGATGTAGCTGTTAAAACGTACCTTAATAGTAAGGGGAGTAATGAATAAGAAAAACAATATACAAGCTTAATTTAGAGAACTTACCTATGCGCTTTTGCATTGATTACGTATAGGTTGAAAATTTATAATAACAAAATAAAAATTTATAATTAAAATTCGAGTAATTTATTATTATAAATTTGCTAAAATATAATTATAATTTTTTCTTGGCAAATTACTTCTTGTAAATCAGCACTTTAGAAAATTCATTAATTGTTTATACAGATATTGAGTTTTGCGCTTAAAAGATAAAACAAAATAGAGAACAAACACCTGACAATATGAATAACATAAATGAGTTTATAAACGGAGAAAATTATGAACTTCTCCTGAAAAATGTGCAAACAATATGTAACATAGAAATTGATGATAATATTCCTTTTGCGTTGTTAGATTATGATAATGAAAGATTAAAGGCTGCTCAAGTTACAATAGAAGAATTAGAATATTTGTTTAGCTCGAACATGAAGGAAACTTTGTGTTTTGTTGTAAAAAAGATGCAATATAACTTTGAAGAAGATGATGAATATCCCGAAGGAGAAGAAGTTTCAGACGACGATAAACCTCATACAATTGATGAACTTCCTTACTATAAAAACTTTTTGGTTGCATTTCTAATCGAGTATTATTTTCTTAAAGAACAGCCAACGAAACTAGGTAAATATTTAAAAAGAATATACATAGCACATGCTACAAAATACGAAAAGGAGTTACGTAACATTTGGAAAGAAGTATTGGAACTTAAATAAACTCTAACGCAGATACTATGAATTTAGGTAGAAATGCCTTGCGTTTCTATCTTGAAATAGGAATTTCTATGAAGTGAGATATTTAAGAAATTTCCAATCTAAATGGAAATAGACATTATTTAAATAACTATATAATGAGAATAAAATTTGAAGGAATAAAAGATTCAGAAACACGAGTATATCTTTTTGCAGAAGTTCCATTGGGGGGTGTAATTCCTGATGGTAAAAACGATATAATAAAACGAGACCGAAGTGGACATCTTGATAAAATAATAGATGCATATCGTCCGTTTCTTCCTCAGAGTGGTGCTGTATTGAATAGTAATTTTATCATTATTACGCCGTTGAACAGCTATTTTTATGGATTTTCTTACAATAAAGACTTAGCGGGTTGGCATCAGCAAATAGAAAAAGGAGCCAAACTCTTAAATGTTCGATTAGGAAAGATAGTTGATGAGAAAGATTTTTTGTTATCTGACGGGACTAAATACAAACTGTCTGAATGTGAGTTTGAACGATACAATTTTAAATTCAAAGATGAAAACGGGAGATGGAAGACTCATAAAAAAAGAGAGAGAATTGAAAAAATATGTTTGTTGGCAGATAATATAGAAACATAAATTGGGCGGCAAACTATTCTTCGTTAGTTTAATAGTTTGCAAATATTATGTCTGCAGCACTTGTAGTTTATAGTTGAATTAGATATTATCTAAAACGTAATAAAAATGTTTTATAAGTTAGGAATAGCTCCAAGCAGTAAGAAATGGGCGAAATACGAAAATATTTCGTCATCACTTTGGATAGATAATATTGAGATAACAAGTACAAAGCTTTTTAAAGAGGCAGACTTGTTAAGAAACGGAAAACATATAGAATATACAACTCTACGTGATGGTAAAATACCCCCAATAAATTCGATAGGTGCAGACTTTATCGTATTTGATGCTTTAATTTCAGATATCCTTTCGCTAAACGAAGAAGATAATATGGTAGTTATCGAAAGTAAAAAAGCAAATAATAAATACCTGTTGTTGAACAACGATAAGTCGATAGATTGTGTTGATTGGGATTTATCCGAAATAGAACGTTGGCCAGAAGGAACCAAAATTGCAGATTGGCAAAATAAACATGGTCGTTTCTTTATCAAACCCGTATTAAAAGAAAATAAAATTCCACCCAAAACACAAGTATTCCGACTACAAGAATGGGGTGGGGCCTTTAATATTGTCATTTCCGAAGACTATAAAGAAAAAATAATGAATTTAGATTTCGACCATTCGTTCTTAACATTTGAGTGTTTAAAAACAATATAGTGTGAAGTAGATTTAAGAATTTCGTTGAAAACTCATTTAAAGTGAGAGCGACTATTTTAAAAGTATTTTCAAAACCTACACAAAACGTCTTACAAACAAAAGTTTTTCAGTAACTTTGGATAGAAAAACGACAATCCTTTGTACAAGGGCGTTCCGTGCGATTGGCTGATTTTCGAGTAAAGATTTGGCAACCGTTCCAATTGCTATGGTCTGCTATATTCTGCTTACATAAGGAACTCTTTATGTAAGCAAAGGTCGCAAGATTTTTATTGAATAGCAAGATTTCTCTCGAGAAATTGGTGTAAGACGCTTTGAAATGCCTCAAAATACCTATTATTGGGTATTGCGTAAGTGTGGGAAAGGGATATCTTTGCAACATAGTATAATTCAAAATTTAAAGCTTATGAAAAAAATACTCTTATTCTTATTACCGATTGTCAGTTTGGTTTCTTGTTCAGAGAAAGAACCCATATCGGGTTCAGATGAAGTAAACTACTATATTTCTTCTTACTTTATCCCACAAAGAATAGCACTCACGACAACTGTTTCAAGAAATGGCAGTTTCGACCTCCTTTTGAATAATGATAATCACCGTATATCTCAAAAAGAAAATCCTGCCGAGTTCAAGAAGCTTGCAAGGGAATACGGAGAAACTGGAGAGAAAAAATTCCGATTATTGCACCCTCCTGTTAGCCAGCCTTATGGCATATCAAATGTATGGGTATATGAGAAACGAAATGGGAAGATGACGGATGTTTCTGAACAGTCCCAGATAGGATATCAGGACTATTCCCAGTTTGTCCTATCAAAATATACATACACAAAAACAGGTGATGATTGTATATATACCTCAAAAGAAGTATCCAAATTGACCGCACATGATCTGAAGTGGCTTCCTGAACGTTTCAGTATATCTCCTCCAACAGAGAAAGAGGGCGAATATTACCTTGTTATCACATTAGAAAGCGGCAAGGAACTTTCTTTCCATCTTAAACAGAAACCATAAAAATATCTATCTCCTTGACAAGTAGAGTAAGGACTTGTCAAGGAGATTTTTATTGCAATCCTTATGAAAAAGATTTTTGTCTTTCTATGCTCTTTGTCATTATCAACCTGTTGAGTTGCAGCAATGAGAATTTATCAGGGCAGGAAAGCATAACGGAAACTATCTTTTTCATTGTAGCAGCCAACGGTGATTTGTACAAGGAAGGAGAAATGAAAGCAACTGCCATGCTCCATTCGTTACCGAGAGACAAAGAGCTTTTTCTCTTAAAAGAAACCTCCATAGATGAGGGGTGCGTGCTTCTTCACAAAACCTTGAATGGGACAGACACATTGGCAGTTACACACGAAAAAACATTCAAGGAAAATCTTGAAAAGGCAGTCTCGTACATATCTTCCGTACACCCTACGAATGTCAGCCTTATTATTTTCTCGCATGCGACGGGCTGGTATCCTTCCAAGCGGATAAAGAGCTGTTCTGCCATTGTGGACGACTATACGGAAATCTCGTTGCAGGAACTTCATGAGGCTGTCGGTCGTCTCCGTTACAAAACCATAGTCTTTGAGTCTTGCAACATGGGTGGGATTGAATGCCTGTACCAATTCCACGATATATGCGACTTCATCATAGCATCGTCCACAGAACTCTTGTCCCCAGGCTTCTTGCTTTTGTTCAGACAAGGAATCGGAAACCTCGCAGACAGAGAGGGGCATTGTCCTTTGCACAACGGTATACAAGTCATGTAAAAAAAGCCTCCGTTCCTTATAATTCCTGTGCCGTTGCAGTCTATCAGACCAATCCCGCCAACGAGCTATTTATTTTTTCAGGAGAACCAAAAAACATTACAAGATTAAGGGCAGACATAACCAATACTCAACAACTGCACAGAAACAATGAGGAAGAGGTCTTCTATTGTGTAATTGGAAAGCGTATGACGAAACACTGTACGTTGTCAATGTTCACGATAAGGTTCTGCCCGATATAGGTAAGTGTGTCTTTCTCCTGTGGATATATCTTTCCCGTGTAGCTGTAACCGTGCAGAGCAGAAGGACAGAGCAGGTCAAGGAACGTTGTCTTAAACTTTCCTTGTTCTCCTGTCAGTACAAGGCAGGTATGGTTACGGCATTCACGGTCGTCCATAGCATTGGCAACAACTGCAACGAGCCATTTAGTAAGGTACGGCAGCCATTTTTCGGAGTTACGGACGGTAACGCACGATGCAAGATTTGAAATGATGCTTTGATCTGTTTCTATCTTGTTCAGCACTTCTGAAGCATCAACCTCTGGCAAAGTCTTGAAGTATTCTTGTATGGGATTGATGCGTGGCGAAAAGCTGCTTTCGATGATGGAATAGAGATTGTCGGAGGATGTAACGATACCCACGTCGAAGTCAAGTTCCCTACGGAGAGAGTTGATTTCATAGCGACCAACTTTTGTGAAACGACCGCCTGTATCTTTATTGCTTCGGTATTCTGTCCTGCCCAGTACGGTGTTGTACCTGAACGCATAGTGTGCACGGAGATAGGTTTCTATCTCGCTGTTTTTGGAAGCGTTTCTCCTGCGTTCTGTAGAATTACCTGTTGTTCTCATTCTGCTTTTATCTGCTTCATTTTTCATTGTTTACCCGTTTTGGTTTCCAAGAGTGAAGTTACGGTGAGAATGTCAATGTTCCAAGCAATCAGAGCGTGCTTGCATAATGTTGCGCTCATTGGCAATAGATTTCTCACGGAATTTTTTCAGGAAACAGCAGGAAAACAAGGATTTAAGCCAAAAACAAGAGGACAAGTGTAGAAAAGTAACAAGAAAGGTATGTACTTGTTTGCTTCAATCAGCACTGTATTGCTTTGACTAAAACAAACGTAGAAAACAGGAAGAAAAGGAACGGAAGACGGGTAAGAAAGATAACCTCATTTCCTTCTGTTTCCCTATTCTTCCCTGCTGTTCCTTGCCACTTTGTGGAAAGAAGCGCATACTTTTGCACGCAGAAACATGCGATGGAAAGCAAATCGCAAAAGGAAAATATAAACAAAACAATATAACGCTATGGGATATTTTATCATTACCGACAAGCAATGGGCAATGCTGAGGGACGAAATTGTCGCTCTTGCCCAGACCTGCCACAAGGCATTTGGAGAATCGAGTAAGCACACTGATTGGCTGCACAACGGAGATGTATGTCAGCTACTGGGCATCAGCAAGCGCACCTTGCAGCATTACCGTGATACGGGCATGCTTCCGTTTACACAAATCGGACACAAGTGCTATTACAAGCGTGAAGACGTGGAACGGTTGTTACAGACAAAGTCAGAGAAAACCAAGAACAACAAATAAACAATGAAAAGATGGAAACAGTTGGAGATTTAAGCATGGATGCGGACGAGATGCAGGTGGTGCTGTCCGCTATCAGCAGCGTAAGCAGGAGAATTAAGGAAGTGGCACAGACGCACAAGCCCCTGTTTGGAGGTGAGCATTTCCTAACGGGCAAGGAGGTGTGTGAGCGGCTGTATATAAGCCTCGCACCTTGCAAGACTATCGAGACAGAAAGATTATTCCCTACACGCAGTTTGCAGGAAAGATTCTCTACAAGGCTTCGGATTTGGAGAGATTACTGGAGGATTGTTATAGGGTATAGAGCATAATGCGACCACCTAAGAACATGAAAACTCTTAGGTGGTTGCATGTGGATTCAAAACCTCTCCATTAGCTTCTTCGGATGACTTCTCACAACAGCAAAGCATTTACTAATGGTGTTTTCTTTCCCCTTATCCTACAAAATAGCAGGGCGACGGGTAACTGGAAAATGACTTTGACACGCCGAAACATCGCCGTCAACACGTCTTACTTTGATAACGACACCCCAACAAATTTGTCTGCGGCTGAAGAAAAAGCCCGTTTGCAACTTATTTCATTCCATAACTAACGGTAAAGATGCCGAAGTTATCAAGTTTCATGCCACATTTGGTTAAGCCATAAAAGGCGAAAAGACTGTCCAGTTCGCGTTGCGAACGGCGTCGCATAACCCAATCACGCTCTTGATGACTGTTTAATACGAAAGCAATCATTTTTAACTGAGGGTGCCAAGCTGACCGGTATAGACCAAAAAGCCGCCCGTTTGCAGTGCGGATAAAGCACCAGAGATGGCCTTACAAACAAGCTCGTTATCGCCAAAAAGCTCAAATATACCGGAAATAATAACGATATTAGGTTCAAAATTCAGCTGTCGATATGAGTCTTTATTAAAACAATCAAGATGAGTAAACCGTATATTTTGAAGTCCTTGCTGTTGTATCTGTGCCTCGCCGAAAGCAATGTTTGCTTCCGAAAAGTCGTTTATAACCACTTCTATTTCAGGAAACTTGCGCTTGATGTCGAACAAATAATTACCCGTTCCACCGGCAATGTCGAGTATTTTCACGGGTTCATTGCGCTGTTTAAGCGTTTCAATACGTTCTTCTACGGTTGCAATGAGATGCTCTCGTCGTATTCTTACTCCTCTCCAACCAATGGCGTTAAGATAACCTTTGTCTATCCATAGCCAATTGGTCCACATCCCTGCGCTTGGTTGCGATAAACATAATCCAGAGACATACCCGAATCAAAACCATATTTTAGTCCCACACGCATTCCTTTACTAAGAAATCCCAAGTGATGGAGCATCCATTTCTGCATCCGAAAGCCCCAACGTTCAATTCGGGGAAGCATATTCAGGGCCATTTTGTTATACTCGTCAACTGTAAATTTATCTGGAATACAGGTAGTTGGCGGTTGTTCGAGTGAGAAACAGCGGTTGATAAACTCAGCAATAGGGTTGTAAACCTGCTCACGTTGCGTTTCAAACAATAGTCCGTGATAAAACCCTTTAAGCTTGACAAACCGCTTTTGGGTGGAGCTGATGTCAACAAAAAACAGCTTTTGCATATCGTCTTTCACCACGTAATCTTTACCGGCAGAAAGTAACAGCGTCGGTATGGTAATGGCAGCAGCATCTTCTACGATACGTTTTCCTGCTTTCAGCAAATCCAAGAGATAATGCGCATCAATTTCTCTAGTAATTAGCGGGTCGGTGTCGTACGCCTTTTGCTGTTCCACATCATGTGTCAACACCTTCGATTTTACATAACTGGGCACCGTTAGGTGTTTGAAAAGCCGCGCTGCCAACGCAATTCCCGTCTTTGCAAAAGGCACATACAACTTAATGGTAAACGCAGGAGCAAGAAGTGCCATACCAGCAATACGGGGCGCAAAGTCGTGACACCACGCCGAAACAATTACGCCTGCAATGCTGTTAGCCACCACAAAGATGTCTGTCTCAACAATTCCATACTGCTCATGGAGGTATTTTACGAAAGCATCCAAGTCGCGTACATAGTCCATAAAATGGGGCGAAACGGGTTGCGAAGTGTGCCCCAGTCCACGCATATCAAAGCCAAAGATGTTGAAATGCACAAATTGCTCGTTCTCGGCAAAAGCTTGCAAACGTCCCGAATGTTCGTGCCCGCGATGCAATATCACAATGGTCTTCTGCGAAGGGTTGTAATTCCACACCCTATAAAAAATATCTGCGTTGTCAAAACTCTTAAATGTTCCTGTTTCCATTTTTATCTTTGGTTAAATTTTTACTTATCATTAACTGCACCGTTTCACCTATTCGGCGACTCCGAAAACGGCCCATTGCACAATGAATATATAGCATTCGAGGCACATCTTCGGCTTTCATCTTCTCTAAAACCGTGTTTACGATACGCTCCTCACAGGCTTTGGGGATAGTGGCAATATCCAAAAGCGGAAAGCAATGGTAATCTGTCGATGTGCGAAAGTAGGCGTTTTCGGGTAATTCGGCTGAAAGGTCGAACACTGAAACCTCTCCCAATAGGGCGAATTTCCGCGCAGAACGGCATGAAAGCAAACCTCCAACGAAGATGTTGGGTGCAATTTCTACAGGTGCCTGACGAGAAAACAACCACAACAGGCGATACACTGCGATATAGGGAAAATAGAAAATATAACGCAAAAAACCGATGCAACCGTGGTCGTCTTTAAGAAAATGCCGATTAGAGCGATAATAAGCACGGCCCAATAAGAGTAAGATGAGTATGCCCCACAATAAAAAAATACTGCCTAGAACCGAATATTCGATGGCAAACAACAACGCCGTCAGCCCCACAGCGGCAACAAAAAAGTAAACCTTTGCTATTTGTTGGTTGCGCTTTTTACGGTAAGGAAACATCCATAACGTCAGAAAACCTGCCATCAAACCGGTAGTAATATCGATGAAATGGTGCTGATATACCAAAAGGGTAGACAGCATTAACAACACCAACCACATTCTCAGTAAGTTTCTGAACCTGCTATTTCGCACACCACTCCAAAAGATACAGGCATAACCTATATGTAAAGACGGGGCCTGATTAAAAAGTGTATCGTACGTATTGATGACGGAAAACAGGATATGGGCTGTTTCCGGACGTACAAAACTTTGTTTTAACGGAAAGATAATAAAACAAAATCCCGATAAAATGGTTATAAAAACGATGCGTTTACTTAATGTTGACAGTTGCCGAAAGGTATTACAAAGGAAGAAAACCCATATAAAAAACACCACACTACTGCTATAAAAATAGATGGCAAAAGGTACAAACGGTATGGCCTTTTCAAACGAAAAGCAAAGCGAAGACACCTCTTTAAGCGATGCCGCATAGCTTGCTGCAAAAGTATAAACAGCATAGAATACACCCCAGCAAATAACAAGGGCGATGTATTTGCTTGCTTGCAAACATTTGTTATCTATACCGCAACACTGCATCAAACCGTTTGGAAAGGGCCGCTTACACGCCCATATCGTTTTGTCGTTTATTTGGGAATGCTCCATAATGTCTTTCGGTGCATAAAAGCCGATAACAAACAAGTGGGTAAAAGCGAAAGAAAAGCGATGGAAAGGCGCATTTTTGGCGGAAACACCACCTGCTCTTTGCGCTGCGCTATGGCCTTTGTCATTGTTTCAACAGCCCGATTTAAGGGCATGCAGAACGGACATTTGGAAAGGTCATTACGGTATATCTCTCTCAATCGTGGCGTGTCTATGTAACCCGGAACAAGTGTTGTAACCGTTATTTGATAGTCGGCCAAACTTCGGCGATAAGCATCGGCAATCTGTATCAACGCTCGTTTGCACTTGGCATATACGCTTGCGTACGGATAATGCAGCAATCCTGCCACCGAAGCAATCACTACCAAATGTCCGTCGGATGCCTTCATTGCTTCTCGTGCCACTTCCATCGCATTCAATGCACCCGCGATATTAACCTTCAACATTTGTGAAATCTGCTCAAAATCCACTTCTTCAGTAACGCCGTTACGGTAATATCCGGCAGCAACAATCATCATGTCCAAACCCTTATCGGCACAAAACACTTCTACGGCAGCAGTTAATGCGTCCTTATCACACACATCTAGCTGGTATGTAAGCAACAGTTTGTTAACCTTATCACTCCTGTCTATTCGTGCCGTATTTCGTCCGCACACCCCCACCCGATGGCCTTCGGCAGCATAAAACCGTGCCAAGGCCAAGCCGATACCCGATGTTCCGCCCGTAATAAAGATGTTCATACCTGTTTGTTTTTAAAATGTTGGGCAACCCTATCGTATCCGTATTGCCATTGAAAGTTCATATCTTCTACAAACTGGGCATAGGTTTTGGGCAGTTTCAGTTCTACCTGGAGCTTCAGAAGATTGATGTTTTTCTCGATGTAATGGCCCGAAAGTGCTCGGTTCATGTCGGCCGTGTCTACCCAATAGTTCACCGAATGCGTCATCACTTCTTGTAATCGGCGGTTTCCACTATATCCAAATACGGCTCTAATAAGTGCCTCGTCGATGGTGCCAAACCCCTTTTTCTTCTCAAAGAAAATAGTTTCGCCAAGTTGTTCGGCCAGTTCTATGGGCATCAAATCAATAATTCCGCCCACAAAATAGGCACCGTTGTAATGTACGGGCTGAACGTAGAACATATCCGAAACAGATATGCGGGTTACAATGGGTAAGGGAACATCTTGAAACAGCTCAACTTGCGAGTCGATGGCACTACCCTCATAGCTTTTAAAATTGCAGTTAACAGCCGGCAAATCGATGTTTCTAGCTGTCTCGGCGTCGGTAAAAAGCACCTTCCGATAAAGTTTTCTTCCGTTTCTTTCTTTACCGATGTCGGCCCTGTCAAACAACAAACGGGCACCTACTACGATGGTGGGAAGGGTTGGCCGAACAGCCAACGAGGGCAAAAGCGGGCGTATGTCGGTGGGCATATCTACGATAAATTTATCGAAAATATTTTCGATATAAGGAGCATAGAATGTGTTTCGCACCTTGCGCTGGCAATAGACACCTATCTTATACAGCATTTTGAAACGTGTCATTCGGGTGTTTTGCACAAAGCGATACAGCTCTTCCGACTGTATAAAGGCCTTTCGCTGCTCGTCGGTAGCAAACGAGTTGATGATGTTGGCAGCGATACTGCCACCGCAAGCGGCAATCAGCAGGTCGGGCTTTACATCATAATGTTGCATCGCCGCATACATGCCGAGATACAAAGCATAACGTGTACCACCGCCAGAAAAAACCGCAACCGTGGGATAAGGTTTCTTTTTCATACTCCACTGCTTATCAATACCATCGGTTTACTCAGGCGTTTGCGAATTCCTAGTTACTTTTAACGTCTTCTTTATCCTAATCCACGTGCTGACTACAAGCAACAAGTTGATAACCCCAAAGATGTAAACGGAATATCCTGAAAGGTTTATACCAAACAAACAGACCACCCCGTAGAGGCCGAGAACGAAAGCACGGTCGCTCTTTCCCATCGGACCATCATACCGTCGTTCTGCCGACAGCACTTTTCCCATCACTCCTGCGTATTCATTAATAATGCTGAGGGCAATGAAAGCCACAATAAAATAAAGGCTTTCGGGATGATACTTCAACAGCGGAAAATAAATAATAGTGTCCGAAACGACATCACCCACTTCGTTTAACAGCTCTCCCTTTCGGGTGATTTGATTGTAACGACGAGCCATCATGCCGTCTAAGGCATTCAGAGCCATACGTATCAGCAGTCCCACAGGCAGGCAGAGGTAGAGCCACGTACCCACATCGCCCACAAACCAAAACAAAATGCCGATGACAAGTGAGAGGACACAAGCCCACAAGGTGATTTGGTTGGCAGTAACTTTTGCACGATGCAACAACTCTAAAATAGGTGTTAAGACCCGTTGAAACTGCGGTTTGATGGAATAGATAGATATCATAAGTACTTTGTTTTACATTCTTAATTCCGCAACACTATTATAAATTGAACTTTTTAAGTACCTGAGCAACAAAAAGTTGCTCAGGATTTTGCCATGTCAGAATTTTCACTTATCTTAGTGTTGCAAAAAAACAAGAGAATCCGACGATAGACATGGCAAAGATACAAATTAAATCTGAGAGACTCACTCCTTTGGGGGGATTATTTTCAATCATGGAGCAATTTGACTCCACATTATCATCTGTAATCGACTCAACCCTCGGTCTAAGGTGTAGATCGTTCGGTTATCAGTACAGCGAAATCATCCGTTCTCTCATGAGTATCTACTTCTGTGGTGGTTCATGTACCCAAGGATGTCACTACTTATTTGATGAACCACCTCTCGCTTCATCCGACACTTCGCACTTGTAGCTCTGATACTATCCTCAGAGCGATAAAGGAGTTGACGCAAGAAAACATTTCATACACATCAGATATGGGCAAGACCTACGATTTCAATACGGCTGACACTCTCAATACTTTGTTGCTCAATTGTATATTTGCATCTGGCCAACTGAAAGGGGGTGAGATGTATGATGTTGATTTCGACCATCAGTTCATAGAGACAGAGAAGTATGATGCAAAGCCTACATACAAGAAGTTCCTTGGTTATCGCCCTGGCGTGGCGATTATTGGCGATTTGATAGTCGGTATAGAGAATAGCGATGGTAACACAAATGTTCGTTTTCATCATAAGGACACGCTGAAGAGGTTCTTTGAGAGATTTGAACAGAATGGGCTCACTATCAATCGCTTCAGAGCTGATTGTGGATCATGTTCCGAGGAAATCGTGGAGGAAATAGAAAAACACAGCAAGTCCTTCTATATCCGTGCTAACCGCTGCAGTTCGCTCTATAATGCCCCCTTTGCTCTCAGAGGTTGGAAAACTGAGGAAATCAATGGCATTGAGTTTGAATTGAACTCTATCCTTGTTGAGAAGTGGAAAGGTAAGGCATATCGACTTGTGATTCAAAGACAGAAACGGATGGATGGTGTGCAGGATTTTTGGGAAGGAGAATACACATACCGTAGTATCCTGACTAACGACTATGATTCTTCCGTAAGAGAAATTGTCGAGTTCTATAACCTTCGTGTAGGAAAGGAACGTTTTCGTTAAGCCAAATGAGCAGAACCGAGCTTGCTCGAGTTATGCCATGGCGAGAAAACGAAGGATGAAATCCAACGTATCTTCGATGATATGAACAATGGTTTCGGGTGGGACAGATTGCCCAAATCCTTCATGGCAGAGAACACAGTGTTCCTTCTTCTTACAGCACTTATCCGTAACCTTTACAAGGCCATTATTCAAAGACTTGACGTAAAGAAGTTCGGACTCAATGCAACAAGTCGCATAAAAGCGTTTGTCTTCAGGTTTATCTCTGTACCAGCCAAGTGGATCAGGACATCAAGGCGGTATGTGCTGAATATCTATACCTGTAATAATGCTTACGCAGATGTTTTCCAAACTGATTTTGGATAATGCCTACAACTTATGGGAATGATATTGTGTATTGCCTCAAGTCACATTGTGGGGTAAGGGGATATTGTAGGCAGAAGTGGGTGCTTCAAGTTCAAATTATCTGCAAATTCAGTAATGAGAGGATGTGTAAACGTAATAAGGACGTTCAAGGGCTTAGTTGCGGATTTGAGGTACATGAACATAAGTTATAACATCAAGCATATTCATGGCAAGCCCTTGCATTCGCAGACACAAGGAAAGATAGAACGATATCATCGATCAATGAAGAATGTGATAAAACTAAATCATTATTTCTGTCCCTCTGAATTAGAAAAGGCTATTGATGAGTGGGTGAAATACTATAATGAGAGGAGGTTTCATGAATCGTTGGATAATCTTACACCTAGAGATGTATATTTAGGGCAAGGGGAGAAAATCAAAAAGATAAGAGAAATAATAAAGCAAAATTCAATCAACAAAAGAATTTTTGGTAATAAAACAATGAAATATCAGAGTAAATAACTACATTTGCAGTTGTGCACTTTTGTTTGATAACGTACACAGTGATGGCGAGCGTGGCGGATATCAGGACTTATGTCTATGGTGCTACGTATGATAGCTGGAACCAGGTACAGACGATGACTTATCCTGACGGTGAAGTGGTAACTTATCACTACAATGCTGCGACAGGTTGAGAGTATTACGAGCAATAAACAGGGACGTCAGAGCGTTATTGTTGATAGGATAGGTTACGACAAGGAGGGTCATACGGTCTATACGAAGCTCGGTAATGGCACGGAGACAACCTATACATATGACAAGCAGCGTGAGCGTCTGCAGGTGATGAACCTTACAGCGGACGGTCAGACTGTGATGGAAAACAGGTATCGTTATGATGCTGTGGATAATATCCTCGGTATCACGAATGCCACCAACCAACATCGCTGACGAGACTCAACAAGGCGAAGCTGAGGAAGGAGTTCGCATACGTATGAATATGACGAGCTGAACCGTCTTATTCATGCAAGCGGACACAATGAAGGAGATGGGACTTAAACCCCAAAAACAAGTAAAAGAATAAAATGATAAATCTCAATTCGCACATTTTACAGTCTACTATAGTTGGGAAGACCATAGGAATATGTCTTGTGTTTTGCTTTGCTTCATGTAGCCAGCTAAATGAAAAGATATTTATGGGAAAAGTTAAAAATCAAATTAAAGTAGAATATTCCGGGAATTCAATTATAATAAGATCTTTAGATGAAAATGGGAAAGAAGAGAAAGCTGTCAACAGAACCAAATTGACAAGAAAAGCCAGTGCATACTATGATGAAGAACATCATATCATTTTGTCTCTCAAGGATACTACCTATATTTATAGAAGTTCTCCTTTTG
Source organism: Prevotella aurantiaca JCM 15754 (assembly GCF_000614025.1). GTDB lineage: Bacteria > Bacteroidota > Bacteroidia > Bacteroidales > Bacteroidaceae > Prevotella > Prevotella aurantiaca. Next base: position 55,119 of record NZ_BAKF01000011.1, read on the forward strand.
ATGAAGAAACGGTTTTTATCAAGAAGGAGACTGAGAACCTTTTTTTCATCAATGAGAATGAAAAAAGTAAAAGAATCTCTCGAAAGATATGAACTTATTGAGGCAATATACTATACATCAGATTTTCAAATCAAATCTTTTGTAGAATATCAAAATGTTGTGTTTGAGTGTAAATGAAGAATGATAGATTCTCATGTATATACACAGAAGATAGACCAAATAAGAAGAGATGAAAAAGAAATACGTAATGAGCATATTATGTGTAATATTATGTTCTTGTAGTGCTAAGGGGCATCTTGGATCTTCTTTTATAGAACATTTTGAGTCCCTATCAGAGTTTCCTTGTGGCAAAAACTTGAAGCACATGCCTCTGCCTACAAAAGATACTATCAGTTATAATATTTTAGCTGAAAAATTCCTGCTCCCTATTAATTCATTAGAATTTGCAGCGAACTATACCCCCTCAACGTATTGTTATTTAGGGAAATATGAAATAGACAAAGGCTACTATATCTTAGCTTGTAAGGTTTTTTATAATTTTCATGATTCTAGAATTATTTTATATACATATAATGCAAATCAGGATATAGTTACTTCCTCTTTGTTAGTTGGATGTCATGATAATTCATTAACAATAGAGAGTGAGTATAAAAATGGTATAATAGATATAGAGACTACTTACAAAAAAGTTCCGAATGGATTGGATCCACCTGAAGGTAGGGAATATATTCAAAAGAAATATAAAAAGCAATACCACATAAATAAGAATTTTTGCTTTGCTGAATATAAATAAGTACTATCTCAACTATGCCTACCTTCGGGTCATATGGCTACCGAAAAATTGGACTTCAATAGCTACATCAACCGTTATGCGTATGATGAGCATAGCAGCAGTGAAGACCTTCCGTATAAGTTCAATGGCAAACAGTTCGATGCCGAGACTGGACTGTATTATAATCGTTTCCGTTACTATGATCCGAATGCAGGGAGTTATATCAGCCAAGACCCGATAGGTCTGAAAGGTGGCAATATAAAAGTTAAACAAATTCATCATTAATAGGCTATGGATAAAGAAAAGTACACGGTAAGGGGAGAAAATGGAGAGTTCTTGGCACTATTAAGACGTGGAGGTATTGAGTATGTAACCTCTACGGGAATTTCTTACTATATTGATTCAGAAATGGTATCTTCAGATGAGTGCGACTTTGTCATATATTCATCTTATATCAAATTGTATCAAGATTATAAAAAAGAGAAGTCTTTAGACAACATCGAATATTTTGAAAAATTTGATGATAAGACAGGAATAGGAAAAGGATATATTAGGTATAAGAAGAGGTTTGATTCACATATTTCAAGAAAGGAAAAAGACTATATTCTTAAACGAGTAAAACAAATGTGTACCAAAGCAGGCATCAAAATATGCATTGTGTAGCGGAATCGCAAATGTGTTTTGAATGAAAGAGTATGTGATACGTGGGACATGGGCAACCTCTTCGAGTCGCGTGAGAAGGACGACCGCCGCTACGATGCCGGTGGCCGTTTGGCCGAAGACGATGGGACATGGTACAGATACTAAATTTTATGTTGTTAAAGTTGAAGTTCCTGATGATATTGCCGGTACTGCGTTCAAACATACAAACTTAGATGGGATAGGCAATGCTCGGTATATAGAAGTTGATGATTTAAATAAATATGGTGAAGTCAAACAAGTTAATTCCGTTAGAGCAGGAAACCACTAAAATGAAAAGTGCTATCATCCATTTTCTTAGGCCAGAAGAAGGAGGCCGGAGAATGTTGCCTACATCTACTGAGTATTATGCAACAACTGTAATAAATAGCGTTTCGCCCAAGAGCTGGAGTGTTGTTATTCGATTTGAAAAGGTGTTGGAGCAACAAGAGTATGTCGCTTTTTGTAAAATAGGTTTTCTTATGGACAATGCCCCTACTCAAATTCTTGATGAAATTAGTGAACTTGTCGTTTATGAAGGACAGAAAGTTGTAGGAAAAATAACTTTCTAGCTTGGAAAGTCTTTTCAGCAGGCGGCAGGCAGACTTCGCCTGCGAAGGGAACGTGCCACTGCACGAATGGACGGAAGAGGCGGAAGAAAACGTAGTAACTTGGCTCTTCGAGCAAGACACGTTCGTACCTGCTGCCAAGCTGGTTGCCAACGGCGATTGTTTCTCCATCGTGTCCGACTACCTCGGCACGCCCATGCAGGCCTACGACAAGAACGGCGAGAAAGTATGGGAGCAGGAGCTGGACATCTACGGGCGGCAAAGGAAACGGCCTTCGGCGTTCATACCATTCAAGTACCAGGGGCAGTACGAGGACGCTGAAACGGGATTGTACTATAATAGGTTTAGGTATTATGACCCGAAGGCGGGGAGTTATATCAGCCAAGACCCGATAGGGTTGGCAGGTGGCAATCCTACGTTGTACGCATACGTGTCGGACGTAAACTATTGGAATGATGTTCTAGGGTTGACTGCCGAAGTATACAAATTAGTGGCAACGAAGGATGGTTATTATGATGTGTATGAATGGGGGAATGATAAGCCCATGGGCAAAACACATTTAAAGAAAGGAGATACTTGGGAAATAGGGGAAACAACGAATTTCAGAACAAAAAAAGATGGTACTGAAATTCAAAATAGATATACTAAGAAATGGCTGAGACAAGAACAATTTAGAATATAAGCGTTTACAGTATTCCCCCAATAAATCGGCAAAAGTTCCATTCCAAATTCTGAGACAAGTCGTATAAAGAAATTTGAAAAACGATTTGGGAAAAAGCCCGCTGGCAACAAATGTTTTCATTAATATTATGGATAGAGTAAGAATTACTTCTGATTCTCCAAACTTTCTGAAAGTTAGTGAGATTAGTAAAGACCTTCGATTGTTTTCTTTAGTGATAGAAACAAAATACGCGCAAATAGATTTTGGCTTTGTATTTTGTTTCAGAGCGTTGTACACCACACGTGGCATCCGGTCAAAAGTCCGGTTTGAGAAGGATTGCAATTATCTTGGTATGGATTTGATAGTCTCCGAAGAAGAATTTAATCCTTATAAGAATAACGTTTCTATGCAACGGCGGATTATGGGTAAACATTTCTTCCCGTTTTTTGCAGAGAACATAAAGAAATACAGAAACAAGTTGCCCGTTCTCAAACCCATTGAAAAAGATTTGGTGGAGGACATGCGCCTATTTCTCATTGAAAACCTTTGGCTACCTGACGATAGTGGCAGTTTTAAGTTGGCGGTTATAGAGAATGTTTCTTACGATCGTGCAATGGCTTTGTTCGGAAAGCCAAGACAAAAAAAGTTCATGGATACTGATAACGGTAAAATACAGGACATATTGTGGGAAGTGGACGAACAGACACAGCTATCAGCCCGATATAGGCTGATAGATAAAGTCTGGACGCTAGAAAGCTACAATATTGCAGAAGGGTAAATTGGGATTTGGAAATAGTTGACTAACGGGGCGCGCCTTCACGCTGGCGTACGACGAGCGGCACGAACTGGTGCGGCTCACCTTCCCCGGCGGGCGGCTTGCCGAAGACCGCGGGCACTTCTACCACTACGACAAGCAGGGCGACAAGGTGTGGGAGCAGGAACTGGACATCTACGGGCGACAGCGGAAACGGCCATCCGTGTTTGTTCCTTTCAAGTATCAAGGGCAATATGAGGATGCGAAGACAGGATTGTATTACAATCGTTTCCGTTACTACGACCCAAGTTCGGGCAACTACATTAGCCAAGACCCGATAGGGTTGGCAGGTGGCAACCCAACATTGTATGGGTATGCCCAAGATACAAATGGTTGGATCGATCCATTGGGACTTGATGTATTTGCTTTGTTTGAAATTAATGGTAAAATATTTGAAGGAGTAAACCCAACCCGAAGAATTCCAAGAATAGAGAGTCCTATTCCTGAGTTACAACATTTGGGCTACACAAATTCCAATACGTTTAGTATGCATGCAGAAATAGATGCAATGAAACAAGCCAAGGATTTGGGGCTAAGAGGGGGGAAAAGCGACTTTGATGGTGGAGGGATTAGATATATGCCCAAGTTGCAGACCCGCTATTATGGATTATGCCAAATCTATGGGTATAAGTGAGTTAGAAATACATGAATTAAATAGTGGTAAAATATATAGATTTGAAGGAGAAGAAATAAATCAAGTAAAAAATGGAGGTAAATCATGGAGATCTGCAGAAGTGAGCCATTGAAGTTTGTTTGCAATAAAAAAATAGATATCAACCTAAAGAGTATTGGGAAGAGATCATGCAACTTACATTTTTAAATAATAAATGTGGATATTTATCATTGACACGGCTGAGTTATGATGAAGAGATGTATTTTGAATATAACGACCAAATCTATTTCTTGTATTCCAATGTCAATAATATAGGGTTCAGATTAGAAGATTCTGTTTTGACAATTGAAGTAGACAATCCAACAAAGGGAAATCTACCCAATACATTCATAATAAGCATTGCTCAGCCATTTGATAACTTGGATTATATCTTGCAAGTGTTGTTTAAAAAGTGACAATTTTGATAATATACGATGTTGAAGTGACATATACATCGAGATTTCAATTTAGAGAAGTCATCTTGACTGCAATAATGATTTTCCACAAACTAAAACTTTCAGTTGAGGCCACATCATTGGCTGTATTTACGGCGAAAATGAAACGGCTGGCCGAAGACCGCGAACATTTCTACCACTACGACTGCGAGGGCAACCTCGTATTCAAGGAGTTCAAGGAACTGTTGCGAGGCGGCGTCATCGCCCCCATTAATAAGGAGCGGCTCGAAACAGAGCTTGGCATCCGTTTCCGCTACTACGACCCGAATGCAGGGAGTTATATCAGCCAGGACCCGATAGGGTTGGTAGGAGAGAATCCTACTTTGTATTCACATGTTAAATCACCTAATTCCCAATTAGATCTCTTAGGGCTAGATGTGTATGCGTTGGTTGCGACTCATGATGGATGGTATCCTGTCTACGAATATGGAACAAAAGATCCTATTGCATATACAAAACTGAATAAAGGTGATGTTTACAAAATAGGAGAAACTCAACACCCTAAGACCAGATATTCTCAAGCGCGTCTTGACGAAGCAAGGATTAATAGATCAAAGGCCACAGCTGTCACCTTTGATGCCGATGGAAACATTATTCCTGCAGGTGTTAAGATGAAACCAATATCACAGGGAGGAACAAAAAAAGCTGATCGTCAACTGGAAAACAGCTTATTAAAAAAGTATAACGAAGAGCATGGCCACCTGCCTGCTGGCAATAAACATTATCACTAAGCACAAAGTATGAGCGTATTTTTATTTTCAACTTATGAGTTAGATTCCTCTGGTGCACATTCTACAGATTTGCGTATAGGAAAAGTTCTTGATAATATTGTCGATAGCTTGAATGACTTATACTGGCAGGAAACGCTTGTCAAGCAAATAGGTTACGACAAGCGCAAAGGAAGAAAAATTAAATTATATTTACGAGTTTTCCGAAAGAATAGAATTGCTGAGAATGAGATGAAATCTTATTGTAGATTTATGAAGAAAGAAGGATGTTTAATAATTGATCCTATTTTTTCTTTAGAAGACTATTCTAGTTTGAAAGATAAAGAGTTGTCAGCCAAGATGTATAATGATATATTTCAATATTTAGAACTATCCATAAAAAAATACAAAACAAAATTTGATGATTTCAGCTTTCATACATTTTTTGATTGTTTACAACTTAGAGTTAACGACATACGGCAAGGCCATTTCACACAACATGAGAATGATCAACTTGAAAAACTTTTAGAGGGGATAATAGATTAGGCTAATCTTTGTGAGACGGTCTCTTTCCTTTAATGGTTCTACTGTAATTAGTGTGAGTTAACATATGTCTAGACCACCATAGAAGAATAGAATCGCTATCCGATAGCGTTCGGCAGTACCATATCCTCTGCCGATGGTCTTGATTTCTTGAATCGACCCGTTGGTTCTCTCGGCTTTGCCGTTGTTGGCGCCGGTAACCATGGATCTAATGATGCCTTTGAGGTGTCTCTTGAACATAAAGACAACACCGTTGATCTCTTCAATGTTGTACTGCAAGGCATCTGCCATCCAGTCTCCCAACATACCATAAGCCTCCATATCTCCATAATAGTTAAGGCGAAGGAGATCACGAAAGAGTTCTTTGACTTTCCAAGCTTGCGAGACCTGATACTCGGCATTCTCCAGCATATCAAATCGCCGACGGTCATAGCGATATTTGAGTATGATATGTATCTCTTCGGTGGAGTCATCACAGGTTACATTCTCAATCTCCCAATCATTGTTGTTGTGGAGCAGTAGCTTGGATAATATATCTTCGGTTGTCATTATACTGACTACAAAGATACGAATTTCGTGCCGCTTAATGCGGGATACGGCATGTTAATTCACACTAAATCCCGCAGAACCATAAATGCTATCATTAAAAATGATGAACAGAGTAAGTATTCAAATTGATTCACCTGGCTATGTAAAGGTTAGTGAAATAGGCAAGGAACTTGTTGCATTTTCATTAACAATAGAAAGGAAATATCCTCAAATAGATTTTGAGTTCGCTTTTTGTTTCAGAGCGTTGTACACCACACGCGGCATCCGGTCAAAGGTCCGGTTTGAGAAAGATTGCAATTATCTTGGTATGGATTTGATAATGTCCGAAGAAGAATTTCATCCATATAAGAAAAATATAGCAATGCAACGGCGAATCATGGGTAAGCATTTCTTCCCGTTTTTTGCAGAGAACATAAAGAAATACAGATATAAGTTGCCAGTTCTCAAACCCATTGAAAAAGATTTGGTGGAGGACATGCGCCTATTTCTCATTGAAAACCTTTGGCTACCTGACGATAGTGGCAGTTTTAAGTTGGCGGTTATAGAGAATGTTTCTTACGATCGTGCAATGGCTTTGTTCGGAAAGCCAAGACAAAAAAAGTTCATGGATACTGATAATGGTAAAATACAGGACATATTGTGGGAAGTGGACGAACAGACACAGCTATCAGCCCGATATAGGCTGATAGATAAAGTCTGGACGCTAGAAAGCTACAATATTGCAGAAGGGTAAATCGGGATTTGGAAATAGTTGACTAACGGGGAGCGCCTTCACGCTGGCGTACAACGCGCGGCACGAACTGGTGCGGCTCACCTTCCCCGGCGGGCGGCTTGCCGAAGACCGCGGGCACTTCTACCACTACGACAAGCAGGGCGACAAGGTGTGGGAGCAGGAGCTGGACATCTACGGGCGACAAAGGAAACGCCCTTCGGCGTTCATTCCATTCAAGTACCAAGGGCAATATGAGGATGCGGAGACGGGACTGTATTATAATCGTTTCCGTTACTACGATCCGAATGCAGGGAGTTATATCAGCCAAGACCCGATAGGTTGTTGGGAGATAATCCTACATTGTATGGGTATGTTTCAGATAGCAATATTAATATAGATATTTTAGGGTTAACTGATTTTTTATATTACTCCAAGTGGAAAGGCCATCCCTGCAACAGGATATAGGTATGTATCGAAAGAAGCACCATATCTTGATGAGTTGAAATCAACAAAAACGATACCGGCTAATTCTAACGGGACGTATTTTTCCTTTGACAATTTCGACACTCCTAACCCTAAAGCATTACAGGTTCCACATGATGCGTCGGTGAAAGCTAGTTTCGATACGTTACAAATAGTAGATGATATTGAAATTCCTAAGGGAAAATGGGGAAAGGCTGATTATTTAGAACCAATAACAAAGGATTTCCCTGAATTTGGTAAAGGAGGTGCTACACAAGCAATTACTCATAAAGAAATAAAAGAAGATAAAATTGAACATTTAGATTTACATTAATTATGATACCCTACGCTACAAGTAATGACATTGCAAGATGCAAACGTGTTATAGAACGTCAATTAAGAAAACATTCTATTGTTGTGGATTCAAAAGAACTAGATAAATTGACAATTGAAATCATGGACTTAGCGTATGCAAAAGGTGGTAGCTATTCGGATAAGACAATAGAACAATTCGCAAAGGTGTATATAGCTCATTTTCGATTATAGTTAGAGATAAACGGTTTCGCGTGGCGGAATTGTCGCCCCGACGGAAAGGAAGTGTCGTTCGCCTACGACGCCCTCGGCCGTCGCATCCGAAAATCCTTTGCAGGAACCACCACCCACTTCGTTTGGGACGGCAACGTGCCACTGCACGAATGGACGGAAGAAAATGATGTGGTAACTTGGCTCTTCGACCAAGACACGTTCGTGCCTGCCGCCAAGCTGGTTGCCAACGGCGATTGTTTCTCCATCGTGTCCGACTACCTCGGTACTCCTCTGCAGGCATTTGACAATAACGGCAACAAGGTATGGGAGCAGGAGCTGGACATCTACGGACGACAGCGGAAACGCCCCTCTTCGTTCATACCGTTCAAGTACTAGGGACAATATGCGGATAAGGAGACGGGACTTTATTATAATAGGTTCCGCTACTACGACCCAAGGACTGGAGCATACATCAGCCAAGACCCAATTGCTAATGGGTGGCAATCCAACGTTGTATGGATATGTAAAAGATCCTAATGCAATTGTAGATTTTTATGGTTTAATTGTTGTTTATAGAGCAGTTAATCCTATACAAGAATCATCTGTTAATACAGGTACTAGTATTCAGCCCAAGGATGCTAATGCAAACTATAGCATTCAAGAGCATGTGGAAAATGGTAAATTAAACACGCAATATATATCTACGACAAAGGAGATGGACAGAGCTGAGTTCTATGCAAAATCCAACAAATCCACCATTATTGCTATCAATACAGATAAAATTGAACCAAAGAAAATTATAGATATTTCTAATGGGATTGATCCACAGACAGGAAAACCCTTACAAGGAAAAGCTTTTGGATATGCGACAAAGGATGCTGAGGTCCTTATTGATGGGGAAATACCAAAAGAAGCATATACTGTTGTAAAGAAACATCATTAAATTATATTATGGATTATATAAAACAACTATGTAAAATAAAGAAATCTTTATCTACTTTAGATAGTACTCCTTGTAACACCATAGAAGAAGCTAAACTTTGCTTAACAAAATATGATAAGCTGAAAGATGATATCATAAAAGTTATAGCATCTGTTTCGAATGATTCTATGCTTTCAAATCAAGACAAGGAGGAAGTCTATGTAAACGGTATTCGTGTTTTAACGAATTATATTGGTAATGCTGACGACGTACAAAAATATGGTAAGGCGTTAGAAAATATTCTAGGGGATACAAAAATGATGAAGGCACAATTGGATTTTTTTTATAACAGTTTAGATATTGGAAGATGGTTATAGAAGACTATAACTATAACGACTTCCCTGCAGTAGCGTTCGCAGCACGAATAGATGGAAGAGACCAAGACACGTTCGTGCCTGCCGCCAAGCTTGTTGCCAACGGCGAGTGTTTCTCCATCATCTCCGACTATCTCGGCACGCCCATGCAGGCCTACGACAAGCAGGGCGACAAGGTGTGGGAACAGGAGTTGGACATCTACGGGCGGTAAAGGAAACGGCCATCCGCATTCATACCCTTTAAGTATCAGGGGCAGTACGAGGATGCGGAGACTGGATTGTATTACAATAGGTTTAGGTATTACGACCCGAATGCGGGGAGTTATATCAGCCAAGACCCGATAGGATTAGAAGGAGATACACTTAACTTATATAATTACGTTGTTGATAATAATGACGGAATTGATCCTCTAAGTGAAGAATATGAAAATGTATCTACTTTTGTATATTGTCATGGGAATCCAATATGTTTATTCGACCCGGATGGACAAGGTGATTATTACACAAATGGAGGTGTATGGTTAGGCTCTGATCAAAAGAAAGATAATTTTGTTTATACAGCCAGTGGCGTCCATCAGAGTAAGGACAAAAATGGAAGTATGGTAAATGTTTTCGAAAATCCCCAGAAATTATCAATATCTCATTCCAAATTTATAAGCCAATCTTCAACAGTATATGGCGAGAGTAGTGCTTATAGAGTCCGAGATAAAAAAAGTGAACCATCGGAAGATTTGAAAAAGGAG
>NZ_BAKF01000010.1 GCF_000614025.1 Prevotella aurantiaca JCM 15754
ACTTATTGTTTTCCATTAAATTTATATTTACAAAAGTAGCACATAGTTTTCGAGTGAAAAGCCGTATATTTGCAACTTCTATTTTCATAGCATTAATATGGAATAGAAGCTAATTAAGTGTTGCGGAAATGGACGATAAGTGTTTTCATAGGTTGCCAACTGGCAATGAAAAGGTAGCGATGGGCAAGGCGAAAGTCTTTCCCAATCCTTTCTATTATGAGCCTTCTCCGCTTGCGCGCTGTGCTGTTACGTTGTTGCAGCAGTCGCTTCCAGAGCTGAAAGAAGGCAAAATGTTTGGTGTACTAATAGTAGAATACGGGGGAAAGTTAGGCTATCTGCAAGCTACTCAGGTCAGTTAGAATGTATTAGTGACGATAGCTTTGTTCCACTTGTGTTCGATTATCTGCAACCTAATGGGTATTTCAAGACGCAAGAAGCCGAGATAACAGCAATGAACCACGAAATAGCAGCTTTAAAGCAGTCGGACGATTACGGAAAAGCAATGGAAAAACTTACCAAACTCAAGGCAGAAGCACAGCAAGTTGTGGCAGAAGCGCAGCAAGCAATGGTTGTTGCAAAGCGTTTACGTGACGAACGGAGGAGGGAAAAAGCCATTGTTTCGGACAACGAACAACGGGAGATGATACGCGAAAGTCAGTATATGAAGGCAGAGTTGCACCGCACAAAGAAGCGATATGCAGCGTTGTTGGAAGCAGCAGAGGCTGAAGTGGAGGCGTATAATAGAAGAATAGCAGAACTGAAAAGTACTCGCAAGCGCAAATCGGACCAGCTTCAGCGTTGGCTTTTCTCGCAATTCACTTTCTTGAATGCACATGGTGAGCGCAGCGATTTGCTGTCTATCTTCCGTAATTACTATTTATTGCATAGTCCGAAGTCGGTTCTTGCTACGCATTATGCAGCTATGGGAGAGCAGATAACGCTGTTTCCGCCATCTGGAACGGGCGAATGTTGTGAACCAAAGTTGCTTCAATATGCCTTTGTTAATGGTATGCGACCAGTAGAAATGGCGATGTTCTGGTGGGGAGAGCCCCCTAAAACCGAGATAAGACAGCACGGACAGTTCTATCCTGCATGCAATGGAAAGTGCAAACCCTTGCTAACTTGGATGCTGAAAGGTATGAATGTAGCTGCCAATGCGTTGGAAGTGGAAGCCAAACAAAGTATTGATATCGTTTACGAAGACCGCGATTTGGCTGTCATAGTCAAGCCAAGCGGTATGCTTACAGTGCCTGGACGTAGCAAACAGCAGTCGGTTGAGGCTATTCTTCGCCAGCGTTGGGGTTACGAGGAGACTACCCCCATCATTGTGCATCGCCTTGATATGGCAACCAGCGGATTGCTTGTTGTGGCACGAAATAAGGAAGCACATAAGCATTTGCAGGCACAATTTAAAGCAAAAATGGTGAGAAAACGCTATATAGCCTTGTTGGACGCCACCTTATTAAATAGGGTAGGGTTGCCCAGTGAAGGCACTATTTCGTTGCCATTGTGTGCCGATGCGGTCGATCGACCGCGCCAAATAGTAGACAAAAACAAAGGAAAGACTGCTATAACACATTATAAAATAGTAGGAAAAACACCTTTACAAGATAGTCGTTACAACGAGGCGGTAAAGGTAGAGTTATGTCCTATTACTGGACGCACGCACCAGTTGCGGGTGCATTGTGCACATTCTGAAGGGTTGTCGTGTCCTATTCTTGGTGACACCCTATACGGAAAACGTGCAGATAGACTCTATCTGCACGCTGAATATCTTGAATTTACGCATCCAACGACGGGAAAACGCATTCGTTTCGAGAAGAAAATATAAGCTAATATTGCTTTTTAAGTCTTGCTAAACAAAGAACATTACCAGCACTTGGGCAATGATCACTCGGATAAACATTCCCAACGGATAAACCGTAGCATAACTAATGTTAGATGTTTCGCCCTTGGTGGTGTCGTTAGCATAAACCAACGCCATCGGATTTGCCATTGCACCGCAGAGGATTCCACAGATTGTACCAAAGTCGTATTTCTTCGTTCGTAAGGCAATAAGGGCAATAATAATGATAGGAAGTACCGTAAGCAGGAAGCCTAATCCCACCCACATTAAACCTTCGGGACGGATAACGGTGTCTAAGAAGTCTTTACCTGCATCTAAACCGATACATGCCAAATATAGCGAAAGACCTAATTTGCGCAGCATAAGCGATGCGCTTCGAGTGGTATAAGAAATCATGTGCAGGCGCGGAGCAAATGTTCCGACCAGGATTCCCATAATAATTGGACCGCCAGCAATACCTAAACGGATTGGAGAATCCATGCCAGGCAACGTAAAAGGAATGGTTCCGAGAGCAAGACCAAGTATCATTCCGAGGAAGATATTGCCAAGATTAGGTTCGTTCAGAGTTCTTATGGAATTGCCAAGAAAATGTTCCGCATTGTCAACAGCATGGGGAGTGCCGACAACTGTAAGGTGGTCGCCGTAGCGTAAACGCAAGTCTTGGGTAGCAAGTAGCTTAATATCACCACGTAATACACGGCTGACGTTTACACCATATATATCACGCAACTGTAACTGCCCAAGTCGTTTGCCGTTCAGTTCATGCTTTGTGAGTACGATAATGCGGCTTTCAATGTTCGAATCAATATTGTTCCAATCTATCTGTTCCTTATTCCAATCGCGACGAACAGTCTGTCCAAAGAGTATTTCCATGCTGGCAACGTCGTCCTTATTGGCTATAACGAGAAGGTTATCGTGGTTTTCCAGTTGGGTTGTTCCCTGCGGAAGTATTACTTTTTCGTCACGCCAGATGCGCGAAATAATAAATTTGGTATGAGAACCTTGCGATACTTCTGCAATGGTTTTGCCAATAACGGCAGGATTTACAACAACATATTGTCCTACATAAGTATGGTTTTCCTCATCGCTGCCTTTTATTTCTAAGTCTTGAGGCTTTACAAAGAACTTACGTAAGATTATCATTGCGAAGATAACACCAACAACACCGAGTGGGTATGTAACGGCTGTTGCAAGGGCAGCACGGCCACCGCTTACACCAATATGCTCTAAAGCCTGTTGTGCTGCACCGAGGGCTGGCGTGTTGGTTGTGGCTCCACTGAGAATACCAACCATGTCGCTCATAGGAATGTTGAGGGTATATGTGAGTCCAATAGCCATAACGGTTCCAAGTAAAATGACAGCTAACGACCACATATTTAAGGCTTTTCCTTCGTGAAGAAGGGAACTAAAAAAGTTAGGACCAACGTGTAATCCTAACGTGTAAACAAACAATACAAGACCAAAAGTCTCGCAATAGTTAAGCATTTGTGTGTCTATGTTGAAACCAAAGTTTCCTACAGCGATGCCAACAAAGAACACAAAGGCAACGCCTAAAGAAACTCCACCGAACTTAATCTTACCTAAACCAAGTCCAATAGCGCATACAAGCGAAACGATAATAACGCCTTGAAGTGCTGAGTGAATATTGAAAAGTCCGTTTATCCAATCCATCTTACTATCTTTTTAAGCCATTCTTAGCAGTTAAATGTGATGTTACTTATAGTATATCCAAATACTGTTCGAGAGGTATTCCTCTATTTTTATCCTCGTTTTCCTTATTGAGTTCAATGAGTTTGTAAACTCCGTCTATGGCTTTTTGGGTACTATCTATGAGTGGTTCATCGTCAAGCAGGTGACCAATGAGGATGGCTGAGAAGATATCTCCAGTACCAGGAAAATGCACAGGGATTTCATTGTAAGGCAAACTAAAGTATTTGTCGTTGCGATGGTTGTATCCTATCACAGAGGGTTGGCCGTCGATATGTATCGAAGTAATAAGTACTGACTTCGTTCCTATCTGTCTTAACTTCTTAATAAGCTCGAAACCTTCTTCTTTCGTTACGCCTTTAGCGTTGTATTCAGAATCGGTAAGATAGCACGCTTCGGTATGATTGGGGAAGCAAAGGTCGGCAACGCTAATCATTTCGCGCATCGAATTGATGGTTGCTGGCGTAACACCATTATATAATTTACCTTCATCGCCCATGATAGGGTCTACAAATATCATTGTACCAGTGGCAGCCTGCTCACGACAATAAGCTGATATAAGCTTGGCTTGGCGCTCTGATGCAATGAAGCCAGTGGCGATAGAATCGTATTGGAAGCCTAATTCTTTCCAAATAGGAAATACCTCTTTAATGTAATCGGTGGTTTCAAGGATGCGAAATTTGCCGTAGTCCAATGTATTAGAAACCAATGCTGTTGGCAAATTATACACTGGATGACCAAGATAAGACAAGATTGGTAGCATTGCTGCTGTGGCTACCTTACCATATCCAGCAATATCGTTAATGAGAAGAATTTGTTTCTTACGCATTCTAATTCTATATTATATCAGGTTGCAAAGGTACTGCAAACTAAAAACATAGCAAAATAAAAACAGTATTATCTTTCGCCCCAATCACCCCTGTCTAGGCTTCTGTAACCAATGGCTTCGGCAATATGATGGACTTGAACCTTCGGTGATGCTTCGAGATCAGCAATGGTTCGTGCTACTTTCAGAATACGATTATAAGCACGAGCCGATAATTTCAGACTTTCCATGGCCTTACGAAGTATTTCAAGCGATTGTTCATCAGGTTCTGCAAATTCGTGAATCATGCGTTCAGACATCTGTGCATTACAATGAATATTGGGGTAATTCTTAAATCTTTCGGTCTGAATACTGCGCGCTTTCAATACTCGTTCGCGAATATTAGCACTTGATTCGCCTTGCTCAGCTTTGGAAAGATCTTTGAAAGGGAGTGGAGAAATCTCGCATTGAATATCAATACGATCGAGTAAAGGTCCTGAAATCTTAGAAAGATAGCGTTGTATCTGTCCTGGAGAACAAACACAATGATGTGTAATATCTCCATAATAGCCACAAGGACAAGGGTTCATGCTGGCTACAAACATGAAACTACAAGGATAAGTAACAGTATATTTGGCGCGCGAAATAGTAATTGCACGGTCCTCTAAAGGTTGGCGTAAGACTTCAAGGGTATGCTTGCTGAACTCTGGAAGTTCGTCGCAGAATAAGACTCCATTATGGGCTAAGGTTATTTCACCAGGCATAGGGTTGGTTCCTCCGCCCACTAAAGCAATTTCAGAGATGGTGTGGTGCGGGCTTCGGAACGGACGTTGAGTGATGAGTCCTGTATTTTTCTTTAGCTTTCCAGCAATAGAATGTATCTGCGTAGTCTCTAAACTCTCGGTTAATGCCAATGGTGGAAGTATGGAAGGAAGTCGCTTTGCCATCATACTTTTGCCACTTCCGGGTGGTCCTATCATAATAACGTTGTGCGAACCAGCCGCTGCGACCTCCAAAGCTCGCTTTACATTCTCCTGTCCTCGAACCTCTGCGAAGTCTAAATCGCTAATATATTGATTTTCATAAAACTCTTTTCGTGTGTCTACTTTGCATGGTGCCTGCGTATAAGCGTCGTTAAGGAAACTTATAACTTCGCCTATATTATTCATTCCGTACACCTCAAGTGTATCTACAACAGCGGCTTCATGTTCGTTTGCTTTTGGTACGATAAGTCCTTTGAACTTCTCTGCTCTTGCTTTAATTGCTATTGGCAATGCTCCTTTAATAGGTTGCAATGTACCATCAAGGCTTAGTTCTCCTACCAGCATATACTTACCAAGATGGTCGGAAGCTATTTTTTCGGTTGCACCAAGGATAGCAATTGCAAGTGGTAAGTCAAAACTTGAACCCTCTTTACGTAAGTCTGCGGGAGCAAGATTGGCTGTGATATCCGCGACAGGAAACTGATATCCATTATTCAATAGTGCTGCGGCAATGCGGTCGTGGCTTTCTTTTACAGCCACATCAGCCAATCCAGTGAGATGAAACATCACTCCCCTTGTAATGCTAACTTCCACTGTAACTGTGGTAACCTCCATTCCGTTTACAGCAGCACAATAAGTTTTTACAAGCATGAATTAGATTTCTAACTTTATCATTCGTCCTCTGAGCATGTTAGCACTTACCCTTCGTTCAGTTATTTTGCCCTTGTTTGCAATGATGTTGTCAGGGATTAATGTTAGCCCAAGAGTCTTTATAAGTTTGCTTTCCAGCATCTCTCCATCGCAGATGTTGGGAAATGTTATATTGTTTTCCTTGATATATCTTCTTGCTTCATTGGGTGATGGGTCGAGACAAATACCGATTATCGTAGTTGAATCCTTTTGTGCTATACTATTAAGCGTCATAAGAATGTCTCTACTGTCATCGTTCCAAGATGCCCATGAGCAAATAATGGTATTTTTACCCTTTAGTTTAGCGCTGTTAATGATATTGCCATTCAGGTCTTTTGCTGTGAATTTAGGCAATGGTTGCCCTACATTTCCATTTTGTAAACCCTGTAAATACTGTTTTAAACGTGCCAAAGCTCCATTTTCTGGTTGTTCTTTCTCCATCAGTTTTACGAGTTCAGTTGTTTCCTTTAGGTTCGCTCTTTTATTCGAAACAAGGTAACGCTCTATTATGTATATGCTTACAGGAGAGTCAGGGTGGTTCTTTACAAACTGAGTTGCAAGCTTAACTTCTTCTGGTGGAGACGCCATTGCCGTTTGTTTGCGGAACTGTCCCATCAGTTCATTGTTGTCTGTCCCCTTCACTTCCATCTCTTTTAGGTGTGAAGCGTCAGCTTTTATTTCCACAGCTTCGCCTGGTTCAGCAAAGATTACATGGGTAGAATAGTTTGGGAATACGAGAATAAGCGTACCATCGAACTGACATGGTATTTCATAAGTAAATCGTCCGCCATTGATTTGAATGGTATCAAGTCCGTTCATGACTCCTTCAGGACTATAAACAAATAGTTGTCCTTGATTTACATGCAGCAATCTACCATCAATTTTAAAGTATCCGTTGCGTTCACCACATGAAACTAATAGTATAGAAAGTAAGAAGAGATAAACTATTCGTTTCATACGGACGATGTTTAATTAGGTTTTATAAAAAGCAAAAAGCTTATTGAGAGCAAACGCTCTTATATGCTTTTCATTTGTATGCGTACGAATACGCAATCTAAAAAAGTGCCGCGAGCGGGACTTGAACCCGCACAGCCATTACTGGCCAAGGATTTTAAGTCCCTCGTGTCTACCAATTCCACCATTGCGGCAAACCGAGTGCAAAGATAATGCTAAATATCGGATTTCACAAGATAATTGATGTTTTTTTGTATTTTAGTCTTTAATCTTTATTAATTTTATGCTTGATACAATGCTTAACGTACACTCAGCATTCCATTTGGTCCCGCTGTATTTGCTCTATAGCGTGTTAATGTTTTGCCTCTATCGCCACTTACAATGTTTCCACCAGTGTTAAGATTGTATGTTCTCTGGCATGTTTTACAAGTAGCAAAACCTGTTCCGCTTATTGTTAGCTCGAAAGAGCGGAACGGTAGAGAGTTTATATCAAAGCAATTTGGGCACTGCAAGTCGTAGGCATAGAACCTTGCAGGTGCGTCCAGATTGCCAAAGCCCACTATAAGACCTTTGTTCATACCAATACGCAGATGGCTTTGCAAACGCTCATCAATGGCATTGAATCGTTTTTCCGACACCAAACCCTGATTGTTTTGAAAGTGAAAGTAATACACTCCATCTTTATTGTCAGGCTTTATTGTTGTAAATACACCTGGCGATAGATGGTTCATCGAACTGGCAAGCGTTGCATCAAGATGAACATTGTTGTCAATTGCAAGGTTACAGTGGTAATTGCTGAACTCGTAGTCTACCATGTCGCTACAAGCTGTGGCTACGTTCAGCGCAGAAAGTGCTATTATGCCTTTTCCTATAAAACTTCTTAATTTCATGACAATTTATATTTTTTCAATTTAACCCTATTATATGTTAACGATAAATTGTTGCATTTATTGAGTTTAGAAAACCATAAAATAATATAAAAAAGCACTTGATTGTGAAATTATTGTTACTTTTGCTGTCGTTATGATACACTATAGAATAATACTTTTCCTTTGGTTCTTGTTAGTCGCTATGGGCGTTTCATCTCAAGAACATATCAATCCTGAAGACCGTGTGGTAGATTTAAACTCTCCCACATTTGTACCAATGGTGCATATTGGCAAGGCAAAGGTAGGCGGAGACAGCATACAATACGTGCGAACTAACAAGATTTACATCTTTCCGCCTATGGAATTCAAGAACGATAAACAGCATAACGAATACAACCGCCTTGTATATAATATTAAAAAGGTGTTGCCATTGGCGAAAGAATGCAACCAAATTATCTTGGAAACAGGTGCTTATCTCCAGACGATTCCTACGAAAAGGGAACGTGACGAGCACATGAAAGCCGTTGAAAAGGACTTGAAAGAGGAGTACACCCCACGTATTAAGAAGCTAAGTTATTCACAAGGAAAACTCCTTATTAAGCTTATCGACCGCGAAACCCACTCTACGGGTTACGAACTCATACAAGCTTTCCTCGGTCCAGTGCGTGCTGGCTTCTATCAAGCCTTTGCTTGGGTGTTTGGTGCTAGCCTTAAAAAGCGATACGACCCTCAAGGTTCCGATCGCCTTGTAGAACGAATAGTGTTACAAGTAGAGGCTGGACAATTGTAATAACATTGGTCCGACTTTCTCTAACACCGCATTACCCTATATATTCCTAATACCTTGAAAAGCAAATAATAGTCATTTTGAGAGCGAAACTTTGTGAAAGGTGCGTGAAAAATCACGCCCTTCCAATCTTAGTTTCGTTTTTTTTCTATTCGAAAGGAATCATTGCCAAGGCGTTGGCAATCTTTTCTATGCCTTCTTGCAAAGGTCCAGAAACCATGCTTTTTGCAAAGAAAGGAATGTCAGCATCAATGGTTAGCTTCATCTTTGAAGATGTTTCGTCTACTGGAAGTATCTGAATCCAGAAGTTAAACGACATCGGTGAGTTTTCGCTTGCAAACTTAATGGTCTTTGGTTCGTCGCGTTCTATGATGCGCATAGATATCTGTCCCACTGGATCAACGCTTATAGAGATAGTGTCTTTGTCGAAAGTTAAGTCCTTCAACTTATCTTCTGGCACTTTATCCTTAACGCGTTCAATGTTTGTAAGGTCGCTCAACATGTTGTAAACACTTTGTTGAGGATAAGCAATCTGCTTTACGCTACTTTCAAATTTACTCATTATTACTTCTTCCAATTAGCAGGATCCTTGCGCCATTCATCAAGCATTGGCACGTCTTCCTTATTAATATATCCTGTTTCCAAAGCTTTTTCCACTACGCTTTGATAGTCGGTGAGTGTTACCAACTGTACGTTTGCTTCGTTAAAAGCCTCTTCTGCCACAGGGAAACCATAGGTATAAGAAGCTACCATGCCTACTACGTCAAAGCCAGCCTCGCGTAATGCAGCCACAGCCTTAAGAGATGAGCCGCCAGTAGATATTAAATCTTCTACCACAACAACCTTTGAGCCTTCTGGTAGTTGCCCTTCTATCTGGTTTTTCATACCGTGGTCCTTTGGTTTTGGGCGCACATAGGCATACGGCATAGCCAGTTCTTCAGCCACTAATGCCCCTTGTGCAATGGCGCCAGTAGCTACTCCAGCCACAGCAGTGGCCTCTGGGAAGTGCGCTAAGATAGCGTGTACAAGTTCTAACTTTACGAATGAGCGCACATCGTGGTACGACAAGGTTTTACGATTGTCGCAGTAGAAAGGCGATTTCCATCCGCTTGCCCATGTAAAAGGGTCGTTGGGTTGCAACTTAATAGCTTTAATACCGAGCAGTTTGCCTGCAAATGTTTTCCTTAAATCTTCCATATATTTCAATAGTATGCTTCTATTTATGTTGCAAAGATAACGAATTACCGATGATGCGCAAAGCGAACAGAGAGGTATTTTTTAATGCTTTGGCAAAAATATCAATTATTTAAGTTATCGAAAGCAACTGTTTTGTATAATATAAATTAAATTACAACGTAAAAAAACGTATTGTTTGAAATTGCATTATGTACATCAGACCCTCACGCTTTTTATATTTTTGGGCCGTTTAGTGCATTGTAGAGCCACGAATTACTATCTTCATAATACGATAAAAGAGATGTTTAGAAACTGGAAACGGAGTGTGTTCTGCCCCTGCAATAAATCCTCTAATCCGTAAAGGATATAAGGGAGACTTTACAAGGAAAATACTCTTGTTTTGTAAAAAAAATAACAGCTGAAAACAATAATATCGGTTTCGCAATGCAAAAGTGCCTGTTTTGCGCTGCAATATAGGCTCTTTTACTCAGCAAAACAGGCTCTTTTGCAATATAAAACAATGGGTATTGCAATATATTGATACATAAGGTGTTATATGGTAATGGTGTTGCTGAAAAATATTTACATTGGTATGGTCTTTCTCCACCCATATAAAAAGCTTCTCAATGGCTATATTTCAGACCATTAAAAGGCTATTTTATACATGGTATCGCGAAACAATCAGTTTGTAGAAGGATAGGTCTACCATCTCTAAATCGTTACTCAAACTTCGTGTTAGAAAGACTTATATTTACTTTTACATTCTCTATTTATTTGTATTTTCGTCGAAGCAAGGAGCATTACTCGTCGAAAATAATTTGTAGGTATGGTGGAATAAAATTATCTTTGTATGCAAATAGGAATACCTTTACAATAGTAAAAGCAATGTTGGAAACAATGAAGGCGTGGTTAAAGAAGCGTAATGTACTTATATTTCTTGCACAGATAGGCATTTACTTTATGCTTACAGCAACGTGGTGCGTGGTGGTATATATCACCGAACGCGACCCATGGGTGGCAACGGCTTCGGTGCGCACCAACGCTGTTATGTTCTTTCTGCTCCTCGTGGTCTTTATGGCAAACTTCTATGTGCTTGTTCCGTATCTCTACGAAGATAAAAGTAAGCTGCACCGATGGTTGTTTTGGTTGGTAGAATTTGCCTTGGTATTTTTACTGAACTACGACTTGTTCTTCCCACGCAGCAATACAGACCATGGTGTGGTGGTACATTTGTACCACTATCAGTTCGCTATCATCTGGCTGGTTCTTAACTATGTCGTGGCGATTGCCGCTATATCTGTACGCTACTTCATACGACAGAACAATCTTCAGAAACAACTTTTAGAAGAAAAACAGCGCAATACAGAAGCCGAATTGGCTTGGCTAAAGAATCAACTGAACCCGCACTTCCTGTTTAACACACTAAATAACATCTCTTCTTTAACACAGATTGATGCCGATGAGGCGCAAAACTCCATTGGCGAACTATCCGATTTGCTGCGTTATGCACTCTACGAAACGCAACAAAAAGAGGTTCCATTGAGTGGAGAAATTGATTTTATGAAGAACTACATCTCTCTTATGGCACTGCGTTGCGACAAAAATGTGAAGATAACGACGCATTTTGATACGTCCAACACGGCACTAACCATTGCTCCTATGCTGTTCTTGTCGCCCATTGAGAACGCTTTTAAGCACGGCGTAAGTAACGGAAAGCCATCGTTTATAGATATTTCGTTGACTGAAGACAAGGGGATTGTCTTGTTCTCGTGCCAGAATAGTAACTATCCGAAAGGCAATTGCGGTCGTAGCGGTAGCGGCATTGGAACAGAAAATATGCGCAAACGCTTGGAATTGATGTATGCCAAACGCTATGAAATGCACCAAACGCTGGAGCAGGGAGTTTACAAGTTGAGTATAAAAATAAATGTAACGAGTTAATATTTGCCTATGAATTTATCGTGTATCATCGTCGATGACGAACCGCTGGCTATCCGCTTATTGGAGAACTTCATAGAGCGTACACCCTTTTTGACACTCAAAGCATCGTTTACCGACTCGGTTGCGGCTTTGCAAACCATAGTAAACGATAGTGCAGACGTGCTATTTCTCGATATACAAATGCCCGATATGGACGGTATGGAGCTTTCGCACATGGTACCATCGCATACCCGAATCATCTTTACCACAGCCTTCAAGGAATATGCTTTCGATAGTTACGAAGTGAATGCGCTCGACTTTCTGCTGAAGCCGATACGCTATAACAAGTTTCTTGCGGCTGCCGAAAAGGCTAAAAAATGGTTTGAAATGGCGTCGCAACCACTCAACAACCAGCACACAACGGTGTTTCTGAAAGTAGATGGAGAGCTACAGCAAGTGTCGTTGAGCGATGTTATATATGTGGAAGGAATGAAAGATTACGTTATTTTCCACCTTTCCGACCGACGATTGGTTACACACATGACAATGAAAACGGCAGAAGAGTTGTTGCCTAACAACGATTTTATGCGAGTAAACCGTTCGTATATTGTAGCTTTAGATAAAATAAGAAAGGTGGATAGGAACGATTGTATTTACATAGGCAACGAGATTATACACGTTACCGGAGCCTTTCTTGCGCACTTCAAAGAATATTTGGAAGTGCGCAAGCGATAGTTTCTTAGGTTCTTACAACGTAGGCGGCAATAGTTTTCAGCCGCACATAGTTGTAACTTAGGTACATAAAGCCATCAAAACGATTGTTTTTACCCCAACTATTCTTGCAGCAGAAGTATTTGTTGCCAGCCTTATCGTGGGCTATTCCCACAATTTCCATACAGTGGTCGTCAGTGGTTCGGTAGGTTTCGAAGGCCCTTTGGCGGTCTGCCTGTGTTGGTTGTTGGTTGTCGTTGTCCAACTTTGCTACACCTTCAGCAAACGAAAAGCCATCTTCAGAGGTATCGCCCTCCCAGCAAACAGGGTGTCCAGAGCGGACAGATTGTTCAATTCGGTGCATCAAAGTGTCGATAGGAACGTTCAAGAATGTATTGTGGAAATAGTTATCGGGCACTTCTAATGGGAAGAACTCGCCGAAAGGGTGGTGCGTAAAGCTTGTTAATCCTAAGTATTCGTTGTTCTTACACACGCTGCGAGCAAACTGCTGCGGGGTGTAAGTGGCGCGATAAAGAAATACTTGCTTGGGTATAAAACCGATTTTGTCGTCCAATAGCGCATCGATATAGTTCACTTGCTCGGCTAAAGTGTTTGTCTTGGGCGATAAAATTGCCCGTTCGAGCTTGCGTGTAATCACTTTGTAGTCGGCATTTTCGCGCTTATGGTATGCGTCAAAGAGGAATAAACCATACGTTTGTATAAGGTCTATCAACATAGAAGCCATACCACGTGTTGTAATAGTGGCACTTCTGTTGGTAGAAGCATTACTTCCAGACCTTATTAGTAGGCTTTGTTTAGCCTGTTCCATAAGGTACATACGTGCCACATAGTCGGGACTGAGGTTTACAGAGTCGCCTTTCATAAGGTGTTCGGTCTCTATTGTGGCAAGCATAGCATACACCCAGCATAGCGAACTGGAGCCTTGGTCTTTCACAGGAGTAGTCTTTAATCGTACTTCATCGGTGAAATTGACAACTGGGTGGTGCTGTTTAGGTTGCTTTGAACACCCCACAAGGAGGATTAAAGCAACTATTGTGAGTACTGATTTCTTCATTTTGAGCTTACAACTTATTAGAGCGTATGCAGTGGCAATGGCAATCTTACATACTGTAAAGTACCTGAATGATGGTCTGACCAACAGCCTGTAAAGTAGAGCGGTCTATATGTTCCATCGTATCGTTGACGGTATGCCATGTAGGACCGAACGAACTTTGAGCGCAATCAGGATAGTAAGGAATGATATCTATCGTAGGAATGCTTGCTATTTTGTTGAGCGGATAGTGGTCGTCGGTAACCATTCCGCCTGTCGCTGCGGGGAAGTACGCCTCAAAACCAGCACTCTTTGCTGCTTCCCAAACACGGTTTACAACGTCTGGTGCAAACTGTATTGAAACGCCTTCCTTATAGAATTGAGCGCCTTCGCCACCTACCATATCGAGTAGAATGCCAAATTCAGGACGAACGGCGAGGGGCAAGTTCTTTGCAAAATAGTTGGAACCTAAAGCCCAACTATCGCCCGACTGCTCTTGATAGTTGGTTTCCCACTGCGGAACACCCCAGTCTTCAGCATCGAAACAAACAAAATCGACACCTACATTCAGCGTGCTGTCTGCCTGTAACTGGCGTGCTAACTCTATCATAACGCCAACACCAGAGGCTCCGTCGTTGGCTGCCATAACGGGTTTCTTATGGTTTGTTGAATCAGGATCGTTGTCTGCCCATGGTCGACTATCCCAATGTGCACAAAGCAAGATACGTCGTTGTGCATTAGGATTGGTACGAGCGATGATGTTTGTCGATTTTAATGTTGTACCATCGAAGGCTTTTAAGTCAGCTTTCTGGGTCTGAACATCGCATCCGTATTGCTTAAACTTCTTGATAATCCATTGTTCGCACTTGTCATGAGCCGACGAATTCATTGTGCGAGGGCCGAAATCGCATTGCGCTGCAGTATAGGCGAATGCCGAATCGGGGTTGAATTTAGGACCAACGGGCTTTGCTGTTGCCACTGTATCGCTGGGTTCGGTGCTCTTGTTAGACGACTGTCCTTTGCAACCAAAGGCGAAGGCAGTAAGGAAAAGTACTGCCATACCATTACATAAAAACTTTATTTTTCCGTTCATCGTTGTTCTTTTTATTTTTGTTTGGCAGCCTGTACCTGTGCCATTACGCGCAGCCAGTTGCCTCCCCATATCTTTTCTATGTCACGTTCGCTATATTTGCGAGCAAGCAAATGGCGGGTGAAGTTTATCATTTCGCTTGCATCTGCCATTCCACGTACTGTTCCGTCTCCGTCGAAATCTGTTCCGATACCTACGTGGTCAATGCCCATTACATCAATGGCGTGCTCTAAATGCGCGATAGCATCGAGAATTGAGGCTGTTTCTCCTTTACGTAAGAAACCTTGATAAAGCGTTATGTGTGCCACACCGCCTTTCTTTGCTAATGCTTTCAGCTGGTCGTCGGTAAGGTTTCGAGGCACATCGCAAAGGGCTTTGCTATTGGAATGACTGCAAACAATGGGCTGACTGCTTATTTCAAGAGCGTCGTAGAAACTCTTTTCGCTGCCGTGGCTGAGGTCTACCATAATGCCGTTGCGGTTCATTTCCTTGATTACTTCAATACCAAACTTGCTTACACCTCCGTGAAGATTGCTCCCTCGTGCTGAATCACAGATGTCATTGTCGCCATTATGGCACAGTGTGATGTACGTAACACCACGTTGTGCGAAGTATTTCACGTTGGAAAGGTCGCCTTCTAAGGCTAAACCATTTTCAATTGCAAACATAATGCTCTTGCGTCCCTTGCGTTTATCTTCGTAAAGGTCGGACGGTGTGCGTGCAATACTAAGGTAACGGCTGTTATCTTTTACGATTTTCTCTATCTTGTTGAAGATTAAATCGGCATAAGAAGTGGGAGTAAGGTTGTCTAAAACGTCGGCGAGTTCAGGGTTAAATCGCTTTAATCCTTTGATATCTATCTTAGATGAGAACTTCTCTCCTATGCGTGGCTGAGGTAAATAGGCTGCCATTGTAACGGCATCTTGGTGTCCTTCCGTCATTTTATGTAAGTCGTAGAGAATGCGCGGGTCGCGTTTGGCAAAGTCTACACCTTGTGGGAAAAACATAGGAGTGTCGCAATGGGTGTCGAGTGTGAGTATGCGTGTATGCAGATGCTTGGCTGTACGGAAGTTGTTAGCTTCGTTAACAAACCATTTAAATAGCTTCTGACCTTCTTCTTCCAACCATTCAGGGTGCCACTGAACACCTAAGATTGGTTTGAATTCAGCACTTTCCATACACTCTATTACGCCGTCGGGAGCGTAAGCTGTTGCTTTAAAGCGTTTGCCTGTAACTGAAACGGCTTGGTGATGGAATGAATTTACAAAGATTTTGTCTTGCTTGTAAATGGTATGAAGTATGGAATTGGGCTCTATTGCAATGCTGTGTGTAGGCTCAGTGAAGGCTGCACTCTGGTCGTGCTTAAGCTTTGCAGGGCGCAAGGTAGTAACACTTTTCAAACGTGTGAGCTTCTTTTCCTCTGTCTCCTCAACGATATAAGGGTCGTAAATGTGCTGTTGCACCTTTCCATCTAAGGCAATGGCTAAGACCTGCATACCTCTGCACACGGCAAAGATGGGTATTTGGCGATTGTAAGCCAACCGTGTAGTGAGCAGTTCGGATAGGTCTCGCTTATCGTTAATGCTACCTACGTTGAGCGTTGGCTCTTCGCCAGCCCACAAAGGGTTCACATCAGCACCGCCAGTAAGTAGGAGTCCGTCAATGCGGTCGAGTATATTGGTAAGTACTTGCTTATCTGTGGTGGGTGGAATAAGTAGCGGTGTGCCGCCAGCATCTATCACCTGTTTGTGGAAAACCTCACGAATGGTAACGTCTTGCCCTGAGAAATTGGTGGTAATACCAATAATAGGCTTGTGGCTTCCCTCTGTATAGCTTCCGTAAAGCTCTTCTAACTGGGCGTCCAAATTATAATTTAGTGTCATAATCGTACTTATATATAATAACGTGAGTTCAACGAATTTAGAATGGTGTAGGTTCGATGATGGCTTTTTTCTAAGTAGTTACCAAAATCGCAACGAGGTTACGGCTATCATCGCAAAGGAGTTACTGAAAACGTCGCAACTTAGTTACGACAATCATCGTAACGGAGTTGTTGTAAAAGCTGCTGCGAAGTATCAATAAATGCCGCTATTCTTTAATGTTGTTAATACCTATTTTCTGATGCTTGAGGCACTATGCTATTCGCTTTATGAATGGTTATTCGGTGATTGGAATTTCGCGCTTGATACTCTGTTCGAGCGAGATAAGCGTTTCAGTAGATACTACACCAGGAATGCTTTGAATCTTGTTGTTGAGCAAATCCATCAGTTGTTCGTTGTCTTTTGCAAAGAGTTTAACGAGCATAGTATATGAACCTGTGGTGAAATGGCACTCTATAACTTCTGGAATGGTGTTGATTTGTTCCACAACATTGCGATACATCGAGCCGCGTTCAAGGTTCAATCCAACATAAGTACAGGTAGTATAGCCGAGGCTTTTGGGGTTTACGTGGAACCCACTGCCCACAATTACGCCGTTCTCAATAAGGTGTTGCACACGTTGATGAATGGCTGCGCGCGATACTCCACACTCTGCTGCTACGTCTTTAAATGGGATACGAGCATTTAACGACAAGATACTAAGAATCTTTTTGTCTAATTTATCAATCTTATCCATATAGGTTTTAGGTTTACTTGCCTATCTTAGGCATGGTTGTTAGTTTACAAATTGAAAGCAAAAGTAGGCATTTTAAATGGATTGAACAATAAAAAAGCATAAAAAAATGTGCCCGAGGCACATTTTGTCAAGTGAGTATATAGACGATTACTTATTCGAACCTTTTGGCGTATTTACTATATCTTTCAACTCAAGGGTAAAGATAAGTGCTGAATAAGGTGCAATATCTTCACCAGCACCGCGGGCACCGTAAGCCAAATCCTGTGGTATATAAATCTCCCACTTAGATCCTACTGGCATAAGCGTGAGGGCTTCGGTCCATCCTTTAATCAGATTGCTTACTCCAAAAGTATCGCTTGGTTTGCCGTGGCGTTCTGTTGCGTCGAACACTTTGCCTTCAATGGTGCGTCCTTCATATACAACTTCAACCTGGTCGTCCTTTGTTGGCTTCGGTCCATTGCCCTTAACGAGCACCTTGTACTGCAATCCGCTTGGCAAAGTAACTACTCCTGCCTTCTTCTTATTCGCAGCAAGGAACTTCTCTCCTGTAGCTTTTACCTGAGCATTGCGTTCGTCTCCCAATGCTTTTTGCTTTTTAGAAACGTATTCTTGCGCTTCTTCTTGTTTAAAGAAGGTTGTGTCTTTTTCCATAGCATCAACGAGACCTTTGAAGAAAACTCTATCGTCAATCTCTGCAGATGTACCTTTAAACTGCTTCTTTATATTGGGAAGCATCGCTCTTTCTACTTGCGCTGCGATTTGCAAACCTGCAGTGTAAGCAGAGAAAGAAGCGTCCTTACGTTTTGAAATGCCCTCTTTCAGTCCGCGCATAAAGTCGGGCATATCTTCTTTTGATACGCCTAACTGACTTGAAAGATAGTCTTCCAGTCCACGTGTCATACTTATACCTGCTGCATAACTTAACGAATCGAACTTTATTTTGATTATTGCGGTCTCATTGCTGACAGGTGTTGTGATTGCAATTGCTTCTTTTGGCTCTTGCTTTTTCTGTTTTTTCTCTTTCTTGCTCTGTGCATTTGCAGTGTTGAAACTTGCGCTTGCCACAACGAGCAATGCCATAAATGCTATTCTCTTCATAGTTCTTTTTGATTATACAGGAATACTTACAAGTTGTAATCCCTTATTGTTTTCCATAAAATGGTGTAATAACGAAAAAGTGGATTGGGCTAACTCGTATCCCAACCCACCTTATTATATATATAGCTTAAAAGCCTATTGCAGATTACTGCACAGCTTTTGGTGCATTTGTTTCAGGTGCTTTCTCGATAGATAACAACTCTATTGTGAATATCAAAGTAGAGAAAGGCTTGATGCTAGGGCTTGGTTGTTGTGCGCCATAACCAGCTTCATAAGGAATATAAACCTCCCACTTTGAACCAACAGGCATGTTCAACAATGCTTCGTTGAAGCCAGGAACAGCTTGTCCAATTTGCATGGTCATGTTATCGTTCTTGTCGAACTCTGTTCCATCAATGGTCTTACCTACGTAGCTAATCTTTACTATTTGAGAAGCAGTAGGCTTTGCACCTGTTCCTGCCTTTATTTCTTTGTAGTAAACACCTTCTTTCAAAGCCTTCATACCTGGAGTCTTTGCTATCTTTGCCATGTAGGCATCGTTCTTTTTCTTTTCATTTCCGTACTTCTTTTCAGCAGCTTTAGCTTGAAGAGCCTGTGGTACTCTTTGTTCAATTTGGCGTGCTTTCTCTACGGTCATATTCTTATTGTCTCCCTTTGCGCTTGCTGCGAAGCCAGCGAGGAAGTTGCCTAATGAGATAGACTGAGTAGAATCTTCACCGAAGATGCTCTTATTGATTTGGTTTTTAATAACCATGCTCATGTTCATACCGACACCGATACCAGCGTTGTAAGCTGCTTTCTTCTTATCGTCCATATTCATTGCGCCATCGTTCAAACCTTTAATGAATTCGTTAATGTAGGCTGTGTCGATGTTCATCTGCTGCAAGTATTGCTTAACACCTTGACCTTGATCGACACCAAAAGCGTAGCTCAATGAGTCAATGTCAGATTTCATCTCTTCTTTTGGAGCCTGATTGCCGCATGCTGTAAACGATGCTGCGGCGATAGCCAATGCGGCTACAACTGTAAGTTTCTTCATTTTCTAATGTTTTATTTTATGTATTATTATTGTTAACGTACTTTTTTAGAGAACCTCAATTAGCTCTACTACGAATATCAATGCTGCGTATGGAGGAATAGATGCGCCTGCTCCACGTTCTCCATAGCCAAGATTGTAAGGTATAAAGAAGCGATACTTCGCCCCTTCGCCCATGAGTTGCACGCCTTCTGTCCAACCAGCAATCACTTGATTAAGCCCAAATGTAGCAGGTTCACCGCGGTCGTACGAGCTATCGAACTTGGTTCCGTCTACAAGAGTGCCTTCATAGTGACACTTTACCTTGCTTGTTGCGCCTGGTTTCTTGCCGTTTCCTTCTGTAATAACCTCATATTGAAGTCCTGAAGGTAATACAACGACGCCTTCTTTCTTTGCATTCTCTGCTAAGAAGTCCTCTCCTACAGCCTTAACCACCTTGCCTGCTTCTGCAGCAGTAGCCTCTTGCTTTGCTTGTTGCTCGGCAAAGAAGTTGTTAACAAGCGTTTGTGCTTCCTCATTGCTTACTTGTAACTTGTTGCCAGCTATTACATCTTTAATCGCTTGTGCGAAATCGTCGATGTTTAAGTTGCTTGCACCCATGCCACTGAGTTGTGTGCCGATGCCAATTCCCAAAGCGTAGCTTAATTTGTCCATTGATTTTCTTTTCTTGTTTGTATATAAATAATGTGCAAAGATACTATTTTTAGAATATAGTTTAGCATTTATCTAATTAAAATTACTAAATTTGTAGAATCAACAAGTAAAATAACGGTATGAAAAGAATAGTGTTTCTAACGGGTGCTGGTATGTCGGTGGAAAGTGGTTTTAAGACTTTCCGTGGTAGCGATGGCTTGTGGGAGAATCATCCAGTAGAGCAAGTGGCCACTCACGAGGCTTGGGAGAACAATCCAGAGTTTGTGAATAACTTCTACAATCAGTTGCGGAAGAAGCTCTTTACAGCGAAACCCAATGATGGGCATAAGCTGATAAAGACGTTGGAGGAAAGCTACGACGTAACCGTCATTACGCAAAATGTAGACGATTTGCATGAGATGGCAGGCTCAGCCAATGTTATTCACTTGCATGGAGAGTTGAAAAAGGCTTGCTCAAGTGCTGATGCTTACAACCCAAACTATATAAAAGAGCTGTCAGAAGACGCTCCTGACGTGCTACCAGGGGAGAAAGCAGCCGACGGAAGTCTGCTTCGTCCGTTCATAGTGTTCTTTGGTGAGAGCGTTCCAATGATAGAACCAGCTGCGAAAGCAGTTGCCGAAGCCGATATTTTTGTGATTGTTGGTACCTCGCTGAACGTCTATCCTGCTGCAGGATTGGTGCATTATGTGCGTCCCGGAGTACCTATTTTCTTGATAAACCCTAACGATGTGGAGTCAGGACATAATCCTAACATTACCATTATCCGCAAGGGAGCAAGCGAAGGAATGCGTGAACTCATTGAAAGAATTTAAATATAACCCTATAATAAATTAAATAATAGATGATGAAAAAATTGATATTAGCACTTATCTGTGTGCTTTTAGCTGTTCCAACTATGGCGCAGAAGAACATTTATAACTTTAAAGTGAAGGCTGCTAACGAGCGTATGGTGAAGCTAAAAGACTATAAAGGCAAGGTATTGCTTATTGTTAATACGGCAACACAGTGCGGTTTCACTCCTCAATACGAGGCTTTGCAGAAACTTTACGATACTTATAAGGCGCAAGGACTCGTTGTTCTTGACTTTCCATGCAACCAATTCGGTGGCCAAGCGCCTGGTTCTCTCAGCGAGATTAAGGCTTTTTGCACGGGAAACTACGGCGTTACTTTCCCTCAGTTCGATAAAATAGAGGTAAATGGCAAGAACGAACAGCCTCTTTACAGCTATTTAAAGGCGCAACAAGGCTTTAAAGGATTCGATACGAATAGTCAGATTGGAAAGTATTTGGACGAAAAGTTCAGCAAGCAAGACCCTAATTATGCGAAAGATCCAAGCATTAAATGGAACTTTACGAAGTTCTTAATCGACCGCGAAGGCCATGTTGTAGATCGTTTTGAGCCTACTGCTGACATGAAAGATGTTGAGGCTGGTATTCGTGCCGTGCTGAAATTGAAATAAAGAAAATACGGAAAAAGTCAACACTACTACCTTTTTATGAATGGTGTTCAACCATTATTATGGAACCATCATACTTCTTCTTTTTGTAAATAAAAGCGCAAGTAAAAACTGGTAGTTGCTGTTTGACATTACAAAAGCGCCTGTTTTGCATTGCAAAACAGGCGCTTTTGTCTTGTAATATAGGCTCTTTTACGACGCAAAACAATGGGTGTTGTAACGCATTGATGGAAAGACGTTTACACTATAGCAATGATCTTAAAAAATCTTTACACTATTCTTGTGATTTCTTTCGCCTGTAAAGGCGGTGAAATAAGCGTAATGAGACCTTGATTGCAGCATACTTTTTAAAGTAGACGGGATATAGACGAATACTTCATAATACTGCGCGACTGACTTAACAAGCGGCAGAACTCTCGCGCAGAGTTCTTAATATAAGCATTCTTCAGCATGTGAATGCAGCCTTCCATATCGTCGTTGTGCATTTCGAGCGGTATTCCCACAAGCCCTTCTTCGTTGTGTATGGTGGCTTCGGCAAGCACTGTTACGAGTTTGCTTTGGCGTACCAACTTCAGCAGAATGTTGATGTCGTTTATCTCTAAACGTGTTTTTATGTTATTTGCCGACGATTCTATCATATCGTCGAATGCGTTTCGAGCCTGCAAACCGCACGCAGGCATAGCTATCTGGCAGGCTTTCAAGTCTTCGAGTGATATGCTTTTGCGTTTGGCAAATGGGTGGGTGGAACTCATTACGGCTACAAGGTTATTGTTGAACAATAGGTAGCTTTCTACCCTTTCGTTCTTTTCAGTAGGTTTGAATGCCAAAACAAAGTCTACTTCGTGGCGTTGCAGCATATCCATAAGTTCTGCCATTGTTTTGTAAATGATGTTAAGGTGGACATCGGGATAGCGTTCCATAAACTCAAGCACGGTTTCGGTGAGCAGCGGACTGAAAGTAAACGTAACCCCAATGTTGAGTTCGCCTGTCAGCAAACTCTTCAAATCGGCCATTTTTTGCTGGCATATATCAGCATCTACAACCACCTTCTGTGCATATCTTACAAGTTTCTGCCCTGCTTCGGTAAGCGTAACTTCGTGGCTGTTGCGTTCAAAGAGCGTGGTGTCGAGTTCTGTTTCGAGTTGTTTTATTTGTTGCGACAGCGTGCTTTGCGTTACGAATAGTGCCTTTGAAGCCTCCGAGAAGTTCAAAAGTTCTGCTACCTTTAAGAAGTATCGTAGTTGTCTTAGCTCCATTATCCTTTGATTTTTGTTAATTCGTGTACCTTGTTACCTTATAGGAAATCTTGTTTAAAATAAAGATAGGCATAGTTGCACCCAATACCATTCCTAATATATCGAAGACACAAGTGAAGCCGTTCGATGTGCAAAGATACAAATAATGTTCGAATAAATCTTCATTTTCGGTAGACAAACACATCACCAAGCTTCCACAGTGCGGTAGGCATACATTCCCGGAATCATAGGCAGAAGCGAAGGAAACGAGAATGTTTCGGGCGGACACTTCGCCTTCCGTGCCATGAACACCGTCATAAAACCGATGGCTAACGCTGCTATGAAGCTGGCAGCAATAAGTCCGAAGTGGTGATAGTCGTTGTTCATAAGAATGAAACGAATGGCATGGCCTACGGCAGATATGATGAAACAATATTTATAGGCATTTTTCGGAGGGTTGCTGATGCTGGCAAAGCCAATGCCTGCCAAGCCACCGAAAAACGCATCTTGCAGTATTGAAAAGAGAAAATCCATAATTAAGGGCTACGATATTAATTGAAGATTCATAAGAAGTATGCCTACTGACAAACCTACCGACAAGCAGAATGTGAGTATAATGGCGTCCATAAAGCGGCTGAAAGACACAAGGTATTCGCCTGCCATCAGGTCGCTGATGCTGTTAATGTAGGGTATGCCTGGAATAAGGTACAACACACACGTTCCAAGTGCAACTTCAGGCTTGTTTCCTAAGCCGAAAATATAGCCTGAGGTGGCAATTACAGAGGAGAAGAAAGCGCAAATCAGGAAAACAAACTTTACGTTCACACCGTCTTCGAGCAATACCTGTTTCAGTCGGAAGCCCACAAAGGTGGCAACAAAGACAATTGCCATAGCCATGAAATCACCACCGAAGATGCGACAAAACGAAAGGTTGGCAAGCGAAGTCAGCAGCAGTACCAGCCATTTGTTGGTGAAAGGTGCTGTGCTAACCTCTTTAAGAACCTTGTTTGCTTCGTCTAAATCCACCAATCCATCGGATATGCGCCAGCTCAATTGGCTTAAATGCGTGTTCTTGTAGAAGCTGATGCCCGTATGGGGCGTTCTTCTTATCACCACTGAGGATTGGTCTGTGGAGGGGTCGAACACCATAAGCTGCACGCTGCCAGGCATAATCAGAAGTTGGCAATTTATGTTCCACTTCTTGGCAATGCGTTCTACATTTTTCTTTATGCGTGTGCAAGTAGCACCACAACCATAAAGCCAGGCTGCATATTCAGCAATGAAATTGCTTGTTTCATTGACAAGAAAGGAGGGGGTGCTATGCTTCATCTTCGCTCCAATCATACAAATCAAACTCGTCGGCTACTTCAAATATCTTTCCGTTGCCGTTTGTGAGGCGGGCAGTGATGGCTACACGCAATACGAAACCTACTAAAAGTAACAGCATTACTAAACTCCAGATAATAATTTGACTATTCATAATTCTTTGATTTTAAGTTTGCTTATTTCTTTTTTACGATGCAAAGGTAGGCGCATTTCTGCACCCTTACAAGCATTGGTAATGGGTTGTTTCGATAATGGTTATCGTAATATTGCGATAGAGAACTGTTGGAAATTAGCCAAAACTGCGATGACAATAGATTTAAATCAAGGAGATGTGTGTTTTTCGTGGTGGTACTGTCTGTTGTTTCCGTCTTTTAAGAATAACAGCATTCATATTTTTAGAATGAAGGCATATATTTTTCGGTGTTTCGTTATGCTGTTATTCCGATGTTTCGATAGATTGTTTAAAGTTTTGGAGTTAGGCGATTGTACTTTCTTTATACATTATGTGTGGCAAATTTCGATGATTTTGCGCACGTACTGTTCAAAGTTCTTGTCTGCTGTTCTGCTCCAAATATCGCCCAAAAGTGCAACGCCACCAAAGCCGTAATGTTTTACCTTGTCGATGTTGGCTGCCGTAATACCGCCTAAGGCAAATACTTTTTGGTCGATAACACCTTGCATTTTCGCTTCGGAAAGGGTTTTCGGCGTGAATGCAGAGGCGTATCCCTGTTTTGAAATGCTATTGAAAACAGGGCTGAGAAAAACATAGTCGCATTTTGTTTTGTAGACTTTTACTTCGTTTAATGAGTGGCACGACTGCGAAATGGCTCCCTTATGGTTTGGTGGCAATACGCTGTTTCTGTGGTTCAAATGTAGTCCGTGCGGTGTGAAATGGGCAGCTAAATCGAAGTGGTCGTGCAGTACAAGGTGGTTATGATAGGCTGTGGGAATGGCTTCGACGAGCTTTCGCAACTCGTCGGCACTGCTTTTGGGTTTCCGAAGGTGCACAAGGTCTACACCCCAACGTAGCAGTTGCACAATGGTAGTTGCCTCGTTGTCGGTAAATTGTGGCTCGGTAATTACGATAAAATGCATCTCTTTTACTTTCGTCTATATATAATAATAGGTGGCAATCGTTGCTATCGTGCAACCATTGCCACCCATTGATATTACTGTTTCAAACGTTCGATGATAGCGTCAGCTACCTTTTTCCCAGAAAGAAGCATGCCGCCAAAGATTGGCCCCATGCGAGGTGTACCACCAACTGCCGACGATGCCATACCGCAAACATACAAACCTGGATATATTTCCTTTGTTCCTTCCACCACTTGGCGTTCGCCTTCAGCCACGTCTAACGAGCGTTCGCCAATCACATCGCCCGTTGCCGTGTTGAGTTTAATGCCGTTTTTGCGTGCAACCACTTGACACATCTCGCTGTCATGGCCTGTTCCGTCAATCACAAACTTAGCCATGATGTTCAAAGGGTCTACATGTAAGCCTTCGCGAAGTACGGGTGTCCAGTTCACAACAACTCCGCTTACAATGTTATTCTTAAAAACAACGTCTTCAACAGAGTAACAATTAAAGATTGTTGCACCTGCATGTGTTGCCTTATAGAGTAGGGCAGAGGTGCTTTCAACAGAGTCCGCAGTGTACAAACCATCTTCGTAAGGCTCGTAATTGATATCGAAATCTTTAATGATATGTAAGGCTTCTTGCTGTATAACCAGCTGGTTGAACATCATAGCACCGCCCCACATACCGCCGCCTGGCGATAGTTTGCGGTCGAAGAGTGCCACTTTCAGACCTGCTTTTGCCATATAGTAGGCTGCTGCAATGCCTGAAGGACCTCCACCAACAATGGCTACATCGAGTTCGAGGCACTTTTCCATCTTAGCAAAATAGGTGCTGATAATTCCTTTTGATACTTTTTTCTCAATCATAATATTATTGTTTTAAGTGATTTTTATTTTGTTTATTCGTTACATTCATCGCTTTCTAATGTCTGACTAATGCGCATTGCGCAGAAGTTAGGGCCACACATTGTGCAGTATTTTCCCCCTACCTTGTTCGACGTTTTCCAATATTCGAGAGCCTTTTCAGGGTCGAGTGCAAGGTTAAACTGGTCTTTCCAACGGAAATCATAGCGGGCTTTGCTGAGTGCATTGTCCCTTATAGCTGCACCAGGGTGACCTTTTGCCAAGTCGGCAGCGTGGGCAGCAATCTTGTAAGTAATCACTCCTGTGCGCACATCATCCTTGTTCGGCAGCGATAAATGCTCTTTTGGTGTAACATAACAAATCATTGCCGTGCCGTACCAGCTTATCATTGCCGCACCAATAGCACTCGTAATGTGGTCGTAAGCAGGCGCAATGTCGGTTACAAGAGGACCTAATGTATAGAAAGGTGCACCGTGGCACTTCTCTATTTGCCTATCCATATTCTCCCTAATCTTGTGCATTGGTACATGTCCAGGTCCTTCTATGAATGCCTGAACATTTTTTGCCCACGCGCGTTCTACTAATTCGCCCATCGTATCCAGCTCCGCAAACTGCGCAGCATCGTTCGCATCGTAGGTGGAACCAGGACGAAGACCATCTCCAAGCGATATTGCTACATCGTATTTGGCACAGATATCGCAGATGTCATCGAAGTGGCTGTACAGAAAACTCTCCTCGTTGTGAACCTGACACCACTTAGAGATGATGCTACCGCCGCGACTTACCATCCAGTAAGGCGGCCGTTGGCAAGCTGAACATTCTTTAAGCGAATGCCACAGTGTATTGTGAAATAATCAACTCCCTGTTCGCACTGTTCAATAAGCGTATCGCGAAATATCTCCCACGTAAGTTTCTCTGCTTTTCCGTTTACCTTTTCAAAAGCCTGATACATTGGAACAGTACCAACAGGTACGGGACAGTTGCGCAAAATCCACTCTCTTGTTTCGTGAATGTTCGTTCCTGTTGATAAATCCATTAGGGTATCGCCACCCCATTTACAGCTCCATACCGCCTTTTCAACCTCTTCGTCAATGCTAGAATTCTCGTGAGAGTTGCCGATATTGGTATTTATTTTCACGCAAAAGTTCGTTCCAATAATCATAGGTTCGCTTTCTGGGTGATTGATATTGGCTGGAATGACAGCTCGTCCTGCTGCTACTTCGTCACGAACGAACTCTGGTGTAATATGTGTTTTTATGCCTAAAGCCTCGCAATCCATATTTTCGCGAATGGCAACATACTCCATTTCTTCTGTAATGATGCCTTTCTTGGCATAGTACATCTGCGTTCCTTTACGCTTTTTTATCCATGGTTGGCGCAGTTTAGGCAAACCTTTGTTAAGGTCAATCTCTATGTTCGGGTCGCTGTATGGACCACTTGTGTCGTAAACTACTACTGGGTCGTTGGGTTGTTCAATGCGTTTACCACCCTCGTTCTTAACGGTTGGTGTAAGAAGAATGCGGCGCATACCCACTTTTAATTCTGGGTAGAGCGTGCCACACTTATAGATTTTCTCCGAATTAGGATAAGAAATCTTAATGTTTTCGTTCTTCATAATGTTATATTTCTATTAGTTTCGTCATTTCTTTTATAGGTTCTTCTGCTCCAAGAACGGCTCCGCTGACGGCTATTCCGCTTACGCCTATAGCTTGAAGTGCTACTATATCTGTGCTAACGATACCGCCAATTGCAACGAGTGGTAGGCAAATATCTGCTTGCTTCATTTGTTTTAGAATGTTTTGATAACCTTCCAAGCCAAGCACAGGTGCAAGATTGCGTTTCGTTGAAGTGTATCTGAAGGGGCCACAGCCTATGTAATCTACTCCTTGTTTGGCTAAATACTGCACATCAGCAAAGGTATTAGCAGTGCCTCCAATTACTTTTTCTTCGCCAAGAAGGCTGCGTGCTTCGCTAATAGGCATATCGTTCTTACCCAAATGTACGCCGTCAGCACCGAGTTCGTCCACTAAATGCACACGATCGTCAAGCAAAAAGGTTGCATTATAGCTACGACAGAGTGTAACAACCTTTTTTCCAACGCATAAAAACTCTTCGTCTGTAGCGTCTTTCATACGCAACTGCACCCATTTGCAGCCACCACGGAGTGCCATTTCAGCACCTTCGATATAGCCAAATCGTTTATTCTCGTGTGTTATAACTGTATGTTGTTCATCGTTTTATTAGTTTT
Source organism: Prevotella aurantiaca JCM 15754 (assembly GCF_000614025.1). Lineage (GTDB taxonomy): Bacteria > Bacteroidota > Bacteroidia > Bacteroidales > Bacteroidaceae > Prevotella > Prevotella aurantiaca. The sequence continues at coordinate 28,199 of NZ_BAKF01000010.1, forward strand.
TCAGGACAAAAAAAATGATTTACCGCTCCATGTCCACTGCCAATGCGCACGTTTGATCCCTCTTTTATGGCTAGCGATACATAGTTTTTAGCCATAGCAACAGCTTCTTCGACCCTTAAACCACGAGCTAAGAAAGCCGTAATTGCCGATGAGAGCGTACAACCAGTGCCGTGTGTGTTAAGCGAATCAATAGTTTCGGTTTCAAAGATTAGTGGTTTGTTGTTGTCGGTAAAATAGAGTCGGTCTGCCATTGTACCGCCTTTGATGTGTCCACCTTTTATTATTAGCGCCTTACACCCTAGTTCTAAGATTCGTATAGCCGCACAATCAATATCAAATATCGTTTCAATTGCGCATCGAGCTAAAACTTCTGCTTCGGGAATGTTGGGTGTTAGTAGAGTTGCCATAGGTAAAAGCTGTTGGCAGAAGGTGTCTATGGCTTCCTTTTCCATAAGTTTATGGCCTGAAGTGGAAATCATTACGGGGTCTATAACGAGCGGAATATCACTATATTCAGCCAATACTTGTGCGATAGTTTTGATATTTTCGGTACATCCCACCATACCTATTTTAATAGCATCGGGGCGCAAATCGGTCAGAACGGCATGCAGTTGAGCCTCTACAACCGCAGCTTCAATGTTCTGAACGCAGAACACTTGCTTCGTATTTTGTGCAGTAACAGCCGTAATAACCGAAGAAGCGTAACACCCTAAAGCCGACATTGTTTTAATATCTGCCTGTATTCCTGCCCCTCCTCCGCTATCGGAGCCTGCTATTGTAAGAGTTTTTACATAGTGCATCATAAGCTATCAAAGTAACAAATGGTACTTTTCGGAACAACCAAAGTATAGGGGGATACACTAATTAAGGACAGATAAACGCAAATGTTTGTATATTCGCACTTCCTACGGCAGCATTACCTGCATCAGGTTATACGGGTATAATCTCAGCTCACTCAATGGAGTGGCACCCCCTTTTCGGACTATCCGAAAGTCTATCTGCTTGCAAAGGTACGATAATGTTCGACAATCCCAAAATATAAGATAAAGTTTTTTGGGTCAATAATTTTTCTTTTGTTTTTCATTTTGGTTTGCTAAAAATTACGTACATTTGCATCCAAACAACTAAATTTAAATAGAAATGCTTGAGAAAAACATACGCGAACAAATCATTGATTTGATAAATCGGCAGGTTGTTCCTGCTGTTGGCTGTACCGAACCAATGGCGGTATCGCTCTGTACCGCACGTGCTACAGAATTATTGGGACAGAAACCAGAGAAAATAAAGGCTTTCTTATCTGCAAATATCTTAAAGAATGCAATGGGAGTGGGTATTCCTGGCACAGGAATGATAGGCTTACCAATTGCTATTTCTTTGGGTGCGCTCATCGGAAAATCGGAATATCAGCTTGAAGTAATTAAGGATTTGACGCCCGAAACCTTGGAAGAGGGAAAGCAATATGTAGCAGAAAACCGCATAGACATAAAGCTAAAGGAGGGAATTACCGAGAAATTGTACATCGAAATGATATGTGAAGCAGGTGGAAAGAAGGCTACTGCCATTATATCTAAGACGCATACGAACTTTGTTTACGAAGAAGTAGATGGTAAAATAGTGCTTGATGCACAGTCATCTACTGAAGATGGTGCGCCAACCAATAACGATGATATTCAGTTAAACCTAAAAATGGTGTGGGATTTCGCTACAACGACACCTATAAACGAGATAGATTTCATCTTAGAAGCTAAGCGTTACAACATGAATGCGGCTGAAGAGGCTTTGAAAGGAAACTATGGACACTGCGTTGGTAAGAGTATGGACCGCCCATTGAGCCGCGGTTTGTTCGGAAATAGCATCTATTCGCACATTCTTTCTAAGACTGCGTCAGCCTGTGATGCCCGTATGGGCGGAGCAATGGTGCCTGTTATGAGTAACAGTGGCTCTGGAAACCAAGGCATTTGTGCGACAAACCCAGTCGTAGTATTCGCTAAAGAGAACGAAAACACACCTGATGAGCTTGTTCGCGCACTTACATTAAGCCACCTTACAGCCATTTACATTAAGCAAAACCTTGGGACTTTATCAGCATTATGCGGTTGTATCGTTGCATGCACAGGTTCAAGCTGTGGTATAACCTACTTGATGGGTGGCGACTACAACAACATTTGCTATTCTATAAAGAATATGATAGCTAACCTTACAGGTATGGTTTGCGACGGAGCGAAGCCAAGTTGCGCTCTGAAAGTTTCATCTGGCGTTTCTACTGCTGTGCTTTCTGCTATGTTGTCAATGGAAAATCACCATGTAACAGAGGCTGAAGGTATCATCGATAAGGACATTGATAAGTCTATTCGTAACCTTACCAGCTTGGGCAAGGACGCTATGAACGAAATGGATATAATGGTCTTAGACATTATGACAAGTAAAGGTGCTTGCTAAAATATACACCTAAAGAATATGAAAAAGGTTCGCATACAATCCGTGTGCGAACCTTTTTGCTAATATTATCAATGAAAAACGTATCCTTAACGTGAGTTCGATGATTTTATCGGTTGTTTCATCGTGTGCGAAACCGCTTTCATACTCCATAAGTAAGGTGCGTTTATATACCACTCGTGGTATACACTTGCATATCACTCGTGGTATATGCTCATACCCCACTCGTGGTATGCGTTTGTGTATTACGAGTAAAGTATCACCCTATTTACAAACAATTAAGGGCTGTGAACCTACATCTTGTCAGCTTGAACTCTCATTAGAGGGTGATGCTAACGCCTGCATACCATGTAGCGCCATATACAGGAGCATACATAAATGCTGCATCGTCGCCATGCTTCTCGTCTTGAAGATAGCTGAAGACATTCTTTCCACCACCATAAATATTGAATGCACCGATGCGTTTAGCTACGCGAACGTTCCACAAAGTGAAAGGAGTTGTCTTCTTAATCTTAGATGTTTCAGGAGCATCTTCAGAGTTATAGTCGATGTACATCGTACCTTGGAGCGAGCCAGTAACTGAGAACGACCAAGTGCCAGGAGTGTATTCGAGGATTAAATCGCCTGTCATAGCTGGGAAACGAGATATAAACTTACTGTCTTTAGCGTACGCTAAGCGCTGAGGAGCTTCCTTACACTCGTCAGATAGAGGGTCAGACCATTCTGAACGCTCATGTTTGAACTTGCCTTGATTGATTGTCCAGTTCAGTCCAGTCTTGAAATTGCTAAGCGGATTCCACTTTATTCCAAGCTCAATGCCCTGCACATACGCGTCGTCAACGTTCTCCCACTGGTATGTATAGCCAAATTTCTTCACGTCTTCGCTTGCTGGAGCAAACTGAATCTTATCCTTTAAGTCGGTACGGAAGATGTTTGCGCTCAACTGAACATTCTTTGTATAGTAGTCAGCAGAGAAGTTATAGCTGATAGAACGCTCACCTTTGAGGTCTGATGACTTCCATACACGTGGCGAACCAGAGCATAGGTGCAGGTCTTCAGAGAATCCGTAAGGAGCACGGAAGCCAGTACCAACATTAGCACGGAGTACGAATGAAGGGCTAACAGCGTACTTAATAGCAAGACGAGGGTTGAATGAAGTCTTGCTGAAGTGGGTCAATGGGAATGCAGAATCAGAAACCTTCTGACTTGTTGCATACTCTTCGCCAGAAGAGTGGTTATCAATACGCAAGCCAGGAACTACGGTAAGCTTAGGTGTTACATTCCATTCGTCTTGAATAAAGAAGCCAAACTCGTTTGCATGTTTCTTACCAATAGATGTATAAGGAATGCCAAAGTAAGGGTTACCGCGTTCGTCGTCTGCTGAAATAATGTAGAGACCAGTTTCGCGCAAGCGTGTAAAGTAACCTTGAACACCCGCAAGTACAGTGTGTTTACCAAAGATTGAGGTCAGCGTAAGCGAAGGAGTGAATGTATTTTCCTTAGCAATGTAAGGGCGCATCAGCTCAACATCAGGGCTAACACCTTCTGGATGCGTTGCATCGGTGGTTGCTTCTTTGTAGTTAGATAGGAATGTATCGTTCGTAGCGTTACGCTTATGGTGAACGTAAGCCATTGCTAAGTTAAGCTCTGAGCGCGATCCGAGAGGCAATGTGTAAGCCAAATCGGTTGTAATACGGTTGGTACGGATGTTCTCTGTGCCTTCAGAGTAAGGGTTAAGGAATAGATTATCCTTCATATTTCCGCCATATCGCAGTTCGTCCATGGCCTTTGTGCGTAGCACAAGCTTATCGTTATGAGTGAAAGGGCTATATATGTAAATGCTTGCACCTACGTTATTCATCAGACTATAAACGCGATCAGAGATTTGGTCTTTATGTTTTACCACGTCACGAGTAAGTCCGTCCTGTGTAGCATCTACTGCATCTTCTTCTGTACGTTGCGCTGTTACCAGTAAACCGATATTCTTATAGCGCATAGAACCAGCACCCTTGTAGCTCTTATGGCCGAAGTTGCCATATTGTATGTCTGCTGTTACTGAAGGTTCGAGGGTAGGTTCCTTTGAAATAATGTTGATAGCACCAGCTACTGCGCTACTTCCATAGAGAGCAGAACCAGCACCTTTCACTACTTCAAGGCGGTCAATATCGTTTGTTCCCATCTGTTGCAAGCCATAAACTCCAGCCAATCCTGAATAAACAGGCTCGCCATCGAGGAGCACTTGAGTATGTTCTGCGCCAAGACCTTGCATACGAACCATTGAGAAGTTACAGAATTGGCACTGTTGTTCTACACGAATACCAGGCATACCTTCCAATGCATCGTAGATATTAAGAGCGTTTTTACGCTTGAGCGCCTGCGATGTTAGCACCTCAGTACGTATTGGAACGTTCTTAACAAAGTGCTCTGTGCGCGTACCAGTTACCACAACTTGGCTGAGTTCCAAGGCATCTTTGTCAAGCTTAAAGTATGCGCCAGTACCTTTACCATAAATCATTTCAACCTCAAGTTCCTGTTCTTGGTAACCATCAAGGTTTGCAACGACTATTTGTTTGCCCAATGGCAGGTCTGACATCTTAAAGTGTCCCGAAGCATCACACTTGGTTTTTAAGGTTGTTCCCTTCACTGTGATGGTAGCATAGGGAAGATGTGCGCCTGTCTCTTTGGCCTTAACGTCGCCGAAGAGCACAGCGTCTGTACCCTGCGCCATTGCTATTACGGCACAAAGTAAGCTAAGAAATAAAGTAAGATTTCTTTTCATATATAACAAATCTATTTATTAGGTTTATATTTAATTATAAAATTAAGGTGCAAAGGTATTTATTTATCAGGCAATTAGCAATACTTAATAATTAGTAAACGTATTGTTATGCAGCGTATTTTTATCTTTATTGCGATTTGTTTCTCTATGGTTTTAGTTTATTATAGAATATCTTTATTTTGTTATTATTATAACGATTATGTGTTAAAAATAGTAATTTATGTTCGAATTACATAAATAAAAGTAAAATAGAACAAGCACTTCTTCCATTTTATTTGTATTTATATTATACCTATAAAAGACGATATAGCTCATCAGTACCATTCTTTTCATAGTTTGAAAGTATAGGGATTTTCCATTCAATAATAGGCATACACCTTTGGCTGTGTGGGAAATTACCGCTACTTTTGCATCATAAACTTGAACAAAAGTACAATAATTTTAAAACTATAAAGTCATGAAACGTCAATATATATTATTTTGGGGTGCTGTTACAGCGATGATGTCTCTCACTTCGTGTGACACTTTGCTTGCGATAGATGGCGGTTCTTCAGGTGCAGTTTATCCCTCAGGAGGTTCTGTTTACAATGCTGGTTACGGCTCAAGATACGACAGAGGCTATTCCTATTCAAGTATGCGATACGAAGAAGCACGTCGAGAGGCGTTGTTCTTGTCCGACAAAATGGCTTACGAATTGGGGCTTAACGATGCTCAATATGAGGCTATCTACGAGATAAACCTTGACTATCTGCTCAATATGCGTGGTGAAAACTCTATCTATGGCGACTATTGGGCACGTCGAAACAGTGATATTTTCTATGTATTGAACGCTACTCAGTACAACTACTTCGTAAATATGGACTACTTCTATCGCCCCGTTTACTGGTACGACAATACGTATGCGTTCAGTATTTACAACCGATACGACAACCCGCGCTACTATTATTGCCAGCGTCCGATTTACTATGACACTTATAGAGGCGGCCGAAATCTGCTCAGCGAAAGCTATTATGCAGGCCGATTTGGCAAGCGTACGGGTCAGCCAGTGGTAATATACCGCGACAATGGCAACTTTGGTAGCTACAATAACAGCAATTCGCGTGTTGTGCAAACACCACAACCCAGCAACAACGATAGCCAACCATCGTTTGGAAACCAACGTCGCAACAACGATAGAAACGACAGAGCAAGCTTCGGAAACGCCACAATACAAGGTCGTCCGTACGAGCTTCAGCCACAAAGAACACCACAGCGACGCGACAATAACAGCAGTTTCGGTGGCTCACGTCAAGGAAATACGCCGCAAAACTCTGACTTCGGCAATAATAACAGTAGGGGACACAATGCTGAACGTACCTTCTCGTTCGGGTCAGATAACCATCGTCCAAGTACACCACCGTCGAATAACGGCTTCAATAATAACGGAGGCAACAGAAGTTCGTTTGGTAACAGCACTCCACGTTCTACCATACAACCCGCTCAAACAGTAGAACGCCCTGCACAGAACAATGGTTCTTTCGGAGGACATAGATAAGAAATTAGATATATGCGCATAACAACTGTTAGCCGCTACAAGGTGGTAGCAGCAATGACAAGGGGATTTTTTCAAGCCTTTATAAGTGGTAATGTAGATGCCAAACAGCCTGGAAAGAAAGAGATAGCCCCCTTGGAGTACAAGAAAATAATAGCCGACAACTACGAAAAGTTGTCGGCTTGTTACGTTTCAGTGATGTTTCCAATTCTCATTCGTCTGAATTATGCAGACGGAGAGGCTGTTGCTGAAGACATGAAACGAAGAAACTTTAGTAACGAAACATCGCCAAAGATTCTTCTTCGCTATGCTTGTGGCTCGAAAGAAGTGTACGATGCCGCCATTAAAGAGTATCAACAACAGATTGCTATCCTGCTTACAGGACGGCTACAGACCATAACTGAGTTCTTCGAGAACTACGAACGTGGTACAAAAGAGGTCGAATCGGTTGATGTTGCCCTTGCTATCCGTTCTATGGTGCGTACACAGATGATGGCATATAGCATGGTACTGAAAGCAGCAAACCCAGAAATGGCAACCTTACACCAGGCTACCGTCTTCCGCCTGATGCTGCAAGGCACAATGGCACTGCTACACGAAGAACCTGTTTCGCTCGAAGGCGACAACTTAGAACTTATCTTTCGCCGTGTAGCACTGAACTCTGACAACTTCGAAGTGCTGATGAACGAGATGAACCAAGCCTACGGAGATTTGGTGTAAAAAGACGAACGATAACACAAGATAGTTTTAAATATTTTTCACAAACGAATCTATTGTGTAACCATCTCTTTATCAACGTGTTGCAATACCCATTGTTTTGCGTTGTAAAAGCGCCTATTTTGCACGACAAAAGCGCCTGTTTTGCAATGCAAAACAGGCGCTTTTACAATGTCAAATAATCTGTTTTCATTTTTTAACACAACGTCCTCGTTGAACGATGGTATTTGTTATCACTTTTTAACATAGAGCGATTTGCAAACTAAAGACTATTTCCGGTCTATAAATTCGAATATTTTGCTTTCAGCAAAACACCTAAAAGCAGACGTAAGGTTGTAGGCGTTCGATTACGTCGGGAGGGAAATCCTTGAGCAATCGGAGTTGCGAAAGACTGCTTAATTTGCCCTTTAGTCGTCTGTATTCAGCTATTTGACGTGCCATATAAAAGTTGATGTAAGGGTGGCGGCGCAACTGTGACACCGTAAGTGTGTTTAGATTAAGGCGCTTGGGTTGCGCATTGCGCACTTCAAAGAAGGGGAGCGACTCTGCAGGAAAATCATCTATCTCCTTCAGCTGTCCCACTTCGACATAACCGCCAAGCCGTTCGCCATAGGCGACAATAGCCTTTGCCCACCCAGAACCAATGCCTGGAACCTTCTTTAGCATCGTTGTATCGGCATGAGTGAGGTTGATATGTTCGCCCACCTTTATTTTAATAGGATAGCGAATCGTATCCCTGTCATACTTCTTGTATGGTTTGTACGCATCGTTCTGCTTGTAAGCCTCGTACGCTTCATGCAGTTTGCGTTGTTCTTCAGCCCTTTCACGTTCGTAACCTCGTATGTTTTCCATGGTGAAAGCAGGTTGATAGTCGTCGCCAATTGTGATGTAAGGTTCTAAATCGCGATACTGTTTACGTGTCAGACCATAGACTTTGGCAAACGCTTGAGGCGAACGGAATACGCCACCCTTCGCTCTGTATTTGTAAATGTTGCGTATTTGGTATGGCGCAAGGCCTAAACGACTAAGTTGTAAGCTATCAGCTGTATTTGGATCAAAGGGAAATAACTCAATATTCTTACCATTTTCCAGTTCATAATGGCTTCGATTGCCTGTATTTTTTCCTCTATTCAGCCCTTGTTCAGTGGCAAATGCAGAGCTATCTGCGGCGTTTAGTGGTGTGCGTCCATGTTTGTTGCCCAGTAAGAACATGGCTCCAAGTACAGCAAGGGCAAGGCATAACAGAAAAGCAAGTACCTTTCTGTCAGATTTTTGCAGATAAAATAATTCACGAAAATCCATGGTGTGGAATGTGTTTGTTTTCAGATTATTCAGTCAAAAGACTGTGGAAGTACAAAAATATTGTTATTTTTGCACTAAAATAGAATAGGTTTATGAATAAAATTCTTCACGTATTACGCAAGTTTCCAATGTCTGTTGGCATGACGATAGTTATTCTAATCGTTTCGTTAGTGCCTATTCCAGAAACGCCACTCAGTGGTATCACACTCATAGACAAGTGGACACACATAGGTTTATATGCTGTTTTGGGACTGACAGTGGCGCACGAATACTTCCATAACTACAAGCACGTAACACGAAAGGGTATGTTCTTAGGCATTTGGCTGCTACCTACGCTGCTGGGAGGGGCCATAGAACTGCTTCAAGCCTATTGTACCAACGGGAATAGGAGTGGCGAATGGCTCGACTTCGTTGCCGATATGGTGGGCTGTAGCCTCGCTTTGGTTATCGGAACTCTGCTGGTAAGGTATCTTTCCAAACGCTAAACGGATTGTGACGCATCTGCCGATTGTAGAAGCGAGGGTCTCCTGTAACTTCTATTCCTATGAAATCGGGTTTCTCAAATGTCTCTGTTGGACTGCTTAACTCTACTTCTGCCATTACAAGACCTTCGTTTGCACCATGGAATTCGTCTACTTCGAAAACGTGATTGCCACTTTTTATAAGATAGCGGTGCTTGTCTATGATGCCTTTTTCGCACAGACGAAGAAGTTGTTCAGCCTCTTCGAGCGTTATTTCCTTCTCAAATTCATAGCGAGAAAGACCTCCATCGTTCGATTTTCCCTTAATGGTTAGGTAGCCTTTGTCGTCGCGAATACGTACACGCACAGTGTTAATAGCTGCAAAATAGCCTTGCTGAACGTGACTAACGCTATATGCTCTGCTTTTCCAATCGATATTCTTATGAACGAGAAACTTGCGTTCTATTTCTAATCCGCTGCTCATTTGTAATTAGATATACATTGCCCAAGACATTAAAATAAGAGCTAATATCATGAGGCATATAACAATCCACTTGATAACAGTCTTTGCTTGTTTCTCTTGGCGCACCTCGCGTGCTTTCTTCTGACTTTTACTTTTGTTGCTCATAATGATATTATTTTATGTGAGAAGCCATTGCAACTCCTCGCAGGTTAGTATATATAATAAGGTGAAAAAAGGTTATTAGGTCCACCTTTTCTATTCTTCTTCTGTTGGGAACTCCATCAAATAGGCTTTTATAAAGCCATCTATGTTGCCGTCCATCACGCCATCTACATCAGAAGTCTGGTAGTTTGTGCGATGGTCTTTTACACGTCTGTCATCGAAAACATAACTTCTTATCTGGCTTCCCCATTCTATTTTCTTCTTCGAAGCCTCAACCTTAGCTTGTGCCTCCATTCGTTTCTTCATGGCACGGTCGTACAATTGCGACTTCAAAAGCTGCATTGCCTTTGCTCTATTCTTAGGTTGATCGCGCGTTTCGGTATTTTCTATGAGGATTTCTTCCTGCTCTCCAGTGTCAGGATCCTCGTATTGATAACGCAAACGTACGCCCGATTCCACCTTGTTCACGTTCTGTCCTCCTGCGCCTCCCGAACGGAAAGTGTCCCAACTCACACGTGCTGGGTCAACATATACCTCGATAGAGTCGTCAATAAGGGGTGAAACAAACACGCTGGCAAAGCTTGTCATGCGCTTACCCTGTGCATTGAAAGGGCTAACACGCACCAAACGATGCACCCCGTTCTCGCTTTTCAGGAAGCCATAGGCGTATTCTCCGCCTTCAAACTTCATGGTTACGCTCTTGATACCGGCTTCGTCGCCGTCTTGAATATCCGAAATCGTAACGTGATGGCCGTGCGCTTCACCGTAACGCATATACATTCGCATCAGCATAGAGGCCCAATCTTGACTCTCTGTGCCCCCCGCTCCAGAGTTAATCTTCATGACACACTCCATAGGATCCTCCTCTTGGCGGAGCATATTCATAAGTTCCAGGTCCTCAATGTCGGCAATTACCTTCGCATAAGCGCTGTCTACCTCTTCTTCTGTAACGAGTTCGTCCTTGTAAAAGTCGAATGCGAGCTGCAGTTCTTCGGCTTGCGAATGTACACTATTGTAGCCTTTGAGCCACTTTTCAATGCCTTTTACCTTCTTCATCTGCTCCCTTGCACGGTCAGCATCTTCCCAAAAGTCGGGCGCTTGTGTGCGAAGTTGCTCTTCTTCGAACTCTATTTTCTTTTTATCTATACCCAAATAATGGTGCAAAGCCTCTACACGAGCCACCACATCCTTTAGTTGTTCAGCTGTAATCACTTCCTTTTCTTGTCTTTAGATAGTGTTTTCTTTATTCCTCGTACATCTGTTCTATAATATCCTTGTAGTTCTTATAGATTATCGGACGGCGTAGTTTCAATGTGCTTGTAAGCTCCCCACTCTCTGCAGAGAAGTGATGTGGCAGCAGTGTAAAGCGTTTAATCTGTTCGTACGGAGCAAGTAACTGTAACAAAGTCCCTATGCGTTCCTTCATCATTTTGTTTATTTGAGGATTCTTGCAAAGCGCTTCTCTGTCTTCATAAGCTATGTTATACTCCTTCGCCCAGTCCTCCAAGATTCTGAATTCGGGCACGATGAGTGCAGAAACATACTTGCGTTGGTCAGCAATAATAGCTACTTGGTCGACGAATTTGTCTACTAAGAGCATGCCTTCTATCATTTGTGGGGCAATATACTTGCCGTTTGATGTCTTGAAAAGGTCTTTGATGCGTTCCTTCAGATATAGTTCACCATCTTTAAAGTAGCCTGCATCGCCTGTACGGAAGAAGCCATCTTTAGTAAAAGCAGTCTCGTTGATGTGGTCGCGGCGGTAATATCCTGGCGTAATAGTTGGACCTTTGAGTAGAATTTCGTCGTTTTCTCCTATCTTTATCTGTAGTCCTTCTATAGGAATACCTACCGAACCCACTGTGTAAGGCTTGCCTCTGTTGTCGCAACTAACCGTAGCAAGGCTCTCGGTGAGGCCGTATCCTGTTAGGATATCCAGTCCAATGCTGTGTACAAAGGTCTCTACTTCAGGCGAAATGTATGCACCTGCCGTTGGGAAATAGTTAGGGTTCTTCAGTCCTAACTGCTTACGAACGAGGCTAAGAACCGTTTTATTGAGCAGTTTGTACTCTAATTGCAAGTTCAAAGGCGGACGTTTACCACGTCCAAGATACACTACGTTGTGCTTGCGGCCTACTTCTAGAGCATGTTCGAATACCTTTCGCTGCACAGCACTCGACTTTTCGATTTTTTCTTTCACTGCAATATAAACCTTTTCCCAAAAGCGTGGCACTGAAGCCATGCATGTTGGGTTGGTCTCTCGCATGCTTTCTTGAATCTCTTTAGGGTACGTATTCACAATCAACTCGCCTCCGTTACCTAATACTAAATAGGAGTAAGCGCGTTCAAAGACGTGTGCGAACGGAAGAAAATCTATTGCTCTGTCTTTCTCAGAAACTGGTACGCACTTGCTATTAGCGTCCATCGCTGCATTGTACATACCATGTGTGAGTATAACACCCTTACTATCGCCAGTTGTTCCACTGGTGTAGAGAATATTGCAAATGTCGTTATCGTTAGCTTCCGCCCATCGTTGTTCCACCTCAGACTGGCGTGGAAGTCCCTCGCCAAGCTTTAAAAAGTCTTCAAAGAAGATAGCATGCGAGTCGTGAGAGCTTATGCGTACACTTGGATCGAAGACGATAATGCGTTCTAATGTTGGGCAAAGAGCGAATATTCGATGCGCTTTATCGTACTGTTCCTGCTCTCCAACGAAGATGAAACGTATTCCAGCATCTTGTATCATGAACTGTATTTGCTGTTCAGAACTTGATGCGTAGAATGGAATAGTGGTAACACGAACACCGTATGCACCGAAGTCGGTATATAGATACTGTATGCAGTTCTGCGCAAACACTGCGATATTTTCCTGCGGTTTCAGTCCGAAGTTGAGCAAAGCGTTTGATACTTGCTTTACGCGCATGGAGAATTGGTTCCATGAAACCGACTTCCACTCGAGGCTCCCAAAGTTTCTAAACGTTATGACGGGCTTTGTGCCATATTTCTTTGCTTGCTCATGTATGAGTACTGCGTAGTGATATTTTGCCTGCATAGTTATTGTTTCTTTTAGCGGACACAAATGTCCAAATACCTTATAATCTATGCAAAAATAATAATTTTAAGTCATATAAGGAAATTATTTTAAAGTTATTATTATTTTACATCCACCTTTTTTAAGTGAAAACAGAACAATAAAACAGAAGAATAGCGCAACAATTACATAAAACGAGTATAGATATTGTAAAGAAAAGCTGCATGTTTAACGCTGCATTTTCTATTTGTTTACATTATTCCTGTGTCGGTATCCTTGTGTTGATTGCGTTGTTTATCGTTCTGTTTCCTATGTCCAAACTCTAAATTCCACGACAGATTGAAGGTTAAAAGATTACCTATCTCATGGTTACGCAGTACTATATTCTTCGTTACATAGCGATTTAATATGTGCGAATGTAAGTCTTTATGGTGTTGCATAAACGGATTTCGAAGGTAAAGTGATAGTTGTAGATCGCCCAAACGATAGCTACTGCCAATGTAGACATTACTTCCGTTGTGCGCAACCGTTTCTCCCTCGTTGAATTTCCAGCCGTTATCGGCATACGCTGTAAGTGTCCAACGACCTAAGTACGCCTGTATGCTGGCTTGAAAGTTGAATGTTGTAAGGCTATGCTTATAGTCGTCGCCTTCGTTAATGAAGCGATAGAGTCCTCCGACCAATGTTGTTTCGAGCACATCGGGTATGATTTTGAAGTTGAAAACATCTGAAATGCAGAACATTTCTATGCGTTTCTGGTTGGCTTGCATATAGTAGAACTGGTCGTTGGCATTGCGAACGTATTTAGACATATTGGGATTGGTGTTAAATCGCCAAAAGAAATCAATCATATTGTAGAATCGTTGGCTAACATAATTGACGTTTACGCTTTGCTGAACAACCTTGTTTGGTTCTATATTTGGGTTGCCCACACGCCATTCGCGGCTGTTCTCTCTGACTTTAGTATTACTAATCATTGCCATACGAGATATATGTTCGTAGATTTCGAAGCTATATCGTACTGAAAAAGCTTGTGTAACAGAATAGTTCAAGCTAAGTTTAGGCGGAAAAGCCAATAGTTGTACTCGTCGGTTGCTTGCTTATAACCTGCGTGTGTAGCTCCAATACCGAACACATAGCCCAGTTTTTGCCAATTTCCCTTTACTTCCGTGAACATATATAACGTGGAATAGTCCATCTGGTTCAACGATTTTACGTCTCCAGTGTACTCGTTTCGTATGTACTTCAACGTACTATTGATACCTACCGATATGGTGAAAGGGCGCAACTGGTGCTCGTAAATAAGTTCAGAGTATAGCGAACGCATTCTACCATCTACATTATATATATAAGGTGAAACCTCTTTTAGGTATTCATTAGCCTTTGTTTCGATAATCGTACCCACCATATTGGCCGTAATATTGTTGCTTTTACCCAACTTTCGATAGTAATAAAGGTCGAGAATAGGCGAGAAGCTCCGTTCCGAACTGCGGTTTTCCGAGAGGAAATTGCCTTCAGGTGTAAGAGTCTGATAGGATTTATCTGCATTAGGACGATGGTTAAAGTTGCTTGATAGGTTGGCTTGGAATACGTAAGATAGTGCCGAATCGGCAAGACTATACTTTAGTTGAAGCTCATTTCCAACCGAACGGTTGCGGCTCGATAAGTCGGCTCGCTCGATACGATAGCGAGTGTTGTTGTTCAACAGATAGTCAGCCACCTCCTTAGTTCTACTGCCTTTGAAATCTTGATAATTGAAAGAATAAGAAAGCGAAAGCTCCGAATTGCCCCGATTGAGTTTTAGAAACGCAGTGTTATTGCTACTTTTAGCTGTTAAAGCATTGCTTATGTCAATGCCAACTGCCCCACCTCGCTTGCTTTTTACGGTACGAATGTTCAGCACATAGCCCACGTTCAGCCCATAACGGAGGCCAGGATTGTCGATAAATTCGATATTTTTCACCAGTTTAGGGTCCATATTGGTTAGCTCCGCCCTCGTTGCCACCACGCCATTGATACGAATTTGCACATCGCCGTTGTTGCTTAATGCTGTAATAGCGTGCATTGTCTCATCGACACGAATACGAGGCAGACTGAGTTTAGCCAACAAACTGTATCCGTTAGTAGAACTATTGCGCTGTTTTTGCGATGGAAAAATAAGTTGTCCGTCAGGCTTTTGCACCACTCTTGCAGCCTCTATCGTTACCTCCGACAGCTCTACGGGCTTTTGTTTCCTATCCGTTTGCACCGTATCGCAAACCTCTTTCTGTGTGAGATTGTGCTGTAAACACGCTGTATTCAGCGAAAAAGAGTAGGCAAATAAACCATATTGCCCTGTCATAGCAATTAAAAATAAAGCAAAAAATCGTTTCATCGTCATTGAATAAATTTAGTTTCGCTCCTCTGCAGTCGTATCATGGCATTACAAACGAGCGGTTATAGTTTATTTGA
Organism: Prevotella aurantiaca JCM 15754; assembly: GCF_000614025.1. Classification (GTDB taxonomy): domain Bacteria; phylum Bacteroidota; class Bacteroidia; order Bacteroidales; family Bacteroidaceae; genus Prevotella; species Prevotella aurantiaca. The sequence goes on from NZ_BAKF01000010.1 coordinate 43,532, forward strand.
CAAAGTTAGTTTGAACGGCAAAAAGTAAGGCAAAACAAAGCTGACAAGTGTCTGACATCTTGCTGAAACATAACCGACATAGTCTGATTCTACCTTTTGATGAAGAAAAAAACTCGATGCTAAAGCCCTGTTTTATGTACGAAGGAAATAGGATAAATATGTAAATAATTTTTCAAAGTAGTTGTGATGTGTAACAAGCTTGTTATCAACGTGTTGTAATACCCCTTGTTTTGCGTTGTAAAAGTGCCTGTTTTGCACGGCAAAAGAGCCTATATTGCAACGCAAAACAGGCACTTTTACCGTACGAAAGTGTTTGTATTGATTTCTTGTGCTTTTATTTTTACAAAATTGAAGTGTTTTTCTTACTGTTTTTCCAAACGATAATCGCCACCTCGTTCGGTAACGATGTTCAATCCGCCATACTTTTGCAGCACAGGCTTAATGCGTCGAATAAGTGTGTAAAGCGTTTCGGTAGCATCGGGTTTCTTAGGCCAAAGTGCATCGCAAATAGTTTGTTTAGACAACCGATAGTCGGCAGAAGCAACGAAAAGCTGCATGAGTTGCTGTTGCATAGGGGTGAAAGGAACAGGCATTTGCTTTAGGTTGTAGAACATATGCCTATCGTTTGAATAAATTAAACTACTTAATACGAGTGTGCCTAACCTACGTTTGCGCAGCCAATAAACCGAACTAGTAAGCCAAACGAGGGATAAAAGTAAGAGCAAAGCAGCAGAACGCTGGTTGGAAAGGCCGTAGATGGTGAGGGCAGAACAGGTGGCATACGACTGGAGAACAACGTTTCTGTTGTTGTATCCTATCCATTTCATAGGCTTACTGCATATTACTTTTGGCGTATTAGCAAGTGCATAAGTAACGAACGACTCGTTGCGGAGCACCTCAATCTTAAGGTTTTGCCGATAGTTCATAATAGTATCGGGCGTTATCCATGCTTCCTGCTGTTTGGAAACCGTTAGTTCTAATGCCTGATTCATATCATTTACAATCATAGTTTTCGTACGATTGTAACTATTTATACTTGTTAATACCGATGATAAGACCAATGTTAGAAACACAATAACAGCTGTATAAGGTTTCATAAGCTCGATTTTCTGATTGTCAAAGCAAAGATACAAAATATTTTTAAATACCATATTGTTATGTGATAATATTATTTTTTTTGAAGAATAATAAACTTTTTATTATTTTAATTTGGTGCTTAATAATGAATATTATATCTTTGCAAGCACCAGAAATAGCCTTTGAAGCATCACATAAAATAAGATATAATGAGAAAAACCTATCTATTTACACGAATTGTACCCATTGTTACACATACAAACCAGTACACTTAAAGAGACTCATCTCGCTGTTTAGCCAACGTAATAGCTGGCAGATGATAACATTGTAGTTCGCTACAAATATCCTGAATTTATAATTTATCCTAACACAACATGAAAAGAAAAAAGCACTTTCTTACCGCTTTAGCCTTTGCGAGCACAATGGCTTTATCGGTATCGGCACAGACATTGCCGAAAACAGAGGCGTCTTTCCAATTCGAAAAGTCGCTGCCTGGAGTTAAAAAACAGGACGTAAAGTTCAAAGAAGTCAAGACTTTCCCGTTGTTAAACCAAATGATGCTTCCCCAGTCAAAGTCGTCTTTGCTGCGCGAAGTGGTAGACGGAAGAATGTTGGTAACACCGAAGTTCAATAACGGACAGCTTTCGGTATTGCCTAATTTGGAGCTGTGGGCAAACATTTTGTCTAATAACTTCGTGGGAATCTGCTGGTTTAACCCAACACAAACCATCTCGTTTACTCCTTTAGCAGGCTATGATAAGGGGTATTTCAATGCAGGTAGCGGACTCGTTGAAGACGCTGAGCAGTTGCATGGTATCTATCTTGATACAACATACTCAGGTTGGGGAATCCTTCTTGTGGTTCACTTTGCTTACGATACCCGTACATGGGAGATGTTAGGCGAGCCAGAAGTAATTAGAGACTACCGTGTAGTAGCAACCGAAACAGCCAACGACCCACGCACTGGAGAGGTGTTTGGTCAGTTCTATAACTCTGATTTAACTCGCAGAGAGTTTGGTGTTATAGACTATCAGACCATGACCAGAACAACCGTAGGGCAATCGGCACACCAATATGTAGCCATGGGAATAACGAGCGATGGCGAGGCTTATGGTGTAGCTACCGATGGTAACTTCTATCATATCGACCGTTCTAATGGTAAGGAAACGCTCAAAGGCTCTACAGGAATACAAGTAGCACGCCACGACGGAAACGCTTATTTCCAGAGTGGAGAGATAGATCCGCGTACCGATGAGTTCTATTGGGCATCTGTAGACTCTACAGGCTTGTCAATGTTGTATACCATTGATTTGGCAGACGGACACGTTACGCAAGTTAGTCCTATGGGTAATACCAACGTAATGGCACTTACAATACCTGCACCAAAGGCTGCTGACGGAGCACCAGATAAGGTGAAAAGCCTCTCTTACGAGTTTGTTGGCGCATCGCTAACAGGTAAAATTAAGTTCCGCGCACCTGACGAAACCTTCGCTGGAAAGTCATTAGACGGAACTCTTACATATAATATAACAAGCAATAAGAAAGAAGTTGCGACGGGAACAGTGCAGGCTGGAGATATGTGCGAAACCACTGTTACACTGCCAGAAGGTATCAATAAGATTGCAGTAACAGTAAGCAACATTGTCGGTCCAAGTCCGAAGGTAAAGAAAGAAGCTTACATTGGTTTCGATACACCATTACCAGTGAAGAACGTAAAGCTTAATATTGATGCTGCTAACCTTGCAACAATAACTTGGAATGCGCCTTCTAAGGGTGTACATAACGGCTTCCTTGGTTCGCTGAAGTATGATATTTATAAGGTTGCAGACGGCGATACAGCTCTTGTTGCAACTGATTTTACAGGAACAACCTATACAGAAACTATTCCATCAGACCTTCTGAAGAAGTACAGATATGCTATTCGTGCAAAGAATGAAAAGCATGAAAGTACACTTGCATTGAGTAACGGACAGGCTGTCGGAACTGCTTTCCAAGTGCCATACTTCGACGACTTCCTAACAGAAGCAGACTCTGAGCTTTACACTATCATCGATTCTAACTTCGATGGACTTACTTGGAAGTGGCTAAGCGGTAGCACTAACTGCTTCTTCTATAAGCATAGTAGCGTCAAAGGAGACGACTGGCTCATCACACCTCCTATCCATCTTAAGGCAGGAAAGAACTATAAGCTTAGCTTCCGAGCACGTGCGGGACTAGCAAACTACCCAGAACGCATTGAAGTTAAATGGGGTAATGGCAATAAAGCAGCCAATATGACCAATGAACTTATTGCACCTACCGATTTGAAATCAATAGCTTATCAGTCTTATAGCAATACTTTCTCTCCAACAACAGATGGAGATTATCATTTCGGATTCCATGCAATTTCTGATGCAGAGACCTATTTCCTCTATATGGATTCGCTCTTTATCGAATCAACAGAAGCTTCAAGACCTGCAGCTGTAACCAATTTGAAGGCTACACCAGACCAAACTGGAACGCTCAAAGCTATCTTTACATTTAAAACTCCAACCAAAACAACAAGTGGTGATGCATTGTCTTCAATCTCGAAAGTTGAGATTCGTAAGGGTAATTACATCATTAAAAGCATCGCAAATCCTGCTGTTGGCGCAACTATTACCGCAACCGACGATAAGGCAACAATGGGTGTTAGCGAATATTCTGTTGTTGCTTTTAACGGAGAAGAGCCTGGTGAACGTGCTGTTGTTAAGGTATGCGTTGGTATTGATAAGCCAGATGTACCATCAGTGCGTGTAGTTGACCAAACAACATCAGCGAAAATAACATGGCAACCAGTGAAGGGTGCTAACGGTGGAGTTATTATTCCATCGGAAGTAAGGTACGATGTATATAATGTAACAGAGGCTGGAGCTGTCGGAGAGAAGATTGGTTCAGTTCAAGGAGGCACCGAATACCTTGTAAACGGACTTCAAAACAACGAAGGAACACAAGATTATAAGCAGTGGGCAGTTAATGCTAACACTTCAATGGGCTCAAGTTTATATGGTGTAGGTGCTATTGTTGTAGGTGCGCCATACCTTCTTCCATTCCATAATAGCTTTAAAGATCTAACACTCGAAGGCCAATTCTTCGCTATTGAGCGTCCTAATAAGGAAATATCTTGGGATATTACAAACGACAAAACAATCGATAACGATGGTGGAGCGATAGCTTTCCGTCCTTCAAGACCAGGAACAGCTGCTATTGTTACAGGTAAGATTAGTATGCAAGGCGCAACATCACCAAAACTTCTTTTCGACTATTATGCACAGCCAGGAGCTAAGGGCTCTTTGGGTATAGAGTTAGTAAAGAAAGATGGTTCAACCATGAACTTTTGGACATCTGACTTCTCTACTATGCCTGCAGGAGCTGCAAAGTGGAACCATGTAATTCTTGATTTACCATCAGAACTTCTCAGTCAAGAGTATTTCCGAGTACGAATCCGTGGTGCTGCAACTGCTTCTCTTGAATCAACTCCTATCTATTTCGATAATATCAACGTTATAGACCCATTCCAAAAAGATGCTTCTATCTCAATGAACACTGTAGAAAGCGTTAAGAAAGGCCAGTCTATCAATCTTGATATTAGAGTTACAAACGTAGGTCTTGATAATATCCGTGGCTCAAAACTGATTGTAACAGCTAATAACAAGGAAGTTCATACTTCTACAATCGACGAAGATTTGTTGTTGATGCAACAAGTAAAGATTCCTGTAGCAGTAAAGACAACTTCTTTAGACGAGTCGCAAGAAATGAATATTGAGGCCAGAGTTGAGATGGCAAACGACCTTGAAACCAATAACAACATAACCAATTCGACAGTTAAATTAATAGCTGCGAAACTTGCAGGTCCAAGCGATGTTAAGGCAGGATCAGCAGGAGATAACAAGGTTAAGCTTACTTGGAAGGCTCCATACATTGAAGCAAATGTTATAGAAGACGACTTTGAAAGTTACGATGCATGGTCTACTACATTTGGAGACTGGACAACTATTGATGCTGATCACGGCTATGCAGGTGCTCTTTCAGAGAAAGGAACATATCCACATCAAGACGAAAAGTTTGCATTTATGAATTGGCAACCAAGCGATGCCTTTGGTGCTGGTCAAGGTTTGGCACCTCATTCTGGAAAACGAGCAGCTGTTGCTATTTATCAATTCAATAAGAGTGGAACAGAATATGTAAACGCTGACAACTGGTTGATTAGTCCATTGCTTTCTGGAAAGGAACAAACTATTCGCTTCTGGGTAAACAATATCAAATCGGAAACTAACGGACGAGAAACGTTCGATGTGTTGGCATCTTCTACAGGAACCGATACACTGAGCTTCGTAAAAATAGGAGATACATACGTGCAAGAGTCTGCAAAGTGGACAGAAGTTACTGTTAAGTTGCCTGCTGGAACCCGCTATTTTGCAATTCATCAGAATACTTCTAAGGAGCAAGCCTCTATCTTTATGATTGACGATGCAAGCTATGAAACCGGTAATATCCTATCAAGCTACAATGTTTATTGCAATAAAGAATTCAAAGGCAATACTGCTGAAACAAGCTTCACAGATATGGTAGACAATACAGATATTATCCGCGATTATAGCATTACAGCTGTATACTTTGATGGTTCAGAGTCTGCTCCAGTAAGCATAGAAGTTTCAAACGATATTGAAACAATCAATCGTAATGAAACCATTGCTTACGATGTTTACACTCTCGATGGCATTTTGGTTCGCAAGAAATCTGAAAGCCTTCGCAATTTGCGTCCAGGCATCTACATTATTAATAATCGTAAGTGCATTATAAAATAAGTATTCTATAAAGGATTCAATAGATACAACATATATTTTATGTGAATCCTACTAATTAAGGACTGGCTCTTTCTTAAGGGTCAGTCCTTTGTTTTTATACAGTTCTAATATTTGTTAGAAGGTCAAACGACTGCTATTGTGATAATCTACTTTGCTAAATATACTTTCAAAATAATATTGGTATGTTATATTTTTAATCAAATGATAAACATTTTGTAATTAAAATTTGGTGCTTCTTAGCAATTATTATATCTTTGTATGCATCGCAATTTACCTTTAAAACATCACAATTATGAGAAAAACCTATTTATTTACATTACTTGTATCTGTATTGTTTAGTTGCACTTTAAACGCACAAACAACAAAATCTGTAGATGTTACCCAACCAGGAACTTTGTCTGCAACACTTGGCGAGGACCTAAAGAAGGTTAAGAACCTTACAGTTACTGGAAAAATTAACTCGTCCGATATTGACGGACTTATACAGGCAAGTGCGCTTGAAGTATTAAATCTTTTAGATGCAGCCATCGTAGATGCAGAAGGAAAGGAAACAACAGCATTTCCCGGTTACGTATTACGTAAGCATTCGTCGCTAACGACACTTACATTCCCTAAAACGATAACATCGGTAGGTAATGGTGCATTCTTTAAATGCCTTAAACTAAAAAAGGTTATATTGCCAGAAACTATTAAAAAACTGAATGAAAGTGTCTTTATGAGTTGCTCTACTCTTGCCGAAATTAACTTTCCAAATGAACTGGAAAGTATAGGAAGAAATGCACTTTATATGACCGCAATTACAGAATTCGTTGCTCCAAAATCGTTGAAAATAATAGGCGACAATGCCTTATATGGTACACAAATTACGAAAGTCGTACTAAATGATAAGTTAGAGAAAATTGGACAAGCCGCATTTGCAGCTTGTAAGCAACTTGCAAAGATAGAAATCGAAAATAATCCCAACTTTAAACTGGTAGATGGCGTGCTTTATAATGCTGACGAAACCACACTTGTTGTTTATCCGTTGGCAGATAAAAGGCCATTATACAAGACATTGCCAACAGTTACAACTATCTGTCAAGGCATATTTGAAGGTGCAGTAAACCTTAAGGATATTTATATTAACGAAGGAGTTAAAACGATTCCTGTTAGTTTATGCTGCAATGCCGAGGCTTTAGAACGTATGTATTGGCCAGCTTCTATTACCGAAGTGAAGGTTGGTGCAATAGATGGTTGTAAAAAATTACGCGAACTACACGTTGCTGCTATAAAGGCACCTGCTGCTGATACTGGAGCATTTGGAGTTATGTTTAAAAACTACACTGCTTATCTTTATGTGCCTTTCGGAGCGAAAGCAAGTTACGAAGCAAACGAAGAGTGGAACGAAAACTTTTTAGGCATTAATGAAGAAAGCACAGAACCCAATACTATTGTTTTAAAAACTAACAAGTCTGTGGGCGACGTTCTATCACTGAAGGTTGGCGCAAAAGAAGGTGAACAAATTAGAATAAAAGGTGCATCGTACAACGCTCAAGACCAGTTGATACTTACCGATACCGAAGTAACGCTTTACGGAAAAATTACGAAGATAGATTGTAGTAGCAATAGACTATCTTCAATTCTTATTGCCAATCAACCACAATTACGAGAAATCTACTGCGACGATAATGAACTTAAAAAACTGGAAGCGAACTACGTGCCAGTATTAGCAACACTTTATTGTGGTAATAATAAGGATTTGGAGAAAGTAGACCTCAATTCTATGCCTGCACTCGCAGATTTTAGTTGCTACGGCAATAAGATAAAACAACTCGATTTCAGCCAGAACCCATTGCTCACCTCGTTAATCTGTCGAGATAATCTTATTGAAGGTACACTCGACCTTAGCAAAAATCCAAAGGTAGAACAAGTTAATTGTTATAACAACGCAATATCTGAGATAAAGTTAGCACCACAATCAAGTTTACGACATATAGAAATGCAACGCAATAATATTAAAGGTACAAGCATGACAGAGTTTATGAAAGCACTACCTGTATATATTGCTTATGGTTCAGACGAATGGGACGACTATGGAGGACTAAATTTGCAAGGACTCTATGTAACAGAAATAACGGGCGCACTCGAAAAGAATTTGGCACTGGTAAGCGATGTAAAAATTGCCAAAGATAAGAATTGGCCTGTTTTTGCAATAGATATTGAAGAATATGGTTCAAGTGCACCAAAGCCTTATAACGGAACTGATGCAACAGGAATCAACACAATATCTGCAGTAGATAATATTAAGACTTACGTTGTTCATAACACGATAAACGTGGAAGGTATTGCCAACTGCGAAACTATAATGCTCTATGCTGCAAACGGTATGCTTGTTGATAAAACGATAAGTAAAAAAAGTGTAGCAAAACTCGTCGCACAAGGCGCAGGAGTATATTTTGTGAAGTGGGCAAACAATTTGGTAAAAGTCATAGTTATAACTAAATAAGAATAAAGTAGCCTATCTATTTTACAAATTTAGCTATCGAAGGAGAAGTCTAATAACAGTATAATTTCGGTTTGTGGCACATTTCATACAAGTCATTGAGTAATGCCCCATTAGAATAAATTATTCCACCACGCTTTTCGGTTCCATATGATTCATGAGCATAACCAAAAAGATGATATTTGGGTTTTACTTTTATCACTCTCTCACCTAATAGCTTGTTACCCCAATGCTTGCCATTGCTTTCGTCTAAAATCATCATAGGAGGTTCGTGAGTAACAAGAATGTCCACATAATCCGGTATCAACTCCTCTGGATGGTTATATCCCAATCCAAAGAACTTTACACCAAATATCTCACATCCATTATGTTGAAGGAAATGCACATTATTAGGAAGATCCTCTATTACATCTGCATCCCAAAGACACAGGTCATGATTCCCAACCACAAATATTTTTTGAGCGTAAGGTAATTTGATGAACCAATTGAGAAAATCAAGAGTTTCTTGCTCTGTTCCCATGTCCGTAAAATCACCACAATGCACAATAATATCCGCAGCTGGCAAGTTAGTCAGTTGCTTATGTTTGTTGTGTGTATCTGAGATTTGAAGAATCCTCATTGTAAAATTATGCTTATTTTATCTGTTACTATTTCAGATTGCTGAAAGATCTTATATCCCTTGACCTTAAGCATGTCATATTGACTATTCTCATCCTTGTGAATTGGAATAACCCCGATAGATGGATTGACAAAAGTACAAACATCTTCTAGGGTACTTACATCCGCATGTCCACTGGTATGGAAACCCTCTCTAGAACCATCAAAAATGTGTTTACCAAAGAGATTTCTGATACTAAGTATCTTATCGTTGGCGTAAACTTTACCTTCTTCAGCATAACCATTCCACATGGAGTATATTAGCCAGGCATCCTCATCATTGTAAACGTCCAACATTCCTTTAACAAGATATTCCATACCACTTCGTAATGGCATTAAAAAACCATCATGCTTCAACTTTTTGACTACGTTTTTTGTCCTGAAATTGATCAGTCTGAAGGTTTGGTCAAACTTAAACAAGCCAGACTGTTTACCAGCATAATTAGAGAACACATCAAGAATGTCTTGCTGATACTGATCTATTAAGAACACTCTACCTGTTTCCTTGCAAGCTGCATGAAAAGACGCAAGACGGTCAAGTTCTGTTGAGGAGCAAAGGGCAAAGATATACTTATGATTTTTCAAAACATCAATTATATTCATTTTGATATCATTCTCGGTTACAACCTTTTCTTGTCTGCGACCAAGCATAGTTCCTTCTGTAATAAGTAAATCTACTTGACCGACATATTTTCCCAACATTTTGAACAAGCTCTTTCCAAGATAACCATGTTTACGAAAATCACCAGTATGCAGGATCTTAATGCCATTACACTCAATTTTGAACATATATGCGTCAAAGGCTGAATGACTGACAAAATATGGAGTTACAATGATTTTGTCAGCTCCAGAGTATTTAATTGGCTGATCTGCAACATATGTTTTCATCAGCTCAGCTGAAGTGAGCATATCTATGAAACGATTATCATGTTTACATAATACCTCATACTTGCAGACCATTATATCTTTGGCACCCTCTCCTATATATTGAGGTATTTCGGGACTGACCAAATGGTGCAAACCTGTATGGTCACCATGGTAATGAGTATAGAATATTGCATTGGCACCAGCTGTTAGTGTGTCGATATCGTCTTTGGACAGTTCCTCCTGACAACTACCAGGAAGATTGCTACCAAGGTCAATAATTATCTTACAGCCATTATGCTCAATGATTGTAATACAGCCACCTATCTGATTTGCTCTGTGAATGGTTATCCTCATATTGCTATCCTTCTAATTTCTTTGAAGTAAGAAGAGTTCCTTTTTCATCACATGTGAAAGCTTTCATGTACGGAATAAATATGTCTTTAGTAAAGCGATACCTCTCACAAATTTTTTTTGACAATCTACTGTCTTCACCGTTTATGACGCATGGGATTATATTGCCAGACAATTTGGTTGGAAAGTACTTAAGGAAGGATTTCGATATTAATCCCATATTGATTTTCTGTTCAACCATAGTCTTAATATGTTCATAGAGGAAGTTGTCGCTAGATAATAGCTTAATCAACTGCTTGTAATAAAAGGCAGTCTGTATAGGTGAAAGTGAAGTTTTTGAAGGATCATCCTGTTTAACTTCCATGATTATAATATCGCCATTCTTATTGAGACCTAAGAAATCAAACTCTCCATATTCTGGTTTTATATCCTTAGGCAAATTACCTTTATAGGTAGAACGCAACTGTGAAATATTTTTTAGTTGCTCATCTACGATATCTTTATTCCATTCCGCTTTAACTACCTCATCATAAAATCCGATAACAAATTCTTTATCGATAATAATAAAATCATCAGATTCCTGATAATCGAATGTATATCTTCTGCCTATCAATGTCTGATAATAGCCTTCTTTACGTACTCCATTTGTAGCAATATAATATCTATCGAAAACATTCTCGGTTTCAATTTTAGAGAGATAATTCTCGAAAAGTGAGGGTGAAGGAGATGTGAAAAGTTCTTCATCTAATCTCATGTACTTTTCATCTGCTGTATATTCTGCAAACTTCCCATTTCTATATAATATCTGGAAAACTCTTCCAGTTCCTCTATAAACAGAAAACCAAGATCGATTTTGTTTGGGGTCATGTCCAGTCTGAAAATCAAGAGATTCATGTCTCTTTACAAAAGGTACGAGCCAATCCAAATTTTTAGTTATGTGCTGAGCCAATTCATCACACATGGTTCTATCATAATACGTTGTTGTTATTTCCATAATTTTATTCATTTAATGACTTTGTCAAGTCAAGAAACCTAGAGAAAGATATTTTGGTACTGTCCTAAAAAAGTGTGTAAGTCCATATTTTTCTTATCTTTGTATTTTGGTAACATTAAAATAAAGAAATAATGGAACTTACACAATTACAAATTTCGGAAATTCTTTCGAATTACACAAGTAGTAGCGAGGGTTTTATTACTATTTCAGTGAGATGGTATATGGAAGTAAAATTTATAATTATAATTGCTCAAAACTTTAATTATAATTTCAAAATTTATAATTATAAATTTTATTTTTTTAATTATAAATTTTCAGGCCTCTCTATTATGTTGATTTTAAGCTATTTATAATGTGGGTAAAAATACCTTTTTATTGATGGCTTGAATGTGCCAAAATAGAGTAGCCTATATAAACAGAAAAAGCCCGAAAGTATTTGTCTTTCGAGCTTTTTTCTTTTAGCTTTTGGGAGAATTATTTCAGCCTCCACTTATTTTTACATTAGCTTAGAGCAATTTCTTGCTGAGCTGTTCGAGCATATCTACAGTCATACTCTTGAGGTCGTATTGTGGTTTCCAGTTCCATTCGCTACGAGCGCAAGAGTCGTCCAAACGATCTGGCCAGCTATCAGCAATACCTTGCTTCAATGGGTCTACATCGTAAACCATTTCAAAGTTAGGTTTGTGTTTCTTTATTTCAGCAAATATTTCTTCTGGTTCAAAACTCATTGCCGCAACATTGAAACCATTGTGGTGAATAAGTTTTGTTGGGTCAGCTTCCATCAAAGAAATAGCTGCATGCAATGCATCTGGCATATACATCATATCCATGTAAGTGCCTTTTGCGATAGGACATACAAACTTTTCGCCCTTAACTGCAGAATAATAAATATCTACAGCGTAGTCGGTTGTACCACCACCTGGAGGAGTTACATAAGAAATGATACCTGGGAAACGTACCGAACGGGTGTCTACACCATATTTTTTCTGATAGTAGTCTGAAAGTAACTCGGTAGTAACCTTAGATACACCATAAATTGTACCAGGACGCTGAACAGTGTCTTGTGGTGTCATGTCGTGAGGAGTGCTTGGACCGAATGAACCAATAGAACTTGGTGTGAACACTGCACACTTGTTTTCGCGAGCAATCTCAAGAATATTCCAAAGACCATCAATTCCTATTTTCCATGCCAAACGTGGTTTTCCTTCTGCTACTACTGATAATAATGCTGCAAGGTTGTAGATTGTGTCGATATTGTACTTCTTCACTACTGCAGTAATCATTTCAGGGTTGGTAACATCGCATTCAGCCGATGGACCACCTTCAAGAAGTTCGCCAGTAGGTTCTGCACCTTTAATGAAACCTGCAACTACGTTGTTGCCACCGTAAATACTGCGTAACTCTCTTACAAGCTCTGAGCCTATCTGCCCTGTAGAGCCAATAACCAAAATATTTTTCATATTATTATTGAATAGATTTTTTTGTTTTATGGCGCAAAGTTAACTACTTTTTTGATTAATTTAGGAATTAAAAGTATTAATGTTGTATAAAAAAAAGGGCTTGATTTAAAATAATCAGAATTTAAGTTCCTTTTTTCAAAAAATATCAAGACCTTTGTACTTGAAAATAATTAAAAACTTTAATGCTATGTATGGTAAAATGAAAGAACATCTCTGCGAAGCACTCGCAGGACTTAAAGATGCAGGTCTTTACAAGGAAGAACGTATTATTGAAGGACCACAGCAAGCAGAAATCTTTGTTAAAGGCAAGAATGTGTTGAACTTCTGTGCTAATAACTATCTTGGTTTGTCTAATCACCCTCGCCTTATTGAAGGTGCAAAGAATATGATGGACAAGCGTGGTTTCGGTATGTCTTCTGTACGTTTTATCTGCGGAACACAAGATAGCCACAAGGAATTAGAAGCTGCTATTTCTGATTATTTCCAAACCGAAGATACTATTCTTTATGCAGCTTGCTTCGATGCAAACGGCGGTGTATTTGGCGCTTTGTTTAACGAAGAAGATGCTATTATTTCTGACGCATTGAATCACGCTTCAATCATCGACGGTGTTCGTCTTTGTAAAGCTAAGCGTTACCGTTATGCAAATGGTAATATGGAAGAGTTGGAGAAATGTTTACAAGAAGCACAGGCACAACGTTTCCGTATTGTTGTAACTGATGGTGTATTCTCTATGGACGGTAATGTTGCTCCAATGGATAAGATTTGCGACCTTGCTGAAAAATATAATGCACTTGTTATGGTTGACGAAAGCCACTCTGCAGGTGTAGTTGGAGAAACAGGACATGGTGTAAGCGAACTCTGCAAAACTTATGGTCGTGTAGACATTTATACTGGTACACTCGGTAAGGCATTCGGTGGTGCTCTCGGAGGTTTCACTACTGGGCGTAAGGAAATTATCGATATGCTTCGTCAAAGTAGCCGTCCTTATCTCTTCTCTAATTCTTTGGCTCCAAGCATTATTGGTGCGAGTCTCGAAGTTTTCAAGATGTTGAAGGAAAGCAACGAATTGCACGATAAGTTGGTTGAGAACGTAAACTATTTCCGCGATAAGATGATGGCAGCTGGTTTCGATATCAAACCAACACAAAGTGCTATCTGCGCTGTTATGCTTTACGATGCTAAACTTTCACAAGTTTATGCTTCAAAGATGCTCGACGAAGGCATCTACGTTACAGGCTTCTACTATCCAGTAGTTCCAAAGAACGAAGCACGTATCCGTGTTCAAATCTCTGCTGGTCACAATCGTGAACAACTTGACAAGTGTATCAACGCTTTCATTAAGATTGGTAAAGAACTCGGTGTGCTGAAATAAGATTCTGATACAATTATTATAAAACAATAAAGGTGGATTTAAATCCACCTTTATTATTTATGTTTTATGAATTAAAAGTACGGTTACTATTTTATCTTTACTTTTTCCGTATAATGGTCAGTCCATCTCGCAATGGAAGTATTACATTTTCTACTCTGTCATCTTGCGCAATAAAATCGTTAAATTTGCGAATACCCTGTGTTTGATGGTCGCGGTCGTAAGCTTTATCGGTAACATGGCCGTCCCAAAGTGTATTGTCGGCAAGTATATAACCACCGGAGCGTAACATTTTCAAAACTGTTTCGTAGGTTTCAAGATATGTACGCTTATCACCATCTACAAAAACCATATCGAAAGTAATGCCTAATTTAGGCGCTTCGATATTTGCATCACCAATACGGAAATCTATTTTTTGTGCAACTGCCGAGCCTTCTATCCATGGACGTGTAAAATCTTCCATCTCGTCGTTTATTTCAAACGTATAAAGTTTGCCATCTTCAGGTAGTCCTTCGGCAATACAAATGGCAGAATATCCGCTGAAAGTGCCCACTTCCAGCACGTTTTTCGGTTGTATCATTTGTACCAACATCTTCAGAAGGCGACCTTGCAGATGTCCACTGGCCATTCGTCCGTGAATGGTGTGTATGTTCGTTGCTCTGTAAAGTCGATATAAATAATCTCCTTCTGGAGTTATATGGTCGAGAATATACTTATCTAATTGTTCGGTTTCTGTCATCGTTACTTGATCTTTTACTATTCAGATGTTTTATCTATACCTTTTAAAGCCTCTACTGCCAAGCGGTAAGAGTTCATTCCAAATCCTTGAATAGTACCGATGCAAGCTGGTGCAATCATTGAATGGTGACGATATTCCTCACGGTTTTTCACATTACTTATATGTACTTCCACCACAGGAACTGTAATGGCACGAATACAATCTTGAAGCGCAATGCTGGTATGAGTGTATGCTCCAGCGTTCAATATAATGCCGTTGTAGGTATATCCAACCTCTTGCAACTTGTCAATAAGTTTTCCTTCTACATTGCTTTGATAATATTCAATGTCGATATCGGAGTACATTGCACGAAGTTTAAGCAAGTATTCCTCCATAGAAAGGCTGCCGTATATGTTTGGTTCGCGCTTCCCTAAGAGGTTAAGGTTAGGACCATTGATGATGATTATTTTCATATTACACAGAAATTACTTATCTTTGCACCAATTGGCGCACTACGGCTGCAAAAATACACAATAATATGGAAACGAGCAAAGAAACATCTTCTAATCTTATTCGTAAGTATCAGCGTTATCTGAAGCTAGAGAAAGGCTATTCGCCAAATACGCTTGATGCTTACATTCGCGATTTAGAAAAGTTGCTGAATTTCCTTGCTGGTGAAAAGAAGACACCACAAGAGGCAAAGCTAGAAGATATAGAGAATTTTGCAGCAACTGTGTGTGATCTTGGTATAGGTGCTCGGTCGCTGGCCCGAATATTGAGCGGTGTCAGACAATTTTATCGTTTTTTAGTGCTTGATGGTTACATGGAATCAGACCCAACCGAACTTCTTGAATCGCCAAAACAGCCACAACATTTACCAGAAGTACTTTCTACAGTTGAAGTTGATATGCTGGAACGCGCCATTGATTTGTCAAAATGGGAAGGACATCGTAATCGTGCTATTATAGAAGTACTGTTTTCTTGCGGTTTGCGTGTGTCGGAACTTACACATCTGAAGCTTTCCAACCTTTATCGAGAGGAGGAATTTATTCGCGTTATGGGTAAAGGTTCTAAAGAACGCCTTGTACCAATATCGCCAAAAGCATTGAAAGAATTAGATTTTTGGTTTGCTGATCGTAACCAAATGAAGATAAAAGAGGGAGAAGAGGATTATGTTTTCTTGAATAGAAGAGGAGCACATCTTACCCGAACTATGATTCTGATAATGATAAAGAACTACGCACGGGAGGCAGGAATAAAGAAAACAATATCGCCACACACACTACGACATTCTTTTGCTACTGCTTTGCTTGAGGGAGGAGCCAACTTACGCTCTATTCAAGCAATGCTTGGACATGAAAGTATCGGTACAACGGAAATCTATACGCACATTGATACAACAACATTGCGAGAGGAAATTCTTAACCATCACCCACGAAATATTGCCTACAACAAAGAGTTTGAGCAATAAAAAAACAATAACGAAAACAACCACGGACAATGGAAAAGAAAACAACCATACTCACCATTACTGGTTCAGATAGTACAGGTGGCTCTGGTGTACAAGCTGATATAAAAACCATAACCATGTTAGGGGCATACGCTGCAACTGCTATTACTTCGGTTACGGCGCAGGACACTGAAGGCATACGACAACTTTACGATATTCCTGCAGAAGTTTTGGATATGCAGATTCGTGCCGTATTGAACGATTTAAAACCTAATGCGGTGAAGATTGGTATGCTTCGAAATGTGGAACAAGTATTTACTGTGGAGCGATTGTTGCACGAATATAATCCAGAATTTGTACTTTTAGATGCCGTTATTATCAGTAGTAAAGGCAAAATGCTTATGCCGAAGAAGGTGGTAGACGCAATGGTACAATGTCTTTTCCCTTTGAGTAGTATCGTAATCATGAAGCAAAATAGTGCTGCTTATATGTTACAGGAGGGTGAAACACACAGCAACGAAGCGTTGGAACAAATGGCAAGGAAGATATTGCAGTTTGGTTGCGAAGCTGTAGCACTGCAGGGAGGAGTTATAACTAAGGCTTCCCTCACCGATGTGTTGGTGGAAAGCAATAGCACAGTAGCCCATTTCTATACACGTCCTGGCTTTATAGACCGAATTACACATGGATCTGGTGGTGCCTTTACATCGGCAGTAGCTGTTCATCTATGTGCAGGTGATACTTTAGAATGTGCTATCGGACAAGCTTCAGATTATATGTGTCAACTTATTTTGCGCTCTGCCGACTCTAATCTTGGTACAAATGCACAGTTGCTTGATCATAGTAGTGACTTACCAAGGCAAACTATATCTGACAGAATGTTGGAATTGTATAACCAATTGATGGATAACATTGCTGCCAATCACCGCAAAACGGGAGAAGTAAGATTCTATGCTAATGCGCTAAACGTTACTCCTCGCTACTTGGCACAAGTAACACGGCGTGTTGCAGGACGAACTCCGAAACAGCTGATTGATGACTATATAATAAAAGAGGTAGAAGCAAATCTGGCTGGAACAACCCGAAATATTCAGGAAATAGCCTTTGCTTTCGGTTTCTCATCGCAAGTACAATTCAACAAATTCTTTAAAAAGATGAAAGGATGTGCGCCTGGACAATATCGGAAACAGGCAAGAAGCGTAGCAGTAGATACTCAGTTTCCGTAACTTGTAGGCTCCGTTTGTAATATCAAAAGCATGGTATGGGAATGTTGTAAAACCTATGAAGATAAGTAAGAAACAAGAGTTCTAAATAAGGTAAAGTCGGTTAAGATAAATCTGAAATATGGTTTTAAAAACAGTTAAGTCAATTAGTACAAGCCAGATGAAGGTTCCTTAAAGCATAAAATAATGCAATTTCTCCATAAAAAATTTGTGTATAATGCAAAAAAGCATTATCTTTGCACCCGCAATTGTCCTATGGTGTAATGGTAGCACAACAGGTTTTGGTTCTGTTTGTGGTGGTTCGAATCCGCCTAGGACAACTTTTTTATAAAGATTTATTATCGGTTAATATGTTGTTTACAGCATGTTAACCGATTTTCTTTTTTACGCAATAAGATAAGAATTACTCCCTGTTTTTCTAACTGAACCATCTGTAAGGCAAGTTCGTCATAATTTTGTTGAATTATGATGGTTTCACTTATGGGCATAAAAAAAGGAGTACCGCTGTACTCCAACCTTTGTTAACCTTAAATCTAATACTATGAAAAACACGATGCAAAGATAGGGTGATTTATTCGATAATGAAAATATTATGCCGACAAAATTACCAATTTGTTGGTTTTATTGATTTAAATCAATTGATTATGGTAGGTTTTAGAACTTTAATCTATGACTTTGCAAGTTTTTGGTACTAATTGCTTACATAAAAGAAAAAACGGATAAAAAGGGGTTGTTGCTGTATAAAGGTACAATTGTAAAGCTTTTGTGTAGAAACAAGCAAAGCTATTTGAGATTCTATTTTGCTTAATAATGTCCAACCATATCTTTTAAAACATCAACCCAACATAGCAAAATTTATTATTTTAATAAGGTGTAAAAAAGTACGTTTATTTTGGTTTTATAGGTCGAAATTGCTATCTTTGCATCGCAAAATAGACATAAAACATTTAAAAAATAAAAATATACTATGGATTTACTTAACCAAATTATCGCACGTGCTAAAGCGAACAAGCAGCGCATTGTGCTTCCGGAAGCAGAGGAAGAAAGAACTCTTAGAGCTGCAGATAAGGTATTAGCCGATGAAATTGCAGAATTAATTCTCATCGGTAATCCTGATAACATTAAGAAGTTGGCTGGCGAATGGGGGTTAAAACATATTGACAAGGCTACGATTATAGACCCTGAGAACAACCCACGCAGTGAGGAATACGCTGAAAAACTTACTGAACTGCGTCAGAAAAAGGGTATGACGATTGAGAAAGCACGCGAGTTGGTAAAGAATAACCTATACTTAGGTTGCATGATTATAAAGACAGAAGGAGCAGACGGACAGATTTCGGGTGCTCTTTCAACTACTGGTGATACACTTCGCCCTGCATTGCAGATTATTAAATGCGCTCCTGGAGTTAGCGTTGTAAGTGGTGCTATGCTCGTATTGACGCACGAAGCACAATACGGAGAGAATGGTGTGGTAGTTATGGGTGATGTTGCAGTAACACCAAATCCAACAGCTGAGCAGATGGCACAGATTGCTTATACTACTGCAGCAACCGCAAGAAGCGTGGCAGGCTTTAAGAATCCTAACGTAGCTATGCTTAGTTTCTCTACCAAAGGTTCTGCAACCGATGCAATAGATAAGGCTACTGGTAAGAGCGTTTATATTATTGACAAGGTTGTTGAGGCTACAAAAATAGCAAAAGAAAAGTATCCTGACTTAAGAGTAGACGGCGAATTGCAGGCTGATGCAGCCCTCGATCCTGCTGTTGCTGCTAAGAAAGCTAAGGATTCTGATATTGCAGGCAAGGCAAACGTACTTGTTGTGCCAAACCTCGAAGTAGGAAATATCGGCTATAAGTTGGTTCAACGCCTTGGTGGTGCTACTGCTATTGGCCCAATCCTTCAAGGTATTGCACGTCCAGTAAACGACCTTTCACGTGGATGTTCGGTAGATGATATCTACTATATGGTAGCTATTACAGCTTGCCAGGCACAAGATTCTAAGGCGTAAATTAAGGAATTAAGGGGAGTTAGAGAGCGCACAACAGTTCTTTAACTCCTCTATTTTATTTTAATCAGAAAACAAAAATGACATTATGAAGATATTAGTATTAAATTGTGGCAGTAGCTCTATCAAGTACAAGTTGTACGATATGGCTGACGAAAGTGTACTTGCACAAGGTGGCGCAGAGCGTGTTGGATTGGACGAAGCGTTTGTTAAGGTTACCTTACCTGACGGAAGCAAGGAGAAAATAATGCATGATATGCCCGATCACAAGGAAGGTGTTAAGTTTGTATTCGAACTTTTGCTTGACCCAAAGTATGGTGCATTGAAGAGTTTGGACGAGATTGACGCTGTTGGACACCGTGTTGTGCAGGGTGGAGACCTCTTCGAAAAGAGCTGTATCGTAACCAAAGAAGTTGAAAAAGGTATAGAAAGTCTCATCGATCTCGCACCTGTTCACAACTTAGGACACCTCCGTGGTCTTAGAGCAGTAGATTCATTGATGCCCCATACACCACAGGTAACAGTGTTCGACAATGCTTTCCACAGCACAATGCCTCCTCATGCATACCTCTATGCTGTGCCTTATGAAATGTACGAAAAGTATCATGTACGTCGTTATGGCTTCCATGGAACAAGTCATCGTTACGTTTCTAAGCGTGCTTGCGAATTCCTTGGAGTTGACTATAAGAGCCAAAAGATAATCACTTGCCATATTGGTAACGGTGCTTCAATGGCTGCCATCAAGGACGGAAAGGTTATTGATACATCAATGGGACTTACTCCTTTGGCAGGTATGATGATGGGTTCACGTTGTGGAGACATCGATGCTTCTGCCGTAACCTATATGATGGAGAAGCTTGGAAAAACTCCACAAGAAATGGCAGACTACCTTAACAAGGAGAGCGGTGTACTCGGTATCACTGGAATTAGTTCTGATATGCGCGAAATTGAGGCTGCTGAAGCTGCTGGAAACGAACGTGCTATCCTTGCTTTAAAGATGTATACATACCGCATTAAGAAGTATATTGGTGCTTATGCAGCAGCCATGGGCGGTGTTGATATAATTATTTGGACTGCAGGTGTAGGCGAAAACCAAACAGGTCTTCGTTTGGATGCATGCACAGGACTGGAGTTCCTTGGTATTAAGATGGACGAAGAGAAGAATAAGTGCCGCGGTGTTGAGCGTGTTCTCTCTACCGATGACTCAAAGGTAAAGGTTGTTTTGATACCTACCGACGAAGAAATTGTAATTGCTCGCGACACACAAGAGCTTGTGATGGCAGCGAAGAAATAAAAAGGAAGATAGGTTTTTATCTCCTAAAAGGTAAAAGGTGGTTGTCATCACGACAACCACCTTTTTGACTAAACTTAATCTACAAACCTGAGTTTTATTCTAAATGATGAATTTCTATCTTTTATTTATCACATCTTTTTCTACTCTTTGAGAGTGTTAGTTTTTTATTATTTAAAAACTGTTTACAAATATACACTCTTTCGTTTAACTGTCCAAATTTATTCAACGAACGGCCTTTTTCTTTCAACGAACTCGTAATCGATAAGAAAGAATGAAGGAAAGATAATGTTATAAAAGTGTTTTATTATAACAAGCTTTCCCCTTCCACATAGTCTTCGAGGAAGGTATGTTCTCCATCAAATACAAGATAAGTGAACTGCCATATCCAATCTCCAAGAATAAACATACGCACTTTGTCGTCAAGCATAAGGTCGAGCTTTATGTGTCGATGCCCATATACAAAGTAATCTATATCTTTATGCGTCTTCATATATTCCTTGGTATATTGCACTAAGTATTCTTTCTCTTCTCCAAGGAAGGGAAGTTCTTTTCCATCTGTACGTTTCAGTCGGCTCTTTTTAGCCCAACCAAGTCCTAATTGCATTCCCCACCATGGGTGAAAGAAGTTCAATAGTCGCTGGCAGGCACGGTTATGGAATATCTTTCTCAGTATTTTGAACAGCGGGTCAGGGTCTCCAAGCCCGTCACCATGTGCTAAGTAGAATACCTTATCGTGAATTTCGGTTGTAATATCGCGTCTGTGCAGTATTACTCCGCACTCTTCTTCCAAGTATCCGTAGGTCCAAATATCATGATTTCCTACGAAATAATGTACCTCTACCCCCATATCTGTAAGTTCAGAAATCTTTCCCAAGAAGCGTGTATAGCCTTTCGGGACAACGTGTTTGTACTCGTCCCAAAAGTCAAACATATCTCCTAACAGATAGATTGCTTCTGCTTTCTCCTTTATACTGTCCAAAAAGCGCACTAAACGTCGCTCTTGTGTTCGTCGGTGCTTTATGGCTAACGAACCGAGATGGGCATCGGAAAGGAAATAAACATTCTTCATTATCTTACAGTTTGGTTGTTTACTACGGGTGAAATTAGTCGAAGCCGAGTTCTACACGTGCTTCTTCCGACATCATACTTTGGTCCCAAGTGGGTTCAAAGACAAGTTCTATGTTAGCAACTTTTACACCTTTCACACCCTCTACCTTTGTTCTTACGTCCTCGTAGATATAGTCGGCTGCAGGACAAGATGGCGAAGTGAAAGTCATATCCATTTCCAATGTTCCGTCTTCCTGCAAATCTATCTTGTAAATCATACCGAGGTCGTATATGTTTACAGGTATTTCGGGGTCGTAGACGGTCTTTAAAACGTCTACAATTTCTTCTTCTATCTTTGTTTTTTCTTCTTGTGTCATAATCTTTTTACTTCGTTAAAGGCCTTGCTAAAGGCTACCTAATATTTGCAAAGATAGCGATTATATTTTACATTCGTATGCTATTTGCTAACTATTTTCTGCCAATTGGCTGTCTGTTAAGACGTTTTAGTCTGTATTTAAAGAACTATTTTTTCGATTGTTAGTGTGTAAATGTGCGGGCAAGATAACTGCATTAAGGCATGATGTCTTTTATTTTTCGCACCATCAAAGTGGTGAGACTGTTAGAGAAGACTTCGCCTATTTTGTTCTTAAAAAGTCAGAGTAGTTTGCTTATAAAACCGCTCTTATTTGTAAAGAAAAACACAAATAAAAAGCAGTATAGATACTATTGCATTGCAAAAGAGCCTGTTTTGCGCTGCAATATAGGCACTTTTGGCATGCAAAACAGACACTTTTGCAACGCAAAACAATGGGTGTTGCAATGCAACTAATCAAGGAAAATGAAGATAAATCTAAGTTTGTGCAAACTTACTGATAATGAGCACGAAACGGAACGATTTGCATAAAATTGCCCTGTTCGCAAAGGGCAGCAATATGTAGATTCAGGCAAAAGTTCAGTTACTAAACCGTTACCCTATTTTGCCATAGGTAACGACGGAGCAATGTCAGGTAACTGAATTATTTTCGCCCCGTGTGGCTGTTGCTTCGGTCGGCAGTTTTCTGCATAAGTGAAGAACGCTTTAATTCGGGTAACTTTGCCCATAAAAATTAAGGCGTATGAAAATAGAGAAAATGAAGGTGCTGCTCTT